>NZ_VCCH02000024.1 GCF_005938675.2 Mycobacterium sp. KBS0706
GGCGTCTCACCCAAGGGGTGCAGTCCAATCTTGTCACCGCAAATCGGCCGCCGGCGCCGCTCAGACCCTCCCCGGGGCCGCGAAGATATGCACCGCATCGCGCAGCATCGATGCCGCCGTGGGCGTGGGCTCGCGCTCCCACAGCTTGTGGGAGCTGATGCCGTAGATGTCGGTGTGCATCTCGACCGCCATCTCCCAGCCTTTGCACTGGGCCAGGAAGTCGGCGCCGGGCAGGGCGACCGGCGCCACGGCGTAGCGCCCGGCCTCGGCGCTGGCGACCAGCCGGATCACCTTCCCCTGCGCCGCCTCCGCCGCGATCCGCTCCGCCGTCACCCCGGCGATGCCGGTCACCGCGATGTCGGCGAGCGCGATGTCGGCGCCGAGCAGGCTGTTGGCGATGATCAGCAGCTTGTTGGCCGTGTCCCAGCCGTCGACGTCGAGCGAGGGGTCGGCCTCGGCGATGCCGCGGCGCTGGGCCTCGGCCAGCGCATCGCCATAGGCCGTGCCGCCGGCCATCTCGTCCAGGATGAAGTTGGTGGTGGCGTTGAAGACGCCGCGCAGCCGCAGGATCTCGCCCGCGATCATGTCGCGTCGCCCGATGTTGAGGACCGGCAGCCCGCCGCAGACCGTGGCGCTGTATTTCAGCCCCGCCCCGGTCCGCCCGGCGGTCTCGTGCAGCTCGCGGAAGGCCAGCACCACCGGGCCCTTGTTCGCCAGCACGACGGAGATGCCCTGCCCCAGCGCCGCCCGCGTCAGCGCCAGCCCCGGCCCGCCGGTGCGCAGGTCGACCGGCGACGCCTCGAACACCAGGTCGACGCCGGCCAGCAGGCTCTCCACCGCAACCGCCCCGCGATAGCCGGCCAGATCCGCGGTCGAGCCCCCGGCCGCCTTGCGGGCGGCGATCTCCGCCGGATCGAACCCGGCGGGGTCGACCGCCACGCCCCGGCTGTCGGCGACCAGGACGATGCGAAAGCCAATCCCGTGATCGCGCTGCAGCGCGCCCGCCTTCCCGGCCAGGATCGTGAGCAGGTTCCGGTTGACGCTGCCGAGCCCCATCAGGGCGGCGTTGATCAGCATGTCTCGTCCTCGTTCCGGCGCAGAATCGCGGCCGTGGTTTCCAGATCCCGGCCCGTCATGGCGAGCCCCGCAGGGGCGTGGCCATCCAGCGTCTCCGGCCCCTGTCGAGGCCGATGGGATCAAGCGTTCGTAGAATCGGCCGTCAAACACTAGCGCTCGTCGACCACGTCCGCCGACCACTCCCGCGCACTGTGCAGGATACGCAGGATCCTCACCGTGTCGTCCTCGATCCGGTAGATCACGAAATAGGGCGTGCGCCTGATGGTCAACTCACGGGTGCCCTCGACGCGCCCCGGCCGTCCGCTCTGTGGCAATTGGAGCAGCGTCAGGACGCGAGCCAGTATCCGCTCGTCGACGAGTTCGGCTGCTTGCGGATTGTCGGCTTCGATGTGGTCGTAGATGGCGAGACGATCCGCCTCGGCGGCCGGGCGCCAGGACAGTCTCAAGACTTGCCGGCGGCCAGCTTGCGCCGGGTCTGAGCCCGCCGCGCAGCGAACCTGGCTTCGACCTCCTCGTGCGGGACGTCCGGCCGCGGATCGTCGAGCGCCTCCTGCACCTTTGCGCGGACCCACGCGTCATGGGTCGCCGGGTCGACGGCCAGCCCGGCCGGCAGGGCCCCCTCATTCGCGACCCGGGTGAGCAGCATCCGCACCGCATCGGACACGGTCAGCCCCATCTGCGCGAGCACCAGCGACGCCTTGTCCCTCAAGGCGGGGTCGATGCGGGTCTGGATCAGCGCACTTGCCGCCATGTCGATCCTCCTGTGTGACCAGAAATGTACTTCAATCGCATGACAAGTCAAGCTGACGCTCGGAGACCAGCCCACGGCTTCATGCGGGGCAGACGGCCTGACCGCCTTGGAGCACGCGCTGTCACGGACTCCCGATTCGCCGCGAT
Organism: Mycobacterium sp. KBS0706; assembly: GCF_005938675.2. Taxonomy (GTDB): domain Bacteria; phylum Pseudomonadota; class Alphaproteobacteria; order DSM-16000; family Inquilinaceae; genus Inquilinus. Next base: position 1,975 of record NZ_VCCH02000024.1, read on the forward strand.
CCTCGCCGCCGGCGAGGACGAAGCGACGTCGACGCGGCTTCGCCGGGCCGAGCAGATCGGCCGGCCGCTCGGCGGCTGCGACTTCCCGGACCGGCTCAAACGCCAGAGCAGCCGCACCCTCGCGCCGGCCAAACGAGGGCGAAAGCCCGCTAAAATTGCAGTGTCACCGTATTGTACAGGTGGAATACAGTCCTGACCGGGGAGGTCCGGCGGGAAACAAGGCACTACGCGGAGGGGCAAGTCCGACATGGTCGAAGACGAAATCAGGATCGCTCCCAGCATGGAGGCGCGACCGTCTATCGGTCCGATCCGCGTCTCGGTACTGGCTGAGGTCGAGAGCACTGTGGGCGAATGGTCGGGGTGGCCGGGTCGTCCGCTGCGGGCACCATCCATGCTGTTGGATCATTCGGCTCGCTCCGCACTTCCGATCACAGGCTTCTCCGAGGCAGGGTTGCCTCGTTTCCGGCTCCGGCCGAACGTCTGCGCCCGCTACAGCATCCGCGTCCTCGCCCCGGGCTTCGATGCCGCGGCCGTGTCCGGCCTGGCCCTTCCGGCAGTCGGCGGCGGTCAAACGCCGGCGAACAGCCATTTCGATCTCTGGGGCAGCGAACTTCGCGTGCGGATGCGGCGCCGTGTTTGGCTGCGGTTCGACGGAAAATCGCTGAAGTGGATCAACGGCGGCTCGATCGAGCGGGAGTGGGCCGCGGTATCTGGTCGGGAAGGCCACCAGTCCCCAAGAGAGCAGAACGTGGCGGACACCGGGCCGATCCCGGCCGGAACCTATCTCGGCGACTTTTCGGAATTCCAGGACCGTCGTCTTGGCCAGAGCACCGTGGATTGGGTCGCAGGGAACCTCGGGCGGGGCCAATGGCGGGGGAATGAGATGAGTTGGGGCAACTATCGGCTGTGGCTCAGGCCTCTCCGCAACGTCAACACATTCGGACGGGACGGGTTTACCATTCACGGTGGCTGGTATCCGGGGTCGGCGGGCTGCATCGACCTGACCGGCAACATGGATGACTTCGCCGGACGCCTTCGGGCGTACGGCCAGAGCGTGACGGTCGATGTCATCTACGGCTAAAGCGATCCTGGCGAAGATCGGCGTATTGATGGCCTGGGCCGTCGTCGCCCTGTCTGCGCTGGTGACAGCGGTCCTGTTCGCCGATGTCCTCCAAGTCGCATCTGGGCATATGGAGGGCTATCCGTGGGGTTGGGAAGGCGGCGGCTGGCCTTACAGATCTCCTCTCAACTACATCATCTCCGGCACGGCTGTGGCCGCGATCAGCGCCGTCTTTACGGTCGGACTCGTTCTCTCCCGTCGCCGGCTGCTCTGGTTCGCGGTGATCGCCGGCCTGTTCATTGTCTTCGTGGCAGGACTGCCCGGCTCGACGATCGCCGAAGCCACGGGGCTCAGCTGGAGCGCGCTGCTTCCTTGACCCGGTATCGCAGCGGGCCAATTGACGGGGCTGAGCGGCGGCCGGCGGGCGAGCGTGCCTCGAGGCGCTGCGCCACGTCGCGCTCAACCCCGCGCGGGTCCAGCTGGTCCGGCGGGTGGCGGATTGGCCTTGGTCCAGCGCGCCGGTCAATCTGGGCCGGATCCCTGCGGACGGCCTGCCGGCCGCGAGCCGGTGCTGTCGCGCTATCCCGATTTCGCCGCGATCCTCGCCGCCGGCGAGGACGACGCGGCGTCGACGCGATTGCGCCGGGCCGAGCAGATCGGCCGGCCGCTCGGCGGCCGCGACTTCCTGGACCGGCTCGAACGCGAGAGCGGCCGGCCTCTCGCTCCTGCCCGACGGGGACGGAAGCTCGCTAAAAGTGCGCTGTCACCGCAATTCCGGCACGAGAAATTCAAATAATCAAGCCAAATTTTTTGATGGTCGATTGTGTCTCCGCCAGTATTTCGTTTAGCGCATAGACCATCGGTGTGGCATCATATGGCCTTGGCGATTCCACCCCGAAGGCTATGTCGAAATCTAATTCGTAATCAACGAGCCTTGCTCCGGGACCAATCTCTATATCTATCTTCGTGCCTGCAGTGATTCCGATATTGCGAACCGTTTTGCTTATCCGGAAATTCGTTATGGCCCCTATTTTTAAGAGAGATGATTGGATCATTGGTGACGGAAATCTGTGCTTTTCCATATTATTAACTTGGTTTAGCCAGCATAGAATGTCATTCCCGCCCGGGTATGGCCTAACGTCATTCGTCAGTATATCAAGCGCGTTCCTCTGGGCATCGCGGAAATACTTTTTCGTTTTTAAAGTTTCTTCAAATTTTGTTTTGGATTTTGAAATTGGAAAGGCCATATCTTCGGAGTAATTGCCATTTGGATCAAAAATCAGATGAGACGAATAGTCCAATACCGCCCGAAGATTTCCTAGAGCGTCGGCGGCTGTGAGGACAAAATCATACGGAATTGGTGGGCGCATTACGAACTTCACGCCATAATGACCATTCCATTCAACATACTCAACAACCATCGGCTTCCTGTCTTTATACTCCAGTATCAGTTTCTGCAACGCAGATATATGATGGGCGCTCCGCCCAAGCTTGAGGGTTATTGCCTCAATTTGATCTGGTCTCATGTAGATCCTCCCGCTGTAATTGCGGTGGCGATGCACGAATTGGATGCGGCGCAAAGGATAGGCTAAAGCACATCCCTTAACATCGCCACCAGCGGCTTGTCCGCCGGCGGCATCGGATAATCCCGCAACCGGTTCGGCGCCACCCAGGCCAGCGCCTGGCCCTCCAGCGGCCGCGGCGTGCCCTGCCAACGGCGGCAGAGGTACAGCGGCATCAGCAGGTGGAAGCGCTCGTAGCGGTGGCTGGCGAAGGTGAAGGGGGCCAGGCAGCTCTCCTCCGTGTCGATCGCCAGCTCCTCGCGCAGCTCGCGGATCAGCGCCGCCTCCGGCGTCTCGCCCGGGTCGACCTTGCCGCCCGGGAACTCCCAGAGGCCGGCCATCGACTTGCCCTCGGGCCGCTGCGCGATCAGCACGCGGCCATCGGCATCGACCAGGGCGACGGCGACCACCAGCACCATCGGCAGGGCGGGGACAGCGGAGAGTTCAGGCGGCATAGATCTTCAGATAATCCTGGCGGCTGAGGGCGAAGAGCGGGCAGGGCACCGCCTGCCCCAGCGCCTTGAACTCGATGGTCTTGATGCCGTCGGTCATCAGCCCGGCCTTGACCAGGACATGGCCCGACGGCGCGTTGTCGGGGTGGTAGGCCGCCTGGATCCGCTCCAGCCGCAGGTCGAGGAAGCCGAAGGCGATCATCGCCTGCGCCGCCTCGGTGGCATAGCCCTGGCCCCAGTAGCGCCGGCCGAACCAGTAGCCGAAGCTGCCGACCCGGCCGTTGGTCGCGATCGACAGCCCCATATGGCCGATCACGGCGCCGCTGTCGGCCAGCGCCACCACGAACTGGTAGTCCCGCCCGGCGATCCAGCGCTTCTCCGCGGTCCGGATCCAGTCCTCGGCATCGGCGAAGCCATAGGGGAACGGCACGTCCGACAGCCAGCGCACCACCTCCCAATCGTCCAGCAGATGGGTGATCTCCCCGGCATCGGAGGGGCGGTGACGGCGCAGCCGCAGCCGCTCGGTCTCCAGCGCCTCCGGCAGGTCGGTCATGACGCCGCGGGCTCGCGGCTGCGGGACGGTGCGGCCTTCCTTCCCCGGGCTTGACCCGAGGATCGCGAGACCTTGCCACAATTCCCCAACCCGTCATCCCCGCGGAAGCGGGGATCTCGTAGCGCCTTGGCCGGAAAGAGATTCCCGCTTTCGCGGGAATGACGATGAAGGAATGTGGGGAGTGCGTCACGGCCCAAGCCCGCCCTCACCCGGTCTCGCTGCGCGAGCCCGACCTCTCCCGTAAACGGGAGAGGCAAAGTGAAAACGCTCGACATCCTGCCCCGATGCACTGGCCGACCTCGGTTTGTCCGCGCCAGCCCCAATTCACCCAGGGCTAGCTTCTGTAGTCCGCATTGATCGAGATATAGCCGTGCGTGAGGTCGCAGGTCCAGACCGTGGCGTGGCCGCGGCCGATGCCGATGTCGACCTCGATCCCGATCGACCGGGTCTTCATATGCGCCGCCACCGGCGCCTCGTCATAGCCGGCCACCACCATGCCGTCGCGCGCCACCTGGACGCCGCCGATGGCGATGCCGAGCTTGTCGCGGTCCGCCGGCTCGCCCGACTTGCCGACCGCCATGACGATGCGGCCCCAATTCGCGTCCTCGCCCGCCACCGCGGTCTTCAACAGCGGCGAATTGGCGATGGCCAGGCCGATGCGCCGGGCCGAGCGGTCGGAGATCGCGCCCTTCACGGCGATGGTGATCAGCTTCTGCGCGCCCTCGCCGTCGCACGCCACCTGGCGCGCCAGGTCGGCGGTCAGGTCGTTCAGCGCCCGCTGGAAATCGGCCAGGTCGCCGTTGCCGCCCGGCACCGGGTTGCCGGCCTGGCCGGTGGCGAACAGCATCAGCGTATCGCTGGTCGAGGTGTCGCCGTCCACCGTGATGGCGTTGAACGACTGCTCGACCGCCGCGGCCAGGGCCTTCTGCAGCAGCGGCGCCGGGATCGTGGCATCGGTGAACACGAAGGACAGCATCGTCGCCATGTCCGGCGCGATCATGCCCGAGCCCTTGGCGATGCCGGTGAGGGTGACCGCGGTGCCGCCGATCGTCGCGGTGCGGGTGGCGCCCTTGGCGAAGGTGTCGGTGGTGCGGATCGCCTCCGCCGCCGCGGCCCAATCCTCGCCCAGCGCCTGGGCCAGGTCCGGCAGGTGGCGGGCGATACGGTCCTCCGGCAGCGGCTGGCCGATCACGCCGGTGGAGGCGACGAACACCTCCTCCCAGTCGCAGCCGACCTGCTTCGCCGCCGCCACCACCGTGGCCGCCACCGTGGCGACGCCGGCCTGGCCGGTGAAGGCGTTGGCGTTGCCGGCATTCACCACCACCGCCCGGGCCGAGCCCTTCGGCAAGGCCCGGCGGCACCAATCCACCGGGGCGGAGGGGCAGCGCGAGCGGGTGTAGACGCCCGCCGCACTGGTGCCGGGGTCGAGGGCGACGAACAGCACGTCCGGCGCCCCCGTCTTCTTCAGCCCGCAGGCGGCGGCGGCCAGCCGCACGCCGGCGATCGGCGCCAGATCCGGCAGCCGCTCTGGCGCGAGCGGCGAACGCGGCAATGCTCCGGCCATGGTCCCCTCCCCCCGTCTCGGCTCGCGCCGGTTACTTCGCCGGCGCGGCCGGCGCGGCCGGGTCGGCGGCCGGAGCGTCGGTGCTGGGCGGGGGCAGCGGCTTGCCGTCCTGGCCCATCACCACGATCTGGGCGCCCTGCTTCACCTCGGCGATGATCTGCGGCACCAGCGCCTGCGACAGCTGCTCCTCGAGCTGCGGCTTGACCTCGTCCAGCGTCGGCTGCGGCAGGGTGCGCTTGTCCTCGACCAGGATGACGTGCCAGCCGAACTGGCTCTTCACCGGCGTGGTCGTGTACTTGCCCCTCTCCAGCTTGAAGGCGGCGTCGGCGAATTCCGGCACCATCTGGTCCTTCGAGAACCAGCCCAGGTCGCCGCCCGAATCCTTGCCCGACGGGTCGGTGGTGTTGGTGTTGGCCAGCTCCTCGAACTTGGCGCCGCCCTCCAGCTTCTTGATCAGGTCCTTGGCCTTGTCCTCGCTGTCCACCAGGATGTGGCGGGCCTTGACCTGGTCCTGCGCCGGGTTGTCGGCCAGGTACTTCTTATAGGCGTCCTGGATCGCCTGGTCGGTGACCTTGGCCTTGATCTGGCGCTGCAGCCAGACGTCCTGGATGATGCGGCGCTGGGCCGTCTCCAGCCGCGCCTTGACCTCGGGGTCGTTCTGCAGCCCGGCATCGACGCCCTTCTGCGCCACCAGGCGGGCGGTCGCCACCTGCTCGGCCATCAGCGGCACCAGCATCTCGACCGGCATCTGGCGGTACTGCTGCGGCAGGCTGTTGATCGCCTCCAGCACCTCGGAGCGCAGGATCGGCTGGCCGTTGACCGTGGCCGCGACCGGATCGTCGGGCTTGCCGGCCTGGTCGGCGGCCGGAGCGGGAGCGGCGGTGGCCGGCGCCTCGGCAGGCTTGGCCGCATCCTGGGCCAGGACCGGACCGGCCAGGAGCGTCAGGGCTGCCGCGCCGGCAAGCAGGCGGAGGGCGAGGGAAGACATCAAACGCGTCCTTTCAGATCCTGTGGGACGAGTGGCGCCTCGGCCGGATAAGGGCCGGCATCCGGTCATGGGATCGCGGCGGCGCCATCTGCGCGACGTGGCGGACAGGTAAAGCACAGGCGGAAACGGGGCACAAGCGGACCGGGAGTCGCTGTCATCAAAGCTTCACGCCGCCGTCACCGGGCCGAAACGCGGCAAATCCTAGAAGACGGGCGGCTTCCCGGCGCCGTCATCCCGACCCCGCCGGTTCGAGGTGACAAAGAATTAAGGGACCGTTTGGAAATGCGCTGGCGTGAGTCGAATGGCGGTGGTTTCGAGAACCGGCGCGCAGCGGACGTTTGAGTCCGTGAGCACCGGAAGCGCAGAAACCGCCGTCAGGCGGCCACGCCAGTAGCGTTTACAGACGGTCCCCAAGGAGGGGTTCATGCCGTTCCGTCCCGTTCCCGCAGCTCTGCTGCTCTCGGTCGCGATGATCCCGGCCGCCGCGCAGGCCGCCGAGACCATCACCAGCTACACCAGCACCGACCCGAAGCTGACGCTCGGCAGCATCTCGGTGCCCGGCGGCAAGACCCGGGAGCTGAATGTCGGCATCGGCAGCGGCGCCGGCCGCCGTGCGACCGACCCGGCGATGACCTTCTGGACCATCTCCGACCGCGGCGCCAACTTCACCTGCGGCGACGTGAAAGACGTGTTCGGGGTCGACGGCAAGACCATCTGCGGCGACCTCAAGAACGCCCGCATCTACCCGCAGCCGGACTACTCGCCCTCGATCTACCGGATCACGCTGCAGGATGGCGGCAGCTTCACCGTCGACACCGTGCTGCCGCTGCGCGACGGCGACGGCAAGCCGGTCAACGGCCTGTTGAACCCGCTGACCCACGCCTCGACCGAGCAGCCGATCGACCTCGCGGGCAAAAAGCTCGAGCAGAACCCGGATGCGGTCGACGCCGAGTCGGTGGTGCCGATGGCCGATGGCAGCTTCTGGGTGTCGGAGGAGAACGGCCCGTCGCTGCTGCATGTCGCGGCCGACGGCAAGATCCTGCGCCGGATCGTGCCGCAGGGCACCGAGGGCGACTTCAAGGCCGCGCATTATCCGGTCGATGGCGGCCTGCCGGCGGTGCTGGCCAAGCGCTTCCTCAACCGCGGCCTGGAATCGCTGGCCATCACCCCGGACAACAAGCGCCTGGCCACCATCATCCAGAACCCGCTCGCCAACCCGGACGCCGACGCCTACAAGGCCTCGAAGAACGCCCGGCTCTGGACCCTCGACCCGGCGACGCTCGCGGTCACCGGCGAATATGTCTACACGCTCGACGATCCGCAGAGCTTCCGGCTGGACCCGTCGGACAAGCAGAACAGCCCGCGCATCAGCGAGATGATGGGCCTCGGCCCCGACCGCTTCCTGGTGCTGGAGCGGACCGACGGCACCACCAAGCTGTATGAGGTGTCGCTGGCCGGCGCCACCGACGTCCACGGCACCGCCTGGGACGAGCTGAAGACCGCGCCCAGCCTGGAGCAGAGCAAGGACCTGGCGGCGGCGAAGATCGTGCCGGTAACCAAGATTCTGCGCTTCGACAGCGCCGACCACCCGGAGGTGCCGGTCAAGATCGAGGGGCTGGCCCTGACCGGCGACGGGTCGCTCATGATGATCAACGACAGCGATTTCGGCATCACCGGCGAGACCACCCGCCCGGTCGTGCTGAAGGGCAGCGGGATCGCCGCCGATCCGGCAAGCTAGGCGCGATGGCCTGACGCCGGACCGCTCCGGCACGATCGGCAGGGGCGGCAGGATTTCGGATGCTTCGCCTTGTCTCTCCCGCCCGGCGGGAGAGACAAGGCTCGTTCTGCGTGCACCAAGTGCCGGTCGCACCATAGCCGGGGCGTTCGCGGGCGCGGCCGGCATGGCACGTCCGGCAGGATCGAAGAAAAAATCTCCGCCCCCCTGCTGACTCGTTTGCCGAGATATGCTTTAATGTCGTCGAATTTGATGCTCGCTTTAACAAGATATTCAGGTCACTCGCGCCTATAGGCGTTGGAATCACCAAGTATCGTGTCGGCGCTGAGCGGTTTTCACCGGCGCGGGACTATTGACTCAGTATTTCAGAGCCGGAGACGCCTTATGGCTGACTGGACGATAGGCGAGTTGCAGTTGGCGCCGCCGCTACGATTGACCGCGGATGACGCGACCACCGAATTTCCCGACCTCGATGCCGCCCTTGCCGCAGCGATCGCCGCGGGCACGTCGACCGTTATGCGCTGCGATGTCCTCGGCGCCGGCCCGGCGCGCGGCTCCGCCATCCGGGAAGCCATCGGCGCCGTTCTGGGCTCCGTCATCGACTTTCGCCCGGACAATGGATTGGGGCCCGCCGTGCTCGTTCTTGCCGACGCGGCGGGGCGGCATGTCTATGCGGCCGCCGAACCGGTTGCCGGCGCGCGCTGGGTCGAGATCCCGCGCCTTGCCGAGTTCTATGCCTTGGCGGAAGTCGACCGGACCAGCCAGCGGAAGACCTGGATCGGCAAGCTGAAATCGACGAAGAAGGCGGACTGGCCGGCAACGCTGGCGCCGAGCTTCGACCGGCTCAAGGACCTGTCCGCCCCGGCCCTCAGGCTGCTGCTTGCCTGGCTCGGCGAATTGGCCATCCCCGCGACCGGGGTCGACCAGCCCGGCAAGAAGTTCCGCGGGGCGCAAACGCATGGCGCGACGCTGCCGGTGTTCCGCTATCCGATCGTCGAACCGGACTGCTATCTGCGTGTCATCAGCGGGCGCGAGGGCTGGCTCGAGAGCATCAATGCCTATGACCTGGGCGCCGGCATCAGCCTCGGCCCGATCCAGTTCAATGCGCAGGGCGGCGCGGTGTTCGACGTTCTTCGCCGCTTCGAGTCGATCGACCCCGCGCTGTTCGGCACCTGTTTCTCCGCACTGGACTGGACCACCGGCGAGGACGGCGGCGATGCCGTGCTGACCGTCGGCAGCGGGGCAAGCCAGGTTCGGCTGATCGGCCGCTCCAAGGACGACGACCGCAACATCGGCTATCTGCAATCCGGCGTGCCCGGCAAGTCCGCGTTCAAGGACATCGACAAATCTTTCAGGCGAGCACTCGCCGACAGGTTCCGCGACGCGGTCGTCTGGCCGCACATCCAGGAGCTCGTGCTCGCGCGGAGCCAGAAGTGGCTCGAGCCGGGCCTCGATAAGCTGACGGCGGCGGGGTTCGCGCCGCTCGACGCGAGGCGTCCCGATCGCGACCTGTTCGTCCTGAAGGCGCTGCTCCTGTCCGCCTTCGTGCGGTTCTCCGCGAGCCTGGCGCCGCTCATCCGCCATCTGGCGCCGTTCGCCACGCCCGCCCAGAAGCTGGGGGCGATTCAGGCGGTCCTTCTCGGACCACCGGATTGGAAGGAGCTGTCGAGACCGCGCCGCGAGGCTCTCTGGGAGCGGCTGGAGGCCCAGCGGCCCGTCGCCGAGGCCGTCTGGGACACCATCGAAAGGCTTGCCGATGCCTAGCCCGGTCGTTGTCGACAACACCCTTGCCGTCCCGTCCCCTTCGTCGTTTGGCGGGCCATTGGCAGGGCGGGGACCTTCGGCTATGGTGCCGCGCCCGTAGGCCCGGGCGCTTTCGACCGCGGCGCTGGAACTCCGCTGCGGCTGCGCGTTGAAAGCGGCGTGGCGCGGCCCCAAATTCCTGGGGGAGTGCGTCCGCGTGCTCTCCCTGCCCAAGTCGAGGTTTCGATGTTCGGTGCGCTCGCCCGAAAGCTGTTCGGTTCGTCCAACGACCGCTTCGTCAAGACGCTGATCACCGGCCCGGTGGTCACGACCAACTCCCTGGAGCCCCAGTTCCAGGCGCTCAGCGACGACCAGCTTCAGGCCAAGACCCAGGAGTTCCGCGCCCGGCTGGACAAGGGCGAGTCGCTGGACGCCCTGCTGCCGGAGGCCTTCGCCACGGTGCGCGAGGCCGCCAGGCGGGTGCTCGGCCAGCGCCATTACGACGTCCAGCTGGTCGGCGGCCTGGTGCTGCACCAGGGCAAGATCGCCGAGATGAAGACCGGCGAAGGCAAGACCCTGGTCGCCACCCTGGCGGTCTATCTCAACGCCCTCGGCGGCAAGGGCGTGCATGTCGTCACCGTCAACGACTATCTGGCCCAGCGCGACAGCGGCTGGATGGGGCGGATCTACGGCTTCCTCGGCCTCACCGTCGGCTGCATCGTCCACGGCCTGACCGACGACGAGCGCCGCCAGGCCTATGGCGCCGACATCACCTACGGCACCAACAACGAGTTCGGCTTCGACTATCTGCGCGACAACATGAAGTTCCGGCTGGAGGACATGGTCCAGCGGCCGTTCAACTTCGCCATCGTCGACGAGGTCGATTCGATCCTGATCGACGAGGCGCGGACGCCCTTGATCATCTCCGGCCCGGCGCAGGATTCGTCGGAGATGTACATGCGGGTCGACCGGCTGATCCCCAGCCTGGTCGCGGTCGAGGACTACGAGCACGACGAGAAGCAGAAGACCGTCGCCCTGACCGAGGCCGGCCAGGAGAAGATCGAGCGCCTCCTGATCGAGGCCGGCCTGCTGCAGGGCGACAACCTCTACGACATCCAGAACGTCAACCAGGTCCACCACGTCAACCAAGCATTACGCGCCCACGTGATGTTCCAGCTGGACCGGGATTACATCGTCAAGGATGACAAAGTTGTCATCATCGATGAATTCACCGGCCGCATGATGGAGGGCCGGCGCTACTCCGAGGGCCTGCATCAAGCAATCGAGGCCAAGGAGCGGGTCGAGATCCAGCGCGAGAACCAGACCCTCGCCTCGATCACCTTCCAGAACTATTTCCGCCTCTATCCGAAACTGGCCGGCATGACCGGCACGGCACAGACCGAGGCCGCCGAGTTCGGCGAGATCTACAGCCTCGAGGTGGTCGAGATCCCGACCAACGTCCCGGTCATCCGCAAGGACGAGGACGACGAGGTCTACCGCACCGTCCGCGAGAAATACGACGCCATCGTCACCCTGATCCGCGAGTGCAACGCACGGCAGCAGCCGGTGCTGGTCGGCACCGTGTCGATCGAGAAGTCGGAGACGCTGGCGGCGCTGCTGCAGCGCGAAAAGATCCCGCACAACGTGCTGAACGCCCGCTTCCACGAGCAGGAAGCCTATATCGTCGCCCAGGCCGGCCGGCCCGGCGCCGTGACCATCGCCACCAACATGGCCGGCCGCGGCACCGACATCCAGCTTGGCGGCAATGTCGAGATGCGGGTCGAGCTCGAGCTGGCCGGCATCGACGACCCGGCGGCGCGCGAACAGCGCGAGGCCGAGATCCGAGCCGAGGTGGCGAAGAACAAGGAGATCGTGCTGGCCGCTGGCGGCCTCTACGTCGTCGGCACCGAGCGGCACGAGAGCCGGCGCATCGACAACCAGCTGCGCGGCCGCTCCGGCCGCCAGGGCGACCCCGGCGGGTCGAAGTTCTTCCTGTCGCTGGAAGACGACCTGATGCGCATCTTCGCCTCCGAGCGCCTGGACGGCATCCTGCGCCGCTTCGGCCTGAAGGAGGGCGAGGCGATCATCCACCCCTGGATCAACCGGGCGCTGGAGAAGGCGCAGGAGAAGGTCGAGGCGCGCAACTTCGACATCCGCAAGAACCTCCTGCGCTTCGACAACGTGATGAACGACCAGCGCAAGGTGATCTACGAGCAGCGGCGCGAGATCATGCAGGCCGAGGAGGTCGGCGCCATGGTCGCCGACATGCGGCAGGAGGTGGTCGCCGGCATCGTCGCCCGCGCCATCCCCGAGAACAGCTACGCCGAGAAGTGGAACATCGACGGGCTGCACGAGGAGGTGCTGCGCATCTTCCAGCTGGATCTGCCGGTCAAGGAGTGGGGCAAGGAAGAGGGCATCGCCGACCGCGAGATCGAGGAGCGGATCCAGCAGGCGGCCGATGCCAAGATGGCGGCGAAGGTCGAGGCCTACGGCCCCGAGATCATGCAGATGGCCGAGAAGAGCCTGCTGCTGCAGATCCTGGACCAGAGCTGGAAGGACCACCTGCTGACGCTCGACCATCTGCGCCAGGGCATCAACCTGCGGGCCTATGCCCAGCGCGACCCGCTGCGCGAGTACCAGGCCGAGGCGTTCAACCTGTTCGAGCAGATGCTGGCGGGGCTGCGCGAGACCGTCACCCAGGTGCTGGCCCAGGTCGAGCTGCGCGTCAACCGGCCGGAGGATGTCGAGGCGCAGCAGCGCGCGGCGATGCAGCGCGAGATGCACGAAAGCCGCTTCGACCCGGCGCTGGGCGCGCCGCCGGAGCCGGAGTTTGCGACCGCCGCCGGCGCGGTGGCGGCGGCCAGCGCGGCCCTGGCGCTGAACCCCGACTGGGTCCACACCCCGCGCAACGCCCCCTGCCCCTGCGGTTCGGGCAAGAAGTTCAAGCACTGCCACGGCTCGGTGGTGTAGGCCCCGCAGCACAGCGGATCGGTTCGGCCAAGGCCGGCGGCGAATCCCATCGCCGCCGGCCTTTGCTTTTGCCAAGCTGCCGCCGAGGGCGTCACACGCCCCGGAGCGGGAGCGGATGCCGATGACAGTGGCCCTGACCAGGAGAGCCGACATCACCCTCGACGCGGTGCATCGCGTCGCTTGGCAGGGCGAGGGCGTGCGCATCACCGAGGCCGCACTGGCCCGGATCGCCGAATGCCGCGCCGCCTTTCTGCGGCTGATCGACACCGACCCGGACCTGGTCATCTACGGCGTGACCACGGCTATGGGCGAGCTGGCCGACCGACGCCTGCGGCCCGAGGAGCGCGACCGCCATGCCCGGATCAAGGCCTTCGCCGCCGCCACCGCCTTCGGCGACCCGCTGCCGGAGCGGATGGTGCGCGGCATCGTCCTGGCGCGGCTGGCGAATTTCCTGGAGGGCCACGCCGCCACCACGCCGCGGATCGCTCTGGCCGTCGCCGCCATGCTGGACGGCGGGCCGCTGCCTTCGGTGCCGGCCGCCGGCCAGGGTGGGGCCGGGGAGATCCTGGCGCTGTACCCGCTGTTCGCCGCGCTCAGCGCCCGCTTCGATCTGGAGGTCAAGGAGCGGGGCTCGCTGATCAACGGGTCGCCCTGCGCCGCGGCGCTGCTGGCCGATTCGGCCCTGGCGGCGCGCAACCGGATCCGGCTGGCCGAATCCGTCTTCGCTTTGTCGATCGAGGCCTTCCGGGCACCGCTGGAGCATTACGATCCGGCGCTGGACACGCTGTGGGGCGACGAACACGACGCCGCGGCGCTGCGCGGCCTGCGCGCGCTGCTGGACGGCGCCGGCGACGGTCGGCGCGGCTATCAGGCGCCGGTCAGCTACCGCATCGTGCCGCGGCTGCTGGGCCAGGCGTACCGCGCTTTGGCGGCGGCGGAACGCGGGGCCACGGTGTCGCTGGCCGCGGCGTCGGACAACCCGGTCTACATCCCGCCGGACGAGGCCGGCCCGGGCCATCCCGACGGCCGCTGCATCAGCACCGGCGGCTACCACAACGCCATGGCGGCGCCGGCGCTGGACGACCTGGCGGCGATCTGGGCCGATCTCTGCCTGTTGTGCGACCGCCACAGCTCGAAGCTCCTGGCCGGTCGGGTGTCGCATCTGCCCGACCTGTTGATGGTCGGCCGCGACCCCAGCGACAGCGACGGCCATGGCAGCCTGGGCTATGTGCCGATGGCGGTGACCGGATATCTCGAGCAGGCCAAGGCGGCGGCGCAGCGCACCTTCCTGCCGGGCACCGAGGCGGCGGGCGCCGGCCAGGACGACGTCGCCGCCCCGGCCTTCCTGGCCTGGGCCAAGGACGAGCACGCCGGCCGCTGCCTGGACGCGGCGCTGGCGATGCTGGCGGTGATCGCGTCCCAGGCGCTGCACGTCACCAGCCGTGCGGCCCCGCCGGCGCTGCGCGCCCTGGTTGAAGAGGTTCGGGACGTGGTGCCGCCGGTCGCGGAGGACCGCGTGCTAGGCCCCGAACTCGGCCGCCTCGCCGAGAGGTTCACGCAGCGGGTGTTCGCGGCGGGGTGACGCGCCGCCAAATCCGAATGGCACCTTTATCCGGATCGGCGGGACGCTGAGGGCCATTGCCACATCACGCATGGACCCATGGCCATCACATTGATCGTCGCCGACGAGCCCGGCGGGCTGGCCGACGACCTGCCTCGCCAATGCCGCGTCGTCGCCCCCGACGACCTGCTGGACGGGCGGCACCTGCCGGAACCCGATGCCGACCCCGGCACCATCGTGGTCAATCTGTGCCGCGACCAGCGCCCCCTCTCCTTCGGCTATTACGTCTCGCTGATCGCCGAGGCGCGCGGCTACGCCGCAATCCCGACCGCGGCGGACCTCGCCGACCAGGCCGACGAAAGGCTGGTGCGCAACCGGCACGCGCCGGTGGACCGCGCCCTGGCCGCGCTGCGCCGCCACAGCGGGCGCCTGGTCCTGCCGCGGCGCCTGTTCGTGGCGCTGGGCCGCTGCAACAAGCCGCATCTGCAGGAGGTCGCCGAGGCAGCCTATGAGGCGTTCGGCCTGCCGCTGATGACCCTGCAGATCGATACGGTCCGGCTGCAGCTGCTGCAGGCGGTGGCGGAGCCGCTGGCCGGGCTGGACCCGCGCCAGCAGCGCCTGCTACGCGCCGCGCTGGAGCGGCTGGCCGCCCCCCCGCCGACGCCGCGCCCATTTCGCCGCGCCCACCGACTGGCGGTGCTGGTGAATCCGGACGACCCGCTGCCGCCGTCCAAGCCCGGCACCATCGTGCGGCTGCGCGACGTGGCGTCGTCGATGGGCATCGAGACCGAGTGCCTCGGCCATCGCGACCTGCCGCGGCTGGGCGGGTTCGACGCGCTGTTCATCCGCGAGACCACGGCGCTGCAGGCGCCCAGCTACATCTTCGCCGAGACCGCGGCCCGGCTGGGCCTGCCGGTGATCGACGACCCGGTGTCGATCCTGCGCTGCTGCAACAAGGTGTTCCTGCACGAACGGCTGAAGGCCGAAGGCGTGGCGCAGCCGCGCACCCTGGCGGTGCGGGCCGACACGCTGGCGGCCGCCGGCGAGGCGCTGGGCTTCCCCTTGGTGCTGAAGGTGCCGGACGGCGCCTGCTCGCGCGGCGTGGTGCGGGTCGACAGCCCGGCCGAGCTGCCGGTGGCGGGGCGCCGGCTGCTGCGCCGCTCGCGCCTGATCCTGGCGCAGGAATATCTCTACACCGACTTCGACTGGCGGATCGGCGTGCTGGCGGGCCAGCCGCTTTTCGCCTGCCGCTACCGCATGGTGCGCGGCCACTGGCAGATCTTCCGCCACGGCCAGGACGGAGGCAGCGAGGAGGGTGCGACCGAGCCGGTGCCGCTCGACGCCGTTCCGCCCGTGGTGCTGTCGGCCGCGCTGGCCGCCGCCGCCCTGATCGGCACCGGCCTCTACGGCGTCGACCTGAAGGAGACGGCGCAGGGCCCGGTGGTGATCGAGGTCAACGACAACCCGAACATCGATGTCGGGCTGGAGGATGCCTGCCTGGGCGACGCGCTGTACGAGCGGCTGCTCGGCCATTTCCTGGAACGGATCGAGGCCGGCGAGGAGCAGGCCCCGGCCCGGGCCGCGGGGTCGATCTGGTAGGCTTGACCTACCTTTTACCTGAAACCGTCATGGCGAGGCGCGCAGCGCCGTGGCCATCCAGAGATCGAGCCGCTGGGATGGCCACGCCCCTTCGGGGCTCGCCATGACGGTTATGTGCTTGAAGGGGCTCGCTCAGCCCAGGTTCTGGCCGATCGCCAAAAACTTCTCGCGCCGCTTGCTGCGCAGGGTCTTGCCATCAAGGTCGACCAGCCCGGCCAGCGCCGTCCCGATCGCATCGCCGACGGAGTCGAAGGCCTGCTGCGGGAAGCGGTGGGCGCCGCCGACCGGCTCCTCGACCACGCCGTCGATGACACCGAGCTGCTTCAGATCCTGCGCCGTCAGCTTCAAGGCCGCCGCGGCCTCCTGGCTCTGCGCGCTGCTGCGCCACAGGATCGAGGCGCAGCCTTCCGGCGAGATCACCGAATAGATCGAGTGCTCGAGCATCAGCACGCGGTCGGCCACGGCGATGCCGATGGCGCCGCCCGAGCCGCCCTCGCCGATCACCACCGAGACCAGCGGCACCCGCACCCTGAGACAGGATTCGATCGACTTGGCGATCGCCTCGGCCACGCCGCGCTCCTCCGACGCCACGCCGGGATAGGCGCCGGCGGTGTCGACGAAGGTGATCACCGGCAGGTGGAAGCGGTCGGCCAGGTCGAGCAGGCGCTGCGCCTTGCGGTAGCCCTCGGGCTTGGCCATGCCGAAATTGTGCCGGATGCGGCTTTCGGTGTCGTTGCCCTTCTCCTGCCCGATCACCACCACCGACCGGTCCTGGAACCGGCCGAGGCCGCCGATGATGGCGCGGTCCTCGGCAAAGGCGCGGTCGCCGGCCAAAGGCTGGAACTCGGAGATCAGGGCCTGGATGTAGTCGAGCGCGTGCGGCCGATTCGGATGCCGCGCGACCTGCACCTTCTGCGCCGGCGTCAGCCCGCGATAGGTGTCCCGCAGCAGCTTGTCGACCTTGGTCTGAAGCCGGGAGACCTCGTCGGCGATGTTGAGCTCGCCGGCGTCGGTGATGTGCCGAAGCTCCTCGATCTTGCCTTCGATCTCGGCGATCGGCTTTTCGAATTCGAGAAAGGTCTTCATACCGCGTTGAGACTGGCCCTCGGGATCGGGGGGCTGTCTAACACAGGGCCGCGCGCATTGAGACCGAAATCTGCGCAGGGCTGGCCACGGAATCCGCCCGCAGCAGGGTGCCGCCGGGGCAATCCTCCAAAGCGCCGAGCCGCAGCTCCGCCGCCAGCAGCCGGTGCGGCTGCTCGTCCGGCATGGCGAAGCCCAGCGGGGCCGCCGGCTGGAAGCCGAAGCGGGCGTAATAGGCGAGGTCGCCGACCAGCAGCACCAGCCGGTGCCCCATATCGGCCGCCCGCTTCATGCTGCCGCGCATCAGCGCCGCCCCGACGCCGGCGCCGCGCAGCTCCGGCCGCACTGCCAGCGGCCCGAGCAGCAGCGTCGGCAGGTCCGGCTCGACCAGCATCGGCCAGTAGCGGATCGAGCCGAGGATCGTGCCGCTGGGCCGGCCGTCCTCGCGCACCACGAAGCACAGGCCGCGCACCGGCGCGATGCCCTGGCGATAGCGGTAGGAGACCTTGGTCTGCCGGTTCGGGCCGAAGGCGAGGTCGAGCAGGGCGTCGACTTCGGCCGCATCCCGCGGCCGTTCGGTCTTCAGGAGATACACTGGAGAAGGATCCTTGGAACGGAGAGCGTCGGTTCGCGCGCCGACCGGCTTCCGTCCTGCCCGCATCATGGTGTCGCAGGCACCCCGGAACGCCTCAGGCCGCCGCGCCGCGAAGGGCGGGCTGCAGGCGTCGTCGTCGCAGCGTCGGGGGCAGGAGAATCACGTCGTTCCGTTCCAGATGAAATCAGCGGTGACAGCGAAACCGCAACCGGGCCTTGCTGTCAATGCAAATGCTTAAGATCCTCTGCTCATGTTTACGGCGATGACATGTGACGCCGGGTGGCCGTCCTGTCAAACAGGCCGCATGCAGGCCCTGCCGTTTCCCGCGATGCATCGCCAGTTCGCCCTCTATGCGGCGGCTGGGCTGGTGGCGACCGCCATGCACTATGCCGTTCTGGTCGGCTTGGTCGAATCGGGCGGCGCGGCGCCGCTGACGGCGACGCTGGCCGGCTACGTCGCCGGCGGCCTCGTCTCCTACGCGCTCAACCGGCGGCTGACCTTCACAGGTGGCCGGCCGCATCGCGAGGCGGGCTGGCGATTCGCCCTGGTCGCCGCCGGCGGCTTCGCCTGGACCGGCCTGCTGATGGCGCTGCTGGTCGGCCGGCTCGGCGCCCCCTATCTGCCGGCCCAGGCCGTGACCACGCTGGTCGTGCTGGTCTGGGGCTTCCTGGCGAATCGGCTGTGGACCTTCGCTGAGACGTGAATCGTCGGGTTCGCGTCGCGGACCCAACCCTACGGCCGTTTCATCTTCGCCAAGGGGTGGGCCGAGGCCACCAGGCTCTGCAGCCGGTCGCCCAGCACATGGGTGTAGATCTGGGTCGTGGCGATGTCGGCGTGGCCGAGCATGGTCTGCACCGAGCGCAGGTCGGCGCCATGCGACAGCAGATGGGTGGCGAAGGCATGGCGCAGCACATGCGGGCTGACCCGGCTGGGCTCGATCCCGGCCTCGACCGCGAGGTCCTTCAGCAGCTGGCCGAATCGCTGCCGGGTCAGGCACCCGCCGCGCGCGATGCGCGAGGGGAACAGGAAGCCGCGGTCGCGGCCCTTGACGAAGAACACGCCGCGATGCGGCAGGTAGGCGGCGATGGCGTCCCGCGCGGGCTCCGACAGCGGCACGAGCCGCTCCTTGTCGCCCTTGCCGCGGACGATCAGCGCCCGCCCGTCCCGCGCCAGGGCCGAGAGCGGCAACCCGACCAGCTCGGACACCCGCAGGCCGCCACCATAGAGGATCTCGAGCAGAGCCAGCAGGCGCAGCCCCTCGGCCAGCCGCTCCGGATCGGCGAACAGGCCCGAGACCGCGCCGATCAGGCCCTCGACCTCGATCTCGGACAGCAGCTTCGGCAGCGGCCGGCCGAGCGCCGGGGAATCGAGCGCGGCGGAAGGATCGTCCTGCCGCCGGCCCTCCGACACCAGGAAGCGGTAGAACTGCCGCATCGCCGACAGGCGGCGGGCCGCGGTGCGCGCGGCAGTGCGGCCGCCCTTGGCACCTTCGCGCCGCGCCAAGTCGCCGAGATAGGCGCGCAGATCCTCGGTCACCGCCCGGTCGACGGCGCCGCCGCGGCCCTCGAGGAAGCGGCCCAGGTCGAGCAGATCACGGCCATAGGCCTCGCGGGTGTTGGCGGCAGCACCGCGCTCGGCCACCAGCATGTCGAGGAAGGCCTCGACCGAGGGTGGCGGCAGCAGCCGCGCGGCAGGCGGACGGCCGCGCCGGCGCTTCGGGGCAGCGGCCTCGGCCAAGGTGTTATTTGAACTTGTCGTTCGGGATCACCTTCTCGACCGTCTGGGTCGGCGGCCGGAAATCGATCACCGCGAGCGCGACGCCGCCGCCGACGATGACCAGCAGCACGGCGATCGCCAGCACACGGCCGAGGCCGCCGCCCCCGCCGCCACCGGAACCCTGCGAATAGCGCGACTTCGAACGACGACGGGACAAGACGGACCCCTGACAGGTGTGAATTCAGGCCGATGCGCGGGCCAGGGCTGGAGAAAGCAGATGCGGCGGACCCGGCGCAACCCTATCTTAGGCCGTCGGCACCGCGGCCGCAAACCGCAGCCGGTGCCAAGACGCCCGCGCCGGGCCCGGAAGAGGATCGATGATCACCACGCTGCACCGCCCTTTGCCCCGCACCCTGGTTCTGGTCGGCCTGATGGGCGCCGGCAAGACCGCGGTGGGCAAGCGCGTGGCCGCGCGGTTGGGGCTCGGCTTCATCGACGCCGACCACGAGATCGAGGCCGCGGCCGGCTGCACCATCCCGGACATCTTCCAGCGCTACGGAGAGCCCGCCTTTCGCGACCTGGAGCGGCGGGTGATCGCCCGGCTGATGCATGACCCGGTGCAGGTGCTGTCGACCGGCGGCGGCGCCTTCATGGACCCGCAGACCCGGGAAGTCGTCGCCGAGCACGGCCTGTCGGTATGGCTGAAGGCGGAGCTGTCGGTGCTGGCGGCGCGCACCGCCAAGCGCAGCAACCGGCCGCTGCTGCGGCAGGGCGACCCGAAGGCGGTGCTGGAGGGGCTGATGGAGCGGCGCCACCCGATCTACGCCCTGGCCGACATGACGGTGGAGAGCCGCGACGGCCCGGTCGAGGAGACGGTCGATCGCGTGCTGGCCGCGATCGAGGCCCATCTGGCGGCCGAGGCGGCCGCGACCGAAACAACCCTGGGCAACGCGCCCACGGGGCACACGGATTGAATCCCTGAGATGACACGCGAAACCATCCGCGTCGGGCTGGGCCCGCGCAGCTACGACATCGTCATCGGCCCCGGCGTCCTGGCCGAGGCCGGGCAGCGCATCGCCGCGCTGGGCCGCGGCAAGCGGGTGATCGTGATCGCCGATGCCCGGGTGGCCGGGCTGCACGGCGCGACGCTGGAGGCCTCTCTGGCCGCAGCCGGGATCGCGGCCGAGACCTTGACCGTGCCGCCGGGCGAGGCGACCAAGTCGATGACGGTGCTGGCCGACCTGCTGGACCGGATCCTGGTGCTGGGCATCGAACGGCGGACGCTGCTGGTGGCGCTGGGCGGCGGCGTGGTCGGAGACCTGGCCGGCTTCGCCGCGGCGACCGCGCTGCGCGGCCTCGACTTCGTGCAGATCCCGACCACGCTGCTGGCCCAGGTCGACAGCTCGGTCGGCGGCAAGACCGGCGTCAACAGCAAGCACGGCAAGAACCTGATCGGCGCCTTCCACCAGCCGCTGCTGGTGCTGGCCGACACCGCTTTGCTGACCACCCTGCCGGCGCGGGAGCTGCGCTCCGGCTATGCCGAGGTGGCGAAATACGGCGCGCTCGGCGATGCCGCCTTCTTCGCCTGGCTGGAGGATAACGGCCCGAAGCTTCTGGCCGGCGACGGCGACGCCATGATCCGGGCGGTCAGGCGCAGCTGTGAGATGAAGGCCGAGATCGTCGGCGAGGACGAGCGCGAGGCGGCGCGGCGCGCCCTGCTCAACCTCGGCCACACCTTCGGCCATGCGCTGGAGGCCGAGACCGGCTATGGCGACGCGCTGCTGCATGGCGAGGCTGTCGCGATCGGCATGGTCATGGCCTTCGACCTGTCGGTCCGGCTGGGCCTGTGCCCGGCCCCGGACCGCGACCGCCTGGCCCGCCACCTGGAGGCGGTCGGCCTGCCGACCCGCCCGGCCCGCGATCGCGCCTGGTCGGTCGGCGCCCTGCTGCACCACATGACCCGCGACAAGAAGGTCCGGGACGGGCGCATGACCTTCATCCTGGTGCGCGGCATCGGCCAGGCCTTCGTCACCAGCGAGGTGCCGGCCGACCCGGTCGCCGCGGTGCTCGCCGACGCCATCGCCGCCTGATCCCCCGATGTCCGACGATCTTGTCCTGCTGCTTCACCTCGCCGGGATCGTCGTCCTGCTCGTGGCCTCGGCCTTCTTCTCGGGCTCGGAGACAGCGCTGACCGCGGCCAGCCGGGCGCGGATGCACCAGCTGGAGACGCACGGGCTGAAGCGGGCCGGCATCGTCAACCGGCTGCGCGAGCAGAAGGAGCGGCTGATCGGCGCCCTGCTGCTGGGCAACACCCTGGTCAACATCCTCGCGTCGTCGCTGGCGACCAGCCTCCTGGTCTCGGTGCTCGGCGCCCCGGCGGTGCCTGTGGCCACGGTGGTGATGACGGCGCTGATCCTGATCTTCAGCGAGGTGCTGCCCAAGACCTACGCCATCAACCATGCCGACCGCGCAGCGCTGGGCATCGCCCCCGCGGTCAGGACCGTGGTGCGGCTGCTGAGCCCGGTGGTGCGGCTGGTGAACTGGCTGGTGCGCGGCGTGCTGCGGCTGTTCGGGGCCGATCCAAGCCGGGTCGGGCTGGCCGATTATGTCGACGAGCTGCGCGGCGCCATCGAGCTGCATCGCGGCAGCGAGGCCGAGGTGGCGCAGGAGCGGCAGATGCTGCGCTCGATCCTCGACCTCGGCGACGTCTATGTCTCCGAGATCATGACCCATCGCCGCAGCGTCGAGGCGATCGATATCGAGCTGACCCCACGCGAGGTGGTGGCGGCGATGCTGAACAGCCCGCACACCCGCATGCCGCTGTGCCAGGGCGGCCTGGAAAACATCATCGGCGTGCTGCACGCCAAGGACGTGCTGCGGGCGCTGCAGGCCGCCGGCGGCGACCCGAACCGGCTGGACATCCGCCGCATCGCGGCCAGGCCCTGGTTCATCCCGGACACCACCAGTCTCCTGGACCAGCTGCACGCCTTCCGCACCCGGCGCGAGCATTTCGCCATCGTGGTCGACGAGTACGGCGACCTGAAGGGCGTGGTGACGCTGGAGGACATCCTGGAGGAAATCGTCGGCGACATCGTCGACGAGCACGATTTGCCGGTGGCCGGCGTCCGCCCCCAGGCCAATGGCAGCTTCCTGATCGACGGCACAGTCACCATCCGTGACCTGAACCGCCGATTCGAATGGCGGCTGCCGGATGACGAGGCCTCGACCATCGCCGGGCTGGTGCTGCATGAGGCGCGGCACCTGCCGGATGTCGGCCAGGCCTTCACCTTCCACGGCTTCCGCTTCGAGATCCTGCGGCGGCAGCGCAACCAGATCACCGCGGTGCGCCTGACACCGCCGGCCGAGATCGAGCCCGAGGAAGGCTGAGCATGCCCCTCTCCGCCCCCGCCGCGCGCGAGCCGATCCACACCCGCCGCGTCACCTGCGACGGCTTCCGCCGCGCCGACGGGCTGTGGGACATCGAGGGGCATCTGGTTGACGTCAAGCACTACGAGTTCCGCAACGAGTTCCGCGGCGCCATCGCGCCGGGCGAACCGCTGCACCAGATGCGGCTTCGGCTGACTGTCGACGACGGCCTGGCCATCGTCGCGGTCGAGGCGGCGACCGAGCACGGCCCCTACGCCCTGTGCCCGGAGATCGCGCCGGCTTTCCAGGCGCTGGTCGGCCTGCGCATCGGCCCCGGCTTCACCCGCGCGGTGAAGGAGCGGGTGGGCGGTGCCAAGGGCTGCACCCATCTGGTCGAGCTGCTAGGCCCGATGGCGACCACCGCGTTCCAGACGGTGTTCCCGATCCTGTCGCGCGAGCGCGCCGGGGAGGCCGACCCGAAGACGCGGCCGGTGCTGCTGGACAGCTGCCACGTTTTCGCCGCCGATGGCGACCATGCTCGCCGCCGATGGCCGGCCTTCTATACCGGGCCGGCACGCGACTGACCCGGCCGCGCCCCGAGGAGACAGATGATCCGACGCCTGACCCTGGCCGCCGCCTTGCTCGCCGCCCTCGCCGCCGCCCCGGCTGCCTTCGCCGACCCGATGCTGGCGGATTTCGACTATCCGTTCCCGGTCCAACGCTTCGACTTCAAGTCGCAGGGCCAGGACCTGTCCATGGCCTATATGGACGTGCAGCCGGAGAAGCCGAACGGCCGCACCGTGGTGCTGCTGCACGGCAAGAACTTCTGCGCCGCCACCTGGGAAGGGGTGATGCGGCCGCTGCTGCAGGCCGGCTACCGTGTGGTCGCGCCCGACCTGATCGGCTTCTGCAAATCCAGCAAGCCGCAGGCCTATCAGTTCGGGCTGCACCAGCTGGCGGCCAACACCCAGGAGCTGCTCCACAAGCTGGGCGTCAGCGGCCCGGTGATCATGGGCCATTCCATGGGCGGCGCGCTGGCGATCCGCTATGCCCTCGCCTACCCCGGCGAGCTGTCCGGCCTGGTGCTGGTCAATCCGCTCGGGCTGGAGGATTGGAGGGCCGCGGGCGTGCCGCAGCAGACCGTCGACCAGTGGTTCGAGGGCGAGCTGAAGACCAATGCCGACAGCATCAAGGCCTATCAGCAGGCCACCTACTACGCCGGCGAATGGAAGCCGGAATATGATCGCTGGGTGCAGATGCTGGCCGGCATGTACCAGGGCGAGGGCGGCCGGCAGGTGGCCTGGGACCAGGCGCTGACCTCGGACATGGTGTTCAACCAGCCGGTGGTCTACGAGCTGGAGCACATCCGCGCCCCGACCGTGCTGATGATCGGCGAGCGCGACACCACTGCGATCGGCAAGGCCCTGGCCCCGCCCGAGGTGGCGCAGCGCCTGGGCAACTATGCCGAGCTGGGCCGCGCCGCCGCGAAACGCATCCCCGGCGCCAACCTGATCCGCTTCCCCGGCGAAGGCCACGCGCCGCAGATCCAGTCGCCGGACCAGTTCAACAAGGCGCTGCTGGGCGCGCTGGGGCGCTTCCCGGCGCCCTGACGGAGTGCCGGCTTCGCCCGGCATCGCTTGCATGATGCAAGGGACTTCGCTATCTCTTCGGCCATGCAGCGCACCAGCTTCGCCGGCATGGATTGCCCGATCGCCCGCTCCCTCGACGCGCTGGGAGAGTGGTGGAGCCTGCTGATTCTGCGCGACGCCTTCATCGGCCTGACCCGCTTCGACGATTTCCAGCAGAGCCTGGGCATCGCCCCGAACATGCTGACCCGGCGGCTGAAGCGCCTCACCGAGGCCGGCCTGCTGGAGCGTCAGGCCTATTCGCAGCGGCCGCTGCGCCATGAATACCGGCTGACCGCGGCCGGCCGCGACGTGTTCCCGGTGCTGGCGGCGCTGGGCACCTGGGGTGGCCGGCACGCCACCGGCGGCAAGGTGCTGGTGCAGGTCGCCGGCCGCGCCGATGGCCAGCCGATGGACCCGGTTCTGATCGACCGGCGCAGCGGGGCGCCGATCACGCCGGAGACGGCGGAGTTCCGCCTGGGCCCCGATGCCCGGCCCGCCTATCGGGACCGGCTTGCCGGGATCCTGGATCGCCGGAACAGCCGCGACGGCAACGTCCCCGCCTGAGGAGACCTTGAGATGCGCCGCATAGTCGTCACCGGAATGGGCGCGGTGTCGCCCCTCGCCAACGGCGTCGAGGCCAGCTGGCGCCGGCTGCTGCAAGGCCGGTCCGGCCTGCGCCGCCTGCCCGAGGAGATGGTGCCGGACCTCGCCGCCAAGGTCGCCGGCGTGGTGCCGTCCATCGCCGAGGATCCCGAGGCCGGCTTCGACCCCGACGCGGCGGTGCCGCCGAAGGACCAGAAGAAGATGGACCGCTTCATCCAGTTCGCCATGGCGGCGGCGGAGGAGGCGGTGGCCCAGTCCGGCTGGCGGCCCACCGACGACCGGGCGCGGCAGCGCACCGCCACCGTGATCGCGTCGGGCGTCGGCGGCTTCCCCTATATCGTCGAGACGGTGCGGACGGTCGACCAGAAGGGCGCGCGGCGGCTGTCGCCCTTCACCGTGCCGGCCTTCCTGGTCAACCTCGCCGCCGGCCAGGTCTCGATCCGCCATGGCTTCAAGGGTCCGCTGGGCGCGCCGGTGACCGCCTGCGCCGCCGGGGTGCAGGGCATCGGCGACGCCGCCCGCATGATCCGCGCCGGCGAGGTCGACGTGGCGCTGTGCGGCGGCACCGAGGCCTGCATCGACCGGGTCAGCCTGGGCGGCTTCGCCGCCGCCCGGGCCCTGTCGACCGGCTTCACCGACACGCCGGAGCGCGCCTCCCGCCCCTTCGACCAGGCCCGCGACGGCTTCGTCATGGGCGAGGGCGCCGGGCTGATGGTGATCGAGGCGCTGGACCATGCGCTGGCCCGCGGCGCCCGGCCGATCGCCGAGCTGATCGGCTACGGCACCACCGCCGACGCCTATCATATGACCGCGGGGCCGGAGGATGGCGACGGCGCCCGCCGGGCGATGGAGATCGCGCTCGCCCAGGGCGACATCGAGCCCGGCGAGGTGCAGCATCTGAACGCCCACGCCACCTCGACCCCGGTCGGCGACAAGGGTGAGATGGCGGCGATCAAGGCGCTGTTCGGCACCGGCGGGACGGTGGCGGTGAGCGCCACCAAATCCGCCACCGGCCACCTGCTGGGCGCCGCCGGCGGGCTGGAGGCGATCTTCACCGTGCTGGCGCTGCGCGACCAGGTCATGCCGCCGACGCTGAACCTGGAGAACCCGGACCCGGACGCCGCCGGCATCGACCTGGTGGCGTTGGAGGCCCGGCGCGGCCAGATCGGGCACGCCCTGTCGAACGGCTTCGGCTTCGGCGGCGTCAACGCCAGCGTTCTGTTCCGTCGCTGGCAGGGCTAGCCATCGTAGCGTGGGTTCGCCGAGGCGAACCCAACATGGTACGGCCGGAAGGATGTTGGGTTCGCGTGCCGCGAACCCAACCTACACAATCAGCGGTTAGCTCCGCTTGCTGCCCACCAGCCCGGCGCGGCGCAGGGCTTCGGCCATGGCGCCATCCGGCTCCGGCGCCGGCGTGCGCGTCTTCTGCGGCTCGGGCTGCGGCTTTCCTTGGGCCGGACGCTGCGAGCCGGAGTCCTGGCCGGGACGGCCATGGCGCGGCTGGCCCTGCCCGCCATGGCCCTGGCCATCGCGACTCTGCCCCCCGTGACTCTGGCTCCCACGACCCTGGCCGCCCTGTCCCGGCTGCCCGGGCCGGCCTTGCTGCTGATGTCGCGGCCGCTCGTCCCGCCGACCCTCGGGCCGGCCGCGGGGGGCGCCGCCCTCGCGGCGCGGCGGCCGCGCCTGGCCGTCATCGTCGAGCCGCATGGTCAGGCCGATGCGCTTCCGCTGCGGGTCGACCTCCAGCACCTTGACCTTCACCACGTCGCCCGGCTTGGCCACCGTGCGCGGGTCCTTCACGAAGGTCTTGGACATGGCCGAGATATGCACCAGCCCGTCCTGGTGCACGCCGATATCGACGAAGGCGCCGAAGGCTGCGACGTTGGTGACCACGCCCTCCAGCACCATGCCGGGCTGCAGGTCGCTCAGCTTCTCCACGCCTTCCTTGAAGGTCGCGGTTTTGAAGGCCGGGCGCGGGTCGCGGCCCGGCTTCTCCAGCTCGCGCAGGATGTCGGTCACCGTCGGCACGCCGAAGCTGTCGTCGGTGAAGCGCTCCGGCTCCAGCCCGCGCAGGGTGGAGCTGTTGCCGATCAGCGCCTTGATCTCGCCGCCGGTGGCCTCGATGATCCGGCGCACCACCGGATAGGCCTCGGGGTGCACGCCCGAGGCGTCGAGCGGGTCGTCGCCGTTCGGGATGCGCAGAAAGCCGGCGCATTGCTCGAACGCCTTAGGCCCCAGCCGCGGCACGTCCTTCAGCGCCGCGCGGATCCGGAACGGGCCGTTGGCGTCGCGGTGCTGCACGATGTTCTGGGCCAGCCCCTCGCCGACGCCCGAGACCCGGGCCAGCAGCGGCGCCGAGGCGGTGTTGAGGTCGACGCCGACCGCGTTCACGCAATCCTCGACCACGGCGTCGAGCGAGCGCGACAGCTTGCTCTCGCTGAGGTCATGCTGGTACTGGCCGACGCCGATCGATTTCGGGTCGATCTTCACCAGCTCAGCCAGCGGGTCCTGCAGCCGGCGGGCGATCGACACCGCGCCGCGCAGCGACACGTCAAGCTCCGGCAGCTCCTGCGAGGCGAAGGCCGAGGCGGAGTAGACCGAGGCCCCTGCCTCCGACACCACCGCCTTGGTCAGCTTCAGATCGGGGTGCTGCTTCATCAGCTCGGCGGCCAGCTTGTCGGTCTCGCGCGACGCCGTGCCGTTGCCGATGGCGACCAGGTCGACGCCGTGCGCCTGGGCCAGGGCGGCCAGGGTGGCGATCGAGTCGTCCCAGCGCTTCTGCGGCTCATGCGGGAAGATCGCGGTGGTGGCCACGACCTTGCCGGTGGCGTCGACCACGGCGACCTTCACCCCGGTGCGGAAGCCGGGATCGAGGCCCATGGTGGCGCGGGTGCCGGCCGGCGCCGCCAGCAGCAGGTCGCGCAGGTTGCCGGCGAAGACCTTCACCGCCTCCTCCTCCGCCGCCTGCCACAGGCGCAGCCGGAGGTCGATGTCGAGATGCACCAGGATCTTGGTGCGCCAGGCCCAGCGCACCGTCTCGGCCAGCCAGGCATCGCCCGGCCGGCCCTGGGCGACGATGCCGAAGCGGTTGGCGATGCGCTGCTCGTACAGGCCGGGGGCCTTGCGGTCCGCCGAGTCGGCCGGCGCCTCCTCCGGCTCCAGCGTCAGCGACAGCACCTCCTCTTTCTCGCCCCGGAACAGGGCCAGGATGCGGTGCGAGGGCAGCTTGGTCAGCTTCTCGGCATAGTCGAAATAGTCGGAGAACTTGGCGCCCGCCTGCTCCTTGCCCTCACGCATCTTGGACAGCAGCCGGCCGCGGGTCCATGCCTCCTCGCGCAGGCTGCCGATCAGGTCGGCATCCTCGCCGAAGCGCTCGACCAGGATCGAGCGGGCGCCGTCCAGCGCCGCGGCCACATCGGCCACGCCCTTCTCGGCGTCGACGAAGGCGGCGGCGGCCTCCTCGGGGGCTCGCTCCGGCTGGGCCAGCAGCGCGTCGGCCAAGGGCTCCAGCCCGGCCTCGCGGGCGATCATCGCCTTGGTCCGGCGCTTCGGCTTGTAGGGCAGGTAGATGTCCTCGAGCCGGGCCTTGGTCTCGGCCGCCTCGATCTGGGCGCGCAGGGCGTCGTCCAGCTTGCCCTGCTCGGCGATGCTGTCGAGGATCGTCTTCCGCCGCTCCTCCAACTCGCGCAGATAGCGCAGCCGCTCGTCCAGCGTGCGCAGCTGGGCGTCGTCCAGCCCGCCCGTCGCCTCCTTGCGGTAGCGGGCGACGAAGGGAACGGTCGCGCCGCCGTCGAGCAGCTCGACCGTGGCCGCGACCTGGGCCTCGCGCACGGAGAGCTCGTCGGCAATGCGCTGGCTGATTGAGATCATCGAACGACCGGACGTGTTGTGATGAGGAACCGGAAGGGGCTGCTTCTACCGCGCCGCTGGGGTCGAGGTCAAAACCGCCAGCAGTCGCCTTGCCTCGACCCCATCCCCATGATACTGAAGCCATCACTTAAGCAACAAGGCCGCGCCAGGAGGAAGCGCCATGAGCGAACGGTCCGTGGAGCACGGCAGCTTCACCATCCGGCGCCGCTACGACGCCCCGCCGGCCCGGGTGTTCGCGGCCTGGGCCAACCCTGCCGCCCGGCTGATCTGGGGCGCGCCCGGCGAGGGTTGGGAACTGGCCGAGCCGCGATTCGACTTCCGCATCGGCGGCATCGAGACCAGCCGCTTCGGCCCGGCCGGCGACCCGGTCTACCGCAACGAGACCCGCTATGCCGACATCGTGCCGGACCGCCGCATCGTGTTCAGCTACACGATCGACCGCGGCGAGACCCGGATCTCGGCCTCGCTGAGCACGGTCGAGCTGCAGCCTGACGGCGGCGGCACCAAGCTGATCTTCACCGAGCAGGCCGCCTTCCTCGACGGCGGCGACCAGCCGGAGATCCGCGAGGGCGGCTGGCGCGAGATCCTGGACAAGCTCGACGCCTTCCTGCGGCGCCGGGCCGCTCATTGAGGAGGCCCGCATGAAACTGTACCTTGCCCCCGGCGCCTGCAGCCTGGCCGACCATATCGCTCTGCACGAGGCCGGGCTGGAGTTCGAGCGCATCCGCGTCGACATCCCGACCGGCGGACCGAATCGGGCGACGACTTCACCCAGGTCAACCCGAAGGGCTACGTCCCCGCTCTGGTGCTGGACGACGGCACGGTGCTGACCGAGAACGCCGCAATCCTGAGCTGGGTGGCCGACCGGGCACCGCGTCTGGCGCCGGGCGGCGCGCTGGGCCGGATCCGACTGGTCGAGATGCTGAGCTTCATCGGCGCCGAGCTGCACAAGCTGCTGATCCGGTCGATCTTCCCGACCGGCGACCAGGAGAAGCAGGCCGTCGACGAGGTCGTGGCGCAGCGCCTTGCCTATCTCGCGGAACGGCTGGACGGCGACTACCTGTTCGGCCGGGAGATGAGCGTCGCCGACGCCTATCTCTACGTCATGCTGCGCTGGGCCAGGGACCTCAAGCTGCCGCGGCCGGACCCGCTGCCGGCCTATTCCGACCGGGTGGAGGCAAGACCGGCGGTGCAGCTGGCGCTGCAGCACGAGGGCCTGATCTGACGCCGGGCTGGCTTGCCCCGTCGGGCTGCGGCGTGATACTCAACTTTTAAGTTAAGAAACGAGGCCGCCGACCCGGCGGCCCCGGCGTCGAGGGCTGCGCCCGCGGGTCGATCCGCCGGCCGCCCGACGCTGCGAAAGGGAGAACGCCATGACGGACCGCCCTGCCGAATCTCGTGCGGCCGCGCCCCAGAACGGGCGCTGGCTGGCGCTGACCGTGCTGTGCCTCGGCGTGCTGATGATCGTGCTGGATTCGACCGTCGTGAACGTGGCGCTGCCGTCCATCAAGACCGATCTCGGCTTCAACGACTCGACCCTCGCCTGGGTGGTGAACGGCTACATGCTGACCTTCGGTGGCTTCCTGCTGCTGGGCGGCAGGCTGGGCGACCTGTTCGGCCACCGCCGGTTGTTCCTGATCGGCCTCGCCGTCTTCACCCTGGCGTCCCTCGCCTGCGGCCTGTCCGGCAGCCAGGCCGTCCTGGTCGCCGCCCGGGCGATCCAGGGGCTGGGCGGCGCCGTCGTCTCCGCCGTGGCCCTGTCGCTGATCATGGATCTGTTCACCGAGCCGGCGGACCGGGCCAAGGCGATGGGCGTCTACGGCTTCGTCGCCGCCGGCGGCGGCAGCGTCGGGGTTCTGCTGGGCGGCCTGCTGACCGGGGCGCTGAGCTGGCACTGGATTTTCCTGATCAACCTGCCGATCGGCATCGCGGTCTTCGCCCTGTCGCTGCCCCTGCTGCCGGCCACCCGCAACGAGGCGGCGGACCGGCGGCTCGACGTCGCCGGGGCGATCACCGTGACCGCGGCGCTGATGTTGGCCGTCTACGCCATCGTCAACGGCAACGAGGCCGGCTGGGCCTCAACCCGCACGCTCGGCCTGCTCGGCGGCGCCGTTGTGCTGCTGGCGACGTTTGTTGCAATCGAGACCCGGGTGGCGGCGCCCTTGATGCCGCTCGGCCTGTTCCGGCTGCGCAGCTTGGCCGTCGCCAATGTCGTCGGGGTGCTGTGGGCTGCGGCCATGTTCGCCTGGTTCTTCCTGTCCGCCCTCTACATGCAGCAGGTGCTGGGCTATGGCCCGATGGAGGTCGGCCTGGCTTTCCTGCCGGCCAACCTGATCATGGCGGCCTTTTCGCTCGGCCTGTCGGCGAAGCTGGTGATGCGCTTCGGCATCCGCCTGCCGATCGTGGTCGGGCTGCTGCTGGCGGCAGCCGGGCTGGCGCTGTTCGCCTGGGCCCCGGTGGAGGGCCGCTTCACCCTGCATGTGCTGCCGGGAATGCTGCTGCTGGGCCTCGGCTGCGGCATGGCGCTGAACCCGGTGCTGCTGGCGGCGATGAGCGAGGTGGGGCCGACCGAATCCGGCCTCGCCTCCGGCATGGTCAACACCGCCTTCATGATGGGCGGGGCGCTGGGCCTGGCGATCCTGGCCAGCCTGGCGGCGTCGCGCACCGGCGGGCTGCTGGCCGCCGGCGCGGACCAGCCGGTGGCGTTGGTCGGCGGCTACCAGACGGCCTTCCTGGCCGGGGCCTGCTTCGCAGCGCTGGCGGCGGTGCTGGGCGCCACGCTGCTGCCCCGGCCGCCCGCGGCGCAACCCTCGGGCGAGGCCGAGTCGGTCACGTCGTAGCGCCGCACTGTGCCGCCGCGATCGGGTTGCTATAGTCGCGATCCGGAAGGAGTCGCGATGACTGGTCCCGTGCTGCATCTGTGCTGCGGCGACAGCGCCGCCGGGGTGATCCGTGCCGGCCTGCCCGGGTCGGCGGTGCTGGTGCTGCGCGACGACCTGGCGGTCGGGCCGCTGGGCGATGTCGACAGCGGCCGGCCCGACGCCCGCGCTGCCTTCTGGCACGCCGTGTTCCCGGCCGAGGATCGTATGGCGATCGAGACCGGCGGGACGTTCGTCGAGCAGCTGGCGGCCGAGTCGGCGGCGCTGCGGCGCCTGCCGGACGCGGCGGAGAGGATGGTGATCTGGCACGGCACTGGCGCCGCCGAGCAGCTGATGCTGCGCCAGGCGCTGTGGGCGCTGCGCGATGCGGCCACCCCGGTCGGGGAGGTGGCGGTCGGCCCGACCCTGCTGCCCGAAGCCGCGCGCCGCGACATGACGGCGGTGGCCATGCTGCCGCCCGAGACCATCGCCGCCGTCACGGCCCGGCCGGTGGCGCCCGAGCGGCGGGCCGGGCTGGCCGCGGAGTGGGAGCGGCTGCGCGCCGACGGCGGCGGCCTGCGCCATCACCGGGACGGCACCATCACCACCCACCCGATCGACGCGCACGACCAGGAGATCCTGGCGGCGCTCGGCCCCGACTGGCAGCCGGCCGCCCGCGCGATCGGCCGGCCGATGGGCACCATCACCGGCTTCTTCGCCACCGACGCCTTCTGCTTCTGGCGGCTGCGCCGGCTGGCAGCGCAGGGCCGGGCGGAGTTCCGGGGAGACATCACGGCGATGCGCCGCTGCGAGGCGCGGCGGGCAGCCTGAGCGAAGGGACGATGGATGGAACTCGACCGCAACCGGTTCAAGGCGGCGCTGGCCGCCGGGCAGACCCAGATCGGGCTGTGGAGCAGCCTGTGCAGCAACATCGTCGCCGAGATCATCGGCGACAGCGGCTTCGACTGGATCCTGTTCGACACCGAGCATTCGCCGAACGAGCTGCCGGACCTGCTGGGCCAGTTGCAGGCCGCTTCGCGCGGCACGGCCACGGGCATCGTGCGGCCGGCCTGGAACGACCCGGTGCTGATCAAGCGCATCCTCGACATCGGCGCCCAGGCGCTGCTGATCCCCTTCGTCCAGAATGCCGAGGAGGCGCGGCGCGCCGTGGCCGCCTGCCGCTACCCGCCGGCCGGCATCCGCGGCATCACCACCAGCGGCCGCGGCAGCCATTACGGCCGGGTGACGGACTATCTGAAGAAGGCCGATGCCGAGATCTGCGTGCTGCTGCAGGTCGAGACCGGCGAGGCGCTGGCGCGGATCGAGGAGATCGCGTCGGTCGACGGCGTCGACGGCGTGTTCATCGGCCCGTCCGACCTGTCGGCCTCGCTGGGCCATATCGGCAACTCGCAGCATCCGGAGGTGCAGGCCGCGATCCAGGACGCGGTGCGGCGCCTGACCGCGATCGGCAAGCCGGCCGGGATCCTGACCTCGGTCGAGGCCGAGGCCCGGCGCTACATCGAGTGGGGCTACCGCTTCGTCGCGGTCGGCACCGATCTCGGCCTGCTGGCGCGCAACGCCGATGCGCTGGCCCGTGGCTTCAAGAGCTGATCGCGGGCACCATGTCGCAGACCGGCCGGGTTTGCGCCCGGCCGCGGCCGTGATATTCCGGCCGGGACGAAGGGGGATCGGCACGTGCGCATGAGGTCGGCACGGAGACGGGCATCATGGGTCGCGCTCGGCGCGGCCTATCTGCTGTTCGTCCAGGCCATCCTCGGCGGCCTCGCCATCGGCGCCAGCGCCGCGACGCTCGATCCGCTCTCTGCCCTCTGCCGCGCCGATGATGCCGGTCCCGTCCGGCAGGATCCGGCGGCCGACCATCCGCATCTGCCCGATTGCTGCACCACCGGCTGCGCCATGTTCGGCGGCGCCCCGGTGCCGGCCTTCGTCGCGGTGCTGCTGGTGCCGCATCTGGCCGGCCCGACCGAGCCCGCGCTCCTGCCCCTGACCCCGGTGGCGACGGCGCCGCAGCGCTCGCCGGCCAATCCGAGGGCCCCGCCCGCCCAGGCGTGATCCAGCCGGGCCCTGCCGTCGGCGGGCCCCTGTCGGTTCACGGCCGGACACCGGCGCCGGAGACGCGCCGCCCGGCCCAGCCTGGAGCGAAATCCATGTCCCTGATGGCACGACTGCGTCCCGCCATCGTCGCCGCCGCCCTGGCCCTGCCGGCTTTCGGCCCGGCGGCCGCGCACGAGTTCAAATCCGGCCCGATCGAGGTGGTCCATCCCTGGGCCCGGGCCACGCCGCCGGCGGCGAAGGTCGGCGGCGGCTATGCCGAGATCCGCAATGACGGGTCCGAGCCGGACCGGCTGGTTTCGGTCACCGCCGAGGTCGCCGGCCGGGTCGAGATCCACCAGATGGGCGTCAAGGACGGCATCATGACCATGCGGCCGGTCGAGGGCGGCGTGCCCGTGCCGGCCAACGGCACCGCCGCGCTGGCGCCGAACGGCTATCACCTGATGCTGCTGGAGCTGAAGCGGCCGCTGAAGGCGGGCGAGAGCTTCGCCGGCACCATGACCTTCGAGAAGGCCGGCACCATCGCCGTCACCTTCGACGTCCAGGCCATCGGCTCGACCGGGGCGGGGCATTGAGATGCGCGCCCGCATCCTGGTGCCAGTGCTGCTGGCCGTCGCCGCCATCCTGGTGGGAGGCGCCGGCTTCCTGCTGGTCTATTCCAAGGACCCGTCGACCCGGCCGGTGGTGTCCGGCACGCTGCCCGGCGGCCCGTTCCGGCTGACCGACCAGGCCGGGGCGACGCTGAGCGACGCCGACCTGAGGGGCCGGCCCTTCGCCGTGTTCTTCGGCTTCACCCACTGCCCCGAGGTCTGCCCGACCACGCTGTGGGAGATGTCGCAGGCGCTGGCGGCGCTGGGCCCCGACGCCGACCGGCTGCGCGTGCTGTTCGTCACCGTCGACCCGGAGCGCGACCGGCCGGAGATGCTGCAGGAATATTTGCAGTCCTTCGATCGCCGCATCACCGGGCTGACCGGCAGCCCGGACGAGATCGCGGCTGTGGCCAAATCCTACCGGGTGTATTGGCGCAAGGTGCCGACCGCCGACGGCGACTACACCATGGACCATTCGGCCATGGTGTATCTGATGGACGGCGAGGGCCGCTTCACTGATACCATCGCCTACGGCACGCCCGAGCCCGAACGGCTGGCCGCATTACGCCGCCTGATCAGCGGCACCTAATCCTTTTCCCGTTCAACCATTGCCGGCCGAGCCGGCGACCCGGAGATAGTGATGCTGAAAACTTTCCTGCCCGTCGTGGCCCTGCTGGCCGCGACCGGTCCGGCCTTCGCCCATGTCACGCTGGAGACCCAGGAGGCGGCGGTCGGCGGCACCTACAAGGCGGTGCTGCGCGTGCCGCACGGCTGCGAGGGCTCGCCCACCGTGAAGATCCGCGTCCAGATCCCCGAGGGGGTGATCGCGGTCAAGCCGATGCCGAAGCCCGGCTGGACGCTGGAGACGGTGAAGGGCAAATACGCCGCGTCCTACGACTACTACGGCACGCCGACCAGCGAGGGCGTGACAGAGGTCGTATGGAGCGGCGGCAGGCTGCCGGACGAGTTCTATGACGAATTCGTCTTCCGCGGCTACCTGACCGCCGGGCTGAAGCCGGGTGCGCATCTGTACTTCCCGGTGGTCCAGGACTGCGAGGCGGGGACCGACCGCTGGATCGAGATCCCGGCCGAAGGCAAGGATGCCGACGACTACGAGACCCCGGCGCCGGGCATCAAGCTGCTGCCGAAGAAGTGACCAGTACTGCGTCTGCGGAGACTGGGGCTCGCCTGACCACCGCGTTGCCTCTCCCGCTTGCGGGAGAGGCCGGAGCCGCGCCAGCGGCTCCGGGTGAGGGCTCTTTCCCACCACCTGTGCCAGCCCTCACCCGGTCTCGCTACGCGAGCCCGACCTCTCCCGCCCCGCGGAGGAGGCAATGGGAGCGCTACGCCGCCTGCCTGCTTCTGCTGCTCGCCCTCCTCTCCCCGCAGGCGGCGCTGGCGCATGCGTCGCTGGTGCAGGCCGAGCCGGCGGAGAATGCGGTGCTGGCGGCGGCGCCGGACGGCTTCCGCCTGAGCTTCAGCGAGCCGGTGTCGCCCCTGGTGCTGCGGCTGATCAGGCCGAACGGCGCCGTGGTGACGCTGGGCGATGCCCGGTTGGAGGACGCGACGCTGGTGATCGCGGCGCCGCCCGGCCTTGGCCCCGGCACCCATGTGCTGAGCTGGCGCGTGGTGTCGGAGGACGGCCATCCGGTCGGCGGCTCGGTGGTGTTCTCGATCGGCACGCCCGGCGCCGGGCCGCCACAACAGGCCACGGACATGGCGGACCGGCCGGTGCAGGCCGCGATCTGGCTGGCCCGGATCGCCCTCTATGCCGCGCTGTTTCTCGGCATTGGCGCCATGGCGTTCCGCGCCTGGGTCGCGCCCCTGCCACGCGGCGCCGCCCATATTGCCGCCACCCTGATGCTGCTGGGGCTGGCGGCAGCGCCGCTGTCGCTCGGGCTGCAGGGGCTGGACGCGCTGGGCCTGCCGCTGGCGGGGCTCGGCCGCCCTGTCGCCTGGGCCACCGGCTGGGGCACCAGCTACGGCGCCACCGCCGCCCTGGCGGTGCTTGCGCTCGTGCTCGGTCTGGCGGCGCTGGCGCAGCGGCGCGGCGCGGCCTCGGCGGCGACAGCACTGCTGGCCCTGGCCGCGACCGGGACGGCGCTGGCCGCCAGCGGCCATGCCAGCGCCGCCGCGCCGCAGCTCGTGACCCGGCCGGCCGTTTTCCTGCACGCCGTCGGCATCGCCCTCTGGGCCGGGGCGCTGCTGCCGCTGGGGCTGCATCTGCGCGCCGGCGGGCCGGATGCGACAGCGGCGCTGCGCCGCTTCTCCGCCCTGATC
Organism: Mycobacterium sp. KBS0706; assembly: GCF_005938675.2. GTDB lineage: Bacteria > Pseudomonadota > Alphaproteobacteria > DSM-16000 > Inquilinaceae > Inquilinus. The sequence continues at coordinate 38,424 of NZ_VCCH02000024.1, forward strand.
CCCATCGCGATCCTGCCGCTGGCGGCGGCCGGCATCCTGCTGGCCGTGGTCCAGCTCGATCATGTCTCGGCCTTGTGGACCACCGCCTATGGCTGCGTCTTCCTGGTCAAGCTGGCGCTGCTGCTGGTGCTGTTCGCCCTGGCCGCGCTGAACCGCTGGCGCCTGACCGCCCCGGCCGAAGCCGGCGACGGCCGGGCCGTCCGGCGCCTGACCCGCTCGGTCGCGGTCGAGACGGCGCTGGTGCTGGCGATCTTCGCCGCGGCCGCGACCTGGCGCTTCACCCCGCCACCGCGCGCTCTGGCGGAGGCCGAGGCCCGACCGGCTGCGATCCATATCCACACCGCGCCGGCGATGGCCGACCTGACCGTGACCCCCGGCCGGGCCGGCCCGGTCGCGGCCTCGATCGTGGTGATGACCGGCGATTTCGGGCCGCTGGACGCCAAGGAGGTGACGCTGGTGCTGTCCAACCCCGGTGCCGGGATCGAGCCGATCCGGCGCAAGGCTGCCAAGGCCGGCGACGGCAGCTGGCGGGTCGACGGGCTGATCATCCCGGTGTCCGGCCGCTGGACCGCGCGGATCGACGTGCTGATCTCCGATTTCGAGATCGCCAAGCTGGAGGACGCGATCGACATCCGCCCCTAGAGGGGCCCGATCAGCCGCATCAGCCAGATGCCGAAAGCGAGCCAGGGGCCGAAGGCGATGGCGGTGTGGCGCGAGACCTCTCCGCGGGCGGCGATCAGGGTGACCACCAGCGCCGCGCCGGCGCCGACCAGGATCACCCAGGGCAAGGCCTGCCAGCCGAGCCAGGCGCCGCCGGCCGCCAGCAGCTTGGCGTCGCCGAGACCGAGCCCGTCGCGGCCGCGCAGCCGGCGATAGGCGAAAGCGAGGCCGGCGAACAGGAGATAGCCGACGGCGGCGCCGATCGCCCGGTCCGCCAGCGGGGCGCCCGGCTCGAACAGCCCTGCCAGGAGCCCGGCCACGACCAGCGGCAGGGTCAGCATGTCCGGCAGCAGCCCGATGCGGCGGTCGATGGCGCCGAGCAGCAGCAGCGCCCAGCCGAGCAGGCAGGTGCCGGGCATCAGCACCGCATCACCGGCCAGCGCTGCGAGCGCGATGCCGATCGCCGCCAGCTCGATCACCAGATGCGCCGGATCGATGGTGCCGCCGCAGCTGCGGCAGCGGCCGCGCAGGGCGACCCAGCTGAGCACCGGCACCAGGTCGCGCAGCGCCAGCGGCTGGAGGCAATGGTCGCAGCGGGAGCGGCCGACCAGCAGGCCGCGGACGTCGTCCGGCAGGCGATGCGCCGCGGCGGCCAGGAAGCTGCCGATGATCGGCGAGACGGCGACCAGCCCGATCTGGACCGGGGTCACGCCGCGGCGATCACAGCGGACGCGGCCGGCCGCCCGCCGTGCGCGGCCGCAGCGCCTCCATGCGCGAGCGCAGCTCCTCTGCGATCGCCTGGGCGTCGGCGGCGTTGCGGATCACCCGCGGGGTGATGAACACGACCAGCTCGGTCCGGTCGCGGCTACTGCTGGTGGAGGAGAACAGGTTGCCGAGCAGCGGGATGTCCTGCAGCACCGGCACGCCGCCGCGCCCGTTCTGCTGGTTCTCCTGGATCAGCCCGCCCAGCACCACGGTCTGGCCGTTGGCGACCGAGACGATTGACCCGATGCGGCGGGTCGAGATCGTCGGCGCCAGCGCGTCGGCCTGGGTGGAGGCGGCGTCGTTGACGATGCTCGACACCTCCTGCTGCACGTCCATGCTGACGTCGTTGTTGGAGTTGATCCGCGGCGTCACCTTCAGGATCACGCCGGTATCCTTGTATTCGATGTTGCTGATCACCGGCGAATCGGTGTTGTCGGTCGACTGGCTCTGCTGCGTCCGCACCGGCACCTGGTTGCCGACCTGCAGCCGCGCGGTCTGGTTGTTCAGCACCGACAGGGTCGGGGCCGAGACCACCCGGACATTGGTGATCGAGGACAGCGCGTTCAGGACGACCCGGGCACCGCCGGTGGAGACCACCAGATTGAGGCCGGAGCCGGCCTGCGGCACTGGGGTGGCAAGTGATCCGGCCGGCGAGCTGCCGGCAGCCCGGGTGGTGAAGCCGGCGGAGCCGAAGCCGGTTTCGAGATAGTACTGGACGCCGTATTGCAGCTGGTCGTTCAGCGTCACCTCGGCGATCGTCGCCTCGATCACCACCTGCAGCGGGCTGGCGTCGATCGCGCGCAGCGCCGATTCGATCAGCCGGAACGCCGCCGGACGGGCGCGGATCAGCAACGCGTTCTTGTCCCGGTCGGGCACTACCCGCACCTCGCCCAGCTTGTCGAGCTTGAACACTGCGGCCTTGCCGGCCTGGGCGCCGGCGAGGCCGAGGATCGAGGCGTCGCCTTCCTTCTGCTGGGCGTTGAAGTCGATCGGCGCGAATTGCGAATTGGTGCCCGTGCCCGGCTGCCCCGATGCGGGCTGATTGGTGCTGCCCTGCGTGCCGGCGGCGTTGGCCTGGTCGGTGCCGCCATTGCTGCTGCTGCTGGACTGGCCGAGGCCGCGGGCGACATCCGAGCCGAGCTCGTCGTCGAAGGGCGAGGCGCCGGCCTCGTCGACCTTGCCGAAGGCCTGGCCCAGCACCCGCGCCATGTTCGCCGCGGTGCCGTTCTGCACCATGTAGACGTAGACCCGCTCGTCATCGGAATCGCCCTGGTCCAGCCGCCGGATCCAGCGCCCGGCCTCATTGAGCTTGTCGACGCGGGATGACACCACCAGCACCGCGTTCAGCCGCTCGACCGGCATGAAATTGATCAGGCCCTTGAGCGGGCCGCGGTCCGGCGCGCCGCCGAACACGGCGCTGAGCTCCTTGATCACCGCCTCGGGCTGCGCCTGCTGCAGCGGGAAGATCCCTGACGACATGCCGCGCAGCCAGTCGACGTCGAAGGACTGGACGGTGGCGCCCAGCGCCGCCCGGTCGGCGCTGGTGCCGGAGATCAGCACCAGGTTGCGGGTCGGGTCGACCCGCACCAGCTCCGGATTGGTCGCCGGCGCGATCAGCGGGCCGATGGTCTCGGCAGAGACGTTGCGCAGCGGGATGATGGTGATGCCGTAACCGGCCGGCAACGGCTTCGGGTCGGAGCCGAGCTGCAGCACGGTGCGGCCGGACACCGCCTCGCCCAGCGGCACGATGCGGTAGCCGGCCCGGCCGTCCTGCACCAGCGCCGCGCCGGTGGCGCGCAGCACTGTCTCCAGCATCGCGACCAGGTCGTCCGGCTTGATCGGCCCCTGGGTCGACAGCGTCACCGTGCCGGTGACCCGCGGATCGATGGTGTAGGGCTGGTGCAGCAGGTCGCCCAGCACCGCCTGCACCACCTGGGCCAGGTCGGCATTGTTGAAGTTGACCTGGTAGCCGCCGGGCTGCGCCTGGATCGGCGCGCCCATCGCCGCCGGCTCGCCCGGCACCGCGTCGATGCCGGGATAGACCTGGGCCTGGCGCACCGCCTGGGTCCGGCCGGTCGAGGAGACGACGTTGGAACGGGAACGAGTGTCGCCGGGCGCGGCCAGGGACCGATTGGCCAGGTCGTCGAACATCGAGGGGGCCTGGTCCGGCTTCTGCTGGCCGCACGACACCAGCGCGAGCAGCAGCGGAATCCCAAGGATTCTGAAGGAAAACGCCCTGAAACCCACTAAAGCCATCCCCCGGCTGCGACGCCGAGCCATAACCGACCGGCCCCGGCTCGACAAGAGCGAAGAGCAATTGGGCTCGATTCGAAGCAAATTTGTTGCATTCGTGTTAAGTTTTATTGAAACCAGATAATCAACCCATTGATAAAACAAAAACATTTTGTTTGACCGCAGTTTCATGACGGCCGAGATTGCCGGCCGTCCGCCGCCCGGCGATGATGGGATGCGCGGCGGGTCGCGTTGGGGGACCGGCACCGGAAGGGCAATGTGAAACCGCTCCTGGATATTCTCGTCGAGCTCGGAAAGCTGGGCCCCGAGGACCGGGCGCGTGTGTCGCGCTTGCAGGAGAATTCGGGCGACGGCGTGCCGGCGCTGCTGTCCAAGCTGGGGCTGGTGTCCGGCCGCGACCAGGCGCTGGCCCTGTCGCTGCAGCATGGCGTGCCGCTGGTCGGCCCCGACGCCTTCCCGCCTTCGCCGTTGTTCGACGGCCGGCTGTCGTCGCGCTTCCTGCGCGAGAGCAGGGTGCTGCCGCTGGCCGAGGCCGAGGATGGCGTGGTCCTGGCCATGGCCGATCCGGGCGATGCCTATGCCCGCCAGGCGGTGGAACTGGCGATGCGCCGGCCGGTCCGCCCCTGCGTCGCCGCCACCGAGGACCTGGACGACGCCTTCGCTCGCTATTTCGACAGCGGCCGGTCGGCGGTCGAGCGGATCGTCGACGACATCGGCGGCGAGACCGAGGAGACGGCGGGCGACCCGGACGTGCAGCATTTGCGCGACCTGGCGCAGGAGGCGCCGGTCATCCGCCTGGTCAACCAGATCTTCAGCGACGCGATCCGGATGCACGCCTCGGACATCCATGTCGAGTGCTACCGCGACGAGGTGAAGGTCCGCTACCGCATCCATGGCCTGTTGCGCGAGATGAAGGCGCCGCCGGTGCGGCTGGCCCCGGCCCTGATCAGCCGGATCAAGATCCTGTCCAAGCTGGACATCGCCGAGCGCCGGCTGCCGCAGGACGGGCGCGCCCGCTTCACAGTCGGCGGCCGCAGCATGGACATGCGCGTCGCCACCGTGCCGACCCTGCATGGCGAGAACGTCGTCATCCGCCTGCTCGACACCGCCGGCATGGACATCGAGCTGTCGGCGATCGGCTTCGCGCCGGAGGTCGAGGCGACGCTGCTGAAGCAGCTGGCCCGGCCGCACGGCATCCTGCTGGTCACCGGCCCGACCGGCAGCGGCAAGACCACCACCCTGTACGGCGCGCTGCGGATCCTCAATCAGCCGAGCCGGAAGATCCTGACCGTCGAGGATCCGGTCGAATACCAGATCAAGGGTGTCAACCAGATCAACGTCCGCCCCCAGATCGGGCTTGATTTCGCCCGGGTGCTGCGGTCCTGCATGCGGCACGACCCGGACGTGATCATGGTCGGGGAGATCCGCGACGGCGAGACCGCGAACATCGCGGTGCACGCCGCCCTGACCGGCCATCTGGTGCTGTCGACGCTGCACACCAACAGCGCCACCGGGTCGATCAACCGGCTGCTCGACATGCATGTCGACGGCTATCTCCTGACCTCGACCATCGCCGGGGTGATCGGCCAGCGCCTGGTGCGCCGGCTGTGCCCGGAATGCCGCCGCCCGGTCGACACCCCGGCCGGGCTGGTCGAGCGCGCCGCCGCCGCCCGGCCGCTGACAACCGGAACGCCGCAGCTATACGAGGCTGTCGGCTGCCCGGCCTGCGACGACCTCGGCTACACCAGCCGGATGGGCATCTTCGAGTATTTCGTCCCGGACGACGAGATCCGCGACCTGCTGCGCGACCGCATCTCCACCGCCGCCCTGACCCAGGCGGCGCGCCGGGCCGGCATGGTCACGATGTATGAGGACGGGCTGCACAAATGCCTGGCCGGGCTGACCACGCTGGACGAGGTCCACCGCGTCACCGAGGAGTGGTGACATGCCGGTCTTCGCGTACAAGGCGATCGACGGCAGCGGCGCGGTGGTCGAGGGCCGGGCGGAGGCGGCGGACGAGGCCAGCCTGACGGCGAGGCTGGAGGCGACCGGTATCCTGCCGCTGAGCATGGCGCCGGTGCGGGCTCAGGCCGGCCGCAGCGGCGGCGCGGCTGTCGGCAGCGGACTCCACCGGCGCCGGGGGCCGAAGCCCGGCGAGATCACCCAGATGACGCGCGAGCTGGCGATCCTGGTGTCCGCCGGCCAGCCGCTGGAGCAGGCGCTGGTGACGCTGTCCCAGGGCGTCGGCCCGGTCCCCGCTTTGTCCGCCCAGGTGCTGGCGCGGGTGCGCGCCGGAACCAGCCTGAGCGCCGCGCTGGAGGAGCAGGGCCCGGTGTTTCCGCGGCTCTACGTCAACATGATCCGGGCCGGCGAGAGCTCCGGCACGCTCGACGTGGTGCTGGAGCGGCTGGCCGAGCTGCGCGAGCGCGGCGAGAAGACCCGGGAGATGGTGGTCTCGGCCATGCTGTACCCGGCCATCCTGATCGTGGTCTCGCTGTCGTCGGTGTTCCTGCTGCTGACCTTCGTGGTGCCGCAGTTCGAGACCATCTTCAAGGATGCCGGGGCGGCGCTGCCGACGCCGACCGCGATCGTCATCGCCATCGGCCGCTTCTGCCAGGACTATGGCTGGATGGTCGGCCTCGGCATCGTCGCCGCGGTGATCGTGACGCGGCGCATCCTGGCCCAGCCCGGCCCGCGCCTGACCTGGGACCGCGCGGCCCTGCGCCTGCCGCTGATCGGCCCCCTGATCCGCATCCTGGCGACCGCCCGGTTCTGCCGCACCCTGTCGACCCTGGTCGGCAACGGCGTCGACCTGCCCTCGGCCATCGCCCTGTCGCGCGACGTGGTCTCGAACACCGCCGTCAGCGCCGCGATGGAGACCGTCATCACCGGCGTGCGACAAGGCCGGGGCCTGGCCGACCCGCTGGCCGAGATCGGCCTGTTTCCGCCACTCGCGGTGCAGATGCTGCGCGTCGGCGAGGAGACCGGCCGGATCGACATGACCTCGGCGCACATCGCCGAGGCCTATGAGCGCAAGCTGGAGGCCGCGATCAAGCGGCTGGTCACGCTGGTCGAGCCGGCCCTGATCATCGTCCTCGGCCTGGCGGTGGGCGGCATCGTCATGTCCATCCTGCTGGCCGTCATCAGCATCAACGACCTCGCCTTCTGAGAGACCATGCCCGAGATTCCGAACCACACGCCCGCCGCCATCCGTCGCCGCCGCCAGGCCGGCTTCACCCTGATCGAGCTCTTGGTCGTGCTTGTCATCCTCGGCCTGCTGGCCGGGCTGGTGGGGCCGCGGATCCTGTCCTATCTCGGCGGCGCCCGGGCGGATTCGGCGCGGCTGCAGATCGAGAACTTCAAATCCGCCCTCGACCTCTACGCCATCGATGTCGGCGGCTATCCGACCACCGCCCAGGGGCTGAAGGCGCTGATGGCCAACCCCGGCGGGGTGCGCGGCTGGAACGGGCCGTATCTGCGCAGCAACGCGCTGCCGGATGACCCCTGGGGCACCGCCTACAACTACCGGGCGCCAGGGCAGCACGGCGCCTTCGACCTGTATTCCCTGGGCGCCGACAAGCGGGAGGGCGGCAGCGGCGATGACGCCGACATCACCAGCTGGTGATCGGGCCGGGCCCCGGACCGACCGCGGCTTCACCCTGCTGGAGCTGCTGGTGGTCCTGGTCATCCTCGGCGTCGTGGCAGCGCTGGTGCCGCCGATGCTGGCGCGCGGCTCCGGCCAGGCCCAGCTGAAGCGCACCGTGGCGACCCTGGCGTCGGAGCTGCGGCAGGCACGCAGCGACGCCATCCTGCGCGACGGGCCGCAGGGCGTGGTGATCGACCCCGTCGGCCGCAGCTTCGGCCCGGTCGCGGCGCCGCTGCGCCACCGCATCGCCGACGGCATCGCGATCGACGTCACCAGCGCCGGGATCGCCGCCGACCGCGACGGCCGGCCGGGCATCCGCTTCCTGCCGGACGGAAGGTCGACCGGCGGCACCATCCGCCTGGCCGGCCAGGGCCGCGCCTACCGGGTCGAGGTCAACTGGCTGACCGGCCGGGTGCGGATCGTGGAGGCCGGCGATGAAAGCTGAATCACGGGGGCGTGAGCGCGGCTTCACCCTGATCGAGGTGGTGGTCGCCCTGACCATCCTGGGGCTGATCCTGACCGTGATCTTCCGGATCTTCGGCACGGGGCTGACCGGCCTGGCCCGCGCCGACGGGCTGCAGCGCGCCGCCATCGTCGCCGAGGGGCTGGCGGCACAGCTGGACACGCTGCCGACGCCGCTGCGCATGGGCGCCACGGTGTCCGGCGAGACCGAAGACGGCTATCGCTGGCGGATCGTCGCCGACGGCTGGGACCAGGCGCCGCGCCAGACCGTGACTGTGGGCGCCCGCCAGGCCCGGCTGGCCCGGCTGCGCATCGCCGTCGAGCCCACCGCCTCGGGCCCGCGGTTCGAGATGACCACCCTGGCGCTGGTGGCCGTGCAATGAGCGCCCCAGACCAGCGAGGCTTCACCCTGCTCGAGACCATCATCGCCATGGTGGTGCTGGCGCTGGTGATGGTGCTGCTGACCGGCGGCCTGCGCTTCGTCACCGCCGGCTGGGACCGCGGCGCCCGGGCGGCCGAGGCGTCCGAGACCATCGCCCTGGTGCAGTCGACGCTGCGGCGCGAGGCGGCGGCGGCCCGGCGCCTGACCTGGCAGGCCCAGCCCGGCGCCAAGCCCGCAGCCACCTTCTGGGGCGATCCCGACCGGGTCGGGCTGGTGGTGGCCGATCCGGGCTTCCCGAGCGAACCCGGCCTGGCCATCGCGTTCTTCTACGTCGATGTGCAGCCCGGCGAGTCGACCCTGCGCTATTCCCGCGCCCGCTTCGACCCGCGGCTCGACGGCTTTGCCGATGCCAAGGCGACCGACGACCTGATCCTGTCGCGCGGCCGCGTCGCGTACCGCTTCGACTATTTCGGCACGGTGTCCGGCGAGCAGCGGCCGCGCTGGGTCTCGCCCTGGCCGGACCTCGAGGCGCCGCCGCAGCTGATCCGGCTGCGCAGCCGCGACGCCGAGGGGCTGGCGGTGTGGCCCGACATCGTGGTGCCGCTGCCGGTCGCTCTCGAGGCCGCCTGCGTCCGCACCATCACGGCGACGAACGGTCCGGACTCGCAGCAGCCAGCGGGACAGAACGCGCCGTCGGGGCCGCAGGCTGGCCAGCCGCCGCGACGGCAGCAGCCCCCGCCGCAGCCGCAGGAGGGCACGCAGGCCGCGGCCGAGTCCCCCGGCGACGCCACCGCCGCCCCGCCCGCCACGGGCGCGGACGATTTCTGCAGCCTGTCGGTGCAGCGCGATGCCAAGGCCGGCTGACCCCCGCCCCGCCGCGCCCCGCGCCCCGCGCCATGGCGAGCGCGGCATCGCTCTGGTGGTGGTGCTGTGGACGCTGGTGATGCTGGCGATGCTGACCATCGGCTTCAGCCTGAGCAGCCGGACCGAGGCCCGCGTCGCCGCCAACGGCGCCGAGGAGATCCGTCTGCGGGCGCTGCTGCGCGGCGGCGTCGAGCTGGCGGTGCTGGGGCTGGGCACCGCCGATGACGACCGCGGCTGGCGTGCCGACGGCACCCCCTACCCCGCCGAGCTCGGCGACGACCGCATCGTCGTGCGCATCCGCGACGAGGCCGGCCGGGTCGACCTGAACCGGGCCGACGAGGAGATGCTGCAGCGGCTGATCGCGGTGGTGCTGGGCACGTCGGAGCAAGCGCCGCGGCTGGCCAAGGCGATCCTGCGCCGGCGCGGCGGCGACCAGGGGCGGCACCCGCCCGGTGCGGACCAGCCCGGCCAGCCCACACGCCAGCCCGAGCCCACCCGGCCCGCCACGGCGCCGGACCCGGACGACCCGGCCACGCTGGCCCGCCCGTTCCAGTCGGCCGAGGAGCTGCGCACGGTCCCCGGCATCAATCGATCCCTGGCCGATGCGCTGATGCCGCTGGTCACAGTCCTGTCGCCGGCCGCCGGGATTGATCCGTTCTCCGCCGACCCGCTGGTGCTGCAGGCCCTGCCCGGCGTCACCCGCGCCCAGGCCGAGGCGGTGGTCCGGGCCCGGCAGCAGCGCCCGGCGCCGACGCTGGAGCGGCTGGCCACGCTGCTGCCGCAGGATCTCGGCGAAAAACTGCGCGCCGGGGCCGGCCCGGTCTACAGCGTCAGCGTCGAGGCCGCGACCGCCCGCGGTGCGCGCGGACGGGTCGAAGCGGTGATCTGGGTCGCCGCCGACGGCCAGAGCTTCTATCGTATCCTGGACTGGCGGGAGGCCGGCTTCGGCCGGCATGTGGGGGAGGGCCCGGCATGATCGCCGGCATGGTCCGTCGAACGGCGGTGTTTCTGCGATGGTGGGGGCGCGAGCTGGCCGGGCTGGTGCCCGACCGCTGGCTGTTCCGACCGATCCTGCGCCGGCGCCGGCTGATCCTGCTCTGGCGGGAGGACGGCGCCCGGCTGATCGAGAGCCGCGGCCGTCGCGTGCTGCGCGAGGTGCCGCTGGGCCATGCTCCGGCCGGCGGCCAGCAGCGGCGCGGCGCCGAGGTGGTGCTGCGCTTCCCGGCCGAGGTCGGGCTGCGCCGCCGCATCGCGCTGCCGCGCGAGGCCGAGGCGGCTTTGGGCCGGGTGCTGCGCTTTGAGATCGACCGGCTGACCCCCTGGCCGCCCGGCACCGCCGCCTTCGCCGCCCGCCGGCTGCCCCCGACCGGCGACGCCGCCACCATCGCCATCGAGCTGACGGCGATGCCGCGCGAGCAGATCGATGCCGCGGTGCAGGCGGCCCGCGCCGCCGGCTGGACCCCGGATGTGGTCGACCTGGCCGGCGAGGATCCGCTGGCGCCGCCGGGACCCGACCTGCGCCACGACATCGATGCCGAGCGCCGCCGGGCGCTGCGCCGACTGGCCTGGCTCGGCGGGCTCGGCCTCGGCGCCCCGGCCGCGGTCGCGGCCGCGTGGCTGGTCTGGACCGTCGCAGCGCATTGGTCGGTGGTGTCGGGTCTGCGCGACCAGGTGGCCACGGCCCGTGCGGCGACGGCGCCGGCCAGCGCCCTGCAGGCCGAGATCCGGGCGCTGGAGGAGGCCGGCTCCTATCTCGGCGCCCAGCGCCGCGCCACGCCCTATGTCTCGACCCTGATCGAGACCGTCAGCCGCGCCCTGCCCGACGGCGCCTGGCTGACCGAGCTGTCGCTGGACCAGGGCACCCTGCGGCTGGGCGGCTTCGCCGATGATTCCGCCGGGCTGATCTCGGTGCTGTCGGCGCTGCCGCAGCTGCAATCCGTCGCCTTCGCAGCGCCGAGCGTGCGCGACCCGCAGCGCAGCCAGGACCGCTTCGCCGTCAGTGCGGCGCTGGTGCCGGGAGCGCAGCGACCATGAATATCGACCTGAGCCCCACGGCCCACCGCCTGATCGCCATCGGCCTGCTGCTGCTGCTGTTGGTCGGGATCGGCGCCGGCTTTGCCGCCGGGGCGGTCGCCATCCGCGACGCCGACGACACCGCCGCCGGGCTGCGCCAGGAGCTGGCGCTGCTGGCCCGGCTGGCGCTGACCCGCGACCGTCTGGAGGAGCGCAAGGCCGCCCTGGTCGCGGCCGCGGGCGGGGAGACGCCGGCGCTGCAGGGCGCCAGCCCGGCGATCGCCAGCGCCTCGCTGCAGCAGCTGGTCTCGGGCGTCGTCGTGGCCCAGGGCGGCCGGGTCGACAGCATGACCGTGCTGCCGGCGGTGGAGGATCCCGGCGGCTACAGCCGGGTCGGGCTGCGCGCCAGCTTCGGCGCCCGGATCGAGGCGTTGCGCAACATCCTGCAGGCCTTCGAGGCCGGGGCGCCGCCGCTTTTCATCCCCGCCTTCACCATCCGCACCGAATCGACCGAGGGCGAGGAAGACCCGGAGCTGACGGTCTCGGTCGATGTCTATGGCGTGATGCGCCGGCCGGAGGGCAGCTGACATGGCCTGGCATCCCCTGACCCGCCTGCTGCTCGTGCTGGGCCCCCTGGCGATCGGCGTGTCCTACCTGCTGGAGCCGGACGACCCGGCCGCGGTGCCGGCCGTCGTGCGCTCCGGCAACGCCCAGGCGGCGCTGCCGCCCGCGACGCCGGCTGCCGAGCCGCCGCCCCTGCTGGCGCCGGAGCTGTCGGCCCTGACCGAGACCGTGGAGCGGCCGCTGTTCAACCCCAGCCGCCGCGGCCCGCAGCCCCCGCCGCCGGAAGCCGAGGCGCCGCCGCCACCGCCGCCGATGGCCGAGCCACCCCCGGCGGTGACGGTGCAGGGCGTGATCCTGGCCGGCGATCAGAGCGTGGCGCTGCTGCGCCGCGACGACACCGGCGAGATCATGACCGCCCGGCCGGGCGACGACCTGTCCGGCTGGCATGTCGACCGGATCGCGCCCGGATCGGTGACCCTGACCGGCCCCGACGGCTCGGTCGAGCTGCCGCTGTTCCCGCCCCCGCCGCCCTGATGCGCCGGCCGGCCCTGCTCACGCCGCTGCTGGCGGCGCTGCTGGTGCTGTGCCTGGCGCCGGGGTTGCGCGCCCAGGAGCTGGGTGAGGGCTGGCTCATGCCGCCCGGCGACCCGGTCGGCAGCCTGATCCCGAGCCGCCCGGACGCCCCGGCCGCGGCCGGGCCGACACCCACCGTTCAGCCCTCGGCCCAGGCCCGCACCAGCCCGGCACAGATCCGCCGCCTGATCGTCAGCCGGCTGCGGCTGACGGATGCGCGACAGCGGCCGCAGGTGCTGCGCCAGGCCCGCTGCCTAGCCTATGCGGTGTATTTCGAGGCCCAGGGCGAGACCCGGCTGGGCCAGCTGGCGGTGGCGCAGGTGGTGCTGAACCGGTTGCGCGTCCCGGCCTATCCCAAGACCATCTGCAGCGTCATCGCCGACCGCGGCCAGTTCCCCTGGACCACCGGCGACCTGACCATCCGCGACGCGGCCCGGTTCCGCATCGCCTGGTCGGTGGCGCTGCACATGATGGCCGGCATCTTCACCGACCCCACTCGCGGCGCCACCCATTTCTATGCGCCCGCCCGCGTCGGCGCCCCGGCCTGGGCCACGCCCGAGGCCTATCTGCTGACCATCGGCGGCCACCGCTTCTTCCGGCCCTGACGCGCGGCGGTTTGGCAAGATCTGCCCGATCCCTGTCATCCGTGCCAATGGCTTGGCCCGCCCGACCCAGGCACAGTGCCGCCTGCGTCCCACGGAGACCGATCATGAGCAACGCCGTCACCGCCATACCCGCTGCCCCCGCCGCCGAGACGCTGGCCCATTTCCGCGCCCGGCTGGCCTTCGAGACCGACTGCTCCGACGTGCATGAGGCTCTGGCCTCCGGCGCCCCCGGCTTCGTGCTGGCCGAGGCGCGCGGGCCGAAGGCCTATGCCGCCGGCCACGTCCCCGGCGCGATCAACCTGCCGCACCGGACGATCACCGCCGAGCGCATGGCCGAATGGCCGATGGACACGATGTTCGTGGTCTATTGCGCCGGACCGCATTGCAACGGCGCCGACCGCGCCGCGATCCGGCTGGCCGAGCTGGGCCGGCCGGTGAAGATCATGATCGGCGGCCTGACCGGCTGGCTGGACGAAGGCTTCACGCTGGAGCGGTCATAAGCAACCCGGCCTTGGAACCGTCGGCCCCGCCCTGTATGGTCGGGGCCGAGACCGCCGCGCCCGAGGCCCGATGAAGACGCTGCCCGAATTCCCCAACCTCTTCATCCTCGACCACCCGCTGATCCAGCACAAGCTGTCGCACATGCGCGACAAGGGGCGGTCGACCAACGGATTCCGCCGCCTGCTGCGCGAGATCTCGCTGCTGATGGGCTATGAGATCACCCGCGACCTGCCGATGACGACCGAGCGGATCGAGACGCCGCTGGAGGCCATGGACGCCCCGGTGCTGCTGGGCAAGAAGGTGGCGCTGGTGTCGATCCTGCGCGCCGGGCTGGGCATGACCGAAGGGCTGATCGAGCTGATCCCCTCCGCCCGCCAGGGCCATATCGGCCTGTATCGCGACCACGACACCAAGATGCCGGTCGAATACCTGGTGAAGCTGCCGGAGCCGCAGGGCCGCATCTTCATCGCGGTCGACCCGATGCTGGCCACCGGCAATTCCGCGGTCCACGCCGTCGACGTGCTGAACCGCCACGGCGTGCCGGACGAGCTGATCCGCTTCATGGCGCTGGTGGCGGTGCCGGAGGGCGTGCGCACCCTGCACGCCAGGCACCCCGACGTGCGCATCTACACCGCAGCGCTGGACCGCGGCCTCGACGGCAACGCCTATATCCTCCCGGGCCTCGGCGATGCCGGGGACCGCATGTTCGGCACGAAGTGAACCCCATGACCGACCAGCCCAAGCAGCTTCTACACCTCGTCCTCGGCGGCGACCTCAAGGACCCGCGGAGCGTCGAATTCTCCGACCTGTCGAAGGTCGACATCGTCGGCGTGTTCCCGAACTACGCCGAAGCCTATGCCGCCTGGCGGGCCAAGGCCGCGGCCACGGTGGACGACGCCCAGAAGCGCTATTTCGTGGTGCATCTGCACCGGCTGCTGGACCCGTCGACCGACCACAGCAAGGATTGAGCTGACGGGCGGGCCCGCCGCCGTCAGGCGGCGGCGCTGGCCTGCAGCTGGTCGCGCACCGCCTGCAGCGCCCGCTGCAGCGCGCCTGCCGACTCCGGCGTCAGGCCGGAGGCGCAGCCAATGCCTTCGAACACCGTCGCCACCTCAGCCTGCATCGCCCGGCCGGCCGGGGTCAGGTGGATATGCACCACCCGCTCGTCGTCGCGGCTGCGGCGGCGCTCGACCAGCCCTGCCGATTCGAGCCGCTTCAGGAGCGGCGTCAGCGTGCCGGAATCGAGGAACAGCTGGTCGCCGATCGACTTCACGGCGAGGCCGTCCCGCTCCCACAGCACCAGCATCGCCAGATACTGCGGATAGGTCAGGCCTATCCGGTCCAGCAGCGGCTTGTACACGCGGTTGAAGGCGTGCGCCGTGGAATAGACGGCGAAGCACAGTTGGTCGGACAGGCGGTACGGGGCTTCCAGGGCGTCGGGCATCGCGGGATCTCCCCGGCTGGGGATGGTGGGCAATCCGACTCGATACCCCAGACAATTGAATTGTGCACCATTCAATTTTGCATTGCCGCTCTCGTGTCATTTGCATAGCGAGCAATTTAATTGTGCGCTATCTAATTTCTCGCAAGCGGCGCCGCGCCGCTCCCAAAAAAGGCGAGACCGATCATGAGCATTCTCTATCGCACCAAGGCCACTGCGACCGGCGGCCGCGACGGCCGCGCCACCAGCGAGGACGGCAAGCTGTCCGTCGCCCTGACCACGCCGAAGGAGCTGGGCGGCCAGGGCGGCGACGCCACCAACCCCGAGCAGCTGTTCGCCGCCGGCTATTCCGCCTGCTTCCTGAGCGCGCTGAAATTCGTCGCCGGCCAGGCCAAGGTGAAGATCGCGCCGGAGAGCACCGTGACCGCCGATGTCGGCGTCGGCCCGCGCGACGACGGCCAGGGCTTCGGCCTGGATGTCGGCCTGACCATCGCCCTGCCGGGGTTGGAGCGCGCCGTTGCCGAGGACCTGGTCGCCCGCGCCCATGTCGTCTGCCCCTATTCGCACGCCACGAGCGGCACCCTGAATGTCCGCCTCACCATCGCCTGATCCCGCGACAGGGCCGGCGATGCGGCCGGCCCCACCCCAAGCGCCCGGAGTTTCCCCCATGAGCGTTTCCGCGAAGGCCCTGGCCCTGGCGGCCGTCGCCGCCCTGTCGCTCGGCATGGCCCAGGCCGCCGAGGCGGCGCCTGCCGGCGTCAAGAACATCGTCCTGGTGCACGGCGCCTTTGCCGACGGCTCCGGCTGGGCCGGCGTGGTCGCCGCCCTGCAGGCCAAGGGCTATCACGTCACCGCGGTGCAGAACCCGCTGACCTCCCTCGCCGACGACGTCGCCGCCACCAAGCGGGTGCTGGCGCAGCAGGACGGCCCGACGCTGCTGGTCGGCCATTCCTGGGGCGGGGTGGTCATCACCCAGGTCGAGGACCCGAAGGTGGCCGGGCTGGTCTATGTCGCCGCCCTGGCGCCGGATGTCGGCGAATCCGCGGCCGATGTGTTCAAGAACAAGCCGGCGGCGGTCGAGGCCGACGCCATCCAGCCGGGCCCGGACGGCTTCGCCACCATCCCGGCCGACCGCTTCCACAGCTCCTTTGCCGCCGATTCCACCCCGGCGCAGGCGGCGGTGATGGCCGCCACCCAGGGCCCGATCGCCGCCGCGGCCTTCGGTGAGAAGGTCACCACCGCGGCCTGGAAGACGCTGCCCTCCTGGTTCCTGGTGTCGACCGCGGACCGGGTGATCAACCCGGACCTGCAGCGCTGGGAGGCCGAGCGCATCGGCGCCCATGCGGTGTCGGTGACCGGCAGCCATACCGCGTTCGTCGCCCACCCCGCGGTGGTCGCCAAGGCGCTCGAGGATGCGGCCGCCTCGCTCAAGCGCTGACCGCGGCCTGACCGGGAGCCCGCCCGTGGCATTGCGCCGCGGGCGGGCTTTCCGCTACCAGGAATGGATGACCGTCGCCCTGATCGCCCCGTCCCTGGACCGCCTGCCCGGATTTGCCGACGCGCTGCGCCGCGGCTGGTCGCCCGACACTGTCCGCAAGGAGGCGGCGGCGCGCGAGCAGCTGGAGCGGATCGCACAGGACCCGGCCGGCTTCGTCGCCGGGCTGGACGACCCCGAGGCCCGCGGCGGCCCGATCCCGCTGCCGGACGGCAGCACCGTGCCGCGGCTGCCCGGCTTTTACCGCTGGCTGTGGGACGGCGAATTCTGCGGCAGCTTCGGCTTCCGCTGGCAGCCTGGCACCGCCGCCCTGCCGCCGCATGTGCTGGGCCATATCGGCTACAGCGTCGTGCCGTGGAAGCAGAGCCGCGGCTACGCCACCCGCGGCCTGGCGCTGCTGCTGCCCGAGGTGCGGGCGCAGGGCCTGGCCCATGTCGAGCTGACCACCGATCCCGACAACCTCGCTTCGCAGCGGGTGATCCTGGCCAATGGCGGCCGGCTGGTCGAACGCTTCCGCAAGGCCGAGGCTTATGGCGGCGCCGAATCGCTGCGCTGGCGCATCGACCTCTGACCGTCTTTCAGTGAGGAAGGCTTTGCCGTAGACCGGGCGGCAACTCGTCCCGGCGATTCGGAAAGGAACCGGCATGGCGGTTCGCGGCAACAGACCTTCCTCCGCCCTGCTGGTGCGGCCGGTGCTGGGCCTCGCGCTCGGCGCCAGCACCCTGCCGCTGCTGCATGCCGGAGTACTTCCGGCGATCGGGCCGGCGCTGCAGGCCCAGGCCGGCGCCTCCGGGCTGGTGACAGCCGAGTCGCTGCTGGCACTGCTGCCCTTCCTCGGCTGGGCCGCCCTCGCCCGGCGCGGCGGCGAGCGCCCGCCGATCATCGCCGGCGGCGTGCTGGTGGCTGCTGCGCTGGCCGGGTTCCTGGCCCTGCTGAGCCGGCCGCTGGAGCCCGGCGATCCCATCCTGCTTCCCAGCCTGCTGTGGATCGCCGCGGTGGCCGGCGCCGCTGGGCTGGTGGTCGGCAACCATCTGCATCTGATCCGGCTGGGCGCCGGGTCGGGCGGCCGCATCACCGTGATCGCGGTCGCGGCGGCGACGCTGTTCGGACCGATCCTGGGCAACGCCGTCGCGGTGGTGCTGACGCCGGCCACCGGAGCGCTGGCGATCCCGCTCGGCCCCTACCTGTTCTGGGCAGCGATGGCCGCCGCCCTGGCCTTCGTCACCTGGCGCAGCACGACCGCCGCGGCACCGGCAGCCTCGACCCATGCCGCGCCGGCCGCGGTCGCTGCTGCGGCGCTGGGGCTGGTGCTGCTGCTGGCACCGATCGTCTGGCTGAACGCCATCCGCTTGCCGCTCCTGGTCCATGTCGCCACCGTGGCCGGCGGGTCGGTGTCCGACCTGATCGGCCAGGTCTCGCTGATCGGCTATCTGGCGGTCGCCGTGGTGCTGATGGCGGCGGCGCTTCATACGGGACTCGGCCTGCCGGTTGCCGGCCCGCTGGCCGCGGCCATCGTGCTGTGGACCCTCTATGGCCTCGACGTCCGGGTGCCGGTGTCGCTGGCCTGGGGTGTCAGCAGCGATCCTGCCTATGCCCTGGCCATGCTGGCCGGCTTCGCCGCCATCCTCGGACGCGGTGCCGGGCCGCTGCGGGTCGGGATCGCCTGGACCGCGCTGCAGCTGGCGGCCGTGCTGGGCAATCGCGGCGGCGTGGAGTGGTTCCGGTCCAACCAGTTCGTCGTCACCGACGGCATGCAATGGACCGGCATCGGCATGGCGGTGCTGGGCGCGCTGGCCCTGGCCGGCATCATCCTGGCCCGTCGCGCACCATAAAAGAAGCCTCCGGAGCGAGGCTCCGGAGGCTTCAAGTGTAGATCGGGCCGGAGGAACGCCAGCCAGGGACCGGCCCGATCGTCGACGGATCGACGGCTTTCACGATGGCGTCGGCTAGGTCGTCCAGCCCGCCCGATCCGTGATCTCATGAACGATCGCAATCTCGAACAGCGACTGCAAATCATTCGCAATCTCAAGATAGAGCTTTGCCGGACGAATGCAAGCGGAATTGCCAGAGATGGCAAAAGCCGGCCGCGGCACGGGGCCGCAGCCGGCTGAAGCGCTCAATCGAAGCGCAGCGGGATGTTGATGGTGATCCCCGGGTTCGGCGCCACATAGACCGGGGAAGGCGGCGCGACATAGACCGGCTGCGGGCGCCGCACATAGTAGGCCGGCGGGTCGTCATAGATCACCACCCGG
Organism: Mycobacterium sp. KBS0706; assembly: GCF_005938675.2. Taxonomy (GTDB): domain Bacteria; phylum Pseudomonadota; class Alphaproteobacteria; order DSM-16000; family Inquilinaceae; genus Inquilinus. The sequence continues at coordinate 56,900 of NZ_VCCH02000024.1, forward strand.
TCGCGTTGCGGCCGGTAGTAGTAGTAAGGCGGCGGCCCTTCCCGCCAATACCGGTGGCGATGCTCGCGCCAGTGGCCGCCGTCGTCGTCATCATCGTCGTCATCCGCCAGCGCCGCCGCCGGGTGCAGCAGCAGGGTCGGGGCGGCGGCGGTCAAAGCGAGCAGCGCCAGGAGCGACAGGCGCGCCAGGGACTGTTTCATGCCGGGCCTCAGTCGAAGCGCAGCGGGATGTTGACCGAGATGCCCGGGGTCGGCGCCACATAGACCGGGGGCGGCGGCGCGTAGTAGGCCGGCGGCCGCTCGACATAGACCGGCGGGCGCTCGTAGTAGACCGGCGGCCGCTCATAGTAGACCCGAGGCCGCTCGTAGTAGTACCGCGGGCGCGGCTGCACTACCACCACGTCCGGGCGGCGGTCGTAGTAGTAGCCGTGGTCGCGCCACGGCGGCCCCCAGCCGCGATGCTTCTTCCAGCTGTCGGCGAAGGCTGGGGTCGACACCGCCAGCGTGACCGCGACGGCGGCCAGTGCACCAGCCAGGATGCGGCGAGTCGAGATCATACGGTCCTATCCTTCTGCTGCCGGGCGGCCCATCGGGCCGGACCCACCAACTCAGACCTCACAACGCACGACCCGGTTGCTTCGATCCGTCGGCAATCAGGGCATTTTCGTGGCACGACCTGGAATATCGGCCGGCGGCGGCTCCCAGCCGAAGACGCTGCGGCCGCCATAGTCGTGCGACCGCCGGCGCTCGATCGCGATGTGCTCCGGCAGGGTCGGGCCGGTGGCGTGGCGCTCGACCCGCCGGGCCTGGTCGTCGAGGCGTCGGATCGCGTCCAGCCGCTCGTCATTGCCCAGCTTCGCCTGGGCGACGGCGGCTTTCAGCACAGCGATGGTCTTGTCGTAGACCAGGGTCGGCACCGGATAGGGGTGGCGATCCTTGCCGCCATGGGCCAGCGAGAACCGCCCCGGATCGGCGAAGCGGCAGGGCGCGCCATGCACCACCTCCGCCACCATGGCCAGCGAATGCACGGTGCGGGCGCCGACGCCCGGCACCAGCAGCAGCTCCGAGAAATCCTCCGGCGCCCGGTCCGCCGCCGCGCTCAGCGCCCCGTGCAGCCGGCGCAGGATCACGTCCTTGGGCCGGACGTCGTGATGCGCCGGCATCACCAGATGCGGCAGCGACGGCTGCTTCGGCGGCGGGACCCGGCCCCCCAGCGCCGCGACCTCACCGGTGATGCGGTCGGGGCCGAGATCGCGCAGCAGGTCGAGTTGGCGGTGGCGCGAAGCCGCGGCCCGCCGGTCGGTCAAATTGACGATCACGCCCTGGCCGGGCCCCTCGATCGCCGTGTGCGGGGCCTCGACGAAGCTCTTCAGGTCCTCGGAGCACCAGTGGTAGCGGCGGGCCAGGCGGCTGTCGCCGTTCATGCCCTGCTGCACCACCACCCAGCGCGCGTCATCGGCGACGATGAAGCCGTGCAGATACAGGTCGAAGCCGTCCTGCACCGCGGCGCTGTCGACCTTGGCGACCAGCCGGCTGGCCTTGGCCAACGCCCCGCCGTCGAAGCCGACGCGCTGGCCGATCGCCACCAGCTCCGCCGGCGTCTGCCGGGAATGCGACCCGCGGCCGCCGCAGACATGCAGGCCGAGTTCGCCCGCCATCGGCTGCAGGCCGCGCTTTAGCGCGCCGATCACGCTGGTGGTGATGCCGGAGGAATGCCAGTCCATGCCCATCACGGCGCCGAAGGACTGGAACCAGAAGGGGTGCGCCAAGCGGCGCAGGAACTCCTCGCGGCCGTAATGGTGGATGATCGCCTCGGCGATCACCGCGCCCAGCCGGGCCATGCGCCGGCCGAGCCAGGCGGGCACCCGGCCGTGATGCAGGGGCAGATCGGCACTGCCGGCCCGTTTCGCCACGGATCCTCCGGAACAAAGATGGAACGATCCTAGCGCAAAGTCCGGAGATCCGCCACATCACCGGCGAGGGCTGATCGGCCCTTGTCTAGTAGCCGCCGCCTCCGCCGTTCATGCCGCCCTCGTTGCCGCCGGAACTGGAGCCGCCTGTGGTGGTCGCGGACGGCATCCGATTGGGGCCGTGGCACTCGCCGGCGGCGAGCCCCAGGAGCAGGGCGACGAGGAGACCGATACGAAGGCCGGGCCGAAGACGAGACGAAGTCAGAGGAGCATGCGCCATGGCAGTAACTCCCATTCGGTCGGAAACCGGGATGTCTCCGGTTCGCCCGGCTGCGGCCGAAGGTTACGCCGCCACGGCCCGCCCCTATGCCGGCGCGGGCGGCCAGGTGAGCGAATTGCGGAGCCGGATCCCACTCACCTGCAGGCTGCTGTCGCACAGCGCGGCGAGCGGGGCCAAGGAGTCGACGATGCGGAGGTCGACGCCGCGCCGGGCCAGCTCGCCGTCGAGCCCGGCCAGGGCAACACGGCCGAGCGGCACGACCGGCGCCTCGGACACCCACATCCCGGCATCCTCGAGGCTGCGGAAGGTCGCGGGCGGCAGTTCGTAGCGGTGGATCTTGGCGGAGCGCAGCCGGTCGATCCACACGGCCTCGACGAAAGCGACTACGCGGGGGTCGCCGGGCCCCAGCCACAGCGCCCGATCCGCCGGCGACGTCTCCGCTGTCGCCCAGGCCAGGATCCGGGGGCAGTCTCGCGGAAACAGGTAAAGCATCTGATGGACGTCATCGATCGCCCAAACCAGAGGCCCGTTCAACCAGTCCTGACCGGCCGCGCGGACCGACGGCACGCGCACCGGCCGCGGCTCGAACCGTTCGATCGCGGGATTGTCGCTGAAATGGAACAGCCGCACGACCGCCTCGCCGGAGACCTTACGCCGCCGCCGCGCGCGCCTTGCCGATCAGAGCCAGGATCTCGCCGGCGGCCTGCGGGATGTTGGTGCCGGGGCCGTAGACGGCGCTGACGCCGGCGGCCAGCAGCGGCTCGTAGTCCTGCGGCGGGATCACGCCGCCGCACACCACCAGGATGTCGCCGGCGCCCTCGGCCTTCAGCGCATCCATCAGCTGCGGCACCAGGGTCAGGTGCCCGGCCGCCTGGGACGACACGCCGACGACATGGACGTCGTTCTCGATCGCCTGGCGCGCCGCCTCCTCCGGCGTCTGGAACAGCGGGCCGATGTCGACGTCGAAGCCGATATCGGCGAAGGCCGTGGCGATCACCTTGGCGCCGCGGTCGTGGCCGTCCTGGCCCATCTTCACCACCAGCATGCGCGGCCGCCGGCCCTCGGCCTCGGCGAAGCGGGCCACCTCCTGCTGGATCCGGGCATAGCCCTCGTCGCCGGCGAAGGCACCGCCATAGACGCCGGAGACCGAGCGGATCACGGCGCGGTGGCGGGTGAACACCTGCTCCAGCGCGTCGGAGATCTCGCCGACCGTGGCCCGCGCCCGCGTCGCCTTCACCGCCAGATCCAGCAGGTTGCCCTCGCCGGATTTCGCCGCCTCGGTCAGCGCCGAAAGCGCTGCCCGGCAGGCAGCCTCGTCGCGCTCGGCGCGGATCTTCTTGAGGCGCGCCACCTGGGCCTCGCGCACCGCCGAATTATCGATCGCCAGCACCTCGACATGGTCCGGCTTGTCCGGCGCGTATTTGTTGACGCCGACGATCACCTGCTCGCCGCGGTCGATCCGGGCCTGGCGGCGGGTGGCGCTCTCCTCGATCCGCAGCTTCGGCAGCCCGGCCTCGACCGCCTTGGTCATGCCGCCCATGGCCTCGACCTCGTCGATCAGCACCCGGGCCTTGGCCACAAGCTCCGCCGTCAGCGCCTCGATGTAGTAGCTGCCGCCGAGCGGGTCGACGGTGCGGGTTACCCCCGTCTCCTCGGCGATGATCAGCTGGGTGTTGCGGGCGATGCGGGCCGAGAAGGGGGTGGGCAGCCCCAGCGCCTCGTCGAAGCTGTTGGTGTGCAGGCTCTGCGTCCCGCCCAGCACCGCGGCCAGCGCCTCGACCGTCGTCCGCACCACGTTGTTGTAGGGGTCCTGCTCGGTCAGCGACACGCCGGAGGTCTGGCAATGGGTGCGCAGCATCAAGCTCTCGGCCTTCTTCGGCGCGAATTCGGCCTGGATCAGCTCGGCCCAGAGCTGGCGGGCGGCGCGCAGCTTCGCCACCTCGGTGAAGAAGTCCATGCCGATGGCGAAGAAGAAGGACAGCCGGCCGGCGAAGGCGTCGACGTCGAGCCCGCCGGAGATCGCGGCGCGGACATATTCCAGCCCGTCGGCCAGGGTGTAGGCCAGTTCCTGCACCGCCGTCGCCCCGGCCTCCTGCATGTGGTAGCCGGAGATCGAGATCGAGTTGAACTTCGGCATCCGCCCGGCGGTATAGGCGATGATGTCGGCGACGATCCGCATCGAGGGCCCGGGCGGGTAGATGTAGGTGTTCCGGACCATAAACTCCTTGAGGATGTCGTTCTGGATGGTGCCGGACAGCTTGGCCTCCGGCACCCCCTGCTCTTCCGCCGCGACGATGTAGCCGGCCAGCACAGGCAGCACGGCCCCGTTCATGGTCATCGACACCGACATGCGGTCGAGCGGGATGCCGTCGAACAGGATCTTCATGTCCTCGACGGAATCGATCGCCACCCCGGCCTTGCCGACATCGCCGACCACGCGCGGATGGTCGCTGTCATAGCCGCGATGGGTGGCCAGGTCGAAGGCGACCGAGACGCCCTGCTGCCCGGCCGCGAGGTTGGCGCGGTAGAAGGCGTTCGACGCCTCGGCGGTGGAGAAGCCGGCGTACTGCCGGACTGTCCAGGGCCGGCCGGCATACATCGTGCCGCGCACCCCGCGGGTGAACGGAGCGAAGCCCGGCAGCTCGCCCGCTGCGCCCTCGGGCACATCGGCCGCGGTGTAGAGCGGCCTGACCGTCACGCCCTCCGCCGTCTCGACCGTGAGGGTCTCGAGCGGGCGGTCACGCAGCTCCTTCCGGGCCAGCGCCTCCCAATCGGCGGCGGTCCGCTTGTCGAAGGCGGTCATGGCGGCATTCCTCCTGTCACGGAGGCGAGTATAGGAGCGGTGCCGGCCGCGGTCACGCGGCGCGCACGATTCTTTCCTAGCCCGCCGCCGCGCGCCGCGGCTGCCCGTCGGACACCGCCCGCATCAGCAGCAGGATCACCGCCACCACGGCGAGATAGGCGGCGAGCTGCATCCCCGTCGGCTGGTCGGTGTAGCCGACCAGGGTGTGCAGCACCCGGCCGAGGATGCCGTCCTCCGGCAGCACGGCACTGCTGTTCCACAGCGGAGTCGACCAGGCGTCGGCATAGCCGCCCTGTTCCAGGAAGGCGACGGCCTGGGCGGCGAGGCCGGCGGCGAGCAGCGTGATCAGCCCGGTCGTCGCCCTGAAGAAATGCCGCACCGGGATGGCGAGCAGGCCGAAATAGAGCAGGCCGCTGACCAGGGCGCCGGCGGCGATGCCGAGCCCCACGCCGGCCGCGACGCCGGCCGCGGTGGTGCCCCCCGCGGTGATCACGCCATAGAGGAACAGCACCACCTCCGACCCTTCGCGCAGCACTGCGACGCCGACCACCACAGCCAGCGCCGCGAGGGCGCGGCGGCCGGCCTGCACCGCCTGTCCCACCGCCCGCATCTCGGCCGCCATCTCGCGTCCGTGGCTGGCCATCCAGACACGCAGCGCGAGGCTACGCCGGCGCGGCGGCCGCGGCACATTAAGCCGCATGAATACGCGGTAAGGGGTGCCGGCGGCTGCCGCTCAGTTCCGGCTGAGTGCCATATGGGCGCCGAGTCCGACCAGGGCCGAGCCGCTGGCCAGGCGCAGCCAGCGCGCCACCCGCTCGCTGCGGCGCAGCCGGGCCATCGCCCGATCGATGCACAAAAGGGTGGCGACGTCGGCCGCGAAGAACACGGCGTTGACGATCATGCCCAGCACCAGGAACTGGGCCCATACCGGCAGCCCGGCCGCCGGATCGACGAATTGCGGCAGGAAGGCGATGAAGAACAGCGCCGTCTTCGGGTTCAGGAGCTCGACCGTCACGCTTTCGGAGAAGGCCCGGCGCGCCGTCTTCTGCGCCAGCTGCGGCAAGGCGTCGCCGGCCCCGCGGCGGCGCAGCATGCGGATGCCGAGCCAGACCAGATAGGCGGCGCCGAAGATCTTCACCACCAGGAACAGGGTCGGCGACCAGCGGAACACCGCAGACAGCCCGGCCGCGGCGGCCACGACATGGACCAGGTCGCCGACCGCGATGCCGGTGGCGGCGCGGAACCCCGCCGCCCGGCCGCGCGCCAGCGTCTGCGCCACGGTGTAGAGGATCGCCGGCCCCGGGATGATCGCGATCAGCACCGTGGCGACGAAGAAGGGCAGCAGATGCGCGAGCGACGGCATGGGCGGAGCTCCGGCGGAATTTGCAGGCCACCTTAGCGCGGCCGGGGGCAGACGTCAGTCATGGGCTCAATGTCGCGCCGCCCCCGCAGTGTCTTGACCTTGTCACAAATCCGGCTAGGAATGATTCGCAGATGGAGCGATGGCAACTGCCCTGCCATTGGTGTAGGGGAAGGAATTCCATGGCGGACCAAGATCCCAACCGCCGTTTTCTGCGATATAATCCTGCGTCGCAGCGGCGAACCAAGCCGCGGCGACCGTTCGGAAGCGAGAGCACAGTCGGAGTGTGACACCGTGAACGCAAGCGTCGGAAACCAAGGCACCGCGACGCATCCGGGCCCAGTCAACCCGAAGCAGGTGTTCGCCACGGAAGGCATCGACCCGACCCTGGAGCGGCCGAGCCTGGTGACCCGCTTCTTCATGCGCTTCGTCGCCTGGGCCGAGCGGCTCAACCTGAAATACACCAAGGTCGGCAACCCGCCGGTCTACGATACCGCCGTCTTTCCCTGGGTCGCCGAGATCGAGCGCGAATGGCCCCTGATCCGGGCCGAGCTGGATCGTGTGCTGCTGCGCCAGCACGAGCTGCCGAGCTTCCAGGACATCTCGTCCGACGTGAAGACGATCAGCAAGGACAATCACTGGAAGACGTTCTTCCTCGCCGGCTACGGCGTCAGCTCGGAGAAGAACGTCGCCCAGTGCCCGGAGACCTGGCGCATCGTCCAGAAGATCCCCGGGCTGAAGACCGCGATGTTCTCGATCTTCGAGCCCGGCAAGCACCTGGCCGCCCATCGTGGCCCATACAACGGCGTGCTGCGGCTGCATCTGCCGCTGCTGGTGCCGGAGCCGCGCGAGAAGCTGGCGATCCGCGTCGACAAGCAGATCTGCCACTGGACCGAGGGCAAGGCCCTGGTGTTCGACGATGCCTATGAGCACGAGGCCTGGAACCACACCGACAAGACCCGGGTGGTGCTGTTCATCGACTTCGTCAAGCCGCTGCGCTTCCCGGCGAAGCTGGTGAACTGGCTGCTCCTGAACCTGGCCGTCTTCACCCCCTTCATCCGCGAGGGGCAGGACGCGCACAAGGAGTGGGAGAAGAAGTTCTACGCCCAGGCCGAGGCCCTGCGGAACAAGAAGGCCTGAGGGCCGGATCAGGGCGAAAGCTGGCGCACCAGCGCCTGCCGGGCCGCGAGCATGGTCGCCAGCAGCGCCGCGGTCGGCGGCATCCAGGCCTCCGGCGCCGACATCGCCCACAACGTCGCCCCGGTGACGGCGCACCACAGCACCGGCAGGATCATCAGCAGCCAGCGCGCCGGCCCGGCCAGGGCCAGCAGCAGGCCGAGCGTGCCGATCGCGGTCGGATCGGGCGCGACGCCGAAGATCTCGGCCTGGCGCCAGGTCCGGCCGAGCAGCAGGCCGATCGCCGGCTGCGCCAGCAGCGCGAACAGGAAAATCCCGATCCCCGCCCGGCCGGCGGCATCGAGCCGCGGAGGGACGGAGAGCCGGCCGCCGATCGCCCCGGCCCAGACCAGCAGCGCCGCCTGCGCCAGGAAGCCCGCGGCGAGCCAGGGCGCGCCCCAGTTGATGCTGGCGTAGCGGTCGAGATGAAAGGCGATCGCCACCCAGGCCCAGCAGGCGGCCAGGATGGCGCCGACGGAGGGCCCCGCCACCGGACCGCCGCGGCGCAGCAGCACCAGCATCAGCAGCCCGAGCAGGACGGAGACGGCCTGCGCCGGCCAGATCGCTGCGTTGTACAGCTCGAACAGCCGGTGATAGGTGCGGGGCGAGAACAGCAGGAAGTCGGAGAGGCGGTAGCTCCACCACTCCGCCATCACAGCGCCTCGACATCGGCGGCCATCCGCCGGCGCATCGCCGCATCCGGCATCGGGCCGCGGGCGACGCCGAGATTCTCCCGCACATGGTCGACACGGGTGGTGGCCGGTATGGCGCAGGTGACGGCTGGGTGCGAGACCACGAATTTCAGCAGGATCTGGGCCCAGCTGCCGCAGCCGACCTCGCCGGCCCAGCCGGGCAGCGCCTCACCGTCGACATCGTCGATCAGCTCGCCCTGGCGGAACGGCCGGTTGACGATGACGGCGATGCCGCGCTCCTGCGCCAGCGGCAGGATGCGGTCCTCCACCTCGCGGTCGAGAATGTTGTAGGTGATCTGCACGAAGTCGATCGGCCGGCTGCGCATCACCTGCTCGATCTCGCCATGCCGCCGCCCCTCCGAGGTGGTGATGCCGACATAGCGTAGCCGGCCCTCCGCCTTCATGGCGAAGAGCGTGTCGAGATGCGTCTCCCAGGCCAGCAGGTTGTGGACCTGCAGCAGGTCGAAGCGGGGCACGCCCCAAAGCCGGCGCGAGTCCTCGATCTGTCCCGGCCCGTCGCCGGAGGTCCAGACCTTGTCGGCCGCGAACAAGCCGGCGGGCCATCCGAGCCTGGCCAGGCCATGGCCGATCACCGGCTGGGACGAGCCGTACATTGGCGAGGAATCGATCAGCCGCCCGCCCGCGGCGAAGAAGGCGCGCATCACCTCGGCGCAGTCGTCGCGCGCCTGCGGGTCGTCGCCGACATTGAACGTGATCCAGCTGCCGAGCCCGACCACCGGCAGCGCTTCACCGGTCGAGGGGATCGGCCGGGTGGCCGGGGCCGCCTGGGCGGTCGCCGCCGGGACCGGCAGCAGCGGCGCGGCGCCGGTCACGGCCAGGGCGCCCAGCAGGGCGCGGCGGGAGAGGATCGGGGAACGCGGCATCGCCTGCCTCCGTCTGCGCTGTCGCCCCCATCAAGATGGGATTGCAGAGCGGCGGCGCCACTATCCCCTTCCGGATGCCGCGCGGTTGGGACAGCATTCCCGTCCGCCGGCAGCCGGTGAATCACGTACAGGGGGATGGAATGCGGAATCGACGGAACGGCCCGAGATCGATCGGCGGAGCTTTGGCAACTGGTCTGCTCGCCGCGCTGCTGGCAGCGTTGCCGGCCGCGGCCCAGGACACGCCGGCACCGGTGCTGAACGCCGGCGACAAGCTGCTGCAGTTCGACTGGCCGGCGGTGCAGGTCGGCACCGGCGAGTACGAGGAGGGGCCGACCGGCGTCACCGTAGTCCATTTCGACCGACGGTCGCTGGCCGCGGTCGATGTCCGCGGCGGCGGGCCGGGCACGGTCAACACCGACTACCTCCGCCTGGGCTACGATGCGCCGGAGCTGGACGCCGTGGTGTTCGCCGGCGGCTCCTGGTACGGGCTGGAGGCCACCACCGCCGTCGCCTCGGCGCTGAAGGAGGACGGGATTCGCGGCGGCCATTGGGACAACATCGCCCTGTCGGTCGGCGCCATCATCTACGATCTCGGCGGCCGCCGGCTGAACGAGATCGTGCCCGACAAGCGGCTGGCCCAGGCTGCCTTCCGCGCCGCCAGGCCCGGCGTGTTCCCGCTGGGCGCCCAGGGGGCCGGCCGGCTCGCGGTCACCGGGTCGCTGTTCGGCTGCAACGCCTTCTCCGGCCAGGGCGGCGCCTTCCGCCAGATCGGGCAGGTCAAGATCGCCGCCTTCGTCGTGGTCAACGCGCTGGGCGTGGTCACCACGCGCGACGGCAAGGTGGCCGCCTGCTACGGCGACGAGGGCTGGCCGAAGGACCTGACCACCGCGGCGCTGCTGGCGGGCTATCCGGCCAGCCGCAAGCCGGGCTGGACCGGCGCGCCGAACGCCGACGCCCCGGCCCGCAACACCACGGTCAGCCTGGTCGTCACCAACCAGAAGCTGAAGCCGGCGGAGCTGCAGCGCCTGGCGATCCAGGTGCACAGCTCGATGGGCCGGGCGCTGCAGCCCTTCGCCACCGAGTTCGACGGCGACGTGCTGTACGCCGTCTCGACCGGCGAGCTGGAGGACGAGGCGGCGATGCTGCCGACGGTCGATCTCGGCGTGGTCGGCGGCGAGGTGATGTGGGACGCCATCCTCGCCTCCGTACCGGACCAGCCGAAGCCGGCCACGTCCGCCGCCAAGCCGGTCCTGCCGGCGGACAAGCTGGCGGCGCTGGCCGGCGACTACGTCTTCAGCCCCTTCGTGACCGTGAAGGTCACGGCGGAGGGCGACACTTTGTTCGCCCAGGCGACCGGCGCGCGCGCCGCCTTCGCCATCGGCAAGGAGGAGAAGACCGAGCTGAAGCCGGTCTCGGCCACCGACTTCATGGTGCCGGGGCGCTATCCGCTGACCCTGCGCTTCGACTCCGGCCGGCTGGTGCTCAACCCCGGGCACTGGCAGCAGTTGGGGACACGGCAGGGCTCGTGACCGCGTCAGGAGTTCGACGCCATCGCCATCAGGGCCCCAATGATGACCAGCACGAGGACGAAGGTCGACCCGACGCCCTTGATCGCATCCCAGAGGCCATAGCCCTCGATCATGAGAATGATCACCAGGAAGATCGCGAGAATCGAGCCATAAACCAGAAGTCCCTTCGTCCGCCCCATGCGCCTGTCCCTCCCCGCCCAGAGAGGAGCCTAGCATGGCTCCGAGGCATCGGCAGAGGCAGGCCCCGTCCTACACCTCCCGCCAGTCCCGGAAGGTCGCCGCCTGGCCGCGCAGAGTGCCGGCCTCGTCGATCAGCTGCCAGACGGTGGCGTTCTCGATCCAGAAGCGGCGGCCGGACTTGGCGATGCGCAGGCCGCGATAATCGCCGATGAAGCCGTCGCGGGTCACGGCGTCGAGCAGGCGCTGCCGCTCGGCCCGGTCCGGCGCCTCGGCGGAGAGGCGGGACGGCAGCGTCGTGAACTCGTCCCAGCCATACTCGAAGCGGGCCTGAGCCGAGCGGTTGGCGTAGACGAAGCGCGGATCGGCATCGGTGTTGTGCGCCAGAACGCAGAACGGCGCGTCGCCATAGAGCCAGCGCGCCTGCTCGGCGGCGTCGCCCTCCATCGGCAGCAGCGGCGCGCCGACCAGCCGGGCGTGGCTGCCGGCCAGGAGGCGCAGGAAATCGGGATCGTGGGCGAGGCTCATCAGGGAACTCCGGACGCGCCGCGACGGCAGCGCGCCTGGAGGGTACGTCGGACATAAATCTCGGCCGGACAAGCCGGCTGCGGCACGGTGTCCGGGCATGGCTGACCCGACGGACCGACGGGCCACGGGTCGCAGTGTTTCCGGCCACGATCAGGATCCCGATCCGATTCAGCCGAGGCCTTCCCCATGACGCTGCCGCCGATCGTCTCCCGTGCCGCCCTCGCCGTCGCCGGACTGCTGCTCGTGGTCCAGCCCGTGGCTGCGGCCGAGCTGCAGGTCGTCAGCTCCGGCGGTTTCGCCGCCGCCTACCGCGCCCTGGCGCCGGAGTACGAGCGCGCCAGCGGCGACACGCTGAAGATCCAATGGGGTCCGTCGATGGGCGACACGCCGAACGCGGTGCCGGCCCGGCTGGCGCGCGGTGAAAAGCTGGATGTCGTGATCATGGTCGGCACCGCCCTCGACGACCTGATCAAGCAGGGCAAGGTGCTGCCCGACAGCATGGTCGTCCTCGCCCGCTCCAGCATCGGCGTCGCGGTGAAGGCCGGCGCGCCGAAGCCGGACATCAGCTCGGCCGAGGCGGTGAAGCAGGCGCTGCTGGCGGCGAAGTCGGTCGCCTATTCCGACAGCGCCAGCGGCGTCTACATCTCGACCCGGATGTTCCAGCGCCTCGGCATCGCCGAGCAGATGGCGGGCAAGGCGCGCAAGATCCCCGCCACGCCGGTCGGCGAGATCGTGGCCAAGGGCGAGGCCGAGCTGGGCTTCCAGCAGATCGCCGAGCTGAAGCCGGTCGAGGGCATCGACCTGGTCGGGCCGCTGCCGCCGGAGCTGCAGCAGGTGACGCCGTATTCCGCCGGCATCGTCGCCGGCTCGCACGACCCGGCAGCGGCGAAGAAGCTGCTCGACTTCCTGGCATCCCCCGCCGCCGCCCCGGCCATCGCCGCGACCGGACTGGAGCCGACCGCGGAGAGCAAGTAGCGCCAGGGCCACGCCGAGAGAGCCCGCCGCTCTCTCGGCGACATCCGTGGCTCAGTTGGCGACATCGGATGTTGATATAAAGATATCTTTATGTCATTACGTACATCCCGATCCGGAACCGCCGGCTGCTCGCCATGACCACGCCTTCCCTGGACATCCCCCTGGAGCCGGTCGACGGCACCGAGGTTCTGGCCGCGCTGACCGCGGCGACGCGCGAGCGCGTGCTGATCCTGGACGGCGCCATGGGCACCCAGATCCAGGGCCTCGGCTTCGGCGAGGAGCATTTCCGCGGCACCCATTTCGCCGGCTGCGACTGCCACCTGCAGGGCAACAACGACCTGCTGATCCTGACCCAGCCGGATGCGATCGAGGCGATCCATTTCGGCTACGCCATCGCCGGCGCCGACATCCTCGAGACCAACACCTTCTCCTCCACCTCGATCGCCCAGGCCGATTACGGCATGGAGAAGGTGGTTTACGACCTGAACTTCCACGGCGCGCGGCTGGCCCGCCGGGCCGCGGCCAAGGCCCGGGCGATGGACGGCCGCCGCCGCTTCGTCGCCGGCGCGCTGGGGCCGACCAACCGCACCGCCTCGATCTCGCCGGACGTCAACAACCCCGGCTACCGCGCCGTCACCTTCGACCAGCTGCGCGACGCCTATGCCGAGCAGGTGCGCGGCCTGGTCGACGGCGGCGCCGAGATCATCCTGATCGAGACCATCTTCGACACGCTGAACGCCAAGGCGGCGATCTTCGGCACCGAGCTGGTCTTCGCCGAGAAGGGCGTGCACCTGCCGGTGATGATCTCCGGCACCATCACCGACCTGTCCGGCCGCACCCTGTCGGGCCAGACCCCGACCGCCTTCTGGCATTCGGTGCGGCACGCCCGGCCCTTCACCATCGGCCTGAACTGCGCCCTGGGCGCCAACGCCATGCGGGCGCATCTGGCCGAGCTCGCGGAGGCGGCCGACACCTTCGTCTGCGCCTATCCGAATGCCGGCCTGCCGAACGAGTTCGGCCAGTATGACGAGACGCCGGAGGCGATGGCCGCCCAGATCCGCGGCTTCGCCGAGGAGGGGCTGGTCAACATCGTCGGCGGCTGCTGCGGGTCGACCCCCGACCATATCCGCGCCATCGCCGAGGCCGTGGCGGACCTGCCGCCGCGCCAGGTGCCCACGGCGGCCCCGCTGATGCGGCTGTCGGGCTTGGAGCCGTTCACGCTGACCGGCGACATCCCCTTCGTCAATGTCGGCGAGCGCACCAACGTCACCGGCTCGGCCCGCTTCCGCAAGCTGATCACCGCCGGCGACTATGCCGCGGCGCTGGAGGTGGCGCGCGACCAGGTGGCCAATGGCGCCCAGATCCTCGACATCAACATGGATGAGGGTCTGATCGATTCCGAGCGGGCCATGGTCGAGTTCCTGAACCTGATCGCGGCCGAGCCCGACATCGCCCGCGTGCCGGTGATGATCGACAGCTCGAAGTTCTCGATCATCGAGGCCGGGCTGAAATGCGTCCAGGGCAAGCCCCTGGTCAACTCGATCTCGATGAAGGAGGGCGAGGAGGCCTTCCTGCACCACGCCCGGCTGGTGCGGTCCTACGGCGCCGCGGTCGTGGTCATGGCCTTCGACGAGGCCGGCCAGGCCGACACGTTGCAGCGCAAGGTCGAGATCTGCACCCGGGCCTACAAGCTGCTGACGGAAGAGGCCGGCTTCCCGCCCGAGGACATCGTCTTCGATCCCAACGTCTTCGCGGTCGCGACCGGCATCGAGGAGCACAACGGCTACGGCGTCGCCTTCATCGAGGCCACCCGGCAGATCCGGCAGACCCTGCCGCACGCCCATATCTCCGGCGGCGTCTCCAACCTGTCCTTCTCGTTCCGCGGCAACGAGCCGGTGCGCGAGGCGATGCACGCGGTGTTCCTGTACCACGCCATCCAGGCCGGCATGGACATGGGCATCGTCAACGCCGGACAGCTGGCGGTCTATGAATCGATCGAGCCGGAGCTGCGCGAGGCCTGCGAGGACGTGGTCCTCAACCGCCGCGACGACGCCACCGAGCGGCTGCTGGCCCTGGCCGAGCGCTTCAAGGGCGCCGCCGGCCGCGAGGCCAAGGAGCGCGACCTGACCTGGCGCGAGCGGCCGGTCGGCAAGCGGCTGGAGCATGCGCTGGTCAACGGCATCACCGAGTTCATCGACGCCGATGTCGAGGAGGCGCGACTGGAGGCCGAGCGGCCGCTGCACGTCATCGAAGGCCCGCTGATGGCAGGGATGAACGTGGTCGGCGACCTGTTCGGCGCCGGCAAGATGTTCCTGCCCCAGGTGGTGAAGTCGGCCCGCGTCATGAAGCAGGCCGTGGCCCATCTGCTGCCCTATATGGAGGCCGAGAAGGCCGCCAATGGCGGCGGTGGGGAGCGGCGCAGCGCCGGCAAGATCCTGATGGCGACCGTCAAGGGCGACGTGCACGACATCGGCAAGAACATCGTCGGCGTCGTGCTGGCCTGCAACAACTACGAGATCATCGATCTCGGCGTCATGGTCCCGGCCACCAAGATCCTGGAGACGGCGAAGGCCGAGAAGGTCGACATCATCGGCCTGTCCGGGCTGATCACTCCGTCCTTGGACGAGATGGTGCATGTGGCGGCGGAGATGGAGCGCGACGGCTTCGACATCCCGCTCTTGATCGGCGGCGCCACCACCAGCCGGGTGCACACGGCGGTGAAGATCCATCCGCGCTACGCCCGCGGCCAGACCGTCTATGTCAACGACGCCAGCCGCGCCGTCGGCGTGGTCTCGAGCCTGCTGTCGCCCGAGGCCAAGCGCGGCTATGTCGAGGGCGTGCGCGACGAGTACCGCAAGGTCGCCGACAGCCATGCCAGGGCCGAGGCGGAGAAGCAGCGCCTGCCGCTGGCGGCCGCGCGGGCCACGCCCTTCGCCGTCGACTGGGCCGGCTACCAGCCGCCGAAGCCGTCCTTCCTGGGCACCCGCGTGTTCCAGGACTGGGACCTGGCGGAGCTGGCGCGCTACATCGATTGGACGCCGTTCTTCCAGACCTGGGAGCTAAAGGGCCGCTATCCGGCGATCCTGCAGGACGAGAAGCAGGGCGAGGCCGCCCGGCAGCTGTTCCACGACGCCCAGGCGATGCTGGCCCGCATCGTCGAGGAGCGCTGGTTCAAGCCGCAGGCGGTGATCGGCTTCTGGCCGGCCGGCGCGGTGGGCGACGACATCCGCCTGTTCACCGACGAGGCACGGGGCCGAGAGCTGGCGACCTTCTTCACCCTGCGGCAGCAGCTGTCCAAGCGCGACGGCCGGCCGCGCGTGGCGATGTCCGACTTCGTCGCGCCGGTGGACAGCGGCAAGGCCGACTATGTCGGCGGCTTCGTCGTCACCGCCGGGATCGAGGAGGAGGCGATCGCCAACCGCTTCGCCCGGGCCAATGACGACTATTCCTCGATCCTGGTGAAGGCGCTGGCCGACCGCTTCGCCGAGGCCTTCGCCGAGGCCATGCACCAGCGCGTGCGCCGTGAGTTCTGGGGCTATGCCCCGGACGAGGCCTTCGCCCCGGACGAGCTGATCGGCGAGCCCTATCGCGGCATCCGCCCTGCTCCCGGGTACCCGGCCCAGCCGGACCACACCGAGAAGGTGACGCTGTTCCGGCTGCTCGACGCCGAGAAGCGGATCGGCGTGCGCCTGACCGAGAGCTACGCCATGTGGCCGGGCTCATCGGTCTCCGGCCTCTATCTGGCGCATCCGGACTCGTACTATTTCGGCGTCGCCAAGGTCGAGCGCGACCAGGTCGAGGACTACGGCCGCCGCAAGGGCATGCCGATCGCCGAGGTCGAACGCTGGCTGGGCCCGATCCTGAACTACACCCCCGCCCCGCTGGTCGAGGCGGCGGAGTAGAGAGTAGGGCTCCCCAATTGAATCCCCCTCCCCCTGCGGGAGGGGGGCAGGGGGAGGGGGTTCGACCCGCAAGAGCGATTGTCAGGTTCACCCAAAGCTCTCGAAGTCGGTCGTTTCGGAAGCCGCAACGACGGAGCTATTCGATCGACAACCCCCTCCCCCTACCCCCCTCCCGCGAGGGGAGGGGGGACAAGGACTGTCGGCCTCGATCCGCCCTCCTGATATTCCGCCAACCGCTGCAGCAGGGCGCCGGCGGCGATCAGCTGCGCCCGCTCCTCCGGCGACAGGCAGGCCGCCACGGCCTCGGCCATCCAGGCCTCGCGCCGGCTGCGATTCTCCAGCACCGCCCGGGTGCCGGCGTCGGTGAGCACCACATGCAGCCGGCGCCGGTCGCCGGCGTCGGCCTCGCGTCGCACCAGCCCGTCCTTCTCCAGCCCGCGCAGCAGCGCCGCGACATTGGACGAGCGCAGCCCCTCGACCGCCGCGAGCTCGGTCGGGCTGGCCGTGCCGCCCAGGCGCAGCAGCGCGGCCAGCAGCATCAGCTGCGACAGCGGGATATCGCCGCCGTCGGATTCGCGCCGCAGCCGCCGCAGCAGCGCCATCAGCTGCAGCCGGAAGGCGCTGAGCTGCTCGCGCTCGATCGGGAGGGTCTGGTCCGGGTCGATCATTTTGCTATTCTGTTATAGCTAAATCGCCATAGCTATTTGCAACGGCTGGTTCCAGGATCATGCCATGGACGGCGGCACCAAGTGTGCCCGCCGCGAAAGCGAGGTCTCGTGTCCCTGCCCGACGGCCTGCCCCTGCCCCGCCGCAGATGGGCCTTCGCCACCGTGGTGCTCGGCATCATGCTCGCCGTGCTCGACGGTTCCGTCGCCAATGTGGCGCTGCCGACGATCGCGGCCGAGTTCCAGGCCAGTCCGTCGATGTCGATCTGGATCGTCAATGCCTATCAGCTGGCGGTGGTGGTCTCGCTGCTGCCGCTGGCGGGCTTGGGCGAGATCGTCGGCTATCGCCGGATCTATGTCGGCGGCCTGGCCCTGTTCACCGTCGCCTCGCTGGCCTGCGCCCTGTCGGATTCGCTGCTGGCGCTGACCCTCTCCCGCGTCGCCCAGGGCTTCGGCGCCGCCGGGATCATGAGCGTCAACACCGCGCTGATCCGCTATATCTTCCCGCGCGCCCGGCTGGGCCATGTGCTGGGCGTCAACGCCATGATCGCGGCCAGCGCCTCGACGGTCGGTCCCAGCTTCGCCGGCGCCCTGCTGTCGATCGCCTCCTGGCCCTGGCTGTTCGCCATCAACCTGCCGCTCGGCATCGCCGCCATCATCATCGGCAGCCGCAACCTGCCGGAAAGCGACCTTGCCGACCGCCGCTTCGACCTGCTGAGCGCGTTGCTCTCCGCCGCCACCTTCGGCGTCCTGATCACCGGCATCGACAGCATAGCCCATGCGCTCGACTGGCCGTTGATCGCATTGCAGTTCGGCTTGTGCCTTGTCGCCGCGGTGTGGCTGGTTCGGCGGCAGTTGGCCCGGGCGACGCCGCTGCTGCCGCTGGACCTGTTGCGCATTCCGGTGGTCGGGCTGTCGGTCGCCACCTCGATCAGCTCCTTCATGGCGCAGATGGCGGCCTTCGTGGCGCTGCCCTTCCTGCTGCAGACCGGCTACGGCTTCTCCCCGGCCCAGGTCGGCCTGCTGATGATGCCCTGGCCGCTGGCGGTGGCGGTGACCGCGCCCTTCGCCGGCCGCCTGTCCGACCGGCACCCGCCCGGCCTGCTCGGCGGCATCGGCCTTGCCCTCCTCGCCATCGGCCTGGTGCTGATGGCGACCCTGCCGGCGGATCCCGCCCCCTTCAGCATCGTCTGGCGCATGGCGCTGTGCGGCGCCGGATTCGGCCTGTTCCAGGCCCCCAACAACCGGGTGATGATCGGGTCGGCACCGCGCAGCCGCAGCGGCGCCGCCAGCGGCATGCTGGGCACCGCCCGCCTGCTGGGCCAGGCCACCGGCGCCGCGCTGGTGGCGCTGCTGTTCGCGCATTTCCCCGACCATGGCGCCCAGGCCGCCCTGCTGACGGCGGCCGGGCTGGCAACCGCCGCCACGGTGGTCAGCTGCCTGCGCTTGGCCACCCCCGCCTACGCCGCCGACGACCCGGCTGAGCCTCGGGACGCCGCGGCGAGCCGGTAAGCGGCACTCCGCGCGCGGGAGCGTTGCGTCCGTCGCCCTTGCGCCGCGGGCGGGAATGGCGTTCTTTCTGGGTGTTTCCGACGGGTGCCGCGGTTCTTTTCTGATCGCCGTAGCCATCCGACCGACCGAAAGTGACCCGAGCAGCACGGACCCCGATCAATGCCAGCCTATCGTTCCCGCACCACCACCCACGGCCGCAACATGGCCGGAGCCCGCGGGCTCTGGCGGGCGACCGGCATGACGGATGCGGATTTCGGCAAGCCGATCATCGCCGTCGTCAACTCCTTCACCCAGTTCGTGCCCGGCCATGTCCACCTCAAGGACCTCGGCCAGCTGGTGGCGCGGGAGATCGAGGCCGCGGGCGGGGTCGCGAAGGAGTTCAACACCATCGCCGTCGATGACGGCATCGCCATGGGCCATGACGGCATGCTGTACAGCCTGCCGTCGCGCGAGATCATCGCCGACAGCGTCGAGTACATGGTCAACGCGCATTGCGCCGACGCCATGGTCTGCATCTCGAACTGCGACAAGATCACGCCCGGCATGCTGATGGCCGCGATGCGGCTGAACATCCCGGTGGTGTTCGTGTCCGGCGGGCCGATGGAGGCCGGCAAGGTCAAGGTCGGCGGCGAGACCAAGGCGCTGGACCTGATCGACGCCATGGTCGCCGCGGCGGACAGCCGGATCAGCGACGAGGACGTCAAGGTGATCGAGCGGTCGGCCTGCCCGACCTGCGGCTCCTGCTCCGGCATGTTTACCGCCAATTCGATGAACTGCCTGACCGAGGCGCTGGGCCTGGCCCTGCCGGGCAACGGCTCGACCCTGGCCACCCATGCCGACCGCAAGCGCCTGTTCGTCGAGGCCGGGCACCTGATCGTCGACCTGGCGAAGCGCCATTACGAGCAGGACGACGCGTCGGTGCTGCCGCGCAGCATCGCCAGCTTCGCCGCCTTCGAGAACGCCATGACCCTCGACATCGCCATGGGCGGGTCGACCAACACCGTGCTGCACCTGCTGGCCGCGGCACAGGAGGGCGGGGTCGACTTCACCATGGCCGACATCGACCGGCTGTCGCGCCGGGTGCCGGTGCTGTGCAAGGTCGCGCCGGCGCTGTCGACCGTGCATATGGAGGACGTCCACCGCGCCGGCGGCATCATGGCCATCCTGGGCGAGCTGGACCGTGCCGGCCTGCTGAACCGCGAGACCCACACGGTCCATGCCGACAGCCTGGCGGCAGCGCTGGACCAGTGGGACATCAAGCGCACCGACAGCGAATCCGTGCACAAATTCTACGCCGCGGCGCCGGGCGGCATCCCGACCCAGGTCGCCTTCAGCCAGGATGCGCGCTACCCCAGCGTCGACGCCGACCGCAAGCGCGGGGTCATCCGCGACCTGGAGCACGCCTTCAGCCCCGATGGCGGCCTGGCGGTGCTGTACGGCAACATCGCCGAGGATGGCTGCGTGGTGAAGACCGCCGGCGTCGATGCCAGCATCCTGACCTTCTCCGGCCCCGCCCGGATCTTCGAGAGCCAGGACGCGGCGGTCGAGGCCATCCTGGGCGACACCATCAAGCCCGGCGACGTCGTGCTGATCCGCTACGAGGGCCCGAAGGGCGGCCCCGGCATGCAGGAGATGCTGTACCCGACCAGCTATCTGAAGTCGAAGAGCCTGGGCAAGGTCTGCGCCCTGGTCACCGACGGCCGCTTCTCCGGAGGCTCCTCCGGCCTGTCGATCGGCCATGTCTCGCCCGAGGCGGCCGAGGGCGGCGCCATCGCCCTGGTGCAGGAGGGCGACACGATCGAGATCGATATCCCGCACCGCAAGATCCACCTCGCCGTGTCGGATGAGGAGCTGGCGCATCGCCGGGCGGCGATGAACGCCCGCGCCGATGGCGGCTGGGAGCCCTCGGCGCCGCGTGCCCGCAAGGTCTCGCAGGCGCTGCAGGCGTACGCGGCCTTGACCACCAGCGCCGCCCGCGGCGCGGTGCGCGACGTCAGTCAGCTGCGGCCTCGCAAGGCTTGAGGCCCAGGCCGCGGGCGAGTTTTCCCCGCTCGCGGCCTTTACCTGACCGCCGATCCATCCTACATCCCCGGTTCGCATTGCAGGCCGCCGCGCGGCCGGCAACCCCGTGGACGGACCGAATTGGAGAGGAGCGCACCGATGCGCGCCGAGACGGAAGCCAAGGCCCAAGAGATCAAGCAGTCGCTCGCGCTGCTGAGGAGGTCTCTTTGACTGGGATAACGCACTCAGACGACTGGACGAGCTGAACGCCCTCGCCGAGGATCCGAAGCTCTGGGACAGCCCGGAGAAGGCGCAGACCCTGCTGCGCGAGCGCACCCATCTCGATGACGCCATCGGCGGCTACAAGGCCCTGGCCGGCGAGTTCGACGACACCGTCGGCCTGATCGAGCTGGCCGAGGCCGAGGACGATGCCGAGGTGCTGGCCGACGCCGAGGCCCAGCTGGGCCAGCTGGCCCAGCGGGTGGCGAAGAAGCAGCTGGAGAGCCTGCTGGCCGGCGAAGCCGACGGCAATGACTGCTATCTCGAGGTCAATGCCGGCGCCGGCGGCACCGAGGCCCAGGATTGGGGCCAGATGCTGCTGCGCATGTATGTGCGCTGGGCCGAGCAGCACGGCTTCAAGGTCGAATGGCTGGAGGAGAGCCCGGGCGAAGAGGCCGGGATCAAGTCGGCGACGGTGCTGATCAAGGGCCACAACGCCTATGGCTGGCTGAAGACCGAATCGGGCGTGCACCGCCTGGTCCGGATCAGCCCCTATGACAGCGCGGCGCGGCGGCACACCAGCTTCGCCTCGGCCTCGGTGTCGCCGGTGGTCGATGATACGATCGAGATCACGATCCTGGACAAGGATCTGAAGGTCGACACCTACCGGGCCTCCGGCGCCGGCGGCCAGCATGTGAACAAGACGGATTCGGCGATCCGGATCACCCACATCCCGACCGGCGTCATCGTCGCCTGCCAGAACGACCGGTCGCAGCACCGCAACCGGGCCATGGCGATGGACATGCTGCGCGCCCGCCTGTACGAGCGCGAGCTGAAGATCCGCGAGGCCCAGGCCGACGCGCTGAACGCCGAGAAGACTGACATCGGCTGGGGCCACCAGATCCGCAGCTATGTGCTGCAGCCCTACCAGATGGTGAAGGACCTGCGCACCGGCGTGGAGACCAGCGCCTCCTCCGCGGTGCTGGACGGCGACATCGACCAGTTCCTCGAGGCTTCGCTGGCGGCGAAGCTGAAGGGTCAGGGCGAAGATCTGCAGACGGCATAAGCCTTTCCGGGGCGGTGCCGATGGCGCCGCCCCGGGCCAGACCGGAATGGGACGAACAGGCCAGCACGGATGACCGAGAACATTCCGATCCTCGACGGCATCGCCGCGATCCGCGACCGCTACGACGCCTTCATCGTCGACCTGTGGGGCGTAGTGCATGACGGGGTCACGCCCTATCCCGGCGTGATCGACTGCCTGCAGCGGCTGCGCGGCGAGGGCAAGCAGGTGTGCCTGCTGTCGAACGCGCCGCGCCGGGTCGGGTCAGTGACCCAGCGCCTGGCCCAGATCGGCGTGCCGGAGGAATGCTGGGACGCCATCCTGTCCTCGGGCGAGGCGGCGCATCTGGCGCTGGCGGCGCGCGACGACGACTTCCACCAGGCGCTGGGCGAGCGCTTCCTGCATCTCGGCCCCAGCCGCGACGCCGACGTCTATGAGGGCGTCGACGACGTCGTCCGCGTCGACGATGTGGCCGATGCCGAGTTCGTCCTGAACACCGGCATCGACGATCCGGAGGAGCGGGTCGAGGACCATGCGCCGCTGCTGGAGGCCGCGGCGGCGCGCCGGCTGCCGATGATCTGCGCCAACCCGGACATCGTCGTCATCGTCGGCGGCCGGATGCAGATCTGCGCCGGCGCCCTGGCCCAGCACTACGAGACGTTGGGCGGCCAAGTGTACTACCACGGCAAGCCGCACCCGCCGGTCTATCGCCGCTGCTTCGAGCTGCTGGGCCGGCCCGACCCGGCGCGTGTGCTGGCGGTCGGCGACAGCTTCCACACCGACATGGCCGGCGCGGCGGCGGCCGGGATCGACGGGCTGTTCGTGATCGGCGGCATCCATGGCGCCGAGCTGCGCCACGGCGCCAGCGGCCAGCCGGATGCGCACAAGCTGGCCGCCGCCGCCGAACGGCACCGGCTGCGGCCTGTGGCCGCGGTGGAGCGGCTGAACTGGGACGGCCTCGCCTAGAGCCCGGCCGCCCGGCTCGCTCCTAGGCGCGGGCCCCGATCACGCCTTCCAGCGCCGCGACCAGCAGCGCCGGCGGGGTCTGGACCGAGGCATGAACCGGCGGCTGCACCGGCGCCGGCCGGCGCGTCAGCTCTCGAAAATAGCATAGGACGAAGACCCGCAGCGCCCCGGTCAGGCCGCTGCCCTTGCGGGCGGCGTCGATGCGGGTACAGATCTCGTTCAGACCGATCTGCTCGCGCGCGCAGATCTCCATCAGCCCGTCCCAGAACACGACCTCCATGCGGACGCTGGTGCGTCGTCCGGCAACCGTCACGTTGCGGCAGATCGACATCGGGTCCGCGTCGCGGGCGAGAGCTCCATTATGCCCCATCGTCACCTTTCCGGGCCCGCCGCCCGGGACATCCGGGCCATGGGCGACATCAAATGCACAGGTATTATGTCGAATAATTACCGCTTCCCGGCAAAAAGGTGAACTGGCGATTGCGTTTTTCCGTCGCGACGGGTTTCGCTTAATGTCGCGGGGCGGTTTCGGCGTCGGCGCAGACCTCGAATTCGGCCTGCACCGTGGCATGGTCGACGCCGAAGCGATCGCGCAGCAGGCGGGTCACCGCGCCGATCGCCTGGTCGGAATCGGCGCCCTCGCGCAGCCGGGCGTGCAAGGTCACCAGCGGCCGGTCCGGGGTCAGGGTCCAGGCGTGGACGTGGTGGACGTCGATGACCTCATGCACCTCGGCCAGGATCGCCGCGCTCAGCGCCGCCTCGTCGATCCCGCCGGGCGACCCTTCCACCAGCACATGGCCGGATTCGCGCAGGATCGCCCAGGCGCTGCGCAGCACCAGCAGCGACACCAGGACCGACAGGATCGGGTCGATCGGCGTCCAGCCGGTCAAGAGGATCACGGCGCCGGCGGCCAGCGCGCCGACCGAGCCGAGCAGGTCGCCCATCACGTGCAGCGCGGCGCCGCGCAGGTTCAGATTGCCGCGGTCGCCGCCCTGCAGCACCCGGAAGGCGACGATGTTGGCGACCAGCCCGGCCGCGGCGACGCCGATCATCAGCCCGCCTTCGACCGGCGCCGGCGCGGCCAGCCGGCCGGCGGCCTCGACCACGATGGCGACGACCACGGCCAGCAGCACGATGCCGTTGGCAAAGGCGGCCAGCACCTGCACCCGGCCGTAGCCGTAGCTGCGCCGAGCGTCGCGCGGCCGCCGCGCCATCCGCGCCGCCAGCCAGGCCAGGGCCAGCGCCGCGGCATCGGTCAGCATGTGCCCGGCATCGGCCAGCAGGGCCAGGGAATTGGCGATCCAGCCGCCCGCCGCCTCGACCAGCATGAAGCCGGCGGTGATGGCCAGCGCGATCAGCAGCCGCCGCTCGCCATCCGCCCCTGCCGGCATACCGTGATGGTGAGCATGGCCCGGCCCGTGATCATGCGCCGCGTGATCGTGGCCGGCGTCGGGCCCGCGCGGATGGTCGTGCGGCATTGTGGCCTCCGGAGGATGCGAATCGCTCGCGCCAGTCTATATCCGGCGCCGCGCCATAAAAAACCCGCCCGGATGCCGGTTGCGCACCCCCTACCGCTATGTTAGATGACGGCGCGCCGAGCGTAAGGGGTGGGCCTCGGACAGCCCTCTGTTGTGCGATAGAGCCCCCCGAACAGTCGGCGGTCGTGGCCTCCTGCCACGATCGACAACAAACGATCGAGGGACGATCGGTGGCAGCCACAGGCTCAGGGATTTCCGGCCTCGCATCCAGCTACGCGACGGCGCTCTACGCACTCGCCGACGAGGGCAAGGCGCTCGACCAGACCGCGGACGACCTGCGCGGCCTGAAGACCGCCCTGGCCGAAAGCGAGGATCTGCGTCGTCTGGTCCGCAGCCCGCTCCTGTCGCGCGACGCGCAGGGCAAGGCGATGGCCGCGGTGCTGGAGAAGGCCGGCGTGTCCGACCTGGTGCGGCGCTTCATCGGCCTGGTGGCACGCAACCGCCGCCTGTTCGCCCTCGACGCCATGATCGACGCGTTCCTGGCCGAGCTGGCCCGCCGCCGCGGCGAGGTCACCGCCGAGGTCACCGCCGCCACGGCGCTGAGCGACCGGCAGACCGAGGCGCTGGTCGACCAGCTCAAGAAGGCCATGGGCGCCAAGGTCCAGGTCAATGTCAAAATCGATCCCGCTTTGCTCGGCGGGATGATCGTCAAAGTCGGCTCGCGCATGGTCGACAGCTCCCTGCGCACGAAACTGGCCAAGCTGCAGCTCGCGATGAAGGGGACCGTCTGATGGACATCCGTGCCGCCGAAATCTCTGCGATCATCAAGGACCAGATCGCCAATTTCGGGACCGAGGCCGACGTTGCCGAGGTCGGCCAGGTCCTGTCGGTCGGTGACGGCGTCGCCCGCGTCTACGGGCTGGACAACGTCCAGGCCGGCGAGATGGTCGAGTTCCCGGGCGGCATCAAGGGCATGGCGCTGAACCTCGAGACCGACAATGTCGGTATCGTGATCTTCGGCGAGGACCGCGACATCAAGGAAGGCGACACGGTCAAGCGCACCGGCGCCATCGTCGAGGTTCCGGTCGGCCGCGGCCTGCTGGGCCGCGTGGTCGACGCCCTGGGCAACCCGATCGACGGCAAGGGCCCGATCCAGGACGCGAAGATGAGCCGCGTCGAGGTCAAGGCCCCGGGCATCATCCCGCGCAAGTCGGTGCATGAGCCGATGCAGACCGGCCTGAAGTCGATCGACGCGCTGACCCCGGTCGGCCGCGGCCAGCGCGAGCTGATCATCGGCGACCGCCAGACCGGCAAGACCGCCGTCGCCATCGACACCATCCTGAACCAGCGCGAGATCAACAAGTCCGGCGACGAGAGCCAGAAGCTCTATTGCATCTACGTCGCGGTCGGCCAGAAGCGCTCGACGGTCGCCCAGATCGTCAAGACGCTCGAGGAATACGGCGCGCTGGAATACACCATCGTCGTCGCCGCCACCGCGTCCGAGCCGGCGCCGCTGCAGTTCCTGGCGCCCTACACCGGCGCCGCGATGGGCGAGTTCTTCCGCGACAACGGCATGCACGGGCTGATCATCTATGACGATCTGTCCAAGCAGGCCGTGGCCTACCGCCAGATGTCGCTGCTGCTGCGCCGCCCGCCGGGCCGCGAGGCCTATCCGGGCGACGTGTTCTACCTGCACAGCCGCCTGCTGGAGCGCGCGGCCAAGATGAACGACGAGCACGGCAACGGCTCGCTGACCGCGCTGCCGATCATCGAGACCCAGGCCGGCGACGTGTCGGCCTACATCCCGACCAACGTGATCTCGATCACCGACGGCCAGATCTTCCTCGAGACCGGCCTGTTCTATAAGGGCGTCCGCCCGGCCATCAATGTCGGCCTGTCGGTCAGCCGCGTCGGCTCCGCCGCCCAGGTCAAGGCGATGAAGCAGGTCGCCGGCCGCATCAAGCTCGAGCTCGCGCAGTACCGCGAGATGGAGGCCTTCGCCCAGTTCGCGTCGGACCTCGACGCCTCGACCCAGAAGCTGCTGGCCCGCGGCGCGCGCCTGACCGAGCTGCTGAAGCAGCCGCAGTTCAGCCCGCTGCCGATCGAGGAGCAGGTGGCGTCGATCTTCGCCGGCGTCCGCGGCCATCTCGACACCGTCCCGACCAACCGGGTGCAGGATTTCGAGAAGGGCCTGCTCGACGCGCTGCGCGACGACGGCAAGGCGATCCTCGAAGGCATCCGCAACGAGAAGCAGATCTCGCCGGCGAACGAGGAGAAGCTGACCAGCTTCATCACGAACTACGCCAAGACCTTCGTCTGAGCGGCGGTCGTTCCCACCACATCGATTGAAGGCGGGGCGCCATGCCGTCGTTGAAGGACCTCAAGAACCGGATCGCCAGCGTCAAGTCGACGCAGAAGATCACCGCGGCCATGAAGATGGTCGCGGCGTCGAAGCTGCGCCGCGCCCAGGAGCAGGCCGAGGCTGGCCGGCCCTATGCCGACCGGATGGAGCGGATGCTGACCGGCCTGGCCGCGGTCGCCAAGACCGCGGGCCAGGGCCCGAAGCTGATCGCCGGCACCGGCAAGACCGATGTGCACCTGCTGCTGGTCATCACCTCCGACCGCGGCCTGGCCGGGGCGTTCAACGCCACGGTGCTGCGCGAGACGCGCAAGCAGATCCGCGAGCTGCAGGGCAAGGGCCGGACGGTGAAGCTGTTCACCATCGGCCGCAAGGCCCGGGACAGCCTGCGCCGCGATTACGCCAACCTGATCGTCGAGAGCGTGACCGACATCAGCCGGCCGAAGCTCGGTTTCACCAAAGCCGATGCGATCGCGACCCGGATCCTGGCGATGTTCGAGGCCGGCGATTTCGACGTCTGCTCGGTCGTCTACAACAAGTTCAAGTCGGCGATCGCCCAGATCATCACGGTGCAGCAGCTGGTGCCCGTGGCGCTGCCGGCCGTGGCCGAGGACACGGCCTCGAACATCGTCTACGAGTTCGAGCCGAGCGAGGAGCAGATCCTGGCGGAGCTGCTGCCGCGCAACCTGGGGATCCAGATCTACAAGGCGCTGCTCGAATCCGCGGCCTCCGAGGAGGGCGCGCGGATGACCGCGATGGACAATGCGACGCGCAACGCCGGCGACATGATCAAGCGGCTGACGCTGGTCTACAACCGGACCCGCCAGGCCTACATCACCAAGGAGCTGATCGAGATCATCTCGGGCGCCGAAGCCGTTTAAGGCGCCCTGATCCACCGATCGCTTGAAGACAGTTCGAGGAGCGTGAGCACCATGGTCGAGACCCAGACCGCAAGCAACGTCATCGGCCGCATCAGCCAGGTTCTGGGCGCCGTGGTGGACGTCCAGTTCGATGGCGAGCTGCCCGCCATTCTGAACGCCCTGACCACCGAGATCGGCGATCGCAAGCTGGTGCTCGAGGTGGCGCAGCACCTCGGCGAGAACACCGTGCGCTGCATCGCCATGGACTCGACCGACGGCCTGGTCCGCGGCAACAAGGTCCAGGACAGCGGCAACGCCATCCAGGTGCCGGTCGGCCCGGAGACGCTCGGCCGCATCATGAACGTGATCGGCGAGCCGATCGACGAGCGCGGCCCGATCAACGCCAAGCTGCACTCGCCGATCCACCGCCAGGCGCCGGACTTCGTCGACCAGGCGACCGAGGCGGAGATGCTGGTGACGGGCATCAAGGTCGTCGACCTGATCAGCCCCTACGCCAAGGGCGGCAAGATCGGCCTGTTCGGCGGCGCCGGCGTCGGCAAGACGGTGACCATCCAGGAGCTGATCAACAACATCGCCAAGGCGCATGGCGGCGTGTCGGTCTTCGCCGGCGTGGGCGAGCGGACCCGCGAGGGCAACGACCTGTATCACGAGATGATCGACTCCAAGGTCATCAACTTCGAGGGCGACTCGAAGGTGGCGCTGGTCTACGGCCAGATGAACGAGCCGCCGGGTGCGCGCGCCCGCGTCGGCCTGTCGGGCCTGACCGTGGCCGAGTACTTCCGCGACGTCGAAGGCCAGGACGTGCTGTTCTTCGTCGACAACATCTTCCGCTTCACCCAGGCGGGCGCCGAGGTGTCGGCGCTGCTCGGCCGCATCCCGTCGGCGGTGGGCTACCAGCCGACGCTGTCGACCGACATGGGCGCGCTGCAGGAGCGCATCACCTCGACCAACAAGGGCTCGATCACCTCGGTGCAGGCCATCTACGTGCCCGCCGACGACCTGACCGACCCGGCGCCGGCGACCTCGTTCTCGCATCTCGACGCGACGACCGTGCTGAGCCGCGCGATCTCCGAGCTGGGCATCTACCCGGCGGTGGACCCGCTCGACTCGACCTCGCGCATCCTCGACCCGCGCGTGGTCGGCCAGGAGCATTACGAGGTGGCCCGCGCCGTGCAGCGCACGCTGCAGGAATACAAGGCGCTGCAGGACATCATCGCCATCCTGGGCATGGACGAGCTGACCGAAGAGCAGAAGCTGACCGTGGCCCGCGCCCGGAAGATCCAGCGCTTCTTCAGCCAGCCCTTCCACGTTGCCGAGGTGTTCACCGGCACGCCGGGCGAGCTGGTCCCGGTCGAGGAGACGGTCCGCGGCTTCAAGGGCATCGTCAACGGCGACTACGACCACCTGCCGGAGGCGGCGTTCTACATGGTCGGCTCGATCGACCAGGCCATCGCCAAGGCGAAGAAGCTCGCCGAAGCCGCCTGATCCGATTGACGCCCAATCCTGCCGGGGACATCCATGGCCGAGAAATTCGCCTTCGAACTGGTCTCGCCCGAGAAGCTGCTCGTGGCGCAGCAGGTCGAGATGGTGGTCGTCCCCGGTGGCGACGGCTATTTCGGCGTGCTGAAGGGGCACATGTCGATGCTGTCGACCGTCCAGCCGGGCGTGATCGACGTCTATGAGCAGCGCAGCGCCGTCTCCAGCCGGCTGTTCGTCACCGGCGGCTTCGCCGAGGTGACGCCGGAGCGCTGCACCGTGCTGGCCGAGGAGGTGGTGCCGGTGGCCTCGCTGGACCGCGGCAAGGTCGAGCAGGAGCTGCGCGACGCCGAGGAGGACGTGGCCGACGCCAAGTCCCCCGGCGACAAGGCGGTGGCCGAGCGGGCGCTGAAGCTGGCCCAGGCCAAGCTGACCGCCGTCACCCGCGGCGCACCGGCCGGCCACGCCTGACCGCGAGCGGCCACAAGGCTGAATTGGAAAGGGCCCCTCCGGGGCCCTTTTTCTTTGGCTGTCGCTGCAACGGCCTCCGCTCCTGGTAAGCTGCCCGCGGCTCGGAACATTGACCCGTCATGGCGAGCCCCGAAGGGGCGTGGCCATCCAGCGGCACCGGCCCCCTGGATGGCCACGTCGCTACGCTCCTCGCCATGACGAAGAAGGCCTGGAGAGTCGATCTCAAAGGCCATTGGTATAAGCTGCCGGTACCCGATTCCCGCGGCAAACGAGAGACCGACCAGATGTCCGGGCTCACACGCTTCTCCGTTCCTCCCCTGTCCCGCATGACCCGGCGGCTGGCGGATGCCGCCTCCGGCCGCGCCGCGCCCGACCTGGTGATCCGCGACGTCCGGGTGCTGTCGACCTATTCCGAGCGCATCCTGCCGGGCCGCGAGGTCTGGGTGGCCGGCGGGCGCATCGCCGCGGTGAAGCCGGCGGGATCGTGCCGCGACGGATCGGCCCGCGTCTATGACGGGAAAGGCGCCATGCTCGCGCCCGGGCTGGTCGACCCGCACATCCATATCGAATCCAGCATGGTGACGGCCTGCGCCTATGCCGAGGCGGCGCTGCTGAACGGCACCACCACGATCTTCTGCGACAGCCACGAGATCGGCAACGTCATGGACGTGGCCGGGGTCGAGGCGATGCTGGAGGATGCCCGGGCTGCGCCGCTGTCGATCTTCCTGACCGTGCCCAGCACGGTGCCGGCCACCTCGCCGCGCCTCGAGACCGCCGGCGGCGACCTGACGGCCGAGAAGATCGCGGGGCTGTTCGACCGCTGGCCGGAGGCCGTGGCGCTGGGCGAGAAGATGGACTTCGTCCCGGTGACGATGGGCGACGAGCGCAGCCACGCCATTCTCGCCGCGGCGCTGGAGCGCGGCCGGCCGGTCTCCGGCCATGTCTATGGCCGGGAGTTCGTCGCCGCCTATGCCGCCGCCGGCGTCACCGACACGCATGAGGCGATCGACCGCGACATCGCCGACGACATGCTGGAAGCCGGCATCTGGCTGTTCCTGCGCGGCGGCCCGCCGACCACGCCCTGGCACAGCCTGCCCGAGGCGATCAAGACGATCACCGAGCTCGGCGCCTCGCACAAGCGCGTCGCCGTCTGCACCGACGATCGCGACGCCGAGGACCTGCTGCATTTCGGCCTGGACTGGGTGGTGCGCGAGGCGATGCGCGCCGGCCTGTCGCCCGCACAGGCCTGGTCGATGGGGTCGCTGCACGGCGCCACCCGCTTCGGCCAGGATGGCGAGATCGGCGGCTTCGGCGGCGGCCGCCGGGCCGATCTCGTGCTGCTGGATGACGGCCACAAGCCGGTCAACACCTGGTACGGCGGCGAGCTGGTGGTGGAGGGCGGCCGGATCACCCCGGTCCTGGACCAGGCGCTGTCCGCCCGCTGGCGCTATCCGGAGGCGGCCTACCGCACCGTGCGGCTGCCGGCGGCGGTCAAGCTGACGCCCGACCTTCCGGTCGACCCCGTCACCGCCCATGCGATCCGGACGGTCCTGCCCGGCATCACGCTCGGCCATGTCACGCTGGAGCTCGAGCCGGCGAATGACTGGCAGGCGCATTTCGACCGGCACGGCCTGTGCTTCGTCACGGTGGTGGAGCGGCATGGCAAATCGGCCGGCAACGTGGCGCACGGCCTCCTGTCCGGCTTCACGCTGAAGTCGGGCGCCGTCGCCTCCTCGGTCGGGCACGACAGCCACAACAACATCATCGCCGGCACCAACGAGGCCGACATGCAGGTGGCGCTGCAGGCGATCGAGGCGGCGCAGGGCGGTGTCTGCGTCGTGCGCGACGGCCGGGTGACGGCGATGGTGCCGCTGCCCATCGCGGGGCTGCTGTCCGACAAGCGCGTGACCGAGGTGGCGGAGGAGGTGAAGGCGCTGAAGGCCGAATGGGAGAAGGCGGGCTGCGCCATCCCCTATATGGGCTTCAACCTGATCCCGCTGTCGGTGATCCCGGAGATCCGCATCACCGACAAGGGGCTGGTGCTGGTGCCGGAGATGGAACTCGTGCCGCTGTTCGAACCGGCGCCGGCGACCGCTTGAGAGGGGGCGGACCATCGACCCGTCATCCCGTGCGCGCTGCGGCGCGAAGCGCTGCTGCGCAGACATGGGATCTCGATGCAGGCTTGAAGAGATCCCGGGTCTGCGGCGCATCACTGCGTGCTGCGCCGCAGACCCGGGGTGAGCGCGATGGCCGCTATCGGGTAGCCCGCAGCCGGTCCGGCCGTCTGGAAGGGGCGGAAAGCGGCCGTTACTTACTCCAACATGATAGGCGGCCCAATCATCGGCTTCGCCTGCGGCTCCCAGTCGTATGCAAGCAATGCACCGAATTCTCCATAGTGCAATTCATCGCCATAATTCCAGAGACAGAATGCGATGCCTTCAATTCTCTGGACTGCCAGCCCAATCATTCGTCCATCGCCATCAAGGATGGCGTTCAAAGTCGCGATTTCGGAGCTGAGAAGTAGAGGGTCAACCCCGTTGTGAAAGTCATGCACCTCCACGCGCCCGTATTCTCCCATGTCGAACGGTTCGTCGAGGGGCAGGTCGTCGAGGATTACACTCTCACCGTCCGAGGCGACACGCACGCGAAGCGACTTCCCATCGCTAAACACGAGGCGAACCCTGGTCGGGTCTGTCCAGTTCAACTCTCCTTTGAAACTGTGCAGGTTCGCAGTGATCGAGATTAGCTTCATCGGATGATGATGAGCCTGGTGGAGAAGGTCCGCAACGGGTCGAATCCGGTCATGTCCGCTCTCAGGAGCGAGGCGCGATGGCCGCTCTCGGGCATCCCTCAGCCCGCCTGGGAGACCGGGTTGGGCGGAATCCGGTCTCTTGGTTCGACCCCGTTGCATGACGCGTCAGCGCAGATGAGTCGTTGCGGTGCTTCTCGAAAGCGGACGCGACCATGAACGGCCTGGCCGGGATGACTGCAGCAGACTTCGCCGCAACGCCTGTTTGATCACCACCCAGGGCCCTCGCGGCAGAAAAGCGCCGCGCTTTTGGTCAAATCACACCACTGCGCCCTCATCCTCAGAGTTCCGATACTTCAGCCTCGGGGTGCGTGGAAAACCGAGAGGTCTGCCGAGGCAGCCCGGCTATCGGATCGCATCGACGGCCTGGGGATCGAATGAGGATGCGACGTTGCGCTGGCCGTGCGGACGTTCGAGACCATAGACGGGCACGGATTCATCAAAACCTTTGATCTGACGTACGCCAAGGTCGACCAGAGAAATCCTGCCGCGCACCGCCTCCGCCACCACGGCATCTGCGAGGATCTGCCGGTCCTCCGCCAGCGCGCACAACCTGGAGGCCAGATTCACGACATTGCCGATCGCGGTATACTCCACGCGGCCCTCATATCCGATCCCACCGACCGTCGCCGGTCCCATGGCCAGACCGACACCGAAGCCGAGGGCGTGACCGTGTGACCGCCAGCCGCCTGCAAGCTGCTGAACAACGGTCTGCATCTCGACCGCCATGTCCACGGCACGAAGCGCCGGATCGGCGCACGGTACCGGCGCGTTGATGAGCACCATCAGCCCGTCACCAGCGAAGGTCGTCAGTGTCGCTTCGGATCGGGTGATGACCGAGCCAAGAGCCTCATAATATTCACCCAATACTCGCATGATCTCCTGCGGCTCGGCTCGGGCGGAAAACGCAGTAAACCCGCGCAGATCACAAAATACGACGACGACCTCGGCACGTTGGCCGGCAAGCAAGCTCTTGTCCCCTGCCTTGTCGACGAGTTCGGCGACCTGGGGCGCGAGGAACTGCTTCAATCGAGCAATTCTCTCCGAGCGCTCCTGAGACACTTTGAGCCCTTCTGCCATCTGGTTGAAGTGGTCCGCCAGGCGCTCGAGTTCATCCCCAGTGGCGATGTCAATCCGGTGATCCAGGTGTCCGGCGCCGATCTGCTCGGTACCCTCTTCCAGCCGCCGGATTGGCCCTGTCATCCGCCGGGCAAGCCAATAGGCCAAGGACGCGGCAAACATGGCGCCTGCCAGAAGTAGCGCGGCCGTGCGCCAAAGTGCGAAACGGATCGATGCGAACGCTTCGGAAAGCGGCTGCTCGACGAACACCGTCCAATCCACGCCCGGGACGGGCGCCACGGCGAGCATGACCGCTTCGCCCTCGAGGTTGCTCGTGGTGACGGCAGATCCGGCGGCGGTGTCCATCATCTTCTGCAACCTGTTCATGGCCGAGGACGTCTCGTAATCAATCCCGCGAAGCACCCTGCTGATGTCCGGATGGGCGATGATCCGGCCGAGTTGATCCAGAGCAAAGGCATGGCCGGTCTCTCCGATGCGGATGGCGGAGATGACATCCCATACGAGCTTCAGGTTGATTTCGGCCACGGCCACCCCGGCGACTTTGCGATTGCCGGCCAGCCCAATGGTCATGAATGGCTCGGAGTCGCGGCGGTAGGTGACGGGACCGTACGATGCTCCAGTCAACTTGGCTTCGGAGACGGCGGGATCTCGAGATCGATCGACGCCACTTGCTGTCCGGTTCAGGTCGATGCGGGAGACAAACAGCCGTTCGATGCCGTCGCCGTCGACAAGAGTGATGCTGACAACCGCCGGCACGCGGCGCAGAACCCCCAGAGCATCGAGCCGATGCTGCTCCCCGGCGCTGGCCGACCAGTCCTGCTGCAGCGTCGAAGCCAATTGGTCTTCGATCCGGTCAAAGAAGCCCTCGATTGCGGCCGCTGCCGAGGCCGCCTGTGTCCGCAGCAGAAGATCGAGCATGACGCGCTGGTCGCGATATCCGAACCATGCATCGCCGAAGCCGCTGGCGAGCATAGGGACCACGACAGCGATGAATGACACAGCGAAGTACTTCTGGAACAGAGACCGGCGCAGATCGAGCCAGCGGCGGGCCATGACTATGCCGCGGTGATCAGGGCCCGCCGCTCGTGAGCCCATCTCATTCAATCACCTCATCGGCCAACAGGAGTACGCTCTGAGGCACCTCGATGCCGAGCGCCTGAGCGGTCCGCAGATTGATCAACAGCTTGAATGTCGCCGGTTGCTCGATCGGCAGGTCGCCAGGCTTCGCCCCTTTCAGGATCCGGTCGACATAGTAGGCAAGCCGGTGGGTCATCGCGTCATAATCGGCCGAATACGCCATCAGGCAGCCGGCTGGGACGTACCATCTGCCCCAGGTCATCGTGGGCAAACGATGTTGCAGCGCCAAATCGGCTATTCTCTGCGCTTGGTGCGCGAGCATGACGTCCGGCAGCACGAAAACGGCTTGCTCATGCTCCGCCTCCATTCTGGCGAATGCGGTCGCGATGTCGGCGGGTTCGCTGACGTGATGAAGCCGAACTGCGAGGCCGAGCCGGTCGGCCGCCCGCTTCGTGTCCTCCTCAAACGGCAGGTAGGAGACCTCCGGGTTTGCGAGCACGCCCACGGTGGCGAGCTGCGGGATCGTCTCTTTGAGCAACTCCAGGCGCTTGGCGGAGAGCTCAGTGGCGTAGTAAGTGACCCCGGTCAGATTGCCACCTGGCTTCGCAAGACTGCGTGCCAGACCTGCACCCACCGGGTCTCCGCTGAGGACTGTCACGATCGGCATCGTATCGGTGACCGCGTGCGCGGCAGTCCCTGCCGGCTGCGAGGTCGTGACGATCACATCCACCGGAACCTGCACGAGCGCTGCAGCGGCCGTCGCAAAGCCGCGATCGTGTTCTCGCGCGCTGCGGCACTCGTAAACGACAGTCTCGTCAGGTGTGTATCCGAGCTCGCTAAGCCCGTCCAAGAACGGGCCGAACTCGGCCTTCACAGATCGCTCATCACAGGACGACCAGACCAGTAGCCCGATCCGCGGCGTGCTCTCTGTCGGTGATTGGCCGAGGGCCGGAGTGGCGCAAGCCACTGCCAGAGCGTAGACGATATAAAAGCAGTGCCGCCGTCCCCTCCTCGTCGCACAACCATATCGGCCGGCAAACTTGCCGTCTGCGGGGCGGGGAACCCCATCTCGCGCAGTAATTGCAACGAACCGCTCTTCCACGGCAGCCCCCTTGCACAGGGCCGACCAAGACATCAATCGCGGAACTGAACTGTCCTCATGATACCCGAATCCGCGGTCGTTTGATATCGACCACTCCTCGCCGGGGATTGTCAAAGCTCCCGATCATCGCGACGCCGCAAAGGCCCGTCGTCGGCGGTGGCAAGAGCATGCGGACTTGCGTAACGGGAGGCGACCGCTTCCCTTCGTTCACCGCCTCTCTCGTTTACAGCGCCTATGAGGCGCCGCCTCGGGTCAAGATCACCGATCGTCTGCTCGAGGTGGACGACTGGATCGGATCATCGATGCCCGCCGGGCCCTGCCGTCGGCCACATCGCGCGAGGATGCGCGACATCCCGTCCGCCGCGGCCCGAATGCACCGGTCTCGATTCAGTCCGCTTTCAGCACCTCGACCAGTAGCCGCGTCGGCACCAGCCGGGCAGGCCGGCCGGGGGCGAAGCAGACGATGGCGTTCTGGCCGAACTCCTCGGCCAGGGCCACGATATCCGCGGTCGGCATCCCGAGCACCAGCAGCCCCTGCTCCGGCGGCCAGGCGCCGTCCAGGCCGGCGCCGGTGTGGGGCACGGCATCGAAACCGCGCCGCCGAACCGCCTCGGCCAAGCGCTGCCTCGCCGCGTCGTTCTCGGCCGCCGGCGCCAGCCGGCTGCGCGGGTTGTCGGCGCTGACGAAGCCGGCACCGGCCACACCACGGCCGGCCAGCCAGGCCTCGGCCTGCGGGTTGCGGCGGTCGATCCGCACCTCATGCCCGGCGCCGTCGGCGGCGAACAGGTAGCGGGTGTCGCGATAGGCTTCGAGCAGCCGGATGAAGCCCGAGAGATCCATCCGGTGGCCCGTCAGCCGGCCCGTTCGGTCGTCGGGTCGATCATCTTGCGGATCTCGGTGATCCTGGTTGCCGGGAAGCCGCTGATCTCGGCATGCTTGCGGATCGCCGCCTCGTCCGTGGCGAGGTAGACGCAGAAGGTCTTGTTGTCGGCGACGTAGCTCTCGACCCACTGGATGTCGGGGCCGACCTGCCGCAGCGCGTCGTTCGACTTGGCCGCGGCGCCGCGCAGCTGCTCGCGCTCCAGCGTGCCGACGTCCGGAATGTCGCGCTCGATGATGAATTTGCGAAGGGCCATGCGTTCCTCCCTGGATTCAGCGTATCGCTTCGCTTGATCTAGGCCGCGGCGGCGCTCAGTACAGCCCGCCGGTCCCGGTCGTGGCGTCGGGCACGCTGTCGCCGAAGCCGGTGTCGCCCTGGTCGGTCGCGCCGCCGCTGCCGTCGAGCCGGTCGAGGGCATAGCCGGTGCCGGGCTCGGTGCCGGGGCGGAACGCCTCCCAGATCGTGTTGTCGCCGCTGCCATAGGCGGGCTGGCCGCTCAGCCGGTCGACCTTCACCAGATTCACTCCCGGCGGGATGCGGAAGGGCGGCACGTCCTTGCCCTGCAGCGCCGCGGACATGAAGTCGCGGAAGATCGGCAGCGCCGCGGTCGACCCCCATTCGCGGGCGCCCAGCGTCTTCGGGTCGTCGAAGCCGACATAGATCGCCACCACCAGATCGGGCGAGAAGCCGACGAACCAGGCGTCCTTGGCGTCGTTGGTGGTGCCGGTCTTGCCGGCCAGGGTGAAGCCCAGCTTGTTCAGCGCCGAGGCGGTGCCGCGCTGCACCACGCCCTGCAGGATCGAGGTCATCTGATAGGCCGAGACCGGGTCGGCGATCTGCTCGCGCGTGTCCGGGATCGCCGGCGTCGCCTGGTCGGCCCAGGGCTGGCCGCAGCCGTCGCAGGGCCGCTCATCGTGCCGGTAGATGGTGCGGCCGGTCCGGTCCTGGATCCGGTCGATGAAGGTCGGCAGCACCTTCTTGCCGCCATTGGCGATCTGGGCGAAGCCGGTCGCCATCTGCAGCGGCGTGGTGGCGCCGGCGCCGAGCGCCATCGAGTACAGGAGCGGCATGTCCTTGTAGACGCCGAACAGCTCCGCCGTCGCCTTGACCTTGTCGAGGCCGACCGCCTGGATCAGCCGCACCGTCATCAGGTTGCGCGACCGCTCGACGCCGACACGCAGCGGCATCGGGCCGAGGAAGCGGTGGTCGTCATTCTCCGGCGTCCAGTCGGTGGTGCCGACATCGATCGTGATCGGGGCGTCGTCGATGATCGTCGTCGGGGTGTAGCCGGCCTCCAGCGCCGTCAGATAGACGAAGGGCTTGAAGGTCGACCCCGGCTGCCGCACCGCCTGGGTGCCGCGGTCGAATTCGCTCATCGCGTAGTCGTAGCCGCCGCTGATCGCCAGCACCCGGCCGGTGTTGGGGTCGAGCGCGACCAGCGCGCCCTGGGCGTCCGGGATCTGGCGCAGGCCGAACTCCTGCGGCACCGCCTTGTCGTCCGGCACCGGGCCGGTCGGCTCGACCAGGACGACGTCGCCCTTGGCCAGCACGTCGGCCGGCTTCCTGGGATCGGCGCCGACGGTCTGGTTCGGCCGCCACGGCCGGGCCCATTTCATCTCGGCGAAGGGGATGGTGCCGCGGCTCTTGTCCGAGAAGCCGATGTCGGCGGCCTTGGCGTCGACGTCGAGAACGACCGCCATCTGCCAGTCGCCGGCGCCGGCCGGCCGCTCGATCGCGGCGAGCTGCCCGGCCCAGTCGTCGAAGCCCTCGATTTTCTTCAGCGGACCGCGCCAGCCATGCCGCTGGTCATAGCTGCGCAGGCCGTTGCGCAGCGACTGGTCGGCCAGGTCCTGCAGATGCGGGTCCAGCGAGGTGCGCACCGACATGCCGCCCTGGTAGAGCGCGTCGTTGCCGTACAGGCGCTGCAGCTCGCGCCGCACCTCCTCGGCGAAGTAGTTGGCGCTGACGAACTCGATCTGCCGCCGGTCCTTGGTCACCAACGGCTCGGCCCGGGCGGCGTCGGCCTGCTCCTTGGTGATCGCCCCGTCCTCGAGCAACCGGCCGAGGACGTAGTTGCGGCGGTTGACGGCGGCGTCCATCCGGGTCTTCGGGTCGTAGCTGCTGGGTGCCTTCGGCAGGCCGGCCAGGAAGGCGGCCTCGGAGACCGTCAGGTCCTTCAGCGGCTTGTTGAAATAGGCCAGCGACGCCGCCGCCACGCCATAGGCGCCGCGGCCGAGATAGATCTGGTTCAGGTACAGCTCGAGGATCTGCTGCTTGGTGAAGGCGCTCTCGATGCGCAGCGCCAGCAGCACCTCGCGGATCTTGCGGCTGATCGCCCGGTCCGGCGTCAGGAAGAAGTTGCGCGCCACCTGCTGGGTGATGGTCGACGCGCCCTCGACCCGCCGGCCGGAGGCGTAGTTCTGGATCGCGGCGAGGCCGGCCCGGGCGATGCCCTGCAGGTCGACGCCCGGATGGTCGTAGAAGCGCTGGTCCTCGGCCGAGACGAAGGCCTGCGCCACCAGGGGCGGAATCGCCCCGAACGGTACGAACAACCGGTTCTGGCTGGCATACTCCGCCATCAGCCGGCCGTCGGCCGCGTGCAGCCGGGTGGTGATCGGCGGCGCGTATTCGGCCAGCTGCGCCGTGTCCGGCAGGTCGCGGCCGAAATAGCTCGCAGCCGCGAAGACCCCGACCGCCGCGATGACGAGCAGGAGGATGAGGGAGGACAGGAGCCAGCCGATCAGGCGCATCGGACCTTGGGAGCAATGAATGGGCGGCCCGCGAGGCCGGCCTCGACGCAAAAGCGGATAGGCCGCGATTGTGTTCCGTTGATGACCGCTTGGGGCAGGGCAGCCTCTGTTACCATAGCGCCGGCCGCGAGTCAGGCCCCTGCGACCCCGCGCGCCTGTGACTGTCGAAATCTCCCATTGTCGAGACTGCGGTGCCTCGGTATCGTGACGGCGCGACAGTCTGCCCGATCGGTCGATCGGATCTCCGGGTTCCCCGGGTGTCCGGGTCGATCGCGCGGCGGCACATCGATTTCCGCCGGGAAACGTCTTACGTCGAACGGCCGGCACGCGATGCGCGGCTGCGGATGTCGGGCGACATTGAGGATCAACTCGAGGCCGTGCCCCGGCGCATCCGCGCCGGACCGGTGGTCGCGGACCCTCCCGTCTGGCCTGCTGCAAAGCGCCGTTCTCGGGTGATCACGGTTCGCGCCCCCGGCGGTTTCGGCAGGACAAGGACGCGCCGCAGCCCCGTCGGTCGCGCGGGGTGACGGCAGCGTCGCCAGGGTTTGTATATGGCTAAAAGAATGCTGGTGGACGCCACCCATGCGGAAGAAACGCGGGTGGTGGTACTGGACGGCAATCGGCTCGAGGAATTCGACTTCGAGACCGAGGCCAAGAAGCAGCTGAAGGGCAACATCTACCTGGCCAAGGTGACGCGGGTCGAACCCTCGCTCCAGGCCGCCTTCGTCGAGTATGGCGGGAACCGGCACGGTTTCCTCGCCTTCTCGGAAATCCATCCCGACTACTACCGGATCCCGATCGCCGACCGCGAGGCGCTGCTGGCCCGCCAGGCCGCGGAGGCCGACGAGGCCGAGGCCGTCGAGGCGAAGCCGGCCGAGCCGGCGTCCCGCCGGCGCCGCGGCCGTGACCGCCGCCCGGCCCGCGCCGAAACCGAGGCCGGCCCGAGCGAGACGGTCGAGGCCGCCGGCGATGCGGTGGCGGGCGAGGTGATCGCCGGCGAGCCGATCGTCGAGGACAGCTTCGGCGAGACCCTGTCGACCGAGGGCGACAGCGGCCCGGTCGCGCTGCTGGCCCCGCCCGAATCGCCGCGGGGCGACGACCCGGCCACGGCCGAGGGCGAGAACGGCAACGGCAATGGCCAGGACGGCGGCGAGCACGAGCCCGAGGTTCTGGGCGGCGACGAAGCCGAGGAGGCCCGCGACCGCCGCTCGAAGCTGCCGAACTACCGCAACTACAAGATCCAGGAGGTCATCAAGCGCCGGCAGATCATGCTGGTGCAGGTGACCAAGGAGGAGCGCGGCAACAAGGGTGCGGCGCTGACCACCTACCTGTCGCTGGCCGGCCGCTACTGCGTCTTGATGCCGAACACGCCGCGCGGCGGCGGCATCAGCCGGAAGATCGCCAATCCCAAGGATCGCAAGAAGATGAAGGCGATCATGGATGACCTGGACGTGCCGGACGGCATGGCGGTCATCCTGCGGACGGCGGGTCTGGAGCGGACCAAGCTGGAGATCCGGCGCGACCTCGACTACCTGCTGCGGCTGTGGGATTCGATCCGGCAGACGACGCTGCAGTCGACCGCCCCCTGCGCCATCCATGAGGAAGCGGACCTGATCAAGCGGGCGATCCGCGACCTCTATTCCAAGGACATCGAGGACGTCCAGGTCGCCGGCGACGAGGGCTACCGGACCGCCAAGGACTTCATGCGCATGCTCATGCCGAGCCATGCCAAGAAGGTCCAGCCGTATCTCGACCAGGACGTCCCGCTCTTCCACCGCTTCAACGTGGAAGGCCAGATCGATGCGATGCACAGCCCGGTGGTGCAGCTGCGCTCCGGCGGCTACATCGTCATCAACCCGACCGAGGCGCTGGTCTCGATCGACGTCAACTCCGGCCGCTCGACCCGCGAGCGGAACATCGAGGAGACGGCGTACAAGACCAATCTGGAGGCCGCCGACGAGGTCGCCCGCCAGCTGCGCCTGCGCGACCTGGCCGGGCTGATCGTCATCGACTTCATCGACATGGAGGACGACCGCCACAACAAGGCGGTCGAGCACCGGCTGAAGGAGGCGATGCGGCAGGACCGCGCCCGCATCCAGATCGGCCGGATCAGCGCCTTCGGCCTGCTCGAGCTGTCGCGCCAGCGGCTGCGCCCGAGCCTGATGGAGACGCATTTCGAGACCTGCGCCCATTGCGGCGGGCTGGGCATGACCCGGACCACCGGCTCGGCGGCGCTGTCGGTGCTGCGCGCGATCGAGGAGGAGGGCATCCGCAAGCGCGCCTCCGAGGTCACCGTGCATGTCGCCACCGCCCTGGCGCTGTACCTGTTCAACCAGAAGCGCGACGCCCTGGCCGATATCGAGCGGCGCTACGGCGTGCGGGTGATGATCGAGGCCGATGACAGCCTGATCCCGCCGGCGCACCGGATCGAGCGCACCCGCGCCCGCGGCGCCGAGCTGCCGGCCCCGACGGCGCCGGTCGACAACACCGCCCGGATCATGGCCGAGACCGACGCCGCGCTGGAGCACGAGGCGGACGAGGTCGAGGACGAGGCGGAAGAGGTCGAGGAGGCCGCCGAGGCCCGGGAGCCGGCGCGTCAGCCGCAGCAGCAGCGCCCGGCGCAGCAGCCGCAGCATCACGGCGGTGGCCAGCAGGCCGATGGCGAGGGCCGCGGCCGTCGCCGCCGGCGTCGGCGCGGCCGGCGGCGCGGCGAGGACGGGCATCATCCGGACCAGCCCGCGCAGGTCGCCGCCGATGGCAGCTTCGGCTACGACCCGCGCGACGAAGCCGAGGACGGCGCAGACCAGGCGGCCGAGCCGTTCACGCTCGAGGCTGCCGATGCCGCCAGCCACGCCGAGCCGGTCGAGGAGGCCGCCCCCGCCGTCGTCGAACCGGCCGAGCCGGCCCCCGCCGAAGCCGCGGCACCCGAGGCGCCGCCGGCCGAGGACGACGCCAAGCGTCGCCGTGGCCGTCGCGGCGGTCGCCGCAAGAAGACGGACGAAGAGCCCTTCGTGCTCGAAGCCGC
>NZ_VCCH02000239.1 GCF_005938675.2 Mycobacterium sp. KBS0706
CGTGGCGAAGCGGCGGTTGGCGCCGTCCTCGACGATCGTGGTCGGGCCGTTGTGGATGTTGGTGATCCGGTTGACCTCGAGGTTCCGGATGTTGGTGACGTTCACGTTCCGGACATAGGTGTCGCTGACCCGGTAGGGCGGGTGGTAGATCTCGCCCGGCCCCAGCGGGTACCAGCCGATCGGGTGACTGTCGGCAGCCAGGGTGATGGCGGCGCTGACCGCGGCCCCGGCGAAGAAAGTGACCAGCGCCGGGGCGTAGACCGGATGCACCTCGACCGGGCCGGGCACCCAGCCCCAGCGGTCGTCGGCATAGGTCCAGCGGCCGTAATGGAAGGGCGCGAAGCCCCAGGGCTGGTCGTCGATCCAGGTCCAGCCCCAGCGGTCGTCATGCTCCCAGCGGCCGTCGCGGTAGGGCACCCAGCCGGACGGCACGTCGGTCGGGTACCAGATCGCCCCGGTGCCCGGCGTCTCGTGCCAGGTGCCGGCGGCGGCGAGGTCCTGGTAGCCGGTCATGGCGGGCGAGACGTAGCGCGGCGCGGTGGACGCCGCCCGGATCCGGCCGTCGGCCCAGTCGTCGAGCGGGTCACGGTCGGCAGACTGCGCCAGGGTGTAGGTGAACGGATCGCCGCCGGCGGCCACGCCGGTCTCGCCGCCCTGGATGTCGACCGGCCCGTCCGGCCCGCCGGCGATCTGCGCCTCGCCGGAGAACACCACCACCTGGGTCGGGTCCTGGGTGGTGCCCGCGTCGATGCGGTATTCGCCCGGCCGGTCCAGCGTGACCGTGCCGCGCGGGGTGTCGACCGTCCAGGTTTCGCCCGCCTGCAGGTCGGCGATGTCGATGTTGACCGACCCCTGGCCCAGCTGGGCGGCGAAGGCCTGGTCGTCCAGTTGCCGGATGTCCAGCTCGGCCTGGCCGCCGAGATGCAGCTCGGCCGGGCCGATCTCCAGCGCCGCCCGGGCCTGCGGCTCGGTCCAGAGCGACATGCCGGAGGTCACCGGCTGGTTGCGCGCGGCCACCGCCCAGGGCTGGGCCGGGTCGGGGCGCAGCGACACCGCGCCGGAGACATCGGCCAGCCGCCCGACCCGGGCCGGCGGATCGTCATCCGCCCGGGCCGGAACGATGCCGCAGAGCAGGGCCGCCGCGGCGACCCCCGCCAGGATCTGCGCCTTCATCCGTTCCTCCTCGACCGCCGGCCTCGCTGAGGGCCGGGCAGCCGGATGTCCCCGTTCGGCGCCGTCAAAGAACCGGCGCGAGCATGCGTCCGCAGGGTCGGAGGCTAGGCGGCAGGCCCTTGCAGGAGGCTGGCCTGGAGATGAATTCGCGGTGAAGTGCCGGCTATGATCGGCGGCTCACTTCAGCAGCCGGTCGATCTCGGCCCTTAGCTCGGAATCGTCCGGCATCCGCCCGGCCGAGGCCAGCACGGCGGCGCGCAGGAACAGCGCCTGGGCCGCCAGCTCGTCGACGCCGTCCTGGGCCTGGGCCATCACCTGCTCGATCTGGTCCAGCCGCTCGGACATGCGGTCGGCGGTGGTGCCGTCCAGCGGCTCGGCCTTCGCCGCCGCGATCGCCTCCAGGAGGTCGGCGGCGACGATGCGCAGCCCCAGCCAGGCCGTCGCCGCCTCCAGCGACTGCCGCGACCGCCGGCTCTCGCCGCTGCCCAGCCGGCCGATCAGGGGCGCCGCCGCGGCCAGGCCGTGCCGGGCCTCGTCGCGCGCGTCCAGGGCCTGGGCGGCCTGCACCAGCAGCAGGTCGGCGTCGAGCATCTGGGTCGATTCGGCGCCGTGCTCGAGCAGCGCCATGCCGACCAGCTCGTAGCGGCCGGCCTGCACCGCCGGCATCTCGCCATTGGCGGCGTGGCCGCGCAGCCGGGCGTAGAGCTCGGCGAAGGGATCCGGGGCCGCGGGCGCTGCATCGGGCGCGGGCGGCGCGGTCACCACCGGCGGCTGCGGCCAGCGGCGCAGCGCTTCGATCAGCCGGGCGGCGACCCGGGCCGACGGCACCATATTCGCATCGGCCGGGGGTTCGGCGGGCTGGGTCGGGGCGATCGGGGTGGCCGGCGCGGGCTCGGCGGCCGGAGCGGGTTGCGCGGCCGGCGCTTCCACGGAGGGTGGTGGCGGGGCCGCAGCCGGAGGCGCGTCGGTGGCCGGCGCGGGCGCTGCGGCCGATGCCGCCGGGCTGGCGGCGGTCGTTGTGGCGGGCGCCTCCGTCGCTGCAGATGCGGGTGGTGCGGCGGGCGGCGCATCGGGCTTCGGCGCTGCCGCATCCGGAGCGGCCTGGGCCGTGTGAGCGTCAGGTGCAGCAGCCGGCGGCGGCGCCTCCGCCCGAGCGGGCGTTTCCGGCGCTGGCGCTGCGGCGGTCTCGGGCGGCGCTGTAGTAGTTGGCGAAGACGGTG
>NZ_VCCH02000240.1 GCF_005938675.2 Mycobacterium sp. KBS0706
GTCTGATCCAAAGCCCCGCCCCGAAAAGGCGGGGTTTTGCGTGTTCTGCGGAGCGTTCACAGGGAAGGCTACGCCTGCTCCGAATGCCGTGGCCAGCACGCGAGTAGCGCATGTCGCACGCTGTTCGTACCTTCGTGGTTAGACGGTTAGAAGGCAAGCTAGGCCGGCTGAACCGCTCCGGTGGCTTCTCTATGATCCAAATCGGCCTGATACGGAGCATTTGTGATCCACGCCTTGACTCCGCACCTCAGGATGCGATGGAATGGTCTATGCGTGCTCCGGATCGTGGCGATATGGAGCATATATGATACAAAGAGCTACTCAGGAGGCAGCGACGCAAGAGAGGACATACTCGCGCTATGCGCTTGAAGGGCTTGCCCTTCTGGGCAAGTCGATACGCCTTGGGCGCATGCGGAAGCGGCTGACCGCTCAGGATCTCGCCGAGCGGGTAG
Source organism: Mycobacterium sp. KBS0706 (assembly GCF_005938675.2). Lineage (GTDB taxonomy): Bacteria > Pseudomonadota > Alphaproteobacteria > DSM-16000 > Inquilinaceae > Inquilinus. The sequence continues at coordinate 453 of NZ_VCCH02000240.1, forward strand.
GCGTGTCGCGCAGTACCTTGCAGCGCATCGAGAAGGGTGATCCCAAAGTCGAAATCGGGCTGATGTTCGAGGCCGCCGCCATCGTCGGCGTCAGCCTGTTTGACGCAGACGAGAAGAGGATTACCGCGCTCGCGGAGCGGACGGATGATCGGATCGCGCTGCTTCCGAAGCACGTCTACAAGGCCGGCAAGCCGGTGATCGATGAATTCTAAGGTCCCGAGCTACGATGAAGCCTACGTCTGGACATGGCTGCCGGGCGCGACCGAACCGGTAGTCGCCGGGCGTCTGCATGCGCATGACGGGGTGGTCACCTTCAATTATGGACGCAGCTACCGAGAGCGGCTCGAGGCAGTGCCGCTTTATCTGCCGGAGCTGCCCCTTCAGGCTGGCGAGCTGCCCCTGCTTCCCGGCCTGATTATGCCGGGCTCTATCCGCGATGCCGCTCCCGATGCCTGGGGGCGACGCGTCATTCTCAATCGCAAGTTCGGCGTTCAGGGAGACGGGGTTGCGCACCTCGATCTCTCCGAACTGACCTTCCTGCTGGAATCGGGGTCGGACCGGATCGGCGCCCTCGATTTCCAGTTCTCGCCGAATGTCTATGAGCCACGTTCGCCGGCGGGCGCCACGCTTGAAGAGCTGATCCAGTCGGCAGAGCGGGTCGAAAAAGGCATCCCGCTCTCGCCCGAGCTCGACCAGGCGCTACACCACGGCAGCTCGATCGGCGGCGCGCGGCCGAAAGCGCTGATCGAGGATGGCGCGGTCAAACACGTTGCGAAGTTCTCTTCGTCTTCCGACCTCTACAGCGTCGTCAAGGGCGAGTTCATCGCCATGCGGCTCGCCGCGATGTGCGGCATCAACGCCGCGCCCGTCTCCCTGGTCCGCGCCGCCGGCAAGGACGTCCTGCTCGTCGAGCGGTTCGATCGCGTGCGTTCGGGTGACGGCTGGCAGCGCAAGGCAATGGTTTCGGCGCTCACAATGCTCGCCCTCGATGAGATGATGGCGCGCTACGCCAGCTATCAGGACCTCGCGGAGATCATCCGGCACCGCTTCACCGCACCGGCAGACACGCTGCGCGAGCTGTTCGCCCGCATCGTTTTCAACATTCTCTGCGGCAACACTGACGACCATGCCCGCAACCATGCCGCATTCTGGGACGGGGCGATGCTCACCCTCACGCCTGCCTATGACATCTGCCCGCAAGGGCGGGTTGGGCAGGAGGCCACCCAAGCCATGTTGATCAGCGGCAACAACCGGATGAGCCGCATCGCGTCCTGTCTCGATGCTGCGCGCCACTTCCTGCTTTCGGAGCCGGAGGCGATCCGGATTGTCGAAGACCAGCTGCGCTGCATCGCGTCGCACTGGCAGAGCGTCTGTGAGGAAGCCGCCTTTGGTGACGCCGACCGCAACCTGTTCTGGGGGCGGCAGTTCCTTAATCCCTTCGCGTTCACGGCGCTCGAAGGCGATGCAACCAAACTGAAAGCACTCGCGGACGACATTCGCGGTGGCGCCGCGGCCTAAAAGCTCCCCCTACGGTTTCGGCAGGTACCCTTGGCGCTCGCTATCGATGTCGGTCACCTCTTTATATTCCACTGGTTTCCGGGGTTCGGCGCCATCGAAGAACCGAAACCGATCTCGCTCAGGGCACCATGAGCACCGAGCCGTCGACTCGATACGACCAGACCGCGCGCCAGAATGGGTCGTCGGATCCAGCTCGCACCACCGGCTGAGCTGGCTTCCAGTCACCTTCGAATTCTACTTGCCTCAGCGGCGGAACCGCGGGGTCCAACTTTCGATGAGATCATCATCGTTGTCGTTGTCGACTGGGTCTTCCTCCGGGCCGATCTCGGTCGAGACGAGAACGGTCAAGACTTTGCCGTACCCTCCAAGGCCGACCGCTTCCTCGGATACGGCAGCCTTCCTGGTGCC
>NZ_VCCH02000241.1 GCF_005938675.2 Mycobacterium sp. KBS0706
CTAGATCGGCCGCGACCGTCAAAGCCCGAGTCAGGAGAGCCGAATGATCGACGACGCCCTCGAAATGCATGTTCCCCGAAAGGGGCCGGCGGACATCTTCACGGTGGTCGAGCGCCGATTGCCGCCGCCGGCGCCAGGAGAGGTCCGCGTCGCCATCGAAGCGGCCGGTGTCGCCTATGCCGACATCATGATGCGCCAGGGCGTGTATCCGGGACAGAAGTTGCCGGTCACGCCGGGCTACGATTTCGTCGGCCGGGTGGAAGCCATCGGCCCGGGCGTGAGCGGCGTGGCGGTAGGCCAGCGCGTGGCTGGAGTCACCGTGACCGGGTCCTATGCGACCCGTCGCAACGTCGAGGCGCAATGGCTGGCCCCGGCGCCCGAGAGCGCCGACGCGGCGCAGCTCGTCGCCGCCGTCCTCAACGGGCTGACCGCCTGGCAGATGCTGCATCGGATCGCGAACCCCGCGCCGGGAGAGTGGGTCCTGGTGCACGGCGCCGGCGGTGGCGTGGGCAGCCTGTTGCTCGACCTGGCCAGGATCGCCGGTGTTCGAACCATCGGAACGGCGTCGCCAAGCAAGGCGGACGTCATCCGGGCCCGCGGCGGTGAACCCATCGACTACCAGGGCGAGGATGTGGCGGCACGGGCGCTGGCGTTGAGCGGGGGCGGGGTCGTGGCCGCGTTCGACCACATCGGCGGCAAGCACTTCCGGAAAGTCTCGATGGCGGCCTTGCGGCCCGGCGGGGTCGGAATCCTTTACGGCGGCTATGATCTGACGCGGGACGGCAAGGTCCATCCGCTCGCGATCGCCGACCTGCTGGTCAACTCGGTGTTCTCGAGCTTCCGCCTGTTCCAGAAGGGCCGGGGTGTGGTCGGCTATTCGAGCCCGATCTGGCGTAACGCGCGCCCCTCCGCCTATCAACAGGACCTCGCCGCCGTGCTGAGCTCGGTGGGAGACGGCACGCTGTCGCCCCTGGTCGGTGCGATCTTTCCGCTGCGCGAGGCGGCGCAAGCGCACCGCGCGCTGGAGACGCGGTCCGTACCGGGGAAGATCGTACTCGTGAATGCCTGATTTCCGGGGCGCCGCGTCCGCGTCGCCTCGAGTGCTCAGGTCCGGTGGACGCCCGCTGTCGGCGCGGCGCGCGACGACCGCTTAGCGGCACATTCGCGCCCCAAGTCTGCTGCTGACGGAATGACCGGTTTCCGCCCTTCCCTGCCGGGCAGGCCGAATCAGTTCCTCCGAAAGCGGTCGTCGCGCCCGATGCCGGAGAGCGGACATGATCGCACACGACTCTTTGCGGACCTACGCCGAAGAGCACTACAGGTTCCGAGGGTTGCCCTTCAGGAGGTTGCCGAGGATGGAAGGGCTGCCATCCGGCTTCACCGTCACGCGAGTTCCGGTGATCTCGATCGTGGCGCAGCCGCTTTCGCCGAGCCCCTCTCCAGCATCTGATACGCAGAGCTTCCCGTCACGCTGGACTGACCACCAGATCGCCTTCGGTCCCTCCGCGGCGCGGGTCTCTGTGAAAGCTCGGCCTGTTCCGTCTGCCAACATGTAGACAACGACCTCTTCGCTCGCCTTGCCCAATGGTCGCATGAACACGAGCGTGTTGCCGCGCAAAGCATCAGCTATAGCCTGGGCAGCGGCTGATGCCGTGGGCGACAAGCTCCGGGCGTCACCCTGCAGGAGCTTCGCCGTTGAGGAGAGTGACCGGACCTTCGGTGACTGAAATGTCACATTGTCGCCAGTGATCCATACCGACAAGCAGTTCTCGATGTTCAGGCCGCTTCCGAGATCAATAGCGCAGAACAATCCATCCTCTCCGAGCCGCCAGCGGATAGGCTGGGGACCATTGGAAGCAGCACCAGGTAGTCCGACCACGACACCGGTACCATCGGCAAGGATGTACATGGTAGGCTCCGAGCCCGGAGTGTCGGGTATCGAAAAGACCAGCGTATTGCCGATCAAGGCTTGGACAGCGACCTTGCCCGCAAGGTCGGCCTCAGAAGGGGTTGTCTGCGCCAATGCACCCTCGAGGGGCAGCAGCGGAACCAGTACGGCCGCAATCAGCCTCAGCACGCTCAACACCTGCATGATCACCCCCTCGGCCGCTGGCAAGACCGGTTGCGGGGTCAGCCGAGGGGAACCTCGCCGAGGACCGCGCACGACGAAGGATAGGCTATGTGCGTCTACCCGACGAGCATGAGTCCTCGATCCCCTCAATCATCACCCTCAACGCCCTTCAGCGCATCATCAGGGACACCTCCTTCTCGTGCCGATCCTCTGCAAGCGCACGGTGAGCGCCGCAATGACCGCTTT
>NZ_VCCH02000242.1 GCF_005938675.2 Mycobacterium sp. KBS0706
TGAACTTCGGAATCAGGACACTAGTCCGTCTACGGATTCCGGATGCCTGCGGCCTACTCTTGCCATTACCCTTGTTCGTCGCCGGCTCCAATACCGACCAGGAGCGGCAAGGCGAGGAGGTCGGAGTCCAGGCGGTTGCGCGATCAGCGCTCTGCGCCGTGACCGCGCTCTCGGCCTGGCTCGCCGCCCGCGGTGACACGCCCGGGCCGCTGTTCTGCTGCATCGACCGCGGCGGCCATCTGACTTATGGGGTCGACGGCCGGCTCCAGCGGATTGACACCAAGACCGTCGCCCGTCTGGTCAAGCGGGTCATGCCGGAACCGGTTTAGGTTCTGCAGCGTCGCCCACGAGAACGGCGCGATCGAAGGCCCGCACGGCCATATCAAGCGGGCGATCGAGGACGCGCTGCTGCTCGAACCCGGATGCCGGCGGGATCGGCGCGACTATCGAGGCGATGCTAGATCTGAAGTCTGGCCGGAAGCGGCTGCCGGACAATGTGATTGCCGAGGGTCGACGTCGCCGGGGCTAGCTCAAGGATCCTGCGCGGGCCGAAACGTTGGCCACTCTGCGCGCTGCCAGGGATCACCTCAGCGCGGTCCTCCCGAGCGCGATTGGGCATGTCCATGAGGCGTTCGGCCGGCCCAGGCCCGATCGTCCGGCCGACATCGCCGCCGGGCGCTAACCACCCTCCGACAGCCCCGCCATCCCGGGAGGCCGGGCACTATCCTTTCTGATAATTAGTTTATAGAGAAATATAGTATCTACTTTGCCGCGAGGCGCGTACGATTGTGATGTCCGGCATCCCCTCCGCCGTGACGACCCAGCGGCCCGCCCCGTTAGTCCCCACCGGCGTGGCGGGCCGCACCGGCTCCCGTCTACCGGGAACTAGGGGTCAGGGCGCGGGGGGCGTTGCCTTCGTGGCCGTTTTGCTCACGGCCTGGCCAGTGGCGGACACGTCTTGACCAAGACCGGCCGTTGTGTGGCAGCCACTGAGCACTGGGCTTACGCCCATAAGACTCAGGACGGTAACGGTTAGAATCGTCGCTCTCATTTGCATGACATCCACCTCTGGCCACGCGGTTGCGGGGGCGCGTCGCCGGCGTCACCGGGACGCGGCAAGGTTGATTTCGAGAGCAAAGGACCTTGCGCCGGGCCAACAGCGTTCGCATGTCGCCGGTTCCGATCTTGCCGCCGATGACGGAACGCTATTGGCCGGCAGGAACCGAAATGCCCGACGCCCGATTGGAAGTATGCGCCGCTCTCATTTCGCCCGCGCGGCGCACGCGGCCTGCCCTGCTCCGTACCGCGGGGCGGGCCGCACCCCTCTCTGGTTGGCGTTCGGCGGACGCGCGCCGCCGGGCCAAGGATATCGTCGACTGCGCAACATTATGTCAAATCCCAGGTGTCGGATCTGTCATGGTGATAATATTCCGAGCTATGTGTCGCGGGGCGTCGATCTGGCAGACCAGACAGATCAGGCCCAGCAGTGGCGACGAACAGCACCAGGCCCTCGGCGGTGACGCCGACGTCGCGCAGGTCGAAGCCGGCGAGCTCGGAGCGACGGAAGCCGCCGGCGAAGCCGGTCAGCAGCAGTGCCCGGTCGCGCACCCCGCGGGTGTCGCGCAGGCACCGCTTCGGCGCCGGCGCCGCGGCGGGATCGAGCAGCAGCAGCACCGCCCGCAGATTCTCCTCGAGCAGCGCCGCCTTCTTTGCCGGCCGGGCGCCCTTGGTTCGCCTGAGGCCTTGGGGGAAGGCCCGGAACTGGGTGTCGTCGAGATGCAGTGGGCGGCCGAGCCGGCGCCGGATCTCCAGCACTGCGGCGCGGCGCAGCTCGAGGGTGGAGAGCTTGCGCGCCTCCGACAGGCCGGTGAGGTGCATCGCCAGCCAGGAGGCGTTAGCCGTCTGCGGGTCCAAGCCGAAGCCGAGGCACCAGTCACTCCAGTGCCGCCAGGCCGAACCGTAGGCCTTGCGGGTGTTGGCCGAGAGCGAGGCCTCGACCAACTCGTCGGCCCGCGCCGCCAGGCGGCGGATTTCCGCATGCTGGGCTTCGGTCAGGGCACCGTCGGGCCGCGCCGTCACCGCCGGCATGTCGTCGGCCGCGCCCTCCCCTGCCCTGCCGCCGAGCGGCGCCTCCGGGCTCATGGCGCCAGCACCAGGTGGCGGGCGTTCGCTGGCGCCAGCTGGCCGCGCACGGCCAGCAGATGCGCCTCGATCGCCGCGGCCGCTGCGGCGGCGGCGAGATGGGTGGTGTCGAGGTCGAGCCGCTCCGGCACGTCGGGCTTCAGCAGCCGGTCGCAGCGGATCATC
>NZ_VCCH02000243.1 GCF_005938675.2 Mycobacterium sp. KBS0706
CCGCAACGCCATGGTGGCGCTGCAGGCGGTCGGCGGGTCGACCAACGGGCTGGTGCACCTGGCCGCCATCGCCGGCCGCGTCGGCCAGCCGCTCGACTATGCCGCGTTCGACCGGATCGGCCGCGAGACGCCGGTGCTGATCGACCTCAAGCCGTCCGGCGCGCATTACATGGAGCATTTCCACCATGCCGGCGGCGTGCCGCATCTGCTGGCGGAGCTGCAGGACCTGCTGGACCTGACCGTGCCGACCGTCGCCGGCGGCACCCTGGCCGACACCCTGCCCAAGCCGGGCGAGTGGCGCGACGAAGCGGTGATCCGGCCGCGGTCGAACCCACTGAAGGCCCAAGGAGCGATGGCGGTGCTGCAGGGCAACCTGTGTCCGCGCGGCGCGGTGATCAAGCAGTCGGCGGCGACGCCGGCGCTGCTGCAGCACACCGGCCGGGCGGTGGTGTTCGACTCGATCGAGGACATGGCGGCGCGGATCGACGACCCGGCGCTCGACGTCGCGGCCGACGACGTGCTGGTGCTGTGCAGTGCCGGGCCGAAGGGCGCGCCCGGGATGCCGGAGGCCGGCTACCTGCCGATCCCGCGCAAGCTGGCGCAGCAGGGGGTGAAGGACATGGTCCGCCTGTCCGACGCACGGATGAGCGGCACCGCCTTCGGCACCATCGTGCTACACATCACGCCGGAATCCGCGGGTGGCGGGCCTTTGGCCCTGGTCCGCACCGGCGACCGCATCCGGCTCGACACCGCCGGCCGGCGGCTGGACCTGCTGGTCGACGAGGCCGAGCTGGCCCGCCGCGCGGCCGAGGCGCCGCCGCCGAGACCGGCGCCGGATCGCGGCTATGCAAGGCTGTTCCATGACAGCGTGCTGCAGGCCGATGAGGGCTGCGATTTCGACTTCCTGGTGCCGGGCCGGAAGGCCGGCTGAACCAACGGGGATTCTTCCATGCCGAGACTGTCCGGCGTCATCGCCGCCGCCGCCACGCCGCTGCGCGACGACCTCTCCATCGACCATGCCAAGCTGGTGGCGCATTGCCGCTGGCTGCTCGGCGACGGCGGCTGCGACGCGGTCAACCTGCTCGGCACGACGGGCGAGGCGACGTCCTTCTCGATCGAGCAGCGGCTGGCGGCGATGCGGGCGGTGGCCGAATCCGGCCTGCCGATGCACCGCTTCATGGTCGGCACCGGCGCCTCGGCGCTGGCGGATGCGGTGCGGCTGACCGCGGAGGCCAAGGCGCTGGGCTTCGCCGGGGCGCTGCTGCTGCCGCCCTTCTACTACAAAGGCATCGACGATGAGAGCCTGGCCGCTTACGTCGACGCGGTGATCGAGCGGACGGGGGCGGAGGGTCTCTACCTCTATCACATCCCGCAGAGCACCGGCGTGCCCTGGCCGATCGAGGTGGTGGCGACGCTGGCGGAACGGCATCCGGGCACCCTGGCCGGGCTGAAGGATTCCTCCGGCGACATCGCCTATTCGACCGATCTGGCGAAGCGGGTGCCGGGCATCGCCGTATTCCCGAGCTCCGAGGCGACGCTGGGCCTGGCCAAGGACCGGGGCTTCGCCGGCTGCATCTCGGCCACCACCAACATCACCGGCCCCTTGGCGCGGATCGCCTGGCATCAGGCCGGCACCCCGGCGGCGGAAGCCGCGGTGGCGGCCGCTGGCGCCGTGCGGGCGGCGCTCAGCACCGTCACTTTGGTGGCGGCGGTCAAGGACACGCTGGCCGAGATTCATGGCGACCCTTCCTGGCGCCGGCCGCACCCGCCGCTGCGTCCCCTGACCGAGGCCGAGCGCCGGACGTTGGGAGATGCGCTGGCCAAGACCGAGTATCCGCGGCTGTTCGGGCGGTAGGGCGGGGAGGGCGAGGCAGCCGCGCTTCTTCATCCTCTCGGTCGTCATTCCCGCGAAAGCGGGAATCCCTTTCCGGTCGGGCGGGACGAGATCCCCGCTTTCGCGGGGATGACGAGGTTTTTTGGGGGATTGCGCGCGGACGCGCGCAGACCTCCCTCTCCTCCCGCAAGGGGAGAGTGGAAGGCCGGGCAGTTTTGTCATTCGTAGGTTGAGTTCGCGGCAAGCGAACCCAACAATGGCGCACCGGCGAGATGTCGGGTTCGCCATGCGAACCCAACCGACGCGGTCGCGCCGACGCAGCGTTCAGCTGCTGTCCGGTTTCGGCGGCTCCGGCATCGATCGGCCGGCGGCGGACTCGTCCGGTGCCCGCGGCCAGGCCTCTGCGGGCTCGCGATCGGCGACGGTCTCCGCCGGCTCGA
>NZ_VCCH02000244.1 GCF_005938675.2 Mycobacterium sp. KBS0706
GTAACCTTCCGCCGGAGGCCGCCTTTCCGCGTTTGCCGCGTTGACCGAGGCTGGGGCGTTGGTTGACAGCGGCGGTGATGGGAAGTGTCCACGAGTGCGGTTATGGATACAAGTTTGCGGGAGGGGCGTCGGCACCGGTCTTGGCCGGAGGCTCTGAAGCGGGAGATCGTGGCGGCGTCGCTGGAGTCAGGCTCGTCGGTGTCGCTGGTGGCACGGCGGTACGACGTGAACGCGAACCAGGTGTTCGCCTGGCGGAAGCGCTATACCGCTGAGGCGGCCGAGCCGACGGAGCTGCGCCTGATGCCGGTGGCGGTGACGCCGGATCCGCCGGCCGAGCCCGCGCCGGCGCGGGCCGACGGTCTGATCGAGATCGAGTTTGGCGGCTATCGCGTTCGGGTCGGCAGCGGGGTCAAGGCCGCGACGCTGCGGCTGGTGCTCGACGTGCTGGAGCGGCGATGATCCTGGTCCCGAGCGGCGTCAGGGTATGGCTGGCGGTCGGCCGGACCGATATGCGGCGCGGCATGAACGGGCTGGCGCTGCAGGTGCAGGAGGCGCTGGGCCGGGATCCGCATGCTGGTGACCTGTACGTCTTTCGGGGCGCCAGAGGCGACCTGATCAAGATTCTCTGGCATGACGGGCTGGGCATGTCGCTCTACGCCAAGCGGCTGGAGAAGGGCCGCTTCATCTGGCCGTCGCCGGCCGACGGCGTGGTTGGTATCTCAGCATCGCAGCTGGCCTATATGCTCGACGGAATCGACTGGCGGAACCCGCGCCACACCTTCCGGCCGGAGCGCGCAGGATAGGGATCGGGGCCCACATTTTGGGCGAGCCAGCGGCGCGGATTTCTGATTCCATCCTGGCATGGACGCCACTCCTGAGGCCCTGCCGGATGATGTCGACGCGCTGAAGGCGGCGTTGGCCGCCGAGCGGCGGCAGCGGCTCGAGGACACGGCCCGGATCGAGGCGGAGCTGGCGGTGGCCCGGGCCAAGGCCTCCGACGACCAGGCCCTGATCGCGCACCAGCAACTGCAGATCGAGAAGCTGAAGCGCCAGCTCTACGGCCAGCGATCGGAACGGGCGGCGCGGCTGCTCGACCAGATGGAGCTGAGCTTCGAGGAGCTCGAGGGCACGGCCACCGAGGACGAGGTCGCCGCCGAGGCCGCCGTCGCCAGGACCACGGCCGTGGCGGCTTTCACCCGCAAGCGGCCGGCGCGCAGGCCGTTCCCCGAGCATCTGCCGCGGGAGCGTGTGGTCGAGCCAGGCCCGATCGCCTGCTTCTGCTGCGGCAGCGACCGGCTGCGCAAGCTGGGCGAGGATGTCACCGAGACGCTGGAGGTGGTGCCGCGGCAGTGGAAGGTGATCCAGCACGTCCGCGAGAAGTTCACCCCCGCTTTCGCGGGGGCAGGCTCTGCCGGGACTGCGAGCGGATCAGCCAGGCTCCGGCACCGTTCCATGTGATCGCCCGGGGCTGGGCCGGCCCCAGCCTGCTGGCGATGATCCTGTTCGAGAAGTTCGGGCAGCACCAGCCGCTCAACCGCCAGGCCGAGCGCTACGCCCGGGAGGGCGTGCCGCTCAGCCTGTCGACCCTGGCCGACCAGGTGGGCGCCTGCTGCGCGGTGCTGGCGCCGCTGATCCGGCGGATCGAGGCGCATGTCTTCGCGGCCGAGCGCCTGCATGGCGATGACACGACCGTGCCGGTCCTGGCCAAGGGCAGGACCGATATCGGGCGGTGCTGGGTCTATGTGCGCGACGACCGGCCGTTCGGCGGACAGGACCCGCCGGCGGCGATGTTCTACTATTCGCGTGACCGGACCGGTGAGCATCCCCAGGCCCACCTGGCCGGCTATGCCGGGCTGTTCCAGGCCGACGCCTTCGGCGGCTACACCAAGCTGTACGAGCCCGACCGCAAGCCAGGCCCGATCCTGGAAGCGGCATGCTGGGTCCATGCCCGCCGGCCCTTCTTCGCCATGGCGGATCTGGCGGAGAACGCCCGCCGCGCGGCCCAGGGCCGGACGCCGGGCGTGATCTCGCCGCTGGCGCTGGAGGCGGTCCGGCGCATCGATGCCCTGTTCGAGATCGAGCGCTCGATCAACGGCCAGAGCGCCGAGCGGCGCCGCGCCGTCCGGCAGGAAGTGAGTGCGCCGCTGGTGGCCGAGTTGGAGGGCTGGATGCGTGAGCAGCGCGCCAAGCTCTCCCGCGGCAACGATCTCGCCCGTGCGATCGAC
>NZ_VCCH02000245.1 GCF_005938675.2 Mycobacterium sp. KBS0706
TCCCAAAACGGACCCGGTTTGGCGATCCAACGTAACCGTAACATTACCGCTGCAGCCTCGTTTCTGCTGGATAGGGGTGGCATCGTCTAACCTCTCGCGCTCCGTTTGAATTGGATCCCCTCGAGCACCCTGTCATTCGGAGCCGGCCTTGCGCCATCGTTGACCGGTTGAACTGACCAGAGTTCGAACCGAGTCCCGCTTCAAGAGGCGACGGGCCTCACCGCAGGGACGGTGGGATCAAAGGAGGAGATGTACTCCGCACTGATATCGAACCGGGACACGCCTTCCGCCGTCGTACAAGGTGCCAGTTTGCAACCGAGACTTTGGACTGGAGGTCGCTGCCGATGCTGAGCAGATCCGCCCGGCGAGGACTATCCCGGCTCATGCTCCGGTGGCCCGCTCGTCGTGCGGTGCTCGCCAACCGCGCCGAGACGGATGAGGAGTTCGCTTCACTTTGCGAGATCTACGCCGAAGCCCACGATGCGCTCGAGACCTGGCGGCAATCCGAGCACCCCCTGGCTGATGCCCGTGTTTCCGAATATCGGGAGCTGGTTGCGGAAATCGAAGGCGAAATCCTTGATAAGATTGCGTCGCACTCTGAAAACCCGAGACCATAGTCCTGAAGTTGCTTTGGGCCAAATATTTTATTAATCGTGCCGGTATTTGATGTTGGGAACGTGATATTAACAGTAAGATGGTTGGATATGAATGAGAGCGGCGAGGGGAACATGCCAGCCGAGCTCAACGAAACGAATTGCGTCCCGCCCGATTGCAAGGTCGAAAAGGCAGGAATTGACGAGGCCTCCATCCGGGAGGCGCTCGCCCAGTTGCTCAGCGACCCGAATTTCCATGCCTCCGATCGCAACCGCCGCTTTCTGCGCTTTGCGGTCGAGGAGACCCTCGCCGGCCACGGCGACCGCGTCAAATCATACTCGATCGCCGTCGACGTGTTCGGCCGCGGTGAGGATTTCGACGGCAGCTCCGACCCGATCGTCCGGATCGAAGCGGCGCGGCTCCGAGCTGCGCTGACCGCCTACTATGCGGGTCCGGGATCCGATGCCTCGATCCGCATCACAATGCCCAAAGGAGGCTACGTCCCGTTCTTCGAGACTCGACCAGGCGACCGCCCTGCTGAGCCTCCCGAGACGCCACCATCCGCTCCGCAGGTGCCCGAGCCCAAACAGCCACAGCACCCCTTCGCGATCATGGGCAGGTGGAAGGGCCTGGCTGTCGTCGCCGCCTTGACCGCGGCAGTCGCGGCCAGTGCATACCTGCTCCTGCAGCCGCCTGCGGCGTCGCAGGAACCGCTCCTGATCATCGATCCGGTCGCAGTGGCACCAGGTGATCCCGTGAGAACCCAGATGGCGCTCGGCCTGTCCCAGTCGCTGATGATGGCCTTGACGCGGTTCCAGGGGCTCCGAGTGGTCTATGCGCCGGATGACGCGCGGCGCCAGGCGATCGAAGATCGCCTGGCCGTGGAGGGCGACCGGCGCTCACTCTATGTGCTCGACTCCAGTCTTCGGGAGGACGGCGGTTCGATCCGCTTCTGGTGGCGGCTGAGCGACGTCCGGCGTGGCGAGACGGTCTGGTCGGACGCGATCGATCGGTCGGTCACCGACGGGACCATGATCCCCATCGAGGATGAGATCGCGCGCGATGTCGCGACCCGCATCGGAGAGCCGACGGGGCTCGTCACCACGCGCGAGACGCATATCGAGATGGTTCTCCCGACCAGCGGCTATGGCTGCGTCCTGCGGGCGCGTGCCTACTACATGGCGATTTCCGAGATCCTGCACCGAGACGTCCGCGCGTGCCTCGAAGCGACGGTCGCGGCGGATGCGACCTATGCAGACGCCTGGTCCATGCTCGCCTTTGTCTATCTCGACGAGGATCGCAACGCCTTCAATCGCATCGGCACGGCGCAGCAATCGGCGACGCGGGCGCTGCAGGCGGCCGAACGGGCTGTGGCGCTGGCCCCGGAATCCGAGAGTGCCCTCGAAGCGTTGATGGACGTCAACCACCGGCTCGGCAATTTCGAGGCGGCAGACCGGGCCGGCCGCCGGGCGATCGAAATCAACCCGAACAATCCCGAGCTGCTGGCGGAACTCGGCATTCGCATCTTCGCCCGTGGCCGGTGGGACGAAGGCGCCGAGATGGTCCGGCGCGCCGCCGAGCGAAGCATGGTTCTGCCGCCGCTGAACCGCTTCACGCT
>NZ_VCCH02000246.1 GCF_005938675.2 Mycobacterium sp. KBS0706
ACATGGCCATGCGCGAACAGCGCGACGTCGCCCTCCCTCGCCCGTGACTGGGCGATCACCCGGTCCACCCTGGTGCCGACCTGTTCCGGGCTCTCGCCGCCAGGGCAGCCGTCCCGGAAGATCAGCCAGTCCGGCGCCTTCGCTCTGATCTGTCCGGGCGTCAGCCCTTCATACGAGCCGTAGTTCCACTCCATCAGGTCGGGGTCGATCACGGCCTGGCGGCCGAGCCCCGCCAGCTCGCAGGTCTCCCGGGCCCGCTCCATCGGGCTCACGAGAACGAGCGCGAACACCTCCTCGGCCAGCACGGGACGCAATCGCTCGGCCAGCCGCCGTCCGTTCTCGGTCAAGGGGATGTCCGTCGTGCCCGTATGCCGCCCGCTCAGACTCCACGCGGTCTCCCCATGCCGGATCACGAACGTGTTCACGGCGGCCTCCCGGTTCAGACGTTGTCGGCCTCCGTCGAGCTCCCGCCTGCGGCAGCCTTCGTCCGCCCCCACGACCAGCCCGTGATCTCGGGCATGTCGTCGCCATGCCGGGAGATGTACCGCTTGTGCTCGATGAGCTTGTCGCGGATCGCCTGCTTGGCATAGGCGGCCCGCGCGGCGAGCCCCGGCACGCGGTCGATCACATCGCCGACCAGATGGAACCGGTCGAGTTCGTTCATCACGCACATGTCGAACGGGGTGCTGGTGGTGCCTTCCTCCTTGTAGCCGCGGACATGGAGGTTGGCGTGGCCGTTCCGCCGGTAGGTCAACCGGTGGATGAGCCAGGGATAGCCGTGGAACGCGAAGATGATCGGCTTGTCCGTGGTGAACAGCGCGTCGAAATCGCGGTCCGGCAGGCCATGCGGATGCTCGCTCGCCGGTTGCAGCTTCATCAGGTTGACGATGTTGATGACGCGGATCTTCAGCTCCGGCGCATGGGTCCGAAGCAGGTCGACGGCGGCCAGCGTCTCCAGTGTGGGCACGTCGCCGCAGCAGGCCATCACCACGTCGGGCTCGCTGCCATGATCGCTGCTGGCCCATTCCCAGATCCCCAGCCCGGCCGCGCAGTGCCTGATCGCCTCGTCCATCGTCAGCCATTGGGGGGCCGGCTGCTTGCCGGCCACGACGACGTTGACGTAGTTGCGGCTGCGCAGGCAGTGGTCGGTCACCGACAGCAGGCAGTTGGCATCGGGCGGCAGGTAGACGCGGACGACCTCGGCCTTCTTGTTGACGACATGGTCGATGAAGCCGGGGTCCTGGTGGCTGAAGCCGTTGTGATCCTGCCGCCACACATGGCTGGACAGCAGGTAGTTCAGTGACGAGAGCGGCCGCCGCCAGGGGATCTCGTTGCACACCTTCAGCCATTTGGCGTGCTGGTTGAACATCGAGTCGATGATGTGGATGAACGCCTCGTAGCAGGAGAAGAACCCGTGCCGGCCGGTCAGCAGGTAGCCCTCGAGCCAGCCCTGGCACTGGTGCTCGCTGAGCATCTCCATCACCCGCCCGTCCGGGGCGAGGTGGTCGTCCCACGGATGGGTGTCCGCGACCCAGGCCCGGTTGGTGACCTCGAGCGCATCCTGCCAGCGGTTCGAGTTGTTCTCGTCGGGGCTGAAGAGTCGGAAGTTCCGGGCGTCCATGTTCTGCTTCATCACGTCGCGCAGGAAACGGCCCATGACCCGGGTGGATTCCGCGGTGGCGGCGCCGGGTGACGGCACCTCGACCGCGTAGTCGGCGAAATCCGGAAGCCTGAGATCCCGGAGCACCAGGCCACCATTGGTGTGCGGGTTGGCGCTCATGCGGCGGGTGCCCGTGGGAGCGAGCTCGGCCAGCTCGGCGCGCAGCCGCCCGCCATCCTCGAACAGCTCCTCGGGGCGATAGCTCTTCATCCACTCTTCGAGGATGCGCACATGGCCGGGGTTCTCGTGCATCTCGCCCATCGGGACCTGGTGCGAGCGCCAGTAGTCCTCGGTGCGCTTGCCGTCGATCTCCTTCGGGCAGGTCCAGCCTTTGGGCGTGCGCAGCACGATCATCGGCCAGCGGGGGCGCTCCTTGAAACCATTCTCCCGCGCGTCGGACTTGATGCGCTGGATCTCGCCGATGACGGTGTCCAGGGTCGCGGCCATGAGCTCGTGCATCGTGTCCGGATCATGCCCTTCGACGAAATGGGGCGTGTA
>NZ_VCCH02000247.1 GCF_005938675.2 Mycobacterium sp. KBS0706
ACAAAAAGCGCGCCGCCGAATATCGCCATGATCCAAGCCAACTCCTTTGGGTGGCGAACCGCCCAGAATGGCCACACCTCGTGGAGCCGATCGGTCGGTCGAGCGGTCCCTTGCCGGCTATTCTTCTCCCCGGAACGGCGCTCGGATTCCCGGAGTGCTCCCGGCGGCGTGCCGTCTTGCCCGCTTTCCTCGGGCGGTCCCCGTTCAGAAGTGCCATCCGGAGGAGCAGCGTCTCGCGCCAACGCCGCTGCCAATTCCTCGGGATCGACGATGACGACCTGGACCTGCTCCCCGGTTCCTGGGCGTCCCGCCAGCCTGATCATCGTCGAGACCCGCCGATAGGCGGGAGGGGACGAGCCCTCGGTCGGTTCCTCATCGGTCTCGACAGTGTAGGTCCCTGGCGGTTGCGGGCCGTTGATTCCGCTCAACGTGAACGGCCGCACAAAGGTGACGGTCTCGCTATGGGTTCGCAGGGTCATCGGGATCCTCCGCGGTCGCCCGCCTCCTCACGCGCAATTCGTCCGCGCGGCGCTACAGGAATGCTCGCGACGCGACGTAGAGGATGCCCAGCAAAATGAGCCCCGCGGGAATCACGATCGGTGGAACGAACCAGTCTTTCATGACGCGTACTCTCGATGCTCTGTGGCCCCGCCGAGAAGCAGGTCCATCAGGAGGCGCCCCTCGATCGGGCGATGTCGCCAGCCGACTGATCCGTCACGCACGGTCGACGATGTTCAGCGGCTCATCCTAAAGAGATGGTGCGACTCCGAGGCTATTGCGACCCAAATTGTCGAAAATTCACCCCGCCCAGGCAGTGGATTCGTGCGGAAGACGCTGCCTTTTCAGCGCGCGGCCAACGAGACACGACGATTGCCGATGTATCATTCGGGATAAAATAGAGATTTCTTCACAAACGTCGGTCAGTCATTTACACTACCATCCGGGCGTATATTTTCTGGCGACCCGAAATATTTTTCGGTATATCTTGATATATACATTTGATATTCCTATATCCAATCTTGATCGGCGACCACACTCGAGTGACGTCACCCAAGCTGGACGGCATCCTGATCAAGGGCGCCGGCGCCCGCCCTCCCTGTCGAGCAAGATTGAACTGGGAACGCTCGCGTCCTGCTTCGCAGGGGAGCGATACCCCATCACAAGGAAAGATCATGGGAAACATCATGTGGCGCGAGAGCCCCTACTGGCCGGACGAGCCGGTGCCGAGCGACTCGCCGCTCCATGCCGAACTGGACCGTTCCGCAGAAGAGCGCAGCGAAAACGAGGGGATGGCCGAACACCCGCGGAAGTCGCAGGACCCAGTAGGCTGGGAAAGGGACCGGGCGGCTCGGATCGAAGGGCAACGGAACTCCACCCACGGGTCTAACGGACCGGCCACCGGCATAGACCACGCTCGTGCTCCAACGCGATATGGGCCGGTCGAGAACACCGATCTCGAGAGACGCGTGCTCGCGCACGAGCAGATCCTGCAGGCACTGATCGCCCATATGGCGGAAGCCGAGCCGGAATTTATCAACCGCCTGAATCGCGCGTTCAACAATCCGGACCATCTGAGCCGTCGCGAGCACGATTACACTGATACCGCCCAACATGCCGAACAGTTCGTCCGCGAGGTGATCCGTCTTGGAGAACGGCCGGGAAAACCAGCCATTCTCGCCAATCAGCCGGCGGGCCCGCTTCTGCGCGCATCGACCGTGGAGCATGATGGCGAGCAACATGGGATTGTCCCGACGGTGTTCCTGGTGGCCCACAGGGCTGGGAGATGGACAGTGACCAGGGACGGGCAGTTCTACGGTCATTACTTTGCGGGCAAGCCGGCTCTGGACGCGGCTCAGGCAGCAGTCCGTGCCCTCGTCGCGAACGGCGGATCCGCGTTCGTCACTCTCGTTACCGCGCAAGGCCGACGGACGAACGATTGACGCCTCGCTCCGGCAAGAGGGCGATGGCGGGCTTGAACGTGATCTCGTGGGGATAGATCACGACGGGAGACCCTGTCTCCGTGCGCCGTGATCAGTCGCTGACTGCACGCCAATTAAAGGATTCAGCCGATGAAATTCCGCCCGCTGCACGACCGGGTCGTGGTCCGCCGCATCGATGCCGAT
>NZ_VCCH02000248.1 GCF_005938675.2 Mycobacterium sp. KBS0706
GGCACTTCGGGCAGTGCCGGTTGCGGCAGGAATTGTAGGCGTGGCGGATGGTGCCGCACTTCTGGCAGTGCTCGACATGACCGCCGAGCGCCGCCGTCCGGCACAGCTCGACGGCGCTCATCACCCGCCGCTCGACCCGGCCCAGGTGGCCGTCATGCACGCGGCGATAGGCGTCGCCGTACCGACGGAAGACCTCCGCCAGTTCCAGGCCCGTGTATATGGCGGATCAGGCGGGCGGCACCACCTCCAGCGCCAGCCGGTCGAGCAGGCTCTCGGTCCGTCGGATTAGCCCGTTCGAGACCTGGGCGTAGCGCGCCGTGGTCGACAGGTTGGCGTGCCCGAGCAGCACCTGGGTGATCCGGATGTCGGTGCCGTTCTCCAAGAGATGCGTGGCGAAGCTGTGCCACAGCGTGTGCACCGTCACTCGCTTGTCCAGACCGGCGGCGGCGCAGGCCGAGCGACAGGCGGCATGCAGCACCTGGACGTCGATCGGCTTGTCGGCCTCGCGGCCGGGGAACAGCCAGTGCTCGGGACGGGCCAGCCGCCAATAGCTGCGCAGGATGGCGAGCAACTGCACCGACAGCATGACGTAGCGGTCCTTGCCGCCCTTGCCGTGCTCGACCCGGATCACCATCCGCGCGCTGTCGACATCGCCGATCCTCAGGCCGACCACCTCAGACACGCGCAGCCCCGCGGCATAGGCCGTCGTCAGCGCCGTCCGGGTCTTCAGGCTCGGCACCGCCTCCAGGAACCGCACCACCTCGTCGGCGCTCAGCACCACCGGCAGCTTGCGCGGCTCGCGCGCGTAAGGGATCCGCTCCGGGATCTCGCCGTGGCCGAGCGTGACACCGTAGAAGAACCGCAGCGCACAGACCGTCTGGTTCAGCGCCGCCCAGGAGATCCCGGTCGACACCAGGTGGACCTGGAACGCCCGCACGTCCTCCAGACCCAGCCGCTCCGGCGACCGGCCGAAATACCGGCTGAACTTCGCCACCGCATGGACGTAGGATCGCTGCGTCGCCGGCGACAGATTGCGGACCGTCATGTCCTCGATCATGCGACGGCGCAGAGGGCTCAACTCGGCCATCGAAGCCTCCTGTCTGGTGATGGGGCTGCTCACAACCCCCATCATCCCAGCCAGGTGGCCTCCTCCGTCACCGCCTCATCCCGCGCCAGCGGGTTCGTTCAATCCCACAGAGTCAATCTCCAGGGCCCTTGGTATGAGATCGCGCTCGACCAGATCCGCGCTGTCCGCGCGGCCGACGTTCCGGAAGGCGTCGTGCTGATGGATGCCGGTTATGGCGCCGACACGAGGTTGCGCACCGAGATCACGGTGTTGGGCCTCACCTATGTCGCGGTTATCCAGCCGCACACGAGCGTCTGGGCACCCGGGACCGGGCCGCTGCCGCCCAAGCCGTGGTCCGGACGCGGCCGCCCGACCAGCCGGACGCGACGCGATGCCGAGCACCGGCCGATCCAGGCCAAAGCTCTCGCTCTCGATCTGCCGGCATCCGCCTGGGAGACGATCACTTGGCGCGAAGGCTCGGCCGACTGGCTCACCTCGCGCTATGCCCGGATACGGGTGCGGACCGGTCACCGCGACGAGAAGCTCCAAGCCCCCAGGGCCGAGGAATGGCTTCTGGTCGAATGGCCCGAAGACGAGGCGGAGCCGACCAAGTATTGGCTGTCGACCCTACCGGCCGACATCCCGTTCGCCGAACTGGTCGATCTCACCAAGCTGCGCTGGCGGATCGAACGGGACTACCAGGATCTCAAGCAGGAGCTCGGGCTCGGCCACTACGAAGGGCGAGGCTGGCTGGCTTCCATCATCACGCCACGCTCTGCATCGCCGCCTACGGCTTCCTGATCTCCGAGCGCGAGACGATTCCCCCCTCAGGACCATGTCCCGCCCCGAAACGCCCGCCGCTTGCCGTTCCCGACGGTTACCGACCCAGAGGCGCCGCCGATCCGGCCCGAACGCCACATCCCGAACTCGATCACGACCTTGCGCCGACGCCTCACCGTCGCACTCGCCAGGACCCTCCACCGATGTCCCTGCTGCAACGCTCCCGGTCAGACCAGGAACATTCCCCCTCGCTTATGACGCAGTA
>NZ_VCCH02000025.1 GCF_005938675.2 Mycobacterium sp. KBS0706
CTCGACATAGTGGAGGCCGGTCCGCTCCGCCGGCTCGGTCAGCCAGCGCGCGGCCGTCTTGCCGAGATCCTCCGGCGCAACCATCGGGATCCTGAGCCCGGCCGGCAGCATGCTCGGCAGGATGCCGTTCCCGCGCACAGCCGCCAGCGACGACGCCCAGTTGCTCATATAGTAGCTGGCGCGCTGGATCGTGGCCGGGATCGGCTGCGCCTTCAGCCCCTGTTCGAGCTCGTACAGCACGGTGAGGTCGCCGACACGCTCGCCCGGCCTCGCGCCATAGGTCGATTCGGCCACCACTTTCTCCAGGCCGGAGCCGTCGAGCGCCGCCAGGATGCAGCGCACCGTCTCGCGCTCCTCGATATCCGTATCGGTCGAGACATCCGCCGGCGGGTTGAGCAGGAGGGCGCGCCTGCCCCGGCGGAACACGGCCCGCAAGCGCTCTACGTCATGCACGTCCGCGACCGCCGCCCCGGCGCCGCGCCGCTCCCAGCTCTCGGCCTGGGCGGCGCTGCGGGTGACGATGGTGACCGGCTGCCCCTGGTCGAGGAGAGCCTGCGCCGCGGCCGAGCCGACACGGCCGGTGCCGCCGAGGATGATGAACATGCATCGCTCCCGTGTCGTTCATCGGAGGGACAGGCGATCCGGCCGTCCGGTTCCGTCAGGCGCGTTCCGCCGCAGCCTGCTGCAGCGCCGCGACGGTCTCGCGCAGGCCGCGGGCCAGCGGCTTGTCGCGGCGCAGCACCAGCCCGAGCCCGCGGTGCAGTCGAGGCGACAGCGGATGGACGGCCAGGCCCGGCGCCTGCCGCACCGCCATCGAGGGCAGGATGGCGCAGCCGAGGCCGGCGCCGACCAACTCCTTGATAGCCTCGACGCTGCCCAGCTCCATCACCGGCTTCAGGCTGATCCCGGCGCGGGCGAACCAGTCGTCGACGATGCGCCGGGTGTGGCCGCCCGGCTCATACGCCACCACCGGCCGGCCGACCAGCGAGGCCGGGGTCACGGCCGCCGGCAGGTCGTCGGCCTCGGCCGGGGCGACGGCGACGAACTCCTCCTGCATCAGCGGCGTCACGGCGAAGGCGCGGCCCGGCGCCGGCAGGGTGACCAGCCCGAGATCGAGCGCGTTCTCCTCGAGCAAACGCAGGATGCCGGCGGTGTTGCCGGTCGAGACCACGATCTCGAGCGACGGCAGCCGGCGGCGCAGCGCCCGCAGCACCGGCGGCAGCAGGTAGATGCAGGCGGTCGAGCCGGTGCCGAGCCGCACCCGCCCGGCCGCGCCGCCGGCATGCTCCGCCATCGCCTCGACCGCGGCCGCGACCTCGGCCTCGATCCGCCCGGCATGGAGCAGCAGATCCCGCCCGGCCGCGGTCGGCGTCGCCCGCCGCCCGACCCGCTCGACCAGCCGGATTCCGAGCCGGGCCTCGAGCTGCCGGATCTGCAGGCTGACTGCCGGCTGGGTCAGATTCAGCCGGGCCGCGGCGCCGGAGAAGCTGCTGGCCCGGATCACCTCGGCAAAGGTGCGAAGCTGGTCGAGGCTGAGCCCGCGCATCCCAAAGAATTCCTTATGCTCTGCATTGGATATCGAAATTTCCCTTATCCATCACGAAAGCGCAATCTCGACCCGTCCCCACGACGGCCTTGCCCGATGCCTTGCCCCCTGATGTCCGAGATGCTGCACTGGCTATCCGCCTCGCCGCAGTCCCGCCGCCGCCAGCTGGAGCTGCTGCGCGGACTCGACGACCGGCGCCTGGCCGATCTCGGAATCCGCCGCGGCGAGGCGCTGCGCGGACGCCGCGACCCAGACCGAAAGACTGAAGCGACCATGCTGCCCGACCGTCCCCTCGCCTCCCCGATCATCGTCCGCGACGCGGCGGAGGCGGACCTGCCTGCGGTGCAGGCGATCTATGCCCGCCACGTGCTGCACGGCCTGGCCAGCTTCGAGGAGGTGCCGCCGGAGACGGCGGAGCTGGCGGCCCGGCGGGCGGCGGTGCTGGCCCAGGGCCTGCCCTATCTGGCGGCCGAGATCGAGGGCCGGCTGGTCGGCTACGCCTATGCCGGCGCCTACCGGCCGCGCCCGGCCTATCGCCATACCATCGAGGATTCGGTCTATGTCGCTGACGGCCAGGCCGGCCGCGGCATTGGCCGGGCGCTGCTGGCCGGGCTGATCGAGCGTTGCGAGGCCGGCCCCTGGCGGCAGATGGTGGCGGTGATCGGCGACAGCAGCAACACCGCCTCGATCGCGCTGCACGAGGCGCTCGGCTTCAGCCGGGTCGGCACCTTCCGGTCGATCGGCTTCAAGTTCGGCCGCTGGGTCGACACCGTGCTGATGCAGCGGGCGCTCGGCCCGGGGGATGCCGCTCCACCCGCGCCGTGGCCGGGCGCGTGATCCGCCGCGGCACCGTCCTCGGCCTCGGCCTGGCGCAGCTGGTCAGCTGGGGCACCACTTACTACCTGATCGGCGGCTTCGGCCCGCGGATCATCGCCGAGACCGGCTGGAGCCACACCCTGGTGCATGGCGGCTTCTCCGCCGCGCTCTTGGTGATGGGGTTGTCCTCGGCCTGGGTCGGACGGCTGATCGACCGGCGCGGCGGCCGCTTCGTGATGACGGCGGGATCGGTGCTGTCGGCGCTGGGCTGCGCCAGCCTCGCTTTGGCCCGCGACCCGATTTCCTACTATGCCGCCTGGCTGGTGCTGGGGCTGGCGATGCGCTGCACGCTGTACGACGCCGCCTTCGCCGCGCTGGCGCGGATCGGCGGGGCGGAGGCGCGCAAGCCGATGGCGCAGATCACGCTGCTGGGCGGCCTGGCCTCCACCGCCTTCTGGCCGATCGGCGAGCAGCTGGCCGCCGCCTTCGGCTGGCGGAACGCGGTCTTCGCCTACGCCGGCTTCGCCCTGCTGACCATCCCGCTGCATCTGGCCCTGCCCGCCGGCCGCAGCGGCGAGCGCGTCCGGAGCGCGGCGCCGGCGCCCTCGCCCGGGACCCGGCGGGAGCCCTGGATCGCCGGCGCGCTCTATGCCCTGATCGTGACCCTGACCAATGCGCTGAATGCCGGCATGTCGGCGCATATGATCGGCATCCTGGCCGGGCTGGGCCTGGCGGCGCCGGTCGCGGTCTGGATCGCGACGTTGCGCGGCATCGGCCAGTCCGGCGCCCGGCTGGCGGAGGTGCTGTTCGGCGGCGGGCTGTCGCCGCCGGCGCTGACCCTGGCGGCCTCGGCCGTGCTGCCGGTCTGCTTCCTGGCCGGGCTGTGGAGCGGCGTGGTCCCGGCGGCGGCGATCGCCTTCGCCTTCCTGTACGGCGCCGGCAACGGCCTGTTGACCATCACCCGCGGCACGCTGCCCCTGGTGCTGTTCGATCCGCGCCGCTACGGCGCGATCGCCGGAAGGCTGCTGGTGCCGGGCTTCCTGTGCTCGGCCGCGGCGCCGATCGCCTATGCCGCGGTGATCGAAAGGCTGGGCGAGGCCGCGGCGCTGTGGCTCTCGGCCGCGCTGGCCGTCATCACCCTGGGCGCCGCGGCGGCACTGTGCGCGGTGGTCCGGACCGGGCGGGCGGCGCCCGCGTCAGGCCCTTAGAGCGGACTGAATTCGGGCAGGGCTCGCAGAATGCCTCTCCCGCCAGCGCTATCGGATTCACGCATCGATGAGCGGTATCGGACGGTTGGCATACGAAAAGATTGCCTCTCCCGCTTGCGGGAGAGGTCGGAGACGCGAAGCGGCTCCGGGTGAGGGGATTTCGTCGAGGCCGGGACCAGCCCTCACCCGGCCGTCCTGCGGACGTCCGACCTCTCCCGCCAGGCGGGAGAGGCAATCCGTTTGGACGCTCGCCGCCGGTGTCGTCGATCGATATGTGAATACCGCAGCCCACGAGCGGGAGAGGCAACACCTTACCGCCTTGAATCCGTCGGCATGACCTAGCCTGACCTCAGGCCGAATTGGCCCAGTAGGATTCGCGGCGGTCGACCACAAGGTCGCCGCGCCCGCTGTGGCCGGCATCCTTGCGGCCGCCCTTGACGTGATCCATGAAGCGGCCGAGGCGCGAGTTGATCAGCACGTGCTTGGCCCGCGCGCCGATACCCTCGGCGATGTCGTAGGAGCGGTGGCCGCCCTGCTCGATCTGGCGGCGCACCACGTCGAACAGGTAGGCGTCGTGGAACTCGTACTCCCGGAACAACTCGTCCTCGGTGTACAGCCGCTCGAACGCCGCCAGCATCTGCTGCGTCGCCGGGTGGCGCAGATTGTAGGCGATGAAGCCGCATTCGGTGTAGGTCGGCCGCTGCAGATGGCCGACGAAGCAGTCCGGCGGGACGAAGCTTTCCAGCTCCTGCCGGGTCGGCCCGGCGAAGAACAGGCTGTCGGCGTCGACCCAGATCAGCACGTCGCTGTCGCAGGTCTTGGCGGCGTGGAAGATGGCGAAGGCCTTATGGGCGAAGCGCACCGCGTCCCAGCGGAAGCCGGCGCCCCAGTTGCGCTCGCCCAGCTTGATGCGGTTCTTGTAGGGGTTGCGCGACAGGCGGAAGCGATAGCGCTGGGTCTGGCCATGCGCCAGCGGGTTGTCGGCGTGCCGGCGCTTGAACGCCATCAGATCCGGGCAGCTCCTGACCAGGTCGCGCACGGTGACCCGGTCGCTCCGCACCTCGGGCACGAAGTTCTCGCGATAGAGGATCAGAGGGATGTCGTCCGGCCAGTGCCGATCGAAGGTCTCGATCATGCGGCGGCCGTATTCGGCATAGCCGTCGGCGTGGCAGGTGGTGACGACTGAGAAGGTCCGCATGGGCTGCTGACTCGGATGACGCAAGGGCGTCATCATCTGGGGATTGCGCTGGGTCTTGAGGCTCGAAACGCACAGGGACCTACAGCGTTCCCGAGCCTTTGCGGTGAGGACACCATAACCGGCGAGGCGGGGGCAGCGAAATTACCGTTTCGTAACCGAAAATTTCCCGGCGGCGGCCGTTTCGCGGGGCACGGCAGCACTACGACGCCGGTCCGGAGGGCCTCGCCCTGCGCGCATTTGTCACGACGGAGTCGAGCAGGCCGGGGAACGTCTCGTCCAGGTCGTCGCGCCGCAGCGAGATGAAGCGTTGCGTCCCGACGATCCGCGTCCGGGTCACCCCGGCCTCGCGCAGCTTGGCGTAGTGGTAGGACAAGGCGGTCTTGGTGGCACCATCGCCGAAGCTGCTGCAGGAGACCTCGCCCACCTCCGACAGCGTGGCGACGATGCCCAGCCGGGTCGGGTCGCTGAGCGCGGCGAGGATGGTGACGAGGTCGAGCTGGTCGCGATCGGGCTGGAACGGCGGGCGCATGCGCCAGATCTAGTCGATCCGCCGCGACGTTTCAATGTTCAACGAATTTTGAACAAGCTGCTTGACGGCCAATCGGCCGGCGCTGATATAGTTCAAATATCATTGAACAATGGACATGGTCGATGCCCGCCTCCCTGGTCTGGCTCGCGATCGGCGCTTTCGCCATCGGCACCGAAGGCCTGATGATCGCCGGCCTGCTGCCCGCGATCGCCGCGGATTTCCACAGCTCCGTCGCCACCGCCGGGCAGCTGATCACGATCTTCGCCCTCGCCTATGCCGTCGGCTCGCCGATCCTGTCGGCGCTGTGCGGCGGCCTCGACCGGCGCCGGCTGCTGATGGCCGCCCTCCTCGCCTTCGCCCTGGCCAATCTGCTGGCGGCGCTGACCGAGAGCCTGTGGCAGCTGGTCGCCGCCCGGGTGCTGCTGGCGCTCAGCGCCGGGCTGTTCATGCCGACCGCCTATGCCGTGGCGGCGTCGCTGGTGCCGCCCGAGCGTCGCGGCCGGGCCATCGCCGCCGTGACCAGCGGCATGACCATCGCCACCGCGCTGGGGGTGCCGCTCGGCGCCTGGATCGGCAACCACGCCGACTGGCGGTCGACCTTCCTGATCGTCGCCGGCCTCAGCCTGGCCGGGGTGGCGGGCTTGCGCTTCGGCCTGCCGGCCAGGCTGCCGCTCGGGGCCTCCACCCTGGCCGAGCGGCTGACCGTGGCCCGCCGGCCGGCGGTGCTGCAGGCGCTGACCGTGACCTTCTTCTGGATCGCGGCCGCGTTCGTCCTCTACACCTTCATCGCGCCCTATCTGGAACGCGCGGCCGGCATCGGCCCGGACGGCGTCACCGTCATGCTGTTCCTGTTCGGCATCGGCTCCGCGGCCGGCAACACCCTCGGCGGCCAGCTGACCGACAAGATCGGCCCGGCCCGGCTGCAGCTCGGCGCCCTCGCGGTCCTGACCCTGGCCCTGGCCGGCCTGTCCGCCGTCACCGCCCTGCCGAGCGGGCAGGCGCTGATCGCCATCGTACCGCTGATGCTGGTCTGGAGCATCGCCGGCTGGGCCTTCCACCCGGCGCAGACGACGCGGCTGATCCGGCTGGCGCCGGAGGTCGGGATGATCGCGGCGTCGCTCAATTCCTCGGCGCTGTATGCCGGCATCGCCTTCGGCTCGGCGCTCGGGGCGGCGACGCTGGAGCGGGGCGGCGTCACCGCGCTCGGCTGGGTCGGCGCGCTGTCCGCCGCGATCGCCCTGGCCCTGCTGGCAGCGACGGCGCGGAGCCGGGCGGCGAGTGCGCAGCCGGCTTAGCCGCCAGGACCGATCGTCGCCTCCCAGGAAACAATCCTGTGCCGGATCGGCGGGTTATCCCGCGCCGTCCCGAGGGCTACCTTTCAGCCGCAGCACTGGCTGCCAGCCCAAAGGGAATGCATCCGATGACGAAGGTCCTGGTCCTCTACTACAGCTCCTACGGCCATATCGAGACCATGGCGACGGCCGTTGCCGAAGGCGTCCGCGAGGCCGGCGGCGAGGCCACCATCAAGCGCGTGCCCGAGCTGGTGCCGGAAGAGGTCGCCCGCTCTTCGCACTTCAAGCTCGACCAGGCGGCGCCGGTCGCCACGATCGACGAGCTGGCCGATTACCACGCCGTGATCTTCGGCGTGCCGACCCGCTTCGGCATGATGGCGGCGCAGATGCGGAACTTCCTCGACCAGGCCGGCGGGCTGTGGATGAAGGGCACCCTGATCGGCAAGGTCGGCAGCGTCTTCGCCTCGAGCGCGACCCAGCATGGCGGCCAGGAGGCGACGATCCTGAGCTTCCACACCTTCCTGCTGCACCAGGGCATGGTGGTGGTCGGCCTGCCCTATTCCTTCCAGGGCCAGATGACGCTGGACGAGATCACCGGCGGGTCGCCCTACGGCGCCACCACCATCGCCGGCGGCCAAGGCCAGCGCCAGCCGAGCGCCAACGAGCTCGCCGGCGCCCGCTTCCAGGGCGCCCATGTGACGAAGATCGCCTCGAAGCTCGCCGGCTGAAGGCGACAGGATGCTTACATATTGCCTCTCCCGCCTGGCGGGAGAGGTCGGGCGTCCGCAGGACGACCGGGTGAGGGCTGGCCCCGGCCTCGACGAACTCCCCTCACCCGGAGCCGCTTCGCGTCTCCGACCTCTCCCGCAAGCGGGAGAGGCAATCGGACTGCGTTGTCTTCGCTAGCGATACGCTGACGGCATGATAGAGCCGCCGGGCCCCGCCCCGGCGGCCGAAGGAGAAGACGATGGGCCTGCTAATCGAGGGCCGCTGGGCCGACCAGTGGTACGACACCAAATCGACCGGCGGGCGCTTCGTGCGGCAGGACAGCGCCTTCCGCAACACAGTGACGGCCGATGGCAGCTCCGGCTTCAAGGCCGAGCCCGGGCGCTACCACCTCTATGTCTGCTACGCCTGCCCCTGGGCGCACCGCACCCTGATCGTACGGGCGCTGAAAGGGCTGGAGGGCGTGATCTCGGTCGATGTGGTCGACCCGTTCATGGGCGCCCAGGGCTGGACCTTCGCCGACATCCGCACCGGCGTGCGGTCGCCCGGCGCCACCGGCGACCGGGTCAACGGCCGCGCCGCCCTGCACGAGGTCTACGCCATGGCCAAGCCGGACTACACCGGCCGGGTCACCGTGCCGGTGCTGTGGGACAAGGAGACCCGCAGCATCGTCAACAACGAATCGGCCGAGATCATCCGGATGCTGAATTCGGCGTTCGATGAATTCGCCGATCGCTCGGTCGATCTATCGCCGGCGGCGCTGCTGCCCGAGATCGACGCGATCAACGCCGAGATCTACGACCGGGTGAACAACGGCGTCTACAAGGCCGGCTTCGCCACCGACCAGGCGGCCTATGAGGAGGCGGTGACCCAGCTGTTCGAGACGCTGGGCCGGCTGGAGGCGCATTTGTCGGCGCATCGCTGGCTGGTCGGCGACCGGCTGACCGAGGCCGACATCCGGCTGTTCACCACGCTGCTGCGCTTCGACCCGGTCTATCACGGCCACTTCAAGTGCAACCTGCGGCCGCTGCACGAATACCCGGCGCTGTGGGGCTTCACCCGCGAGATCGCGCAGCTGCCGGGCGTGGCGGCGACGATCGAGATGACGCATATCAAGCGGCATTATTACGAGAGCCACCACACCATCAACCCGACCGGCATCGTGCCGAAGGGCCCGGTGCTGGACCTGACGGCTCCGCATGGACGGGAGCGGCTGCCGGAGGCGTGCTGAGCAGCCTCCGCTTCGCCTCGGGTCAACCTTCCCCGGCCAGGAACCGCAGGATCGCCTCAGCCACCGCGTTCGGGGCCTCGCGCTGGGGGAAATGGCCGATGCCGGGCAGCACGGCACGCTCGTAGCGGTCGCGGAAGAACGTCTCCTTCCCAGCCGAGGTCGAGGGGTCGTTGCACGGGTCGGAGCCGCCATGGAGGACCAGGGTCGGGACCGCGATCTCCGGGCTGTCGGCCAGCCGCGCCTCGAGGTCCTCGTAGCGCGGGTCGCGCGGCGCCAGGCCCCAGCGCACGCGGTAGGAGTGCAGCACCACCTCGGCCCAGTCCGGATTGTCGAAGGCCGTGGCGGTTTCCTCGAACTCCTCGTCCGACAACTCCCAATCCGGGGTCCAGTTTGACCAGATGTGGCGGGTGAAGCCGCGGCGGTCGTCGCGCACCAGATCGGCGCCGCGGTCGAGCGCCATGTACCAGTGGTACCAGTAGTTCTGGACCTGGGTCAGCTCGAGCGGCTGGTCCGGCGCGTTGGTGCCCCAGCCGACCGACATGGCGATGCAGTGCGACACCCGCTCCGGCGCCAGGGCGCTGGCGATATAGGCGGCGCGGGCGCCCCAGTCATGCCCCACAACGGCGAAGCGGCCGAGGCCGAGCGCATCGGCGAAGTCGAGCACGTCCTGCCCCAGCGCCGCGAGCTGGCCCGAGCGCATGGTGTCGGCATCGCGAAAGGCAGTGCCGCCGAAGCCGCGGAGATTCGGCACCAGGGTGCGGAACCCGACCTCGTGCAGCACCGGCAGGACCCGGTCCCAGGTGCGGAGATGATCCGGCCAACCGTGCAGCAGCACCAGCGGCGGGCCGTCGCCCGGCCCCGAATCCTCATAGGCGACGCGCAGCAACTCGGTGTCGACGGACAACGCGGGCCGGGTCACGGCTTTCTCCCTCACTCCTTCACGGCGCCGGTCATGCTGGAGACGTAGTGCTCGACGAAGAAGGAATAGAGCAGCACCACGGGCAGCGAGCCCAGCAGGGCGCCGGCCATCAAAGCGCCCCACTGGTAGGTGTCGCCCTGCACCAGCTCGGTCAAGACCCCGACCGGCACGGTCTTGCGCTCGGAATCCGAGATGAAGGTCAGGGCGTAGATGAACTCGTTCCAGGACAGGGTGAAGGCGAAGATCCCGGCCGAGATCAGCCCGGGCACGGCCAGAGGCAGGGTGATGCGGCGCAGGATCTGCAGCCGCGAGGCGCCGTCGATGATGGCGCATTCCTCCAACTCGAACGGGATCGAGCGGAAATAGCCCATCAGCAGCCAGGTGCAGAACGGCACCAGGAAGGTCGGGTAGGTCAGGATCAGCGCCCATTGGCTGTTCAGCAGGCCGAGCTGGCCGAGCTGGACCGCCAGCGGGATGAACAGGATCGAGGGCGGCACCAGATAGGCCAGGAAGATGGCGAGGCCGACGATGCGCGCCCCGGTGAAGCGCAGCCGCTCGATCGCATAGGCGGCGAGGACCGAGCAGACCAGGGCCAGCACGGTCGACCCGACCGCGATCACCATCGTGTTCCACAGCCAGTTGGGATATGAGGTCTCGAACAGCAGGAACTGGATGTGCCGCAGCGTCGGCTCGGCCACCCAGAGCGGGTTGAAGTCCTTGTAGTTGTACAGCTCGGCGTTCGATTTCACCGAGGTGACCGCCATCCAGTAGAACGGGAACAGCAGCACGAAGACGAACACCGCCAGCGGCAGGTAGACCGTCACCACCCGGCGCGGCAGCCGCTCCAGATAGCCCATGCCGCCTTCATCGGCGATCCCATCGCTCTTGATCGCCATCAGTCGCGCCCTCCCTGCTGCCAGCGCTGCCGCTGCAGGCCGAAATAGCTGAACATCACCGCGGCCAGCAGGAACGGGATCATCGCCGAGGCGATCGCCGCCCCCTCCCCCAGCTGGCCGCCGGGAATGGCGCGCTGGAACGACAGCGTTGCCATCAGATGGGTGGCGTTCAGCGGGCCGCCACGGGTCAGCACATAGATCAGCTGGAAGTCGGTGAAGGTGAACAGCACCGAGAAGGTCATCACCACGGCGATGATCGGCGACAGCATCGGCAGGGTGATCCAGCGGAAGCGCTGCCAGTTGCTGGCGCCGTCCAGCACCGCGGCCTCGTACAGCGATTGCGGGATGGTCTGCAGCCCGGCCAGCAGGGTGATGGCGACGAAGGGGATGCCGCGCCAGATGTTGGCGGCGATCACCGAGGCCCGGGCATTGGCGACGTCGCCCAGGAAGTTGATCGGCGTGTCGATCAGCCCGATCTTGATCAGCGCCCAGGAGATCACCGAGAACTGGGCGTCGAAGATCCACCAGAAGGCGATGCCGGACAGCACCGTCGGCACCACCCAGGGCAGCAGCACGATGGCGCGCAGAAAGGCCTTGAACGGCAAATGCCGGTTCAGCAGCAGCGCCAGCCACAGGCCGAGCACGAATTTGAAGATGCTGGCGACGGTGGTGTAGAGGATGGTGTTGAACACCGACAGCCAGAAGATCGGGTCCTCGTAGAGGAACTCGTAGTTCTCGGCCCCGATCCAGATGCCGGGCCGGCCGAGCCGCGTGTCGGTGAAGCCGAGATAGACGCCGAGGCCGAGCGGATAGGTCAGGAACAAGAGCAGGATCACCGCGGCCGGCAGCAGGAAGGCCAGCCCCAGCGCGTTGCGGCTTTCCATCATCCGCGCCATCCACGACGCGGTCGGGGGCGGCGAT
Source organism: Mycobacterium sp. KBS0706 (assembly GCF_005938675.2). Lineage (GTDB taxonomy): Bacteria > Pseudomonadota > Alphaproteobacteria > DSM-16000 > Inquilinaceae > Inquilinus. The sequence continues at coordinate 11,283 of NZ_VCCH02000025.1, forward strand.
CTTCGCTGGGCGATCGTCGACATCTGTCCTCCACTCATGCGGCTGCGTTCCGCGGCGCTATCGGCGCGGGACCGCCGGGTCCAGTCCTTTGACGGTGTCGAGCCCGACCGCGCCCGTCAGGATCGCCTGGCCGAAATCCGCCCCGGTGGCGTCGGCATCGGTGAGATCCGCCCCGGTGAGGTCGGCGCCGGAGAAGTCGGCATGCAGCAGGCTGGCCCCGGTGAAGCGGGCCCCCTGCAGCTTGGCGAAGCGGAACCAGGCGCGCCCGAGATCGGCCCGGGTGAAGATCGCGCCGTCCAGCCTGGTGCCCGAGAAGTCGGCCCGCAGGATCCCCATCGACTGGTTGCGCATGTCGACCCCGAGCTTCGCGTCGGTGAAGTCGGCCCCGCGCAGGTCGAAGCCGCCGAAACGGGCGATCACCCGCGCCCCCACGAACCTGGTGCGGAGGAAGACCGGGGCCTCGGCCGGGTTGGTCTGCATGCCCGAGGCGACGACCAGCCCCTGGACCTTGGCGCCGGACAGGTCGGCATCGGTGAAGTTCGCCCGGATCACCCAGGCGAGGCCGAGATTGGCGCCGGTCAGGTCGGCCCGGGTCAGATTGGCGTCCTCCAGCTTGGCCGCATACAGATCGGCGCCGGCGAATTTCGCCCCCGACAGGTCGAGCCCACTGAGGTCTACCTTCTCCAGCGACTTGCCGGAGAAATCTGCCGGGGAGGCCGGAGAGGCGCGGGACAGCGTCGCGATGACCTGGTCCCGCGTCAGATCGGCGCCCCAGGCCGGCACGGCCAGGGCGGCGAACAGCGCCGCCAGCACGATCCGTGCACCGAACACCATGCCCGACCTCCCCGGCCGACAGCCTACACCCGATAGTACCGCTCGGCCCGCTTCTGGGCGCGGGCGGCGGCTTCCTCCGGCGTGCGCTGGCCGGTGGCGGCCTCGGCGACCATGTTGACGACGATGTAGTCCGCCATCGCCGCCGCCGAGGCGTAGCCCAGCGGGCCGGCATAGCCGTTCGGGCGCAGCCGGGCCGAGGCGCCGGCATAGGCGGCGTGGTTCGGATCCTCCTTCCACACCGGATGGTCGGCATAGCCCTTCAGCGGCTGGCAGCAATAGCCGCTCGACGCCTCCATCCAGGGGAAGAACTGCTCCTTCTCCCACATGAAGCGCAGGTACTCCTTCGCCGCGTTCGGATACTTGGTGTAGTTGAACACCACCGCCGTGCTGGTCTGGCACAGCTCGACCGACTGGCCGACCGGACCGATCGGCAGCTGGACGCAGCGGATGTCCTTGGCCATCTCCTTCAGATTGTCGTCCTTCTTGGCAGCGTAGTAGAGCGACACGCCGTTCGCGGTGACGCTGATCTCGCCGGCCAGGAAGGCCCGGTTGTTGTTGGTGTCGAGCCAGGCCTCGGTGCCGGGGATGAAGGTCTTGTACAGCTCGGCGGCATATTTCAGCCCGGCGATCGTCTCCGGGCTGTTGATGACGACGTTGCCCTGTTCGTCGACCATCTTGCCGCCATGGCTCCACATGATCCAATGGCCGAAATTGTTGCCGTCGCCGACGCCGTTGCCGAGGGTGAAGCCCGGCGGATGGCCGTTCTCCTTCAGCTTGCGGCACAGCGCCAGGAAACCGTCGGTGTCCTTCGGGAACTCGGAGAAGCCGGCTTCCTTGACCCAGCTCTCGCGGTAGCAGATGGCGTTGCCGATCGCCGCCAGCGGCAGGCCGACGAACTTGCCGTCGCGTTGGGCGTAGCCCTGCAGGCCCTCGTACCAGCCGCCGTATTTGTTGCCGAGGTAGTTGGCGAGCTCGGTGACGTCGAGCAGCTTGTCAGGGTACAGCTGGGCGTCGTCGAACCAGACCAGCACGATATCGGGCCCGCTGCCGACATTGGCGGCGACCGCAGCCTTCGGCCGGATGTCCTCCCAGCCCTCGCTGTCGACCCGCACCGGGACGCCGTATTTGTCGCTGAACGCCTTGGTGTTGGCGAGCCACTGGGTCTCGTCGCCCTGCACGAACTTGGCCCAGCGCAGCACCCTGAGGGTCGCGCCCGATTCCGGCGTGTAGGACAGGTCCTGGGCATGGGCCGGGCGGATCAGGCCGCCCGAGCCAATGGCGCCGGCCGCGGCCAGCCCCGCGCCGGTCTTCAGGATGCCGCGCCGCGTGAATTCAGCCATGGTTCCTCTCCCCTCTGTCTTTGCTTGAAAATCGGTGTCTGAAAGCCGCCGCCGTCTAGAGGCGGCGTTCGGTCTCCGCGTCGAACAGGTGGACGCGCCCGACATCGGGCTGCAGCCGGATGGTGTCGCCGGGGCCGAAGCTCTGGCGCTCATTGAACATGGCGCAGATCTCCTGCCCCGCCATGCGGCCATAGACGAAGGTGTCGTCGCCGGTCGGCTCCATCACCTCGACCTCGGCCGGCAGCCCGGCGCCGTCGGCGGCGACGCGCAGATGCGACGGCCGCACGCCGTAGCGCACCCGCCTGCCGGTCTCGACCTTGGCTCCCGCCGGCAGCGGCAGCAGCGTGCCGTCGCCAGCGCGGACGCCGCCATCGGCCACCGTGCCGTCGATGAAGTTCATCGCCGGCGAGCCGATGAAGCCGGCGACGAAGACATTGGCCGGATTGTCGTAGAGATGCAGCGGCGCGCCCGCCTGCTCCACCCGCCCGTCGCGCATCACCACGATCTGGTCGGCCATGGTCATGGCCTCGACCTGGTCATGGGTGACGTAGATCGAGGTGGTCTTCAGGCGCTGGTGCAGCAGCTTGATCTCGGTGCGCATCTGCACCCGCAGCTTGGCGTCCAGATTCGACAAGGGTTCGTCGAACAGGAACACCTGCGGGTCGCGGACGATGGCGCGGCCCATGGCGACGCGCTGGCGCTGGCCGCCGGACAGCTGCCGCGGATAGCGGTCGAGCAGCGCCGACAGGCCGAGGATGCCGGCGGCGTCGCCGACCAGCCGGTCGATCTCGGCCTTGTCGGTCTTGGCCAGCATCAGGGCGAAGGCCATGTTGTCCCGCACCGTCATGTGCGGGTACAGCGCGTAGTTCTGGAACACCATGGCGATGTCCCGCTCCTTCGGCGCGACATCGTTGATGCGGCGCCCGGCGATCGAGATGTCGCCGCCGGTGATCCGCTCCAGCCCCGCGATCATGCGCAGCAGGGTGGACTTGCCGCAGCCGGAGGGGCCGACCAGCGCCACGAATTCGTGGTCGCCGATCTCGATGTCGACGCCATGGATGATCGGAACGGTGCCGAAGCTCTTGGTGACACCACGGATCGAGACCGAGGCCATTCCCCCTCCCTCTGAGCGCTGCCGGAGGCATCCTGGCCGCCGATCGTTGCCGCAGAGGGTAACGGATGACCGGGATCGGTCAAACGGTTTTGGCGGTTTGATCGTACAAATCTGTTACCGGTATCAGCGGGCCATCCAAAACTGTCATGCCCGGGCTTGACCCCGGGCATCCAGAGGCTGTCGACATCTTCTGGATTGCCGGGTCAAGCCCGGCAATGACAGGAAGGGGTTAGTGCCGGCTCGGCAAAAAATCCTCGATATAGTCCTCGACCACGCGGTCGATGCTCTCGTCGATCGGCAGGCCCAGCGCCTTGGCGCGGTCCCAGGAGGCGTCGGTGGCCCAGCCGTCGACGATCGCCTGGATCACCGGGTCCGGCTTGGTCGTGATCGGCCCGAGCTTGATCTGGTACTTCTCGGCCACCCGCTTCACCGACGCGACCATGTCCTCGACCGTGTAGGCGCGGCTGGGCAGGTTGACGGCGCGGTCGTCGCCCAGGGCCGCGGCCGGGGCCTCGTGCAGGCCGATGAAGCTGGCGACGCAGTTGCGGTAGCCGAGCATCGGCAGCTGCGCCCGGGTCACCGGCAGCACGCATTCGACGCCGTTCAAGGGCTCGCGGAACACGCCGGAGCAGAAGCTGGAGGCGGCGGAGTTCGCTTTGCCAGGCCGCACGAAGATGGTCGGCAGCCGGGCCGAGCGGCCGTCGAAGAAGCCCTTGCGGCTGTAGTCGTTGACCAGCAGCTCGCAGATCGTCTTGGTGACGCCGTAGGTGGTCTGGCTGGTCTGCTTGGTGGCGTCGGTGACCAGCTTCGGCATCACCGCGCCGCCGAACACGGCGATCGAGCTGGCGGCGACCAAGCGCTGCGCCCCGCCCGTCCGCGCCCGCAGCGCCTCGAACACGTTCAGCCCGCCGTCGAGATTGACCCGGAGCGCCAGGTCGAAATCCTTCTCGCCGCCGCCCGACAGGATCGAGGCGAGGTGGAACACCGAGATGTCGTCGCGGTCGACCAGGCCGGTCACGGTGGCGCGGTCGGAGATGTCGCCGGTGACGATCGACACCCGGTCGTCGAGGCCGTCCGGCCGCTGGTCCGGCGCCGCCATGTCGAACAGGGTGATCGCGTCGATCGGCTCCTGCTGGCCGGAGATGCCGGTCAGCGTGCCCCGCTTCAGCAGCGCCCGGGCGAGGTTCAGCCCGACGAAACCGAGACCACCGGTGATGACGACCTTCATCCTGCGTTTCCCCTGAACCCGCCGCCGTCGATCGGCGGCCATATTGTACGACTTATATGGTTTAGGCCGCCCCCGCCCCTACGGCAAGAAAAAGGGGCGCCCGACGAGGCGCCCCTGAATGATCGTGGTCCGCGTCAGGCCTTGCCGGCCTGGCCAACCGCGGCGCCGGCGGTCTCGCCAACCGCCTGCTCGGCGGCGGCGATCTCGGCCTGGCGCCGGCGGATCACGTCGCCGATCGGCGGGCCCTGGAAGCGCCGCCGCTCCAGCCCGAACCAGACCAGCGCGGTCAGGACCAGGAAGCCGACCGTGATCCACAGCGCCTTGTCGTTCGGCGGCTGCACGCCGATGGTGAAGATCAGGATCACAGACAGCACGCACAGCAGCGCCACCAGCCGGTAGGCACCGCCCAGCGTCCATGGCCCCATCTGGGTCCAGGTGCGGCCATAGGCGATGGCGCCGAGCGCGATCGGCAGGCCATAGGAGATGAACAGGAAGATCACCGTGACCGACACCACGGTGGTGTAGACCGGCGTATAGACGGTGAAGAGCACGGCCAGGATGGCGCCGGTCCAGATCGCGGCGACCGGGGTGCGGAAGGTCGGGCTGACCTTGCGCAGCGAGGCCGAGGCCGGCAAGCCGCCGTCGCGGGCGAAGGCGAAGATCATCCGCGACACCGAGGTCACCGTGGCCAGTCCGCACAGGTACTGGCTGATCGCGATGCCGATGTAGAGCACGAGCTTCAGCCCGGCCGGCAGCACCGCGTCGGAGGTCCAGAAGAACACGTTCCAGCCCTGTGCCGCGGCCTCGTCCATGTTCGGGATCGCCAGCACGAAGGCGACCAGCATGGCGTAGCCGAACACCGCGGACAGCACCACTGACCGCACCATCGACCGCGGCACGTTGTAGGAGGCCCGCACCGTCTCCTCGGAGGTGTGGGCCGAGGCGTCGAAGCCGGTGATGGTGTAGATCGGCAGCAGGAGGCCGAGCAGGAACACCATCAGCAGGCTGCTGTGCTGTGGCCAGACGTCGCCGCCGGCGGGCCCGCTGTAGTTGGTGAAGGTCCACAGCCGCGAGATGTCGATCGCCGGCGCATAGGCCAGGAAGGCGATGGTCAGGGCGATCGCGACCAGGAAGATCAGGTAGCCGCTGAGATCGGTCAGCAGGGTGGTGACCCGGATGCCGAGATGGTTCAAGAGCGCCTGGCTGCCGGTCAGCAGCGCCAGGAAGATCACCTGGTGCCAGAACGTACCTTCGAGGCCGAGCTGGGCGCCGAAGGCGCCGACCACGAACAGGAAGGTGCCGACATTGATCGCGCCGAGCACGGTGATCAGGCCGAGCAGGTTGAGCCAGGCGGTGAGCCAGCCGAGCGCCCTGCCGCCGAGGATCGACCCCCAATGGTAGAGGCCGCCGGCCGTGGGATAGGCCGAGGCGATCTGGCCCATGCCGAGAGCGAAGACCAGGGAGACCAGGCAGCCGAGCGGCCAACCGATGCCGATCGCGGCGCCGCCGACGCCGCCGATCGCCTGCCCCAGCGAATTGATGCCGCCGGACAGGATGCAGATGATGGAGAAGGAGATAGCGAAGTTGGAGAAGCCGTTCATCCGCCGCAGCAGCTCCTGGGCATAGCCCATGCCGTGCAGGATCTTCACGTCCTCCGCGATGTCGTGCTCGCCTCCCGAACGATGACCGTCCTGGGACATGATGTGCACCCCCTGTTTGCCGATTCCGGACTGCTTCTCGGGTCGCTCCTCACACCGCGAAACGGGCAAGATCCCACACGGGCCGGCCCGGATTCGGCATAAACTGTCTCACCGAACCACACGCCCGGCAAGCATGTCGGGGTGACGGGCGGTCCGGCAGCGGGCGGCGAACCGGCATCTCTTGCCGCCGCTTCGCTCGGCATGCTCTGAATAGATCCGCACCGACCCGCCGGAGAAACCAGGCGGCGGGCGACAGGAAACGGGAGACTTCGATCCGATGGCGCAACCCACATCCCGGGCCGCGGCCCCCCGCGCGGCCGCAGCCGCCCCTCGCTTCACCGCCGACGACGCCCGCAAGCTGGTCCAGGAGGGCGGCTACAACCACGTCAAGGTGGCGCTGACCGATGTCGACGGCATCCTGCGCGGCAAATACATGTCGCGGGAGAAGTTCTTCTCGTCGTTGGAGAAGGGCTTCGCCTTCTGCGACGTGATCGTCGGCTGGGACAGCCACGACCAGCTCTACGACAACGCCCGCTACACCGGCTGGCACACCGCCTATCCGGACGCGCCGGTGCGCGTCCTGCCGGAGACGATGCGCCGCCTGCCCTTCGAGAACGACCTGCCCTTCTTCCTATGCGAGCTGGCCGACCAGGCCGAGGCGGTGTGCCCGCGCGCGCTGCTGCGCCGGATGCTGGACAAGGCCGCCGACATGGGCTTTGGCCTGAAGGCGGCGTTCGAATACGAGTTCTTCCTGTTCGACGAGACGCCGCATTCGGTGCGCGAGAAGCACTACCGCAACCTGACCAACCTGACGCCGGGCTTCTTCGGCTATTCGGTGCTGCGCAACACGGTGTGGTCGGACCTGTATCACGAGCTGCTCGGCACCATGCAGGCGCTGGACTGCGAGATCGAGGGGCTGCACACCGAGACCGGCCCGGGCGTGCTGGAGGCGGCGATCGCGGTCGATGACGGCCTGGCCGCAGCCGACAAGGCGACGATCTTCCGCACCTTCACCAAGGTGATCGCCCAGCGCAACAACCTGATGGCCACCTTCATGTCGAAGTGGTCGAACGAGGTGCCGGGGCAGAGCGGCCACATCCACATGTCGCTGGTCGACGGCAAGGGCAAGCCGATCTTCCACGACCCCAAGGACCCGCACGGGATGAGTGCTGTCATGCGCCATTTCGTGGCCGGCCAGCAGGCGCTGATGCCGGAGTTCCTGGCGATGATCGCGCAGACGGTGAACGCCTATTCCCGGCTGATCCCGGGCTTCTGGGCGCCGACCTCGGCGACCTGGGGGGTGGAGAACCGGACCACGGCGCTGCGTGTGATCCAGGGCGGGCCGAAGAGCCAGCGGGTCGAGTTCCGCATCGCCGCCGCCGACGCCAACCCCTATATCGTCCTCGCCGCGGCGCTGGGCGCCGGCCTCTGGGGCATTGAGCAGAAGCTGGAGCTGGGCGCGCCGGTCAAGGGCAACGCCTACGCCAAGACCTTCCCGCGCAAGTCGGAGCTGCCGCGCACGCTGTGGGACGCGGCCCAGCGGCTGCGCGGGTCGAAGACCGCGCGCGGCCTGTTCGGCGACGACTGGGTGGAGCATTTCGCCGCGACCCGCGAATGGGAGGAGCGCGAATTCCGCAAGCACATCACCGATTGGGAGCTGGCACGGTACTTCGAGATCATTTGAGACCGTTGGTTGGGTTCGCCCTGGCGAACCCGACCTACGCCTCGACCTGACCCGAAGGAGCGTTCCATGGATCTCGGCCTGACCGGAAAGACCGTGCTGGTGACCGGCGGATCGAAGGGCATCGGCCTGGCCTGCGCCAAGGCGTTCCTGGCGGAAGGCGCCAGGGTGGCCATCGTCTCGCGCGCCCAGGCCAATCTCGACCGCGCCGCGGCCGGCCTGCCGGGCGTCGTCGCCGTTGCCGCCGATCTCACCGACGCCGCGGCCGCCCTGTCGGCGGTGGAGGCGGCCGAGCGCGCCCTGGGCCCGATCGACGTGCTGGTCAACTCGGCCGGCGCCGCCCGCCGCACCCCGGCCGATGAGCTGACCCCTGCCGCCTGGCGGGCGGCGATGGACGCCAAGTTCTTCTCCTACGTCAACGTCATCGACCCGGTGGCGAAGCGCATGGCCGCGCGCGGCACCGGCGTCGTGGTCAACGTCATCGGCAATGGCGGCAAGGTGCCGTCCACCGTGCACATCGCCGGCGGCGCCGCCAATGCCGCGCTGATGCTGGCGACGGCCGGCCTCGCCCTCGCCTATGCCGGCAAGGGCGTCCGCGTCGTCGGCCTGAACCCCGGCCTGACCGAGACCGAGCGGGTCGCCGAGGGGCTGCAGGCCGAGACCCGGCTGCACGGCATCACCCTGGAGGAGGCCCGGCAGCGAGCAGTGTCGCGCATCCCGCTCGGCCGCGGCGCGCAGCCGGAGGAGATCGCCGACGCCGTGCTGTTCCTGGCCTCGGCCAAGGCCAGCTACATCACCGGCGTCAACATCACCATGGACGGGCTGCAGAGCCCGGTGGTCGTCTGACGGCCGGCGGCCGGATGGTGACGAACGCCGGATCCAGGACGCCCGGGGTTTCCGTCCAGGGGCTGGGGCTGCTGGTCGCGACCAGCCTGATGTGGGGCTTCAACTGGCCCCTGGTGAAGTACCTGCTGGCCGCGCTGCCGCCCTTCTCGATCCGGGCGGCGAGCGGCCTGATCGGCACCGCCCTGGTGCTGGCGATCGCCCTGGCCCGCCGCGAATCCCTGGTGCCGCCGCGCGGCCAATGGGGCCGGCTGTGCCTGGCCGCCTCGCTCAACGTCACCGCCTGGATGGCGCTGACCACGCTGTCGCTGCTGTGGCTGCGAGCGTCGGAGACCACGATCCTGGCCTACACCCTGCCGATCTGGGCCGCCCTCTTGGCCTGGCCGCTGCTGGGCGAACGGCCGACCATGCGCCGCGGCATCGGCCTGGTGCTCGGCCTGTCCGGCATCGTGCTGCTGGTGGCGCATGGCACGCCGGGCGAGAGCGACATCGCCGCCAAGCTGCCGGGCGTGGCCCTTGCCCTGGCGGGGTCGATGCTGTTCGCGCTCGGCACCGTGCTGGCCAAGCGGGCGCCGGTGGCAATGCCGCCGACCGCGCTGGTGGCGTGGCAGACCGGGCTCGGCCTGCTGCCGCTGCTGCTGGTCTGGCTGCTGCTGGAGCAGCCGGATTTCGGCGGGCTCGACGCCGGCCACTGGGCGGCACTGGTCTATGGCGGCGCCCTCGCCTTCGGCCTCGCCTATGTCGCCTGGTTCGCGGCGCTGCGCCGGCTGCCGGCCTCGATCGCCACCATCGGGTCGCTGCTGGTACCGGTGGTCGGCGTCCTGGCCTCGGTGGCGCTGCTGGGCGACCCGTTCGGCCCGCGCGAGGCCGGCGCCCTGGCCCTGACCCTCGGCGGCGTCGCGCTTGCGACCTTCGCGCGGTGACGCCATTCATCGAGAACCGCAAAAATTCGGAATAGAGCGCAACCCTGCATCGTCTCTCTATCGGGGGGTGCGAAAGCTCCCTTCCACCACTGGACCCCTCAACCCCGCCTCCTCCGGCGGGGTTCTTTTTGGGCCGTTCCGGACGCACTGCTGCAGGCCCTACGCCCATTCCTGCATGAGCGACGGCCCGGCACCGGTGGCTCGGTCGAGCGCCCGCCACCGGCTGAGAGAAACGACACCGTGCTCCGGGCGAGGCTCCTCGGGGAGACATGCGATGAATTCCAGCGAGTGGCCGTCAGGATCGTCGAAGAAGACGCTGGCCGCCGGCATCCAGGAGAAGACGATCGGCTCGGTGGCGGGATGACCGAATGCCGGCCTCGGCTCGACCCCGGCCTTGCGCAGGGCCGTCATCGACCGATGCAGGTCCTCCAGATCGACCCTGAAGGAAATGTGAAGCCGGAGGCGCAGCGGAGACGAGTGGATCGACCAGAGCCCCAGCATGCTTCGTTCCCTGGCCCCGACCCAGAAGAACGCGGCATGACGATCCGGCACCCTGTGGGCCAGTTCGAGCCCCAGCACGTCCCGATAGAACGCGATCGAGCGATCGAGATCGCTGACGGTCAGGTGGGTTTCATAGAGAGACTGGATCGGAACAACCGCCATGACGGCTCCCTTTCTCGATTGGAGAGTGATTTCGGATCGCATCGAAACCCGCCTACGCCCGCGCCTCGGCATAGGGGGCGACGGCGCGGGCCTGGCGCAGGGTCGTCGCCCACCAGCGCAGCGCCTTCAGCATCACCGCCATGGCGGCGGTGGTCTGCTCCGGCTCGACCAGCCGCCCGGAGGCATCGAAGCGGCGCGGGGCGAAGGCCAGGCTGACCGTGTCGCGCAGGGTCACCGCGTGCAGCTCGGCGAAGACCAGGCGCAGTTGCTCCACCGCCCGCAAGCCGCCGGAGATGCCGCCATAGCTGACGAAGGCGACCGGCTTGGCCTGCCATTCGGCATAGGCGCAGTCGATCATGAACTTCAGCACGGCCGGATAGGCGTGGTTGTATTCCGGCGTGACCACGACGAAGGCTTCGGCCCGGTCGATGCGCTCGCGGAAGGCGGCGACGCCCTCCCCGTCCCGCCGGCCGCTCCAGTCCGGCAGGCCGAGCATGCGCGGATCGATCGGGTCGAGCGCGAAACCGCCGGCCCGCTCGATCTCGCCGGCCGCCCAGCCGGCGACGGTGTCGCAGAATCGGCCGTCGCGGACGCTGCCATAGATCAGGCCGATGCGGAGTTGGTCCATGATGTGCCCCTCGATGGTGACGAGTCGGGGGCACGCTACAAGTTCAAGTAAACTTCAAGTCTAGAGATTTCTCGCGGCGATGTTGCCGAGGATCAAGCACCGCTACAGGGTGATCAGCGTGCCCCTGCCCGACCGACGGGCGTGGCGATAGGCGAGGTCTGCCGCCACCATGTCCTCCATCGCCGTCCCCATCGCCTTGTAGACCGTGATCTGATCCGCCGAAACACGGCCCGGCCGCCGCGCGAGCAGCATGTCGCCAAGCGTGATGCCGGTGTCCGGGTCGAGGCCGGCCAGTTCGCAGGACCCCACGGGAGTAGGCTCGAAAGCGTCCCTGGTCTCGACATAGAGCGTGGCCCCGTGCACCAGGACGACCGGCAATTCGCCGCCCGGTGGCGCGACCCCGACCGAGGTGACATGCGTGCCCGGCCGGACCCAGCCGGCGTCGATCACCGGCTCATAGGAATGGGTCGCCAGGGAGACCACGTCGGATGAGCGGATGGCCGCTTCCAGCTCCGCCGTCGGGATGACGCCAGGATGGCGCCCGGCCAGGGCCGCGGCGTCCTCGAAGCGCTTCGAGGCGACGCGGATCTCGGCGAAATCCCGCACCAGCGGCAGCAGGGCGAGATGCTGGTCGGCCTGCACGCCCGCCCCCACCACGGTGGCCACCCTGGCGTTCCGGCGGGCGAGCTCGCGCACCGACAGCACTGCGGAGCCGGAGGTCCGCACCGCCGTGATGTAGGTACCGTCCATGATGCAGACCGGTAGGCCACTGGCCGGGTCGAACAGGTGGATGGTGGCGAGATGGCTGGGAATGCCCTTGCCGATGTTGCCTTCGAAGACGTTGACGATCTTCACCGTTAGATTCATGCCGTCCGTCCAGGCCGGCATCGCCAGGGAATAGCCGGCCTGCGGGACGTCGAGCTGCGGCCGCGCCGGGGTGACGACCCGGCCCAGCGCCAAGGCCCTGAAACCAGCAGCCAGGGCCTCCAGCAGTTGAAGCGGGTCGATGCACGCCCGGACATCCGCCTCGCTCAACGTCAAGATCCTGGTCTCTCCCTTCGACAGCGACGGGAGAGCGATCGAAACAGCCTCGGCCTTCAGCATTCTCAGCCTCCTGACAGCCGGCCCCGGTCGGGAACCGGCATGATTGATGCCGACAAGGCTATTGCGACCAACCGCGCGATTAAATACGTTGATTTTGATATTTTTGAGTGAAATCAGAACCACAATATCTGTTGGAAAGTGTTTTTGGCATGAGCGATCTCGACGGAGTCGACCGCACGCTTCTGCGGCTGCTGCAGGAGGATGGACGCCGCACCACCCTCGACCTTGCCGGGCGGGTGGGCCTGTCGCCCACCGGGACCAGCCAGCGGGTCAAGCGGCTGTTCCGCGAGGGCTTCATCACTGCGGTCCGGGCCGTGCTCGATCCCGGAAAGCTGGGGCGAGGGACGCTGGTCTTCATCCAGGTCCGGCTCGACCACACCGCCCCGCAGGTCTTCGATCATTTCGCCGAGGCCGTGCGGCGGGCACCGGAAATCCTGGAGTGCCACATGGTGGTCGGCGGCTTCGACTATCTGGTCAAGGCCCGGATCGCCGACATGGCGGCGTTCCAGGACTTCCTGCAGCGGGTCATCCTGCCCCTGCCGGGCGTCAGGGAGACCCACACCTACGCGTCGATCGCCAATGTGAAACCGGACGCGCCGCTGCCCGTTTAGCCACCTGTCCTACCCCTTCACCCGCTCCATCCGGGGATCGTAGAGCGGCTCGAGATGGACGCGGCACGGCACCCGCTCGGTCGCGACCTCCAGCTCATAAACACTGCCCAGCAGCGTCGCGCGGTCCAGGCCGGCCGGGTCGCGGACATAACCGAGGCCGATCGGCTTGCCGATCGTGTGGCCGAAGCCGCCGCTGGACAGCCAACCGGCCGGCTTGCCGTCGCGCAAGATGGTCTCGCGGCCCAGCAGCACCACCGCCGGGTCATCGACCGTGAAGGTGGCGAGGATCTTGCGCAGCTTCTGCCCACGCTGCGCCTCCAGCGCCTCGCGCCCCAGGAAGGGGATGGCGGATTTCAGCTTCACCGCCCAGCCGAGCCCGGCCTCCAGCGGCGTGTGGTCCGGCCCGATGTCGCTGCCCCAGGCGCGGTAGCCCTTCTCCAGCCGCAGCGTCTCGATCGCACGGTAGCCGCCATTGACGATGCCGTGCTCCGCCCCCGCCGCCATCACTGCTTCATAGACGCCGACGGCAAACTCGGTCGGGATGTGCAGCTCCCACCCCAGCTCGCCGACATAGGTGATGCGCAGCGCCAGCACCGGGGCGCCGGCGACGGCGATCCGCTTGACCCGGCCGAAGGGGAAGGCGGCGTTGGAGACGTCGTCGCGGGTCAGCGCCTGGAGAACATCTCGCGCCTTCGGCCCCATCAGGCTGAGCACGGCATGGGCCGAGGTGACGTCGACCAGCTGCGCGTCGGCGCCCGCCGGGATGCTGCGCGCGATCCAGTCGAAATCATGGGTGGCGAAGGCGGTGCCGGTGGTGATGTGGTAGCGGTCCACCGCCAGCCGGGCGACGGTCAGGTCGCATTCGATGCCGCCCCGCGGGTTCAGCATCTGAGTGTAGGTCAGCGCGCCCGGCGGCCGCGACACGTCGTTGGCGCAGATCCAGGACAGCACCGCCTCGGCGTCCCGCCCGACCAGGGCGAATTTGCCGAAGGAGGACTGGTCGAACACCACGACACCCTCGCGGGCCGCCCGATGCTCGCGCGCCACCGCGTCGAACCAGCTCGGCCGGCCGAAGCCCGGGGTCTCCTCCGCCGCCTCGCCCGGCGCGGCGAACCAGTTCGGCCGCTCCCAGCCCAGCCTCTCGCCGAAGCAGGCCCCTTGCGCCTTCAGCCGGTCGTAAAGCGGCGAGCGGCGCAGCGGCCGGGCGCTGGCATGCTCCTCGTTCGGCCAGGCGATGGCGTAGTGCTTGCCGTACAGCTCCAGCGTCCGCTTGCGCACCCAGTCGACATCGGCCTGGCCCCGGCCGAAGCGGCGGATGTCGACCGGCCACAGGTCGTAGGGCGGCTCGCCGCCGGCGATCCATTCCGCCAGCGCCTTGCCGGCGCCGCCGCCCGAGGCGATGCCGAAGGCGTTGAAGCCGGCGCCGACATAGAAGCCGCGCAGCTCCGGCGCCTCGCCGAGGATGAAGTTGCCGTCGGGGGTGAAGCTCTCCGGCCCGGCGATCAGCTCCCTCACCCCGGCCGTCTCCAGCGCCGGCACGCGGCCCAGCGCCAGCTCCATGATCTGCTGGAAATGGTCCCAGTTCGGCTGGAGGAGCTGGAAGTTGAAGCCCTCCGGGATGCCGTCGACCGCCCAGGCGATCGGGTTCGGCTCGTAGCCGCCCATCACCAGCCCGCCGACCTCCTCCTTCCAGTAGGTCAGCCGGTCGGGGTCGCGCAGCGTCGGCAAGGTGCGGGTCACGCCCGCGATCGGCTCGGTCACCATGTACTGGTGCTCGACCGACACCAGCGGCACGTTGACACCGACCCTGCGGCCGAGCTCGCGCGCCCATTGCCCGGCGCAGTTCACCGCGGCCTCGCAGGCGATGCGGCCGCGGCTGGTGACGACCGCCGTCACCCGCCCGTCCTTCGTCTCGATGCCGGTGGCCTCGGTGTCCTCCCAGATCGCCACGCCGGCCATGCGCGCGCCCTTGGCCAGGGACTGGGTGATGTCGGACGGGTTGGCCTGGCCATCGGTCGGCAGGAAGGCCGCGCCGACCAGGTCGTCGACCCGCATCGGCGGCCACAGATCCTGTGCCTCCTGCGGCGTCAGCAGGTGCATCTCGAGACCGAAGCTGCGGGCCGTGGTGGCCTGGCGCTTCAGCTCGGTCCAGCGCGCCTCGGTGCAGGCCAGGCGCAGGCCGCCATTCATCTTCCAGCCCGTGGCCAGGCCGGTCTCGCGCTCCAGCTCGGTGTAGAGCCGCACCGAATGGCCGAGCAGCTGGGTGATGTTGGCGCTGGAGCGCAGCTGCCCGACCAGCCCGGCGGCATGGAAGGTCGAGCCGGAGGTCAGCTTGTGCCGCTCGATCACCACCGTGTCGGCCCAGCCCAGCCTGGCGAGGTGATAGGCGGTCGAGACGCCGACGATGCCACCGCCGATGACCACGGCGCGGGCCTGGGTGGGAAAGCTGGTCATGGCATCCTCTGGAAATCGTCCCAGGCGCCCTCGAAGCGCCGCAGGTTCTCGTCGGTGTAGGCGGCGTAGTCGAAATCCAGCGTCGAATGGATCTCCGACACCATGCTCCACATCGTCTCGCGCAGCAGCGAGGCCGCCTTCATCGCGGCGCAGCGCCGGGAGAGGTCGGCCGAGGGCGGGGAGCCGAAATAGGCCTCCAGCATCGCCGCCTCCTCCGCCACCGAGAAGCCGTTGTTCGAGGCCAGGCCGCCGAGATCGAACAGCGGGCTGTTGAAGCCGGCATAGTCCCAGTCGACCAGCCACAGCCTCTGCCCGTCATCGATGAAGTTGGCGGCCAGCAGGTCGTTGTGGCCCAGCACCAGCTCGACCGACCCGACTGCCGCCTCCAGCTGCGCGGCGCGGCCGAGCAGCCCGGCCAGCTCCGCCGCCGGCCGCCGCCCTTCCAGCGCATGGGCGTAGTCGCGCAGCACATGGAACACCCAGAAGGCCAGCACCGGGCCGCGCAGATGGCCCGGCATCTCGTGATGCACGCGGCGCACCAGCTCCAGCACCCGCGGCGCCTGCTGCCGCACCCGCTCGGGCGTCAGCGTCTCGCCGGTGACGAAGCGGGTCACCAGGATGCCGGGCTCGGCGTGCTCCACCTCGGGCGAGATGCCGGCGGACGCGGCGGCGCGGCTGGCCGCCAGCTCGTTGAAGCGCAGGATGTGGTGGTGCGGGATGTCGGCGCCCAGCCGCACGACATGGGATCCGGCAGCGTCGTCGACCCTGTAGTTGCGGTTGGTCAGCCCGCCGGCCAGCGGCGCGATGGTGACGCGCCCGCTCCAGCAGCCCAGCCCGGCGATGATGTCCGACGCCTCCGGCATTCCCGCCTCCCTGATCGACGGATAGGCCGCGCGGCCCGGCCCGTCAATGTCGAAGCGCCGCAAACCCACAGAAGGCCAATCGATCCTGTAGCTTCTTGTGGGAACTGACTGTCTTCGCGTGACAATCCACCGCGATTTCGCGGCCGGATGCGATCGAAGCTGGACAGGGCGCGCCGGCCCGCCGATAGGATAGGGCCATTCTCCAGGGCGAGGGAACGCCGCAGCGCCGATGTTGTCCAACCGTTGGCAGGGCGAGATCCTGCAGGCCGTGCGCGAATCCGGCAGCTGCAGCATCGCCGAGCTGGCGCGCCGCTTCGACGTCTCGACCGAGACGGTCCGGCGCAGCGTCAAGCCGCTGATCGAGACCGGCGCGGTGGTCCGCTTCCATGGCGGGGTGATGCTGCCGGACGGGCTGGAGGAGCCGCCGTTCCAGCGCCGGATGCAGCGCCACCACGAGGCCAAGCAGGCGGTGGCGGCGCTGGTCGCATCCCGGATCGCCGACGGCGACCCGCTCATCCTCGACAACGGCACCACCTCGGCCTATGTCGCCCAGGCCCTTGCGCATCATTCCCGCCTGGTGGTGGTGACCAACTCGGCCGAGATCGCCTGCCGGCTGGCGCCGCGCAACGACAACCGCGTCTTCCTGTGCGGCGGTGAGGTGAACGGTGACGACGTGGCGGCTTTCGGCCCATCGGCCATCGCCTTCCTGCGCCAGTTCCAGGTGCGCTGCGCCGTGCTGTCGGTCGGCGGCATCAACGGCCGCGGCGAGCTGGTCGATTTCCACCTGTTCGAGGCCGAGTTCTCGCATGCGGCGATGGCCCAGGCGGCGGAGACCTGGGTGATCGCCGACCACAGCAAGTTCGGCCGGGAGGCGCCGGTGAAGGTGTGCAGCCTGGCCGATATCGACCTGGTCCTCACCGACCGCCCGCCCCCGCCCGACTTCGCCCGCCGCTGCGACGCCGCCGGGGTGCGGATTGTGGTGCCGGAGGATGAGTCCTAGCGGGAAGACCGCGCCGTGACGCCGACGACCACGTCCTCGACAATCTCCTGCAGCTCCGCCGGCGCCGCGCCGTCCCGGGCCTGGATCGAGATGCCCTGCATGACCGCGACCAGGTGCCGGGCCAGGCGGCGCCCCTCCTCCGCGTCGGCAAAGGGCTGGAGGGCCTGCGCGATCCGCTCGCGCATGGCGTCGCGCCGGGCGGCGAGGTCGCGGGCCAGCGCAGCGTGGTCGGGGTGGCAGGCGATCATGCCGCTGGAGACCATGCAGCCGCGCTCGCGGTCGGGATGGGTGACCGACCGGACCGCCGTCTCGAGCAGCCGCCGCACCGCCTCTGCCAGCGTGACCGCTGAGGCGACGAGGCCGGCATCGAGGGAGATGGTGCTGCCCTCGTAGCGGTTCAGCGCCTCCTGGTAGAGCCCGGCCTTGCTGCCGAAGGCCGAGTACAGGCTCGGCGGTGCGATGCCGATCGCCTTGGTCAGGTCGCCGATCGACACCCCTTCATAGCCGTGCCGCCAGAACAGCCGCATGGCGGTCTCGACCGCCTTGTCGCGATCGAAGCTCCATGGCCGGCCGCCGCGGGATTTCTCATCTGGTTCCATATCGACCACTAAACAACATCTTGACGGCCAGCGTCAAATCGGTTGATTAGTGATCGATAAACAACATGGATGAGACCGATGGATCACTCACGACGCAGCTTCCTGGCCGGTGCGGCCGGCCTCGCGGCCCTGGCCGTTCACGCCAGGCTCGGATTTGCGGCGCCGCAGGCCCGGGAGACGTTTTCCGTCCGCTCATCGGACGGCACGACACTGATCGGAGAGGCGCAGGGCGACCCGCAGGCGCCGGAGATCCTGTTCATCCACGGCCTGCGCCAGAGCCGGCTGAGCTGGGACAAGCAGTTCGCCGACCCGGGGCTGGCCGGCTTCCGGCTGGTCCGCTTCGACCTGCGCGGCCATGGCGATTCGGACAAGCCCCCCTCCCCCGATTCCTATGCCGATGCCGACCGGTGGGCGGACGACGTCGCCGCCGTGATCGCCGGCGCCAGGCTGCGCCGCCCCGTTCTGGTGGGCTGGTCGCTCGGCGGCTACGTGGCCGGCGCGTATCTGCGGAAATACGGCGGCGCGCGGGTGGCGGGATTCAACCTGGTCGATGCCGTCACCAAGCTGTCGCCCGATCTGCTGACGCCGCTGGCAGGCACCTTCGCCCGCACCACCACCTCGCCCGACCTGGCCGAGCGGACGGCGGAGACGGCGCGCTTCCTGGAGGCCTGCTTCCACCAGCCGCCGACGGGCGTGGAGCTGCAGCGCATGCTGGTCGTCAACGGAATGACCGCGCGGGCGGTCGGCGAAGGCTTCGTCAGGACAGCCACGCCGGATCTCGAACCCGTGTTCCAGGCCTATGCCGGTCCGATCCTGCTGACGCACGGGGTACATGACCGGCTGGTGCGGCTGGCGATGTCGGAGCGGATCCGGGCGATCCATTCCGGCAGCCGTCTCTCGGTGTATGCGGAGAGCGGCCACAGTCCCTTCTATGAGGAGCCGGACCGGTTCGGACGCGAGCTCGCCGCCTTCGTCACGGCCTCGGCCAGGGGCTGAGCCCTCCCCAAAAGAAAACAGGCCGCAGCGAACTGCGGCCCGAGTTTAGGGAGGAAACGCCCAAGAAGTGCGTTACGACAGCAGCTCATCACTGCATATCGCACTGCAACATAAGCATGGCGCGACGGGCTTCGCAAGCGAAAAGAGATTAAAAATTGGTCACGCTCGATTCTGCCCAAAAATTGCCCGCTTTCGCGCCGGATGCCGATGCGTTGGGCGCCCAAAGCTGTTTGATCAGCCACAACACGAGGTCGTCATGGGCCGAAGCCGATTCGCGCTGCGGCTGGCGACCGGGCGTGCGATCGTAGGACGGCGGACCGCCGGCGACTCGAATCGGAGGACGCCCGTCCGCGCAGGAGGAGGCACAGAAGATGCAGCGATGGATCGCCGCCGCCGTGGCGGCATGGGCGCTGGCCGCCGTGCCGGTTCAGGCCGCCGAGAAGGTCATCCTCGACACCGATTTCAGCACCGCGGGGGATGACGGCCAGGTCCTGATCATGGCCGCGCAGCTCGACCGCGAGGGCGTGATCGACCTGAAGGGCGTCACCGTGGTGACCGGCAACAACTGGCTGAAGCAGGAGGTGGCGGACGCGCTGCGGGCGGTCGAGCGCCTGGGCATCGCCGACAAGGTCGGGGTCTATGCCGGCGCCAACCTGCCGCTGGTGCACGACCCGGAGAGCTTCGAGAGCGAGCGCGCCCTGTTCGGCTTCGGCGAAAGCTACAAGACCGCCTTCCACCGGCCGCAGCCGGCCGATGCCGACCTGGTGGCGCCGCCGGACGGCTTCGCCCAGAAGACCAAGCTGCGCGACCAGGACGCGGTCGACTTCATCGTCGACACGGTCAAGGCCAACCCGCACGAGGTGTCGCTGCTGGTGATCGGCCCGGCGACCAACATCGCCCTGGCGGTGCGCAAGAACCCGGAGATCGTGCCGCTGATCAAGCAG
Organism: Mycobacterium sp. KBS0706; assembly: GCF_005938675.2. GTDB lineage: Bacteria > Pseudomonadota > Alphaproteobacteria > DSM-16000 > Inquilinaceae > Inquilinus. The sequence goes on from NZ_VCCH02000025.1 coordinate 30,808, forward strand.
ATCGTCTACATGGCCGGCGCCTTCGACGTCCGCGGCAACACCACCCCGGCCGCCGAGATGAATGTCTGGATCGACCCGGAGGCCACGCGCATCGTCATGCGCGAACCGATCGACCAGGCCATCATCCCGCTCGACGTCACCGACATCACCCAGCTGACCAAGCCCGACTGGGACCGGATCGTCGCCGCCGGCGGCCCGATCCCGGCGCTGTTCAAGGACACCTGGATGGCGAAGGCCTTCGCCGGGGACCCGAAGGCGACGGTCAACGTCTTCGACACGCTCGCCCTCGCCTATCTGGTCGACCCCGGCTACGCCACCAAGGTCGAGGACCTGTTCGTCGATGTCGACATCGCCTTCGGCCCCGGCTACGGCCGCACCTTCGGCTATTGGCAGGAGCAGCCGACGAAGCTGCTGCACAAGATCAAGGTGGTGAAGCAGTTCGACAACCGCCGCTTCTTCGACCTCTATGTCGACCTGATGACCCGGCCGGTGCCGATCAAGCCGGCGAGCTGATGGAGACAGGACGATGTCGGAGCCGGACGGCGCCTTCCTCAAGCTTCGGATCGCCCGGCCCGACCTCGTCCGCTGGCTGGACTCGCCGCCTGCCCCGGCGTCGCGCTGGCTCGACTGGCGGAGCATCGGCGGCCAGTGGTATTTCGCCGACGGCCCGGAGGAAATCCGCAGCGTCTCGGTGGTCCAGCTGCTGCGGACCATCGCGGAGTGCGATGCCACTCTCGGGCGCGCCGCGACGAACCGGCAGGCGCTGCGCGGCATCCTCGACGCCGCCGAGGCGCCCGAATTCCGGCAGGCGGCCTATGATCCCGGGACCCAGGATCTCGTGGCCGGGACCCTGACCTATTCCGAGAACCTGAACGACTTCATCGTCTTTCTGACGATCGCCCGCGGCGCGGCGGCGTTCCTGGCGCCGGACGGGCACGGCATCGCCGTGATCCACAACTACCTCTGGGGCGGCGAGGACGAGCAGATCACCCGGGCGGCGCTGCGGCTCGGCCCCGGCAACCAGTCGGGCTTCATGGACGAGGCCGAGGGCCGCAGCGCCGGCGGCGCCTTCCAGGCGCTGGCCGAGCAGATGCTCGCCGGCGGCCGGCCGCCCGTGGATGAGCTGGACGGGCTGCGATAACGGCCTGCGCCATGCGCCGGACGCGGCCCGGGGCGGGCCGCGATCCCTCTGGGAAATCCCGGGCGATGGCTCCAAGATGCGCGCCGCAGAGAGGCAGTCCCGAGATCCCGAATGACCCAGATCCTGAAGACCATCACGCCGGTGAACGGCGGCATCTATGTCGAGCGGCCGCTGGCGACGCCGGCCGAGGCCGAGGCGGCGCTGGCCCGCGCCCGGGTGGCCCAGGCCGAATGGCGGCGCGTGCCGGTGTCGGAGCGGGCGCGGCTGCTGTCCGCCGCGGTCGACGCCTTCGTTGCCGCCGGGCCGGAGATCGCGCGCGAGATCACCTGGCAGATGGGCCGGCCGGTGCGCTACACCCCCGGCGAAGTGCGCGGCTTCGAGGAGCGGGCGCGCTACATGATCTCGGTGGCCGAGGGGGCGCTGGCCGATGTCGATGTCGGGCCGAAGGAGGGCTTCCGCCGCTTCATCCGGCGCGACCCGCTGGGCACGGTCTTCGTCGTCGCGCCCTGGAATTACCCCTATCTGACCGCGGTCAATGCCGTGGTCCCGGCTCTGATGGCCGGCAATGCGGTGATCCTGAAGCATTCGCACCAGACCCCGCTGTGCGCCGAGCGCTTCGCCGAGGCGCTGTCCGGCCTGCCGCCGGGCGTGTTCCAGCACATCCATGCCGACCATGAGACCACGGCGAAGATGATCGGCAGCGGCGCGGTCGACTTCGTCGCCTTCACCGGCTCGGTCCCCGGCGGCCGCGCGGTCGAGGAGGCCGCCGCCGGCCGCTTCGTCGGCGTCGGGCTGGAGCTCGGCGGCAAGGACCCCGGCTATGTCCGCGCCGATGCCGACCTGAAGCACGCGGTCGAGACGCTGGTCGATGGCGCCTTCTTCAACTCCGGCCAGTCCTGCTGCGGCATCGAGCGGATCTATGTCCACGCCTCGGTCTACGACGCTTTCGTCGAGGGCGCGGTCGAGCTGACCCGGCAATATGTGCTGGGCGACCCGACCGAGGAGGCGACGACGCTCGGCCCCATGGTCCGGGCCTCGGCCGCCGATTTCGTGCGCGGCCAGACCGCGGAGGCGGTGCGCCAGGGCGCCCGCGCCCTGATCGACACCAAGGGCTTCGCCGCGGACAAGGCCGGCACGCCCTATCTGGCGCCGCAGGTGCTGACCGGCGTCGACCATTCGATGCGGGTGATGACCGAAGAAAGCTTCGGCCCGGTCGTCGGCATCATGAAGGTGGCGTCGGACGAGGAGGCGGTGCGGCTGATGAACGACAGCCCCTACGGCCTGACCGCCTCGGTCTTCACCCGCGACGTCGACGCCGCCATCGCCATCGGCGACCAGGTCGCGACCGGCACCTGGTTCCTGAACCGCTGCGACTATCTGGACCCGGCTTTGGCCTGGACTGGCGTCAAGGAGTCCGGCCGCGGCTGCACCCTCTCGACCCTCGGCTACGATTACCTGACCCGGCCGAAATCCTTCCATCTGCGGCTTCCGGGGTGAGGACGGGCGGTTTGTGTTTTGGTTCTGTCATTGCCGGGCTTGACCCGGCAATCCAGAAAATGTCGACAGTCTCTGGATGCCCGGGTCAAGCCCGGGCATGACAATGGGAAAAGCGGTCAACGACAGGGCGGATGAAGGCGACGATGCTCAAAGGCAACTGGAACTACCCGACCGCGGTGAAGTTCGGCCCCGGCCGGATCAAGGAGCTGCCGGACCTGTGCAAGGCCCATGGCCTGACGCGGCCGCTGCTGGTGACCGACCCCGGCCTGGCGAAGCTGGCGATGATCGCCGACGCCGTGGCCGCCAACGAGGCCGCCGGCATCCCGACCGCCGTGTTCAGCGACGTCAAGCCGAACCCGACCGGCAAGAACGTCGCCGACGGCGTCGCGGTCTACCGCGCCGGCGACCATGACGGCGTCATCGCCTTCGGCGGCGGCAGCCCGCTCGACGCCGGCAAGGCCATCGCCTTCCATGCCGGCCAGTCGCGCCCGCTGTGGGATTTCGAGGATATCGGCGATTGGTGGACCCGCGCCGACGCGTCGAAGATCGCCCCGGTGATCGCCATCCCGACCACCGCCGGCACCGGGTCGGAGGTCGGCCGCGCCGGCGTCATCACCGACGAGGACGCGCATGTGAAGCGCATCATCTTCCATCCGAAGATGATGCCGGTCGTGGTGATCGCCGATCCGGAGCTGAGCTTCGGCCTGCCGCCGCATGTCACCGCGGCCACCGGCATGGACGCCCTGGCTCATTGCCTGGAGGCGTTCTGCGCCCCCGGCTTCCACCCGATGGCCGACGGCATCGCGCTGGAGGGCATCCGGCTGATCCGGGAATGGCTGCCGGTCGCGGTCAAGGACGGCCGCAACCTGGAGGCGCGCAGCAACATGCTGGTCGCCGCCAGCATGGGCGCCACCGCCTTCCAGAAGGGGCTGGGGTCGATCCACTCCCTCGCCCACCCGCTCGGCGCCCTGTACGACGCCCATCACGGCCTGCTGAACGGCATCCTGATGCCGTACTGCATGGTCCACAACCGCGACGCCATCGAGGGCCGGATGGAGCGGCTGGGCCGCTATATCGACCTGTCGAACCCCAGCTTCGACACCGTCCTGATCTGGGTGCTGGATTTGCGCCGCGAGATCGGCATCCCGCACACGCTGAAGGACATCGGCATCGGCGACAACCGAGCCGAGGAGATCGGCCGCATGGCCGAGGCCGACCCGTCGACCGGCAGCAACGCCAAGCCGGTCAAGGCCGACGACCTGCGCGCGGTGTTCGTGGATGCGGTGAACGGGCGGCTGTAAGGCCTGCCCCTCCCCTTGATCTTGTCATCGCCGGGCTTGACCCGGTGATCCAGGGGCCACCCAGTACGGCATCGATAGTCCCTGGATGCCCGGGTCAAGCCCACGGCTGTCCGGTTAAGGATTAGGCCCATTGGAGCACCAATTGGTCTGGATTTGGGATGGGGCTGGGCTCGGGCAGGAGCAGGCGGTCGATGCGCCTGCGCAGCATGAGGTTGGCGCGGATCAGGCGGGCGAAGGCGAGCGGAGATTTGACCGCGCTTTGGGCGGCCTGGGCCAGCCGCAGCAGCAGGAAGGCGATCAGGGCGACGGCGATGTGGATGCGCACGGCATTCTCCGAGCGGCCGACGAAGCGGGTGATCTTGAGGGTCTGCTTGACCCATCGGAAGAACAGCTCGATGGCCCAGCGTCGCTTGTAGAGATCGGCGATCTCCTGGGCCGGGGCATCGAGGTCGTTGGACAGGATCCGCAGCACCTTGCCGGTGTCGATGCGCACGCAGATCTCGCGCACGGCATCGGCCATGGGGTTGCGGCGGCTGCTGGCCTGGCGGGCGGGGAGGAAGCCGATGCGGTCGGACAGGATGGATCCGCCTTCCGGTACCGGCAGTTCCTCGATCAGGGAGAGCTTGGTGCGGGTCTTGAAGCGGGTGACGATGCGGCAGCCTGCGGCATCGAGTTCGGCCCACCAGCGATAGTCGTAGTAGCCGAGGTCGAAGACGTAGGTGGCGCCGGCTTCGATCGGCATCGCCTGGGCGGCGGTGATGTCATTGACCTTGGCCGGGGTGATGGAGAGATAGACCGGGCAGTCGGCGTCCGGATCGTAGATCACATGAGCCTTCACCCCGCACACGCCGGCACTGAAGCGGGCCCAGCCGCTCAAGGTGCTCAGCCGCAGGCTGGTTGAATCGATGAGATAGGTGGTGCCGTCGAGCTCGCGCCGGAGCCCGCGATGCGCCTGGTCGATCAGCAGGCCGAGCAGCCCGGTGAACACCTCGGGGGGCCGCACCGCATTGGCGTCCGACAGCGTCGAGCGCGCCACCGCTCCGGCGCCCAGGTGGTAGAGCCGCGCCGCACGGCTCTGCAACGTACCGACGATCTCGCGCAGGCCCTGAGCCCCGGACAGCTGGCCGTACACCAGCGCGATCAGCTGTGTCTTGCTCGGCAAGCTCCGCACCCGAAAATCGGCGCCGTGCTGCTCGACCAACTCCTCGAAGCCGGCCCACGGAACGTGCTTCAGAAGATCGTGGAACACGCTATTCTTGTGCTGCATGGCGTTGCTTTCTGCTGTCCCGAAACGTTACCAGACGTTCGAGAACCAGCAGAATCAACGCCATGCGCCTTGTCCACAAAAACTCAACCGGACAGCCGTGGGTCAAGCCCGGGCATGACAGTTGGGGACAAGGGCTGGCTTGGAGGTCATCAATCCTCCCCGCCCCTTTCCTTCTTTCCTCTCTATTTTCCCGGATACGGCTGCGCCGGGTGCCCTTTACTCGTGCGGCATTTTGCATTCCGTCGCACTTGACGCATTGAAAATTATTAACCCCATCGCACTGCACAAAAGTCTTACATGTCGGTGAGGCACCGGGGCGGGCAGGCCTTTTTCCGGTGCGATCCGGCTGCGGGAATCAGGCCATGAAGCGCTCGGTTTTGGGGGTCGTCGCGGTCCTCGGCATCGCCATTGGCGCCGTCGCATGGCAACGCTTCGGCAACGCGGATGCGATCGAGCGCAGCGGCAAGACCGCCGAGGCCGGCGCCAGCCAGTCCGGCGGCAAGAATGCCGGCCGGTCGATCCCGGTGGTCACCGCCGCGGTCGAGCAGAAACCGGTCGCCACCACCATCTCCGCCATCGGCACGGTCGAGCCGATCGCGACCGTCCTGGTCACCTCCCGCATCGACAGCCAGGTGATGCAGGTGCATGTCGCCGACGGCCAGACCGTCCAGGCCGGCGACCTGCTGTTCACCCTCGACGACAAACCGCCGAGGGCCGCCGTCGCCCTGGCCCAGGCCAACCTGGCCAAGGACCAGGCCGACCGCGACCAGACCGCGGCCGATGTCGAGCGCGACAAGCCGCTGGTCAAGACCGGCGCGGTCTCGCAGCAGGCCTATGACCTGGCGATGGCCGCCGCCAAGCGGACGGAGGCCGCCGTCGCCGCCGACCAGGCCAATCTCGACCAGGCCCAGCTGACCCTGTCCTACACCCAGATCAAGGCGCCGATCACCGGCCGCCTCGGCGTCGTCTCGGTCACCGCCGGCAACCTGGTCAAGGCCAACACCACCAACAGCAACGCCACCAGCGGCGCCGTCACCAGCCTGGTCACCATCACCGAGATGACGCCGATCCGGATCGCCTTCACCGTGCCGGAGCGGAACCTGGACGCTATCCGCGCGGCGGTGACCAGCCCGGCCCCGCCGGCGGTCGACGCCTTCGACAGCGACGGCCAGCGCCGCATCGCCAGCGGCAAGCTGAGCTTCATCGACAGCACCGTCGACACCAAGTCGGGAACGATCCCGCTGAAGGCGACCTTCGACAACGCCGCCTTCGCCCTGTGGCCGGGGCAGTTCGTCCGGGTGGCGCTGCAGCTCGGCACCCAGGACAACGCCATCACCGTGCCGACGGTGGCGCTGCAGGCCGGCCAGGACGGCGCCTTCGTCTTCGTGGCCAAGCCGGACGGCACCGCCGAGATGCGGCCGGTGACGGTGGCGCGCACGGTCGGCGACACCGCCGTGGTCGCCCAGGGCGTGAAGCCGGGCGAGAAGGTGGTGACCGAGGGCCAGTTGCGGCTGATGCAGGGCAGCCGCATCACCGAGAAGGCGGCCGGCACGGCCCCGGCGGCGCCGCGCGCGGATGGCGTCGCCTCCGCCGTCAGCCCGACCTGATCCAGGCGCGGGAGACACGGCCATGAACCTCTCGGAGCTCTGCATCCGCCGCCCGGTGATGACGACCCTGCTGACGGTCGCCATGGTCATGGCGGGCCTGTTCGCCTTCGGCCAGCTGCCGATTGCGGCGCTGCCCAACACCGACTTCCCGGTGATCAACGTCTCGGCCAGCCTGCCCGGCGCCAGCCCGGACACGATGGCGAGCTCGGTGGCGACGCCGCTGGAGAAGCAGTTCGAGACCATCGCCGGCATCCAGTCGATGTCCGCGACCTCGGTCCAGGGGTCGACCACGATCACCCTGGAATTCGACCTGAACCGCGACATCGACGCGGCCGCCGCCGACGTCCAGTCCGCCATCACCGCGGTGCAGCGCAAGCTGCCGCCGGAGATGACCTCGCCGCCGAGCTACCGCAAGGTCAACCCGGCCGACGCGCCGATCATGCTGCTGTCGGTCAGCAGCGACACGCTGCCCTTGTCGACCCTGGACGCCTTCGCCGAGCAGGTGATCTCGCCCAGCCTGTCGACCCTGACCGGCGTGGCCCAGGTGTCGATCTACGGCAGCCAGAAATACGCCGTCCGCATCCAGATCGACCCCGACGCGCTGAACCACCGCGGCATCAGCGTCGACGACGTCCAGAAGGCGGTCGCCGCTGCCAACGTCAACACGCCGGTCGGCACCCTGCAGGGCCCGCAGCAGCAGCTGATCCTGCAGGCCGACACCCAGATGTACGACGCCAAGGCCTTCGCCGATCTGATCGTGGCGTCGCCCAACGGCATGCCGGTGCGGCTGGGCGATATCGCGAAGGTGATCGATTCCGTCGAGAACGACCAGACCGCCAGCTGGTTCGACCAGAACCGGTCGATCGTGCTGGCGGTGCAGCGCCAGCCGGACGCCAACACCGTCGCCATCGTCGACGCGGTGAAGGACCTGCTGCCGAAGTTCAGCGCCGACATGCCGCCTTCGGTGAAGATCAACGTGCTGAACGACCGGTCGACCTCGATCCGCCAGGCGGTCACCGACGTGCAATTCACCCTGGGCCTGACCATCGCCCTGGTGGTGATGGTGATCTTCCTGTTCCTGCGCCGTGTGTCGGCCACCATCATCCCGACGATCACGGTGCCGATCTCGCTGGTCGCCACCATCGCCGGCATGTATCTGTGCGGCTTCTCGATCGACAACATCTCGCTCCTGGGCCTGACGCTCTCGGTCGGCCTGGTGGTCGACGACGCGATCGTGATGCTGGAGAACATCGTCCGCTACATCGAGGAGGGCATGAAGCCCTTCGAGGCGGCGCTGAAGGGCAGCCGCGAGATCGGCTTCACCATCCTGTCGATCACCCTGTCGCTGGTCGCCGTGTTCATCCCGGTGCTGCTGATGGGCGGCGTGGTCGGCCGCATCTTCAACGAATTCGCGGTCGTCGTGACCATGTCGATCGCAGCCTCGGCCTTCGTCTCGCTGACGCTGACGCCGATGATGTGCTCGCGCTTCCTGCACGGCCATGACGAGGAGAAGCCGGAGGGCGCGATCGGCCGGACGCTGGAGCGCGGCTTCGACGCCATCCTCGGCTTTTATTCGCGGACGCTGGGCTGGTGCCTGGCACACCGGCCGGTGATGCTGCTGGTGTTCTTCGGCACCATCGCCGGCACCATGCTGCTGTTCCAGGCGATCCCGAAGGGCTTCTTCCCGACCGAGGATCTGAGCCAGCTGCAGGTCACCACCCAGGCGCGGCAGGACGTGTCCTTCGACGCCATGATCGGGCTGCAGAACCAGGTCCGCGACGTGTTCCAGAAGTCGCCCTATGTCCAGGACGTGGTGTCGAGCGTCGGCACCAACGGCTATGGCGGCACGCTGAACTCCGGCCGGCTGTTCGTACAGTTGAAGCCGAAGGAGCAGCGCCCGCCGCTCGACACCGTGATCTCCGACCTGCGGCGCCAGCTGGCCCCGATCTCCGGCATCGACAGCTACATGGTGCCGGTGCAGAACCTGCGGGTCGGCGGCCGCACCTCCTCCGCCCAGTACCAGTTCGTAATGCAGGGCCTGAACCAGCAGGAGCTGTACGACTGGGCCGGCAAGATGACGACCGCGATGCGCCGCTCGTCGGTGCTGCAGGACGTGGTCAGCGACCTGCAGTTGAACGCGCTGCAGGCGACGCTGAAGGTCGATCGCGACAAGGCGGCCCAGCTGGGCGTCACCAGCGACGCGCTGCGCTCGACCCTCTATGGCGGCTTCGGCACCGAGCAGATCTCGACCATCTTCACCGCGGTCGACAGCTACGAGGTGATCCTCGAGCTCGACCCGGCCTTCCCGTGGTCGGCGGATTCGCTCGACAAGATCTATGTCCGCTCCTCCAACGGCGACCTGGTGCCGCTCGGCGCCTTCGCCACGGTGGAGCGCACGGCCGGGCCGCTATCGGTCAACCAGCAGGGGCAATTGCCGGCCGTCACCATCTCCTTCAACGTCGCCGGCGGCAAGTCGCTCAGCGACGCGACGGCGGAGATCGACCGGATCAAATCCGACATCAACCTGCCGGTGACCATCACCACCGCCTATGCCGGCAACGCCCAGGTGTTCCAGCAGTCGCTGCAGAACCAGGGGCTGCTGCTGCTCGGCGCGGTGCTGACGATCTACATCGTGCTCGGCATCCTCTACGAGAGCTTCACCCACCCGCTGGTGATCCTCTCCGGCCTGCCCTCGGCGGCGATCGGCGCGCTCGGCACGCTGATGCTGTTCCGCACCGACCTGTCGGTGATCGCGATCATCGGCGTGCTGATGCTGATCGGCATCGTCAAGAAGAACGCGATCATGATGATCGACTTCGCCCTGAACGCGCAGCGCAGCGAGGGGCTGGCGGCGCGCGACGCGATCTACCGCGCCTGCACGCTGCGCTTCCGGCCGATCATGATGACCACCATGGCGGCGCTGATGGGCGCCCTGCCGATCGCGGTCGGCCAGGGCGCGAGCGCCGAGCTGCGCCAGCCCCTGGGCCTCGCCGTGGTCGGCGGGCTCGTGGTGTCGCAGATGCTGACGCTCTACATCACCCCGGTGCTGTACCTCTATGTCGAGGACCTGACCCACGGCGCCCTGTCCTTCGGCCGCTGGGTCCGGCGCGGGGCCAAGGGTGCTGCGGTCGAAGGCGGCGCCGCAGGGCACGCCCCTGCTGAATAGAGAGCTGACCGCATTGCCTCCCCGCTTGCGAGGCCGTTTCAGAAGTCCCAACACCGTCATTGCGACCCCGGCCTTGAGCCGGGGGAAGCAATCCATGCAGCAGCACGGGCGGCGCGATGGATTGCTTCGTCGGCTTCGCCTCCTTGCAATGACGGCGAGGAACGAGCGTTCTGAAAAGGTCTCGCCAGGCGGGAGAGGCAACGCAAAAGCCCACTGCGTTCTCATCGTTGCCGGAAGAATGCAGCCGCCAGCGGGCGGAGCGTGATGCCTGGCGCAGACAGCCGGCGGCGCACGGCACGGGTCGCCCGTGCCGGCGTCTCTCACCCAGTCATGCAGCCAGGCCCAGTCGTCGTCGGTCGCGCACTCGGCCCTTGCATCCGGCCGGATACGTGCCGGGCGGCGCCGTCGCAGGCGGACCGACACCTCCCTGCCCTCCTCCTGCAGCAGGCGGGGGAACCGGCCGGGGCGGTGCCATGGCGGCTTCGGGCGGGCCGGCATCGCCGGCCTCGGGCCGCTCCGGACCGGCGGCGGTCGTGCCGGAAGCGCCGTGCTGCCCCCCGGGCGGACCGGAGGTCCCGCGGACATCCCCGGCTGGGCGGCCCCTCGGACCGGCCTTGCCGGTCCCGGCTGGCCCGGCACCGCCGGGCCAGTGCGGCGGCAGGCCGAGGGCCCGGCACAGGCTGGCGATCAGCGCCTCGATCGGCAAGGCCCTGTCGGCGAGGTCGACATCGATGCGGTCGTCCTCGGTCAGCTTTTCCCAGAGATCGACGGTCAGCCGCTCCTTGGCGTCGGCGTCGGTGCCGGGGGACGCGGCGATGGCCTGGGCGACGCCCCGGGCGACGGCCTGGCGCCGGTCGTCCTTCTCATGCTGCCGGCTCTCCCGCCGCTGCTCGGCCTCGCGCCGCGCCTTCTCCTGCTGCTCGCGCAGCTTGATCTTCAATGCGACGGCGCGGCGGATGCCGAGGAACAGGCTGCTGAAATGAGTCTCCGCATCCCCGCCGCGGTCGAGATCGCCGGCATCGAGGGCGGCGACGCCCAGGGCCTGGAAGGCCGTGACCAGCGCCAGCGCGAGCTCCATCAGCTCGGACAGCATCGCGGCCTCGGCCGGCGAAGCGGCGGCGTCCTGCCGCTGCTTTCGCAGCTTGGCCTTGAGCGCGACGACGCGGCGGATGGCGAGAAAGAGGCTGCTGAAGCGGGCCTCGGCCTTGCCGGCACGGCCGAGATCGCCGGCCGCGAGGGCGGCGAGTCCCTGAGCCTGGAAGGTCCGGGCCATCTCCAGCGCGAGCTGCGTCAGCCCGGACAGCACCTCGATCTCCCGGACGGCCGCATCCGCGGCCGGCGAAGCGGCGGAGGGAGTTTCTGCTGTGGCGGTATCGACCATCCCTTCACTAGAACAAATAGGGAACAATTAGTCAAAGGAAATCGCATCCCATGGAATCGTCATCGCAACGTCAGGGTTTTCGCTGGATGGCCACGCCCCTGCGGGGCTCGCCATGACGTTCTTTTTCAGGGTGAGGCCCCTTTGTCGAGGCCGGGACCAGCCCTCACCCGGTCTCGCTGCGCGAGCCCGACCTCTCCCGCCAGGCGGGAGAGGCAACGCAATAATCCTCGACCGCGCTGCTACCGCCGCCGGAAGAAGGCCGGTCCCAGCGGACGCAGGCGAACGCCGTCGCGCAGGCGGGTGAAGGGCTGGGCGGCCGGGTCGGCCAGGTTCGGGCCCGGCGCCTCGACCACCAGCACCGCCTCGGCGATCGGCTCGAAATCGGCGCGGAAATGGACCGAGCTCTTCAGCGCCAGGATCGACTGCTCCGCCGGCTCGACCCCGAGATGGCGGAACATCGCCTGGTCGGCCGCCTGCTGCTTGCGGCTGCACACAGCGACGCGGACGCCGCCCGAATGGCGCAGCAGCGCCATCGGTCCGAGCTGCATGCGGTTGCCGCCGTAGAACGGGCCGGTGCCGGTGAAGCGGCCGTCGCCCAACGCCTCCACCGTCCATTCCGCCCGCAGAGGCTGCTGGCCGCGATAGGCGGTGCCGGCACCGATGCCGCGGTCCAGCACTGCCCCGATGCCGGCGGCATGGGCGGCCTCGGCGGTCGCCGCATCGGCCAGCAGGCCCAGCACCGCGCCCTCGGCCCCGCCGCGGATCAGCGCCTCCAGCAGCACCACCCCGTCGGATTCGGCGCCGCCGCCGGGATTGTCCTGGGTGTCGGCCAGCACCACCGGCCGCCCCGCCCCGGCGGCCCGGCGCCGGGCCTCGGCCACCGCCGCGTCGGGCTGCAGCAGCACCGGCACGAAGTCCGGCTCGGCGGCGGCGATCGCCGCCGCCATCGCGTCCACCGCCGCTTCCAGCGCCGCGGGATCGGCGCCGTAGCCGACCAGGCTGGGCCCGCAATCGGCGAAATCCGCCGCCGGGAAGCCCATCGAGAAACCGAGCGAGACGTCGTGCCGGCGCTCCAGCTCGGCCATCAGCGCATAGAGGCGGCGCGCCGGGTCGCTGAGCGTGCACTGCGCCACCAGCGACACCAGGAACTCCGCCTGCCGGAACGCCTTGCCGGGCCGCCAGCCGGACAGGATGCGGTCCAGCAGCGCCGCCGCCCGCGCCCCGGTTTCGGCCATGTCGACATGCGGATAGGTGCGGTAGGGCACCAGCAGGTCGGACATGTCGACCATCCGCCGGGTGACATTGGCGTGCAGGTCGAGGCTGGCCACGACCGGGATGTCCGGCCCGGTCACGGCGCGGATGCGGGCCAGGATCTCGCCCTCCCCGTCCGGCACGCTCTCGGTGACCATGGCGCCGTGCAGGTCGAGATAGACGGCGTCGACCGGCCCGGCAGCGCGCAGATCTTCGACCAGCATCGCCGTGATCCGTTCGAAAGCATCGTCGGTCACCGGCGCCGAGGGCGAGGCCGAGCACCACAGGAGCGGCGCGATCTCGTGCCCCGCCGCCGCGGCGGCCGCGAGGAAGCCGCCGGCCGGCAGGTTGATCCCGGCCAGGGCCGGCGCCAGCGCCGCGCCGCGCGACAGGCCGGGCCAGCCATCCGCCATCTCGAACTGCGAGTAGCCGGCCTTCACCGAGGCGAAGCTGTTGGTCTCGTGCTGGAACCCGCCGACCGCGATCCGCATGTCCCTACTCCCCTCGATCCGTCACCGCACCGTCATCGCACAGCCGCGGCGGAGGGTCGAGCCGCGCGCGCCGCCGGGATGACGCTCCAGTCGTCGCGGCCTAGGATGGCCGCCCTATGGAGATTCGCATGCGCCCCATCACTCTTCCGGCCATCCTGATCGCCGCCGCCCTGCTGCCCTCGCTCGCCGCGGCGCAGGAGACCTGCGACGTGGTCCCGACCCTGGGCGCCGCGGACAGCGCGCCGCAGCTGAAGGCCGTCGCCCCCGGCCAGAAGCGGGTGCATTTCAGCAAGGGGGCGTCCGGCGGACAAGGTTGCCCGAACGACAGCGCCGCCTGCCGGATGAAGGGCTATCTGGTCGCCAATGACCGCGTCGTCGTCACCGCCATCCAGGGTGCCTATGCCTGCGCCACCTTCACCGGCGGCGCGCCGAAATTCTCGTCCACCACCGGCCTGCTGCCGCTGAGCGCGCTGGCCGACACGCCGCAGGCGGCGGAGGGCGATTGGACCGGCGCCTGGCGCAGCGGCGACGAGCAGGAGATCGACATCAGGAAGGCGGCCGGCAACGCCATCGCGATCGAGGGCAATGCCACCTATGGCGGCGACGATCCGGAGCGGGTGGCGCGCGGCGCGATCAATGTCGGCCAGATCGGCGGCACGCTGACGCCGGACGGCGACACGGCCGCCTTCTCCGCCGGCGACGATGGCGAGGCCGCGCCCTACGACGCCAATCCCGGCGACGATTCCGTGTGCCGCGTCCGGCTGTGGCGGGTCGGCCCCTATCTGCTGGCGGCCGACAACCTGATGTGCGGCGGCATGAATGTCAGCTTCACCGGCGTCTACAGCCGGGGCAAGCCGGGCCAGTGACGGCAAGCGGCTGGTCGCAGCCGCCCCTGCCCTTCACGGATGCTTGTGGATCGGATCGACCCAGTAGACGGCCTCCGGCTTCTCCACCGGCTCGATGTCGAGATTGACCACCACCGCCTCGTTGTCGCTGCGCACCAGCACGCATTCCAGCGGCTCGTCGGTCGAGGCGTTGATCTCCTGGTGCGGCACATAGGGCGGCACGAAGATGAAGTCCCCCGCCCCCGCCTCGGCGACGTATTCCAGCTTCTCGCCCCAGCGCATCCGGGCCTTGCCGCGGACGACATAGATCACGCTCTCCAGCGGCCCATGGTGGTGCGCGCCGGTCTTGGCATCGGGATGGATGGTGACCGTGCCGGCCCAGATCTTCTGCGCCCCGACCCGGGCGGCGTTGATCGCCGCCTTGCGGTCCATGCCCGGCGTCTGGGCGGTGTTGGGGTCGAGATCGGTGCCGCGGATCACGCGCACCCCGTTCAGGCGCCAGTCTGGGGTCTCGTGATGGTGGTGGTCGGTCATGCTTCGGTCGGTCCGGAAGTTCCCGCGGCGTTCGACGCCAGACTGCGCCGCGACTGCGGCTGACGCAACCACGACGGATCCTTCCCGGCATTTCCGAAACCCGGTTTCACCGGTCCGTCACGGTTCGCTGTTATAGGAGCGGCGTCCGATTCTTCCCGTTGCCATGAGACCCTGATCGTGACCTCCGACAGCCGCCGCCAATTCCTCAAGACCGGCCTCGCCGCCGCGGCCGCGATGGCCGTGCCGGCCAGCATCCGCCAAGCCATGGCGATCCCCGCCCACAACGCCACCGGAACCCTGCGCGATGTCGAGCACATCGTCGTGCTGATGCAGGAGAACCGGTCCTTCGACCATTACTTCGGCACGCTGAACGGCGTCCGCGGCTTCGGTGACCCGCGCCCGGCGCCGCTGCCGAGCGGCCGGCCGGTCTGGTACCAGAGCGTCGGCCGCAACGGCGCCAGCCGCACCGGCTACGACAATGTCGGCTGGGACCATTGGCATGAGCGGGAGCGCTGGTACGAGGCCGATCCCAAGGCCCAGGCCAAGCTCGACTATGTGCTGCCGTTCCGGCTCGACACCCGCAGCACCAGCGCCCAGCACATGGACGGCACCGACCACAGCTGGAAGCTCGACCAGTCGCTGTGGAAGACCTGGGACAGCTGGGTGCCGCTGAAGAGCCGGATGTCGATGGGCTATTACGACACCGCCTCCGACCTGCCCTTCTACCGCCAGCTGGCGGATGCGTTCACCATCTGCGACGCCAACCACTGCTCGATCTTCGCCAACACCGAGCCGAACCGGCAGTACTACACCGGCGGCGCCAGCGTCTACACCCTGACCGGCCGCGATCCCCAGAACCCGAAGCGCCGGCTGCACGGCCAGGAGTTGGACAACAACTGGACCGCCGACATGGATCTCGACGAGCCCTGGGAAGGGCTCGCCTGGGAAGCCTATGCCGAGACGCTGGAGAAGCACGGCATCGACTGGCGGGTCTACCAGGCCTATTCCAACTATGGCTGCAACTCGCTGGCCTATCACCGCGACTTCCGCAAGATCAGCAAGAGTTCGGACCTGTACAAGCGCGGCCGCGCCTATGTCGGCCCCAAGCTGGCCTCGAACGAGGATCCCTATGACGCGGTCCTGGCGCGGGCGATCGCCGACGACGTCAAGGCCGACCGGCTGCCGCAGGTGTCCTGGGTGATCTGCCCCGACGCCTTCTGCGAGCACCCGAACGCCTCCCCCGCCGCCGGCCAGGCCTTCGTCGACAAGATCCTGGAGGCGCTGACCAGCAACCCGAAGGTCTGGGCCAAGACCGTCCTGATCGTGAACTACGACGAGAATGACGGTTTCTTCGACCATGTGCCGGCGCCGGTGCCGCCGGTGAACACCCGCTTCTACGGCTATCAGGGCCGCAGCACGCTGCCGGTCGGGGACGAGAACTTCAACGGCGTGCCGATCGGCCTCGGCCCCCGGGTGCCGATGCTGGTGGTCTCGCCCTGGAGCAAGGGCGGCTGGGTCTGCTCCGAGCTGTTCGACCACACCTCGGTGCTGCAACTGATCGAACGGCGCTTCGGCGTGCCCTGCCGCTTCATCTCGCCCTGGCGCCGCTCGGTCTGCGGCGACCTGACCACGGCCTTCGACTTCCGCACCCCCGACGCCGCCCTGCCGCCGCTGCCGGATACCAGCCGCTACAAGGCCCAGGCCGATGCCGCCGCCGGCCGGCCCGGGCCGGTGCCGCCCACGACCCAGTCGCGGCCGGTGCAGCAGCAGGGCCAGCGCCGCGCCCGGCCCCTGCCCTACCGGCTCAGCGCCCAGGGTCGGGTCGACCCCGACGGGCAGGGCTTCTGGATCGATTTCGCCAATGCCGGGACCGTCGGCGCCTGCTTCACCGTCTATGCCGGCGGCGGCGCGACCTTCGACGAGGCGGGCAAGCCCTATGAGCCGGACGACACCGTGTTCCCGGACCGGCCGATGCAGCCGACCGCCGACCGGCGGGGCCCGTGGCAATACACGGTCGGGGCCGGCGACACGCTGTCGGACAGCTGGAACCCGGACCATGGCCGCAGCTACGACCTGTCGGTCTACGGGCCGAACGGCATGCTGAACCAGTTCAAGGGCCGGCTCACGCCGATCCTGTCGGGCGAGGCGCGACCCGAGGTGCGGCTGATGCAGGACGGGTTGAGCGGCGACATCACGCTGCTCTTGAGCAATATCGGCTTCCGGCCCTGCTACCTGACCGTCAGCAACGGCTACAGCGCCGAGCCGCCGCGGCACCATTATCTGTGGCCGGGCGCCCTGATGCGCGACCGCTGGTCGCTGCGGGCCAGCTCCGGCTGGTTCGACCTGAGCGTCACGGCGGGGACCGGCGACGGCTTCCTGCGCCGCTTCGCCGGCCACGTCGAGACCGGCCGCCCGAGCCTGACCGACCCGAAGATCGGCGGCCTCGCCGTCGAGACTGTCTGAACGAGATGCGGCCGCGGCGCTCCGGCGCCGCGGCCCATCACAACAGGATGAAGACCAGAGCGCCGGCGGGCCGGACTACCGGTCCTTCGGCAGCTTCTCGGCGATGCCGTAGAGCTTCTTGCGGCGGTCCATCTCGTCCCAGACCTCGCAGGGGCCGATCTCGAGCTCGGTCAGCAGCACGGTCAGGTTGAACATCAGGTCGGCGGCCTCCTCGATCACGGCCTGGCGCTCGCCGCGCACGGCGTCGATCGCCACCTCGGCCGCCTCCTCGACCAGCTTCTGCGCCATTTTCGGCACGCCGCTGTCGAGCAGCTTCGCCGTGCGCGGGCTGAACTGCATGCGCGACCGCCGCTCCCGCAGTTCCTCTGCCAGCGCCTGAAGCCGATCCCATGCGACCGTCTGATGACCCATTTTTTTGACCCCTTCCGCTTCCCTCCGGGAACCGCCTCCAACGGCCCTCGCAGGAGTCTGCGCCGCAATCACGGCGCCCGAGTGTTCCATCCGCCACACAGCCGCCTTGGGCTGTTCATGACACGACAGGATTGCGATCGTCCGCGCCATGCGCCGCAGATGTTGCACGGCTGTGCAAGCTCGACACGAAAGGGCTGGCCTGTCAACTATCCATAGCTCATGGGCGGCCATGGAAAACCAGCCCTGGTGCTTGCCTTCTGCACGGCTGTGCATATCATTGGCCGTTTCGCCGCCTGCGCCAGGTGGCTCCGCAGCAGGTCTGTTCCGTCGTGACGCGTCGCCGCAGCTTCGCCAGCGCCCAGCAGGTGGCCGACCGGGCCGGCGTCTCCCGCTCCGCCGTCTCGCGCACCTTCACACCCGGCGCCAGCGTCTCGGACGAGACGCGTCGGCGGGTGCTGGCGGCGGCGGAGGCGCTGGGCTACCACGTCAATCACCTGGCCCGCGGCCTGACCCGGCGGTCCAGCGCCATCGTCTGCATCGTCGCCTCCGACCTGGAGACGCCGCTGCGGTCGCGGATGGTCGGGGCCCTGACCGACCGGCTGCAGCACAGCGGCCGCGTCGCCATGCTGATCGGCACCAGCGGCCGCGGCGATGCCGATGCCCGCTCGGCACTGCGGCAGATCCTGAACTACCGCGCCGACGCCACCATCGTGCTGTCCGGCACGCCGTCGGAGGACATCACCCGGCTGTGCATCGCCGCCGGCCAGCGGGTGGTGCTGATCAACCGCGACGACCGGATCGAAGGACCCGACAACATCGCCATCGACAGCACCCTGCCCGGCCAGGTGGCGGTGGCCGCCTTCCGCCGCGCCGGCTGCCGGCGGCCGTGCCTGGTGACCTCGGCCCAGGGCACGCCCGCGCTGCTGGCGCGCGAGGCCAGCTTCCTCGCCGCCGCGCGGGCGGAGGGGATCGAACCGGCGGTGTGGCGCGGCGGCCGCACCGTCTACGCCACCGGCCGGGCCGCGGCGCATGACCTGCTGCTGCGGCCGGACCGGCCGGACGCCGCCTTCTGCATCAGCGACCTGGTCGCCTTCGGCTTCCTCGACGCCGCCCGCCACGATCTGGGCCTGCGGGTGCCCGAGGACCTCTGCATCATCGGCTTCGACAACACCGAGCAGGCCGGCTGGTCGGCCTATGACCTGACCACCTTCGACCAGTCGGTCGACGCCACCGGCGACGCGGTGATGGCGGCGCTGGACGCGCCGGAAGGCACCGCGCCGCTGCGGCTGACGATCCCGGCGCCGCTGGTCTGGCGCCGCACCGTCCGCGGCCCGGCGCCGGCCGGCTGAGCCGGCTCAGAGCACGAAGTCGGCCGCGACGAGGGCGATGGTGCGGGTCAGGGTGATGTGGAAGTCGGAGACCTTGTCGCCGTCGACGTCGCCGGCGATGGTGGTGATGCCGGGGCTGGTGAAGGCAAAGCGCAGTTGCCCCGCGACGCCGGTATAGAGGCCGGTGCCGATGAAGCTGAAGGCCTGGTTGCCGACGGCCGTGGCGTTCGCGTCGATGCCGTAGAGATCGACGCGGTCGCCCTGGCCCCGGGTGAAGTCGGTGATCCGGTCGGCCGCCGCCCCGACGGGGCTGTGGGCCGTGCCGACATAGAGAAAGCGGTCCGCTCCCGCGCCGCCGATCAGCGTGTCCGCTCCGCGGGCGCCGATCAGCACATCGTCGCCGGCCCGGCCCTGCAGCACATTGGCGCCGCTGGTCCCGACCAAGTAGTCGTTGTACCCTCCGCCGGAGATGTTCTCGATGCTGGTCAGGGTATCGCCTGCGGCATCGCCGCCGCTGATGGTGCCGGCAAAGAGATCGACCACGACCCCGGTCGAGCCCGAATAGTCTGCTGTGTCGGTGCCGTCGCCACCGTTCAGAGAGTCCGCGCCGGCGCCACCGATCAACTCGTCGTCGCCGCCCCACCCGGCCAGCATGTCATTGCTTTCATGGCCATCCAGCCAGTTCGCACCGTCATCCCCGTCGAGCATGTCGGCGAAGGTGGATCCAATCAGATTCTCGATGCTGACTAGGACGTCGCCGTCCGCATCGCCGCCGTGAACGGCACCGTTCTTCAGGCTGGCAAACACCCAGGCGGACGAGCCGCTATAGGATGCAAAATCAGAACCAAGACCGCCATCCAGACGATCGGAGCCACTGCCGCCGATCAGAATATCGCCTCTGCCCAGACCAAAGATCTGGTCGTTGCCGGCGCCGCCATCGAGATAATCCCCTCCCTCCGTGCCGTAGAGCACGTCGTCACCCGGTGTCGCTCCGCTCATTGCAGTCCCCTTCAAATCGATCGCCGCTGCCGGCCTTTTGGAAAAATCAGCCACAAATGCAAGTTGAATAGCCGGATTCCGCCGCACGGGCCCGAGCCGGTGTCCGGCCCAAGGCAGTAAATCCTAGGCCGGATCGGCGCGCAAGCCGTCCGGCTTTGAATGTTCCGAGGCTTCACCTGAGCGACGTCGCGGGGCAGTCCGGCTCAGAGCACGAAATCGCCGGTGACGAGATTGACGGTGCCGGTCAGGACGATGTTGAAGTCGGCGGTGCCGTTGCCGTTGACGTCGCCGGAGACGATGGTCCGGCCAGCGTCGTGCCAAGTGTGGAGCTGCCCGGCGACGCCGGTGAAGGCGGCGGTGCCGATGAAGCTGAAGGCCTGGTCGCCGGCGACCGTGAACCTGGCATCGATCGCCGCCAGGTCGATGCGGTCGCCCTGGGCATGGCTGAAATCGGTGATCCGGTCGGCATTGGCGCCGGTCACGCTGTCGCCGAGGGCGGCGAAGGTGAAGCGGTCCGCCCCGGCGCCGCCGGTCAGCGTGTCCTTGCCGGCCCGCCCGATGAGGGCGTCGTTGCCGTTCCAGCCCTGCAGGACATTGGCGCCGCCATTGCCGTAGAGGCTGTCGCCGCCCTGGCTGCCGGAGAGGTTCTCGATGCCGGCCAGGGTGTCGCCCTGGGCCTCGCCACCGCTGCCGAGGCCGCTGGCAAGGCTGGCCACGACCCCGGTCGTGCCGGTGTAGTAGCTGGCGGTGTCGATGCCCGCGCCGCCGTCGAGCCGGTCGGCCCCGGCGGCGCCGCGGAGCACGTCATTGCCGTTCCAGCCCTGCAGCACATTGGCGCCGGCGTTGCCATAGAGGTTGTCGTTGCCCTGGCTGCCGGAGAGGTTCTCGATACTGTACAGGAAGTCGCCCTGGGCCTCGCCGCCGCTGCCCTTCCCGGTGGCGAGATCGACCACGACCCCGACGCTGCCGTTGTAGTAGCTGGCGGTATCGAGGCCGGCGCCGCCGTCGAGGTCGTCGCCCCCGGCGCCGCCGCGGAGCACGTCGTTGTTCTCTTCGCCATAAAGCTGGTCGTTGGCGGCACCCCCGTCGAGCGAATCGTCACCTTCGTCCCCGGTAATGAAATCATGGGCGTCGTTCCCGGAGATCGTGTCGTTGCCCGCTTCGCCGAACAGCCCATCTTCGCCGGCCCCGCCGTAGAGAACGTCGTCGCCCTCGTCACCGGAGACACTGTCGTCCCCGTCAGCTCCCGACAGCGTGTCGTTGTCGATCCCGCCGCGGACACGGTCGTTCCCGGCATCTCCGGAAATCGTGTCGTTGCCGGCACCGCCATCGAGCCCGTCGGCCCCGGCGCCGCCACGCAGCTGGTCGGTACCGTCGCCGCCGAGGACGGCGTCGGGGGCGTCGCCGGCATAGACGATGTCGTTGCCGGCACCGCCGTCGATGCGGTCGATGCCGAGGCCGCCCTAGATCGCGTCGTTGCCGTCTTCGGCGTCGATGCGATCGTCCCCGGCGCCGCCGCTGAGGCGATTGTCCAGGCCGTTGCCGGTGAGTGTGTCGTCGCCGCCGCCACCCAGCGCGTCCAGCCCGGCTGCCCCGAGGCCGATCGAATTGGCGTCCCCACGGCCGGCGACGCGCTCGCCGGCCAGCGCCGTGTATGCGCCGGCGACCTCGACAAGAACCGATGCCGGGTTGGTGGTGACGAAGAGGTCCGCAGCCCCCGGGTACCCCATGGCGTTCGCGACCCCGACGAACACCGATCCGGTCGATGTCGCCGAAAAGGTCAGGATGCCGAGCGCACCGGCCGGGCTGGCGGCGAGCGGGTTGCCAGCCGAGTCGAGGATGGCAACCCCGGAGCCGGGGTCGGTGGCAGCGACGGCGCTGCCGACCAGATAATAGGTGACGCCGGCGGTCACCTGCAGCCTGGTCCAGGCGATGCCGCCGAAATCCTCGATCGGGACCGACAACGATCCGGCATTGCGGGTGAGGTCCCAGTCCAGCGCGGTGAGATTGCTGGGTATGAACGCCATCGTTCCGCTCCCTCCCGTCCAGCGGCCGTCCGTGAAACTCTACCCCTGTCCATTCTCCGCCGCGTCGTATGAACGGATGATGGACAAGACAGCCGCGCGGTCCGGACCGCAGCTCTGCGTGACATGATAGCGCGACCGAGGCCTGCGCCGGCCCTTACAGCACGAAGTCGATGGCGATGAGATTGACGATGCCGGTCAGGATGATGTGGAAGTCCGAGACCTTGTCGCCGTTGACGTCGCCGGCGATGGTGGTGATGCCGTTGGCGACGGCATAGCGCAGCTGGCCGGCGACGCCGGTGTAGAGGCCGCTGCCGATGAAGCTGAAGGCCTGGTCGCCGGCGGCGCCGGCATTGGCGTCGATCCCCGTCAGGTCGACCCGGTCGCCCTGGGTATGGCTGAAATCGGTGATGACGTCGGCATTGGCCCCGACCACGCTGTCGCCGAGGGCGGTGAAGTAGATGCGGTCCGCCCCGGTGCCGCCGGTGAGCGTGTCCTTGCCGCCGCCGCCGACGAGGGCGTCGTTGCCGCCCCAGCCGTTCAGCACATTGGCGCCGGCATTCCCCTCCAGCCCGTCATTGCCCAGGTTGCTGCCGGAGAGGTTCTCGATGCTGTTCAGCGCATCGGCCGTGGCGTCGCCGCCGCTGGCGGTGCCGGTGGCGAGGCTGACCGCGACCCCGGTCGCGCTGGTGTAATAGCTGGCGGTGTCGCTGCCGGCGCCGCCCTCGAGCGTGTCGGCCCCGGCCCCGCCGCGAAGCACGTCGTCGCCGTTCCAGCCCTGCAGCTTGTTGCCGACGGCGTCGCCGGCGAGGATGTCGTGGCCCTGGCTGCCGGAGAGGTTCTCGATGCCGGTCAGCATGTCGCCGGCGGCATCGCCGCCGCTGGCGGTGCCGGCGGCAAGGTCGATCGTAACCCCGGCCGATCCGGTGAAGTAGCTGGCTGTGTCGGTGCCGGCGCCGCCGTCCATCACGTCGGCCCCTGCCCCGCCGCGGAGCACGTCGTTGCCGTTCCAGCCCTGCAGCTTGTTGGCGCCGGCATCGCCGGCGAGCGTGTCGCTGCCCTGGCTGCCGGAGACATTCTCGATGCTGGTCAGCGTGTCGCCCGCGGCATCGCCGCCGCTCGCGGTATGGGCGGCGAGATCGATGGTGACCCCGACGCCGCCGGTATAATAGCTGGCGGTGTCGGTGCCGAAGTCGCCGTCGAGCGTGTCGGCCCCGGCCCCACCGCGGAGCACGTCGTCGCCGAACCGTCCGTCCAGCGTGTTGGCGCCGGCGTCGCCGGCGAGCACGTCGTCGAACTGGGTGCCGGAGAGGTTCTCGATCGCGGTCAGCGTGTCGCCCGCGGCGTCGCTGCCGCTGCCGGTGCCGGCGGCGAGGTCAACCGTGACCCCGGCCGCGCTGCCGTCGTAGGTGGCGGTGTCGACGCCGGTTCCGCCATCGAGGACATCGGCGCCGAAACCGCCGATCAGGACGTCATCGACAGCGTCGCCGTGGAGCGTGTCGTTGCCGTGACTGCCTCCGAGGACATCGGCGCCGGCCCCGCCGAAAAGGTCGTCGTCGCCCTCGCCGCCGATCAGACTGTCGTCGGCACCACTGCCAAAGAGCTGGTCGTCGCCGGCGTCGCCGTTGATGACGTCGCGCAGGCCGTCGCCCGCCAAGACCTCGTCCGCCGACGTCCCCAGGGTGGTACGGGTCAGCGCATGGATCGAGCTGCGGACCGAAGTGCCGTCGCCATCGCTGAACGCGCTCTCGCGCACATTGGCCACCTCGCCGTTGGCCAGGCCCACGATCTCGGCGTCGATGACGTCGACATTGCTGGGGGCGTAGTTGGAGCCGAGGGCGATGCCCTGCGGGCTATAGGCCTGATACAGAAGCGCGTCCCCATCGATCCAGCCGACCGTGAAATAGCCGTTGGCCAGGACGGTGATCGTCGGGTGGAGCTGATCGCCCGCGGTGTCGGTGTTGACCAGCAGATAGGCGGTGCGCGCGGTTCCGTCGGCATTGTAGACCCGTGCCGTGATATCGGTGCCGGTGCTGCCCGGCCAGCCGTTGTCGGCATAGGCGACGACAAAGCCGCCATCCTGCAGGGCGGCGACCTGGATGTCCTGGTTGATCGAGCCGGTGCCGTCGATCAGGTGATGGCTGTTGGGCGCGTCGCCCGCAACGGTCACGCGGCCGCCCGATGCGTCGAAGAGCTGGTACCAGACGGAATGGTTGCCGCCGCCGACCGCGGACTGCTCCCAGGCCACCACGAAGCCGCCGCCGGCGAGGTTCGTGATCGAGGCATGGTCGGTGGCCAGGCCGACGTTGTTGTCGACGACGATCGCACTGCCGTTCACGGTCCCGTTCGCGTTGTACCGCTGCACCCGGACATCGGTGTCGCCGGCACCGAAGTCGAGGGTGAAGGCCACGGCACAGCCGTCGAAGCCCAGCGCCGTGACGTCGGATTCGCGCTGCGGCTTGGGGTTGGCGGACACCGCGAAATCCGTGGCCGGAGCGCCGTCGCCGAGGATGCGGAGCCGAATCGTGTCCGCGCCGCCGCTGCTGTCGGTGAAGCTCACGACGTTGTGGCCGTTGCCCAGCAGCGCCATGCTGGCGTCGAACTGGTTGCCGGATGTCGTGGTGTTGAGCAGGCCTTCGACGCCCAGCGTGCCGTCGGCGTCGACATACCGGCCGCGGACATCGGCGCTGCCGACGCTCCACGACCCCAGATAGCCCCCATCGGCGGTCGCGGCAATGGCGACATCCGACTGATTGCCGGCCGTCTCGTCGTTCAAGGTGAAACCGCCGACGACGGCGGTCCAGGAATAGCTGATAGTGGCCATGATCCTTCTCCTGTTCAAAATCTGCGCCGACCACCGAACCGTGGTTCGAGACGGGTGGCCGCCCCCTGCCGGTATCCGATCGGGGGCGGCCGGGCCGGTTCAGAGGATGAAATCGCCGGCGACGAGAGCGATGCTGCCGGTCAGGACGATGTGGAAGTCCGAGACGCTGTCGCCGTTGACGTCGCCGGCGATGGTGGTGATGCCGTTGGCGACGGAGAAGCGCAGCTGCCCGGCGACCCCGCTGTAGAGGTTGGCGCCGATGAAGCTGAAGGCCTGGTTGCCGCCGGCGCCGGTGTTGGCGTCGATCGCCGCCAGGTCAATGCGGTCGCCCTGGGCGTGGCTGAAGTCGGTGACGACATCGGCATTGGCCCCGACCACGCTGTCGCCGATGGTGAGGAAGGAATAGTGGTCTTCCCCGGCGCCGCCGGTGAGCGTGTCCTTGCCCGTCCGGCCGACGAGGGTGTCGTCGCCGTTCCAGCCCTGCAGCACATTGGCCCCGGCATTCCCCTCCAGCGCGTCATTGCCCTGGCTGCCGGAGAGGTTCTCGATGCCGCTCAGCACGTCGCCCGCGGCGTCGCCGCCGCTGCCGGTGCCGATGGTCAGGCTGACCTCGATCCCGACCAGGCCGGTGTAGTAGCTGGCCGTGTCGGTGCCGGCGCCGCCCTCCAGCACATCGGCCCCGGCTCCGCCGCGGAGCACGTCGTCGCCGCCCCAGCCCTGCAGCGTGTTGGCGCCGCCGTTGCCGGCGAGGGTGTCGTTGCCGAGGTTGCTGCCCGAGAGGTTCTCGATGCCGCTCAGCGTATCGCCGGCGGCATCGCCGCCGCTGGCACTGCCGGCGCCGAGGTCGACCACGACCCCGGCCGCGCCGGTGTAGTAGCTGGCCGTGTCGATGCCGGCGCCGCCCTCCAGCGTGTCGGCCCCCGCCCCGCCACGGAGCACGTCGCCGCCGCCCCAGCCCTGCAGCGTGTTGGCGCCGGCATTGCCGGCGAGGGTGTCGTTGCCCGTGTTGCTGCCGGAGAGGTTCTCGATGCCGCTCAGCGTGTCGCCCTCGGCGTCGCCGCCGCTGGCGGTGCCGGCGCCCAGGTCGACCGCCACCGCGGCCGCGCTGGTGTAGTAGCTGGCCGTGTCGGTGCCGGCGCCGCCGTCGAGATCATCGGCCCCGGCGCCGCCGCGGAGCGTGTCGGCGCCCTCGCCGCCGAACAGGTCGTCGTCGGCGCCGAACCCGTCGAGGATGTCGGTCCCCTCGCCGCCGTTCATGATGTCGTACAGGCCGTCGCCGGCCAGGGTCTCGTCCGCCCCCGTCCCGATCGTGGTGCGGGTCAGCGCATGCACCGAGCTGCGGATCGAATTGCCGTCGCCATCGGTGAGGACGCTCTCGCGCACATTGGCCATCCGGCCATCGGCCAGGGCCGCGATCTCGGCTTCGACGACGTCGGTGTAGGCCGTGAGGTTGGAGCCGAGGACGGTGCCCGTCGAATCATAGGCCTGGTAGTAGAGGAAGCCGTCGTCATCGGCCCAGGCGACCGCGAAATAGCCGTTGGACAGGACGGTGACCGTCGGGCGCAGCTGATCGCCCGCCGGGTCCTCATTGACCCGGATATAGTCGCTGCGCGCCGTTCCGTCGGCGTTGTAGACCTGCGCCGTGATCTCGGTGCCGTCGGTGCCCTCCCCGCCATTGTCGACATAGGCGACGACGAAGCCGCCATCCTGCAGGCCGGCCACCTGGATGTCCTGGTTGATCGAGCCGATGTCGTCGATCAGGTGATGGGTGTTGGGCGCGTCGCCCACGACGGTCACGCGGGTGCCCGCCGCGTCGTAGAGCTGGAACCAGACGGAATGGCTGCCGGCGCCGATGACCGCGGACTGCTCCCACGCCACGACGAAGCCGCCGGAGGCGAGGCCGGCGATCGAGGCATGGTCGGTGGCCAGGCCGAAGCTGGAGTCGACGGAGATCACCGCGCCGACCGTGGCTCCGGCCGCGTCGTATCGCTGGACCACGACATCGGTGTCGCCGGAACCGAAGTCGCGGGTGTAGGCCACGGCGAAGCCGTCGGGACCCAGCGCCGCGACATCGGATTCCCGCTGGGCCACCAAGACAGCTGGCACCGCGAAATCGTTGTTCGGGCCGATTTCGCCCACGCCGAGGAGGCGGACCCGGATGGTGTCGATGCCGCCGCTGTGATCGGTGAAGGTGACGACGTTGCGGCCGTTGCCCAGCAGCGCCATGCTGGAGTCGAACTGGGTGTCGACCGTCGTGGTGTTGAGCTGGCCTTCGAAGCCCGGCGTGCCGTCGGCATCGACGTACCGTGCCCGGACATAGTTGCTGCTGACGCTCCAGCTGCCCAGGTAGCCCCCGTCGGCGGTCGCGGCGATGGCGACATCCCCCTGGCTGCCGGCCGGATCGCCGTTCAAGTAGAAACCGGGAACCAAAGTGGTCCATGAATAGGAAATTGCGGCCATAACTCCCCCCTCTCCTGTTCGAATATCCCGATGAAACGGCGCTCCGCGGCCCGGGACGGACGGCCGCCCCGGTCGGGGGCGGCCGGCCGGCTCAGAGCCCGAAATCGGCGGCGACGAGGGCGATGCTGCCGGTCAGGGTGATGTGGAAGTCGGAGACCTTGTCGCCGTTGACGTCGCCGGCGATGGTGGTGACGCCGTTGGCGACGGCATAGCGCAGCTGGCCGGCGACGCCGGTGTACAGGTTGAGGCCGATGAAGCTGAACGCCTGGTTGCCGGCGACGCCGGTGTTGGCGTCGATGATGTTCAGGTCGATGATGTCGGCCTGGGCGTGGCTGAAGTCGGTGATCACGTCGGCATCGGCCCCGACCACGCTGTCGCCGGTGGCGGTGAAGTAGTAGCGATCCGCCCCGGCGCCGCCGGTCAGCGTATCCTTGCCGAGATCGCCGACGAGCGAGTCGTCGCCGTTCCAACCCTGCAGGACGTTGGCGCCGGCATCCCCCTCCAGGACATCGGTGCCCTGGCTGCCGGAGAGGTTCTCGATGCTGCTGAATGTGTCGCCCGCGGCATCGCCGCTGACGGTGCCGTTGGCAAGATCGATCGAGACTCCAGCCATGCCGGTATAATAGCTGGCGGTATCGATGCCGGCGCCGCCCTCCAGCGCGTCCGCCCCGGCCCCGCCGCGGAGCACATCGTCGCCGCCCCAGCCCTGCAGCTTGTTGGCGCCGGCATCACCGGTGAGGATGTCGTTTCCGACATTGCTGCCGGAGAGGGTCTCGATGCCGCTCAGCACGTCGCCGGCGGCGTCGCCGCCGCTGGCGGTGCCGGCGCCGAGATCGACCGTGACCCCGGCCGCGCTGGTGTAATAGCCGGCGGTGTCGATGCCGGCACCACCCTCCAGCGTGTCAGCCCCGGCGCCGCCGCGGAGCACGTCGTCGCCGCCCCAGCCCTGCAGCTTGTTGGCACCGCCATTGCCGGAGAGGATGTCGTTGCCCAGATTGCTGCCGGAGAGGTTCTCGATCCCGGTCAGCGTGTCGCCTGCGGCATCGCCGCCGCTGGCGGTGCCGGCGGCAAGATCGACCGTGACGCCGGCCGCGCTGGTGTAGTAGCTGGCGGTGTCGATGCCGGCCCCGCCCTCGAGCGTGTCGGCCCCCGCCCCGCCGCGGAGCACGTCGCCGCCGCCCCAGCCCTGCAGCTTGTTGGCGCCCGCGTCGCCGGCGAGGGTGTCGTCGTTCACGTTGCTGCCGGAGAGGTTCTCGATGCCGCTCAGCGTGTCGCCCTCGGCGTCGCCGCCGCTGGCGCTGCCGGCGGCGAGGTCGACCGTCACCGCGGCCGCACTGGTGTAGTAGCTGGCAGTGTCGGTGCCGTCGCCGCCGGCGAGCACGTCGGCCCCGGCGCCGCCGCGGAGCACGTCGTTATCCACGCCGCCGAGCAAGGTGTCGACCGCGCCACCGCCGTCGAGGATGTCGTCGCCGTCGCCGCCGTTCATGACGTCGCGCAGGCCGTCGCCGGTCAGGGTCTCGTCGGCCGCCGTCCCGAGGGTGGTGCGGGTCAGCGCATGCACCGAGCTGCGGACCGAGCTGCCGTCGCCGTCGGTGAACGAGCTCTCGCGCACATTGGCCATCTGGCCGTCGGCCAGGGCCGCGATCTCGGCTTCGGTGACATCTGTGTTGTGGGCGATGTAGTTGGAGCCGATGGCGGCGCCCGACGGATCGTAGGCTTGATAGTAGAGCACGCCTCCACCGACCCAGCCGACCACAAAATAGCCGTTGGACAGGACGGTGACCGTCGGGTGGAGTTGATCGCCCGTAACGTCGCTGTTGACCAGCAGATAGTTGCTGCGCGCCGTTCCGTCGGCATTATAGATCTTCGTCGTGATATCGACGCCCTCGCCGCCGTCGTTTATCCAACCGTTGTCGGTATAGGCGACGACGAAGCCGCCATCCTGCAGGGCGGCGACCTGGATGTCCTGGTTGATCGAGCCGAAGCCGTCGATCAGGTGATGGCTGTTGAGCGTATCGCCCGCAACGGTCACCCGACCGCCCGATGCATCGAAGAGCTGGAACCAGACGGAATGGGTGCCGCCGGCGATCAGGCTCTGCTCCCAGGCCACGACGAAGCCGCCGGAGGCGAGGCCGGTGACCGAGGCATGGTCGGTGGCCATGTCGCTGGCGTTGTCGACGACGATCACCCCGCCGATCTGGTCTCCATCCGCCTCGTATCGCTGAACCAGGACATCGGTGTCGCCGCCGCCGAAGTCGCGCGTATAGGCCACGGCGAAGCTGTCGGCCCCCACGGCCGCGACGTCGGATTCCCGCTGGGGCTTGGCACCGGTGGAAATCGAGAAATCCGAGGGCGGGGCGCCGTCGCCGAGGATGCGGACCCGAATCACATCGGTGCCGCTGCTGTGATCGGTGAAGCTGACCACGTTGTGGCCGTTGCCCAGCAGCGCCATGCTGGGGTCGAACTGGTTGTCAAGCACCGTGGTGTTTAACTGGGATTCGACGCCCGGCGTGCCGTCGGCATCGACGTATCGCCCCTGGACAAAGCCGCCGTCGACGGTCCACGCCCCCAAATAGCCCCCGTCGGCTGTTCTGGCGATGGCGACATCCCCCTGGTTTCCGGTGGCGTCACTGTTCAAGATGAAACCGAAAACGTCATAGGCCCATGAATAGCTGACTGTGGCCATGATTTCCCCTCCTGTTCAAATGTCAGATCGGCAATTGCTTACGACCGAACTGTGCCAAACGGCCGCGATCCGAAATCCCGACCGGATGATTCTCTATTGCTCATGGCGGCTTTTTTTGTTCTTGATCCTGCCGCATTCAATAGGACCAAGGCGAAATATTGTTATCTCGACACTCTTCTGTGACAGCCGGATCCTCTCCAGGGATCAATGCATGGCCGAGGTGCCGCTCAACATTGAGCAGCGGGGCGCCTCTTATTTTATGAAACTGTGCCAGAATTATGGTTGGCGAACCATCTCGCCGCAGGACCATCCCCCGCATGACCTCGCGCCGCGGCCGGGCTAGGATCGCCCGGAACCCCGAGTCACGGAGGCCGCTGGATGCGTCCGATCTTCATCATGGTGAAATGCGAGCTGGGCCACGCCTACGACACGGCCGAGCATGCGGTGGACGAGATCGAGGAGGTGTCGGAGATCTATTCGATCTCCGGCCAGTTCGACCTGATGGTCAAATGCTACCTGCCGGAGGACGTCGATGTCGGCCGCTTCGTCAACAGCCGCATCCACGCTTTGCCGCACATCAAGGACACGATGACGCTGATCACCTTCAACGCCTTCGCCGGCAAGAGCTGAGACCATGACCGACCTCGCCGCCCGCGCCGAGCACTGGGCGCTGACCCTCACCCGCATCCCCAGCGTCACCGGCACGGCGAACGAGGTGGCTCTTCCCGAGACGCTGTGCGGCCTGCTGCGCGCCGGTCCGGCCTTCCGCGACCGGCCGGACGATGTCTGGACCATTCCGGCCGGCGACCGGCTGGGCCGCGCCAGCGTCGCCGCGCTGCTGCGCGGCCGCGGCCGCCGCACCGTGGTGCTGACCGGCCATTTCGACACGGTGACGACCGCCGATTACGGCGACCTGCAGCCGCTGGC
Organism: Mycobacterium sp. KBS0706; assembly: GCF_005938675.2. Lineage (GTDB taxonomy): Bacteria > Pseudomonadota > Alphaproteobacteria > DSM-16000 > Inquilinaceae > Inquilinus. The sequence continues at coordinate 61,411 of NZ_VCCH02000025.1, forward strand.
GACCGAGCCGGAGCAGCTCAAGGAGGCGCTGCTGGCCCGGCTGCGGCGGGATGCGCGCAGCGAGGCGGAGCGGCTGGCCCTGGCCGACCTGTCCGGGCCGGACTTCCTGCCCGGGCGCGGCCTGCTCGACATGAAGGGCGGGCTCGCCGCCGGCCTGGCGGTGCTGGAGGCTGCCGCCGCGGAGCCTGAGCGCGAGGGCAACCTGCTGTTCCTTGCCGTGCCGGACGAGGAGGTCAACTCCGCCGGCGCCCGCAGCGCCGCCCGCGCCCTGCCCGGCCTGGCCGAGCGGCTGGGGCTGAGCCTCGACGCCGCGATCAATCTCGACTGCCTGGGCGACACCGGCGACGGCCGCTTCGGCCGGTCGGTGGCGCTGGGCAGCGTCGGCAAGCTGCTGCCGAGCGCGCTGGTGATCGGCCGCGCCGCCCATGCCGCCGAGACGATCCACGGCGTCAGCGCCGCCGCCTTGGCGGGCGCCATCGCCGCCGCGGTGGAATGGGCGCCGGAGCTGACCGAGAGCCTGGGCAATGCCTCCGGCACGCCGGCGACGCTGCTGGGCATGAAGGACGGCAAGGCCGGCTACGACGTCACCACCCCCGGCACGGTCTGGATGTTCTGGAACACGGCGCGGTACCGGCGCGGGCCGGAGGAGGTGCTGGCGCCGCTGGCCCGGCTGATCGGCGATGCGGCCGCGGGGGTCGCGGCGCAATTGCGGCAGCGCGGCGGGGCCGATGTGCCCGACGTGCCGGTGCTGCGCTACGCCGAACTGCGCCGCGAGGTGCTGGCGCGGTCGCCCGGGGCCGAAGCGGCGCTCGCCGCGGTGGCGGCCGCAGCGGCGGAGGCCGGGCTCGACCTGCCGGAACAGTGCCGGCGGATCACCGAGGCGCTGTGGGCTTTCAGCGGCCGCAGCGGCCCGGCGGTGGTGCTGGGCCTGGCGTCGATGCCCTATCTGCCGGTGTCGCTGGGCGATGACGAGGCCGGGCAGCGGCTGGAGCGGGCGACGCGAGAGGCCGCGGCCCGGGTCGCAGAGCGCCACGGCACCACGATCGGGCTCGAGCCCTGGTTCCCCGGCATCTCGGATATGAGCTTCCTCGGCATGGGCGACGAGAGCTCGGTCGCCGCCATCGCCGCCGACACCCCGGCCTGGGGCGCCGGCCTGCCCTGGCCCGACGGCCCGGCCCTGGCGCAGATCCCGATCGTCAATGCCGGCCCCTGGGGCCGCGACTACCACACGCCGCTGGAGCGCATCTATCGGCCGTATGCCTTCGAGGTGCTGCCGGAGCTGATCCGCGAGATCGCGGATGGGGTGATCAGGGGGTGACTTGAGCCCTATCGGCTTCAATCATCTGTCGGGTACTGTCCGATTGCCTCTCCCGCTTGCGGGAGAGGTCGGGCTCACGTAGCGAGACCGGGTGAGGGCTACTCGGCCGCGACGCCGGGATCACCCTCACAAAACCAAGCGGACCACGCGCTCGCCCATGGGAAAATTGTGCTTTCGGCGAGGCCGCTATCCCCTCACCCGGAGCCGCTTCGCGTCTCCGACCTCTCCCGCATGCGGGAGAGGCAATTTTCTCGCAAACCCACGACCGATCTCGCCGATCGAAGGAGTGTGTTGGTGCAGCCCGCCCCTACTGCCCGCCCAGGAACAGCATCCGGGTCAGCAGGGTGTAGTCGGACTCGGCCACCATGATGGCGACGAAGACCAGCAGCGCCACCGGCGGCACCGTGATGGCGTAGACCAGGGCCAGCCGCTCCCACTTCATATGCATGAACACGGCGACGATCAGCCCAGCCTTCAGCATCATGAAGATCAGGATCAGGCCCCAGCGCAGCAGGCCCTGCAGGGCGAAATAGTCGACCCCGTAGGAGCAGGCGCTGAGCACGAACAGCCAGCCCCAGACCACCAGGTACAGCTTGATCGGGTGCTGCTGCCCCTGGGCATGGGCGACGGGTTGCGACTGCCCATGCCCTTCGTCGATATGCGTTGCGGCGTGTGCCATGTCCCTCACCACAGATAGAACAGCGCGAAGATGAACACCCAGACCAGATCGACGAAATGCCAGTACAGGCCGGTGATCTCGACGATCTCGTAATTGCCCCGCCGGCTGGTGAAGAAGCCGCGCCGGCCGGTCTCGAAGTCGCCGCGCAGCACCTTGCGGGCCATGGCGATCAGGAAGATCACGCCGATGGTGACATGGGTGCCATGGAAGCCGGTGATCATGAAGAAGGCGGAGCCGAATTGCGGCGCGCCCCAGGGGTTGCCCCAGGGCCGCACCCCTTCATGGATCAGCTTGGTCCATTCGAAGGCCTGCATGCCGACGAAGGTGGCGCCGAAGGCCGCGGTCACCAGCATCAGCACCGCCGTCTTCACCCGGTCGCGGCGATAGCCGTAATTGACCGCCATGGCCATGGTGCCGCTGCTGCTGATCAGCACGAAGGTCATGATCGCGATCAGGATCAGCGGGATCGACTCGCCGCCGATGGTCAGCGCGAACACCTCGCTCGGGTTCGGCCAGCTCTCGGCCGTCGACATCCGCACCGTCATGTAGGACAGCAGGAAGCAGCCGAAGACGAAGGTGTCGCTGAGCAGGAAGATCCACATCATCGCCTTGCCCCAGGACGCGCTCTTGAAGGCGCGCTGGTCGGACGACCAGTCATCCGAGATGCCGCGCCAGCCCTCGGCGCGGACAACGGATCCGGCGATATGGGTTTCGGCCATCGACGTGGACCTCCCCTAGGTCAGCAACTGGCTGCAGATCTCGGCGAAGCGGTCCGCCCAGCCGGTCAGCAGGGCGAGCAGGATCAGCCAGACCAGCAGCAGGAAATGCCAGTACAGCGTGCACAGTTGGACGCTGAGACGAAGCCGCTCCGGCTCATCCCCGCGCCAGGCCCGGGCGCCGGTGCGGCCCAGGGCCACCAGGCCGCCCAGCACATGCACGCCATGCACCGCGGTGACCAGGTAGAAGAAGGAATTGGCCGGGTTGCTGGCCAGGAAATATCCCAGCATGTGCAGCTGCTGCCAGGCCAGGAGCTGCCCGACCACGAACACCAGCGACGCGGCGCCGCCGGCCAGGAGGCCGGTGCGGGTGTCGGCCAGGTCGTCGCGCCGGGACGCTGCCTGGGCGCATTGCAGGCCGATGCTGGCGGCGGCCAGCGCCACGGTGTTGATCCACAGCAGCACCGGCACCGGCAGCGCCCGCCAGTCCGGCATCGCCATCCGCATCGAATAGGCGCTGACCAGCAGGGCGAACAGCGCGCCGGCGACGGCCAGGAACACGCCCAGCCCGATCAGCGGCGTCGGCCGCGGCGAGGCGCCGGTGGCCGGCACGTTGGCGACCGTGCTCTCCTCCAGCCACGGTTTCTCCATCAGCCCCTGGCGCGCCAGCCACAGCAGGCAGAGGCCCCCGAGCGCCAGCATGAACAGGGTGACGACGACCATCGCCGGCGCCCTCAGCCGTGGTGCACGGCGCCGGGCTGGTTCTGCGGCAGGAAGTCCTGCGCAGCGCCCGGGACGCTGTAGTCATAGGCCCAGCGATAGACCACCGGCAGCTCGCGGCCCCAGTTGCCGTGCGGCGGCGGGGTGGTCGGCGTCTGCCATTCCAGCGTCGTCGCCCGCCACGGGTTGCCGCCGGCGTCGCGGCCGTGCCGCACGCTCCAGATCAGGTTGAACAGGAACAGGAGCTGGGCGGCGCCGACGGTGAGGGCCGCGGCGGTGATGAAGATGTTGAGATCATGGGCCGAGGGCGGCACGAAGGCGGTCTCGCCGAGCTCGAAGTAGCGCCGCGGCACGCCGATCAGCCCGAGATAGTGCATCGGGAAGAAGATCGCGTAGGCACCGACGAAGCTGACCCAGAAATGGATCTTGGCCATCGTGTCGTCCAGCATCCGGCCGGTGATCTTCGGGTACCAGTGGTAGACCGCGCCGAACACCACGAAGATCGGCGCCACCCCCATCACCATGTGGAAATGGGCGACCACGAACATGGTGTCGGACAGCGGCACGTCGACCACGACATTGCCGAGGAACAGCCCGGTCAGCCCGCCATTGACGAAGGTGACGATGAAGGCGAGGGCGAACAGCATCGGCGGCGTCAGATGGATGTCGCCGCGCCACAGGGTCAGCACCCAGTTGTAGACCTTGATCGCCGTCGGGATGGCGATGATCAGCGTCGTGGTGGCGAAGAAGAACCCGAAATACGGGTTCATGCCGCTGACATACATGTGGTGCGCCCAGACGACGAAGCTGAGCGCGCCGATGCCGACGATGGCCCACACCATCATGCGGTAGCCGAAGATGTTCTTGCGGGCGTGGGTGCTGATCAGGTCGGAGACGATGCCGAAGGCCGGCAGGGCGACGATGTAGACCTCGGGATGGCCGAAGAACCAGAACAGGTGCTGGAACAGGATCGGGCTGCCGCCGCCGTATTTCAGCTGCTCGCCCATCTCGACCAGGGCCGGCATGAAGAAGCTGGTGCCGAGCAGCCGGTCGATCAGCATCATCACGCAGGCGACGAACAGCGCGGGGAAGGCCAGCAGCGCCATCACCGTGGCGGTGAAGATGCCCCACACCGTCAGCGGCATCCGCATCAGCGTCATCCCCCGCGCCCGCCCCTGCAGCACGGTGACGACGTAGTTCAGCCCGCCCATGGTGAAGCCGATGATGAACAGGATCAGCGAAGCGAGCATCAGCAGGATGCCCCATTCGCGCCCGCCCGGCGTGCCGGACAGGATCGCTTGCGGCGGATACAGGGTCCAGCCGGCCCCGGTCGGCCCGCCGGGGGCGAAGAAGCCGGCCACCAGCACCAGCACCGCGAGCAGGTAGATCCAGTAGCTGAGCATGTTGACGTAGGGGAACACCATGTCCCGCGCGCCCAGCATCAGCGGGATCAGGTAGTTGCCGAAGCCGCCCAGGAACAGCGCCGTCAGCAGGTAGATCACCATGATCATGCCGTGCATGGTGATGAACTGGTAATAGCCGGTGGCGTCGATGAAGGCGAAGTCGTCCGGGAAGGCCAGCTGCAGCCGCATCATCCAGGACAGCACCAGGGCGACGAAGCCGATCGCCAGGGCCGTGCAGGCATACTGCACGGCGATGACCTTGGCGTCCTGCGAGAACACCCAGGTGGTGAGCCAGCTCTTCGGATGGTACAGGTCGACATCCGGCACTTCGAGCGGCGGCACCGGTGCGACAGGCTCGCGGATGACGTCCACCATGGGCGTGTCCTCCTGCTTCCTCCCGGCCGGGCTCGACGGGGATCGTCCCGGCCGAATGTGTTCCCTCCTCGCGGCCCCTCCCCTTCCCGGGGCCGGAACTACTTCGCGGCGGCCACCTCGCGGTCGGTCCGCACGGGCAGCGCCGAGACCTGGCTGTAGGTCGCCTGCTGCGCCAGCCAGGCATCGTAATCGGCCTGGGCGTCGACGATGACGGTGCCGCGCATGTAGGGATGGCCGGTGCCGCACAGCTCGGCGCACAGCGCCTCGAAGGTGCCGGTGCGGGTCGGCGTGAACCAGTAATAGGTGACCGAGCCCGGGATCATGTCCATCTTCGCCCGGAACTGCGGCACGTAGAAATCATGCAGCGTGTCGGCCGCGCGCAGCAGCAGCTTGACCGGCTTGTCGACCGGCAGGTGCAGCTCGCCGCCCTGGATCAGCACGTCGTCCTTGCCGGCGGGGTCGTCGCCATGGATGCCGAACGGGTTCTCCGGCGTGATCGCCTGGGTCGAGGCGGTGCCCAGCTTGCCGTCCTGGCCCGGCAACCGGAAGGACCATTGCCATTGCTGGCCCAGCACCTCGACCTCGGTGGCGTCGTCCGGCACGGTGACGAAATGGGCCCAGACCACCAGCCCCGGCGCCAGCATCGCCGCCACGCCGACCGCGGTGGCGATGGTCAGCCAGCCCTCCAGCCGCTTGTTCTCCGGCTTGTAGTCGGCGACGTTGCCCTCGCGGTGGCGGAAGCGCCAGACGCAATAGGCGGTGAACAGCACGATCGCGGTGAACACCACGCCGGTGATCCAGAAGGTGATCTCGATCGTGCCGTCGATGTAGCGCCAGTTCGAGGCGATCGGGGTCCACCACCACGGGCTCAGCAGGTGGAACACCACCGAGCCGATAGCGACCAGAACCAGGACGAGCGCGGTCTTCATTTCCGGTCACCCCCGTCTTGAGCGATTGCATCGACGAGGGGGCCGGACGTCGGTCGATCTGAGCTGGAGCGGGGATGCGGCGGCACAGCGCGGGAGGCCTCTGCGCCCTGACCCGTTGGGCCGGCGCGGCGTTCTCCCCCGAAGTTGGGCCACATCGTCATGGACAGCGGCCTTCGCACTCGTCAAGGCCGGCCGGCTTCTTCATCTGGCCCGGCCGTCCCGCGTCACGGTCGACGCGAAGACGACCCTTGCAGCTTCAGACTTGTCCGGCCGTGGCCTGTAAATTGATGATGCGGGTCAGCCCGCTTGATTGTCAACCGATGTCGGCGGCCGCAGCCGCCGCCTTACTTCTTCTTGCCGTCGGCGTCGAACTGTTTGAGGAAAGCGATCAGATCGTCGATCTTCTGGTCGTCCTTGATGCCGATGAAGGTCATCTTCGTGCCCGGGATCTTGGTGCGCGGGGCCTTGATGTATTCGCGGAACACCGTCTCGTCCCAGGTTATGCCGGAGTTCTTGTTGGCATCCGAGTAGTTGTAGCCCGCGACCGAGCCGGAATGGCGGCCGAACAGGCCGTTCAGCTCCGGCCCGACGGCGTTCTTGGCGGTCTCGCCGATCTGGTGGCAGGCCTTGCACTGCGTGAACACCTTCTCGCCGGCCGCCGGGTCGCCATCGGCCCGGGCCGCGGTGGTGAGAGCCATCAAGGCGAGGGCACCGATCAGGGTCGAACGCATCATCACGCTTCCTCCTGGCTGGCTGGACGCTGGCTGGATCGGACGGTGCCGATGCCGCGATATTCCGGCTTTCCGCCGCCGGCTTCAAGGGCCGTGCGATTCGTCCTGATTGAGCTGCTCCACACCCCCCGACAAAGACAGGGGACGGAATGTCGCAGCCGGGTTATACTTTGGTCCATGGCGGGTCGCGTCGACGTGACCGGCGGCCATCCCGGCCGCACTGCCCCGGTCGAAGCGAGCCCCCGGAAGTTCGGGAGGAACGGACATGACCATCCGAAACCCTCTGGAGTGGGGAGCGGATCAGCTCAAATTCGGCAGCCACGCCCTGCGCACCGGCGGCCAGACCGTGTTCCACGCCGAGGAGAACCTCAATCTCCTGGCCCCGGCGGTCCATCGCATCGGGTTGCGGGACCTGCGCGACGCCCTGGTCAAGGGCTTCGAGGATTTCGGCCATTACCGCACCGACGTGCTGTATCTCTGCCTGATCTATCCGGTGGTCGGGCTGGTGCTGGCGCGGGCCATGGTCGGGCAGGACATGATCCCGCTCCTGTTCCCGCTGGCCTCGGGCTTCGCCCTGATCGGGCCCTTCGCCGCGATCGGCCTCTATGAGATGAGCCGGCGGCGGGAGCTGGGCGAGCCGTCCAGCTGGGGCGCCGCCTTCGGCGTGCTGCGGACGCCCCGATTCGGCGTCATCCTGATGGTCGGCGCCATCCTGGCGGCGATCTTCGTGGTCTGGATGGTGGTGGCCAACGTCATCTACAACGCCACGCTCGGCCCGGACGAGCCGGCCTCGCTCGGCCTGTTCCTGAACGAGGTGTTCGGCACCACCGCCGGCTGGACCCTGATCGTGGTCGGCTGCGGCGTCGGCCTGATCTTCGCCGTGGCGGCGATGGCGATCGGCGTGGTGTCCTTCCCGCTGCTGCTGGACCGCGACGTCGGCGCCGACACCGCGATCTGGACCTCGGTCCGCGCCGTGATCGCCAACCCGATCCCGATGGCGGCCTGGGGCCTGATCGTCGCCGCCGGCCTCGTGGTCGGCTCGATCCCGCTGTTCGTCGGGCTGATCGTGGTCATGCCGGTGCTCGGCCACGCCACCTGGCACCTCTACCGCAAGATGGTGAACTGACGGGCGCAACCGCGCCCGTCATCGCGAGGAGCGTAGCGACGTGGCGATCCAGGGGCCGGTGCCGCTGGATCGCCACGCCCCTTCGGGGCTCGCGATGACGAATTGGCTCAGTGCCCGCCGCCGCCCGAGGCGGCACCCTTGCGCATGATGAAGACGCAGGCGGCCGAGGCCAGCAGGATCACGCCCAGCACGGCGAAGGTGTCGCTGAAGCCCATCACCAGCGACTGCGCCCTGACGGTCCGGCCGATGGCGATGATCGCCTGGTGCTTGGCGGTGGCCGGGTCGGACACGCCGCTCGACAGGAAATACTGGGTCAGCTGGTCGATCCGGGTGCGCGTCTCCTCGCGGAACAGCGACACCGACTGGCCGATGATGTTCGAGTGGTACTGCTCGCGCTTGGTCACGATGGTGCCCAGGAGCGCGGTGCCGAAGGCGCCGCCCAGGTTGCGCAGCATGTTGAACAGGCCCGAGGCCGCGGCGGATTCGTGCCGGGCGATGCCGGCCATGGCGATGGCCGACAGCGGCGCCATCACCACCGCCTGGCCGATGGCGCGGACGATGTTCGGCACCAGCAGCTGGTCGCCGCCATAGACCAGCGACATGTTGATGTTCATGAAGCAGCTGCCGGCAAAGACCAGCAGCCCGCCGGCCACCAGCCAGCGGCCGTCCACCCGCCCCATCAGCATCGGCACCAGCGGGATGATCAGCAGCTGCGGCAGGCCGGTCCAGGCCATCACCTCGCCGATCTGCTGTGAATCATAGCCCTGCACCTGGGCCAGGTATTGCGGCAGCAGATAGGCGCTGCCGTAGAGAGCAAAGCCGAGGAAGACGTTGGCCAGCGTGCCGAAGCCGAAGTTGCGGCGCAGCAGCAGCCGCAGGTCGACCGCCGGCTTGGCGACGCGCAGCTCGATCCAGATGAACAGCGACAGGGCGACGACGGCGACGACGGTCAGCCGGACGATGAAGGTCGAGCCGAACCAGTCGTCCTTGTTGCCCTCCTCCAGCACCGTCTGCAGCGCCGCCAGGCCGATCGCCATGGTGGCGATGCCGAACCAGTCGCCCTCCTTCAGCAGGGACAGGCGCATCGGCTCGCGCTCCAGCGTCGCGGCCAGCCCGGCCAGCATGAAGGCGCCCGGCACCAGGTTGATGTAGAAGATGTATTCCCAGCCGTAATTGTCGGTCAGCCAGCCGCCGATGGTCGGGCCGATCGCCGGCGCGAAGGTGGCGGTGATGGCGAACAGCGCCATGCCCATCGGCCGCTGCGACAGCGGCAGCCGGGTCATCACCAAAGTGAAGGCCATCGGGATCAGCACGCCGCCGGTGAAGCCCTGGATGCCGCGCAGCAGGATCATCTCGCCGAGATTGGCGGCGAAGGCGCAGGCCACCGAGAACACCAGGAACAGCGTGGTGTTGACCAGCAGGAAGCGGCGGAAGGAGAAGACCTGGCTGAGATAGGCGGTCAGCGGGATGACGATGATCTCGCCGATCAGGTAGGAGGTCGATATCCAGGCGCCGTTGTCGACGCCGGTGCCGATGCCGCCTTCGATCTGCGGCAGCGAGGCGTTGGTGATCTGGATGTTCAGCACCGCCATGAAGGCGCCGAGCAGGCCGGAGAACGCCGAGATCCAGGTGGTCAGGCTGGCGCGGTCGGCCGGCGGAGCGCCGGCGGTGGTGGTTGCGGACGACATGATCGTGGTCCTCCGGCCGCAGCGCTCACTGCGCCTTGGCGGTGTCCTGCTTGGTATCGATGGTGGCGATCACCGACATGCCGGGGCGCAGCGCGCCCGCCAGGGGGTCGTTGCGCTGCAGCACGATCTTCACCGGGATGCGCTGGACGATCTTGGTGAAGTTGCCGGTGGCGTTGTCCGGCGGCAGCAGGGCGAATTCCTGGCCGCTGGCCGGGGACAGGCTGTCGACATGGCCGTGGATGTCGGCGTCCGGGAACATGTCGACCGCGATGTCGACCGGCTGGCCCGGATGCACGTCGGTCAGCTGCGTCTCCTTGAAGTTGGCGACGACATAGGTCTCGGCCAGCGGCACCACGGCCATCAGCTGGGTGCCGGCCTGGACATACTGGCCGACCCGCAGGCTGCGGTTGCCGATGGTGCCGGCCACCGGCGCGGCGATGGTGGTGTAGCCGAGATTCAGCTCGGCCTGACGCTGCGCCGCCTGGTCGGCCGCGAGGGCGGCCTTCGCCTTCTCCAGCTGCGCGCGAAGCACGTCGAGCTGCTTCTCCGACGCGGTCACCGCCGCCTGGTCGCGCTGCAGCGTCGCCGTCGAGGACTGGACGTTGGCGGTCATCTGCTGCGCGTTCTGCACGCTGCCGTTGCCGGTGCGCGCCAGGGCGGTGTAGCGGTCGAATTGCTGCTGGGCGTAGGTCAACGCCGCCTGGTCGACCCCGACCGTGGCACGGGCCTGCTCGATCGCCGCCGCCTGCTGCTGGATCGCGGCATCGGCATCGGCGATATCGGCCTGGGCGGCCATGACATTGGCCTTGGCCTGGTCCAGCGCCACGGCATAGTCGCGGTCGTCGATCCGGGCCAGGGGCTGGCCCGCGGTCACCGCCTGGTTGTCCTGGACCAGGACCTCGGCGATGTAGCCGGAGACCTTCGGCGCGATGGTGGTCGAATCGGCCTGGACATAGGCGTCGTCGGTCGATTCCTGGAACCGGCCGACGGTCCACCAATTCCAGCCGAACCACGCGGCGCCAGCCAGGACGACGACCCCGAGTGGCAGCAGCAGGAGCTTCTTCCCGATGCGGCGGCGCGGCGCCGGTGCGGCCGGGGCCTCGCTGGCCTCCGGCGCCGGGGCGGTGCGGAGCTGGGCCGGCTGAACCTGATGCGTCATGACATTTGCCCTCCAAAGCCGATCGCCGGCCGTCTTCGAGGGCGGCTGGGATGTCGAGGCTATTTAGGAAACTTGACGGTTTCCATCCAAAGATGGGAGATGAAGGCGAAATGCGCAAATGCGCGACCGAGGGGCCAGACATGCAGGAAACGCCGAAACGGCCGCGGGGGCGGCCGCAGCAGCGCAGCGACGAGGAGACCAGGCGGCTGATCCTGGAGGCGGCGACCCGGATCTTCCTGGCGCAGGGCTTCGGGGGCACCAGCATGGAGGCGGTGGCCCAGGCGGCCGGCGTGTCGAAGAAGACGATCTACCGCTTCGTCGACACCAAGGAACACCTGCTGGAGGCGGTGATCGACGCCCGGTCGGAGGCGCTGCGGTCGCCGATCGGCCACGACGCCGGCCCGGACCCGGCGGCGGCGAAGCAGGCGCTGCGCCAGTTCCTGCAGGAGCTGGCGCGGCTGGTGCTGTCGGAGGAGACGGTGGCGCTGAACCGGCTGATCTACGCCGAGTCGCTGCGCTTCCCGGAGATGGCGAAGGCCTTCTACCAGGCCGGCCCGGTGCGCAACGCCGAGGCACTGGCCGCGTGGCTGGAGACGCAGCGCCGGCACGGCATGCTGCGCTTCGAGGACAGCATGAGCATGGCCCGGATGCTGGTCTCGATGGCGATCGCCGAGCCGCTGCGCGCCGCCACGCTCGGCGTCGCGCCGCTGCCGATGGCGGCGGAGACCGACCTCCGGGTCGACGAGGCGGTGGAGATCTTTCTGCACGGCTGCCTGGTGCCACGCTGATCCGGCGCCGCCAAAGGGAGGATCGATCCGGTCCCCGGGGAAGACGATGGGATCCACCCCGGCCCCAGGCAACGCACCAACGGTCCTCGGAGTGCCGATCCGTCAATTCCAAAGCTACAATTCGGCTGAGTTCGATCCGTAAGGCCCAGGCGTGACCGACAAGACATCCGCCGAAATGCTGCAGGCCCATATTGCCGGGCGTCTGATTGCGGACGGCGGCGATCGCTGGCCCAGGGATGTCGTCGTCCAGATCTTCGCGCGCAATGCGGTTCAAGAGAGCTTCATCGTGCCGGCGGTCGCCGAGCCCCTGATCGTCTGGATCCTCAAGGGGACGGCGACGGTGGAGGAGCGTGACCTCGGCGGCGACTGGTCGGCCAGCGACGTGCAGGCTGGCGATTTCTTCCTCACCGATTCAGACGAGCCTTACGAGCTGCGCTGGCGTTCCCGCGACGGGACGCCCTTCGAGGTGATGCATCTCTATCTCGGGCTCCCGCTGCTGGAGCGCGCAATGCAGGAGGTTCATGGCACGGCCGGCCGACCGGTGCTGCGGGATGTCTCGGGCGTCCACGACGCCGAGCTCGGCCTGCTGATCGAGACTCTGGCGCGCGAGATTTCGGGGCGGACGCAGCCGAGTTCCCTGCTTCTGGAAAGCGTCGCACTGGCGGTGTCGATCCATGTGGTGCGGGGCTACGTGGATCCGGGACGCACCAATGTCCGCCGTCGCAGCGCCATCCCGGCCTATCGCCTGCGGCGCGTGACCGACCTGATGCAGCAGAACCTGGCGAGCGCGTTCGATCTCGGCCTCTATGCGCGCGCGGCCGAGATGAGCGAGGCGCATTTCAGCCGGCAGTTCAAGCGCTCCACCGGGCTTGCACCCTCGCAATATTTCATCGGGCTGCGGATCGCGGCCGCGCGCCAGCTTTTGCGCGAGACCAACCGGTCGATCATCTCGATCGGGATGGATGTCGGCTATTCCAGCCCGAGCCATTTCTCACAGGTCTTCCGAAAGGAAACGGGCGTCTCGCCCGGAGCCTATCGCGGTGCCTAGACCAGGCACGCTCGACCCTTTCCGACGATTTGAGCAAAACCCCGACAGGTTCGTCGATCGCCCGAGAGAACGGCGTGCGCCTCGGTGGCATATCGGTCCCACGTCATCAAGACGGGGCCGGTTCGCCTTCGGGATCAGCGAAATCGGCCATTTTCCTGGTGATCCCGTCAGGAGACACCGATGTCGAACCGCAAAACATCCGTGAACGAGGTCGAGGGCAAGGTCGCGCTGGTAACGGGAGCGGCGAGTGGAATCGGTCGTGCGATCGCCGAACTGCTACATGCCCGCGGCGCCAAGGTCGTCGCCGAGGACATCGATCCGGCGGTCAAGGATCTGGACCGGGATGGGCTTGTGAGCCTGGTGGCGGACATCACCGTCGACGGTACCGCGGAAGAGGCGGTGGCCCTTGCTGTCGCGACCTTCGGCACGCTCGACATCCTCGTGAACAATGCCGGCCGCATTCTCTACAAGGAGTTGGTCGAGATGTCCCGCGAAGACTGGAACTGGCAGATGGACACGAACGTCACCGGCGCGTTCCTTCACTCACGCGAGGCGGCCAAGGTGATGATGGCGAAGCAGTCGGGGTCGATCGTCAACATCGCATCCTACGCGTCCTACTTCGCTTTCCCCGGGATCGCCGCCTACACCGCCTCGAAGGGTGCCCTCGCCCAGCTGACGCGCACGCAGGCGCTCGAGGCGATCAAGCACGGCGTCCGCGTCAACGCGATCGGCGTCGGCGATGTCGTCACCAACCTCCTCAACCATTTCATGGAGGATGGCCGAGGTTTCCTCGCCGAGCATGGCACCAATGCGCCAATCGGTCGTGCGGCCGACCCGGCGGAGATCGCCGAGATCGTCGCCTTCCTCGCCTCGGACCGCGCCAGCTTCATCGTCGGGTCGGTCGTGATGGCCGATGGCGGCATGAGCGTCGCCATCGGCTGACCCTGCATGGCGGCCCCTGGGGAGGCGGGGCCGCCGTCTTGCGCCTCCGATACCCACGCTCCTGTTTGATTTCCCTTCATCAAATTTTGATGATATCCCTTCAATCCAGGGAGGGGTTTCCGTGGCCAGGACGACGCTGCAAGACGTCGCGCGTGAAGCCGGCGTCAGCGTTGCGACCGTCGATCGCGTGCTGAACGGACGTGCCGGCATCCATGCGCGCATGGTCGACCGCGTGAAGGCGGCGGTCGAAAGGCTGCATTATGAGCCGGACCGGCTGGCCTCGCGCCTGTCGCGGGCGCGCGATTTCCGCTTCACCGTGGTGCTGCCGGTCGGCGCCAACGATTTCATGCACACGCTGGAACGCGAGTTCCGCACCCTCGCCCGCCGCTATGAGGCCGAGCGGGTGGCGATCGACGTGCTGCTGGTCGACGTCTTCGACGGCGAGGCCCTGGCCGAGGCGCTGGAAGGACTGCCGGCGGAACTCGACGGCGTCGCCATGGTGGCGCTGGACCACCCGGCCGTGGTCGAGGCGCTGAAGACCCTGGCCGCCCGCGGCACCACCGCGGTCACCCTGGTCTCCGACCTGCCCGGCAGCAAGCGCCGCCACTATGTCGGCCTCGACAACCACGCCGCCGGCCGCACCGCCGCCAGCCTGATGGGCCGCTTCCTCGGCCAACGCCCGGGCAAGGTCGGGCTGATCGCCGGCTCGCTGCAGCTGCGCGACCATATCGAGCGGCAATTCGGCTTCGAGCAGGTCATCGCCCGCGAATACAAGCAGCTGGAGGTGTTGCCGCTGCGCGAGGCGCGCGACGACGCCGCCCGGGTCGAGGCCGCCGCCCGCACCCTCTTGGACGAGAACCCGGACCTGGTCGGCCTCTACAATGTCGGCGGCGGCCAGCAGGGCGTGGTCGCGGCGCTGGAGGCGACCGGCCGGGCCCGCGACATCGTCTTCATCGGCCACGAGCTGACCGAGTTCACCCGCCGCCACCTGATCCGCGGCACCATCGACGCCGTCATCAACCAGGACCCGGGCCACATGGCGCGCAGCAGCATCCGGGTGCTGCTGGCGCTGCGCGACGACGTGCCGATCGTGCCGGACCAGGAGCGGATCCGGATCGACATCTTCATCCGGGACAACATGCCATGATCCCCTCCCCTGTCTCCGGGCCGGTGCTGTCCGTCCAGGGCCTCGGCAAGACCTTCGGCACGGTGGCCGTGTTGCAGGAGATCGGCTTCGAGCTGCAGCCGGGCGAGGTCCATGCCGTGATCGGCGAGAATGGCGCCGGCAAGTCGACGCTGATGAAGATCCTGGCCGGGCATCTGGAGCCGACCGCCGGCACCATCAGCATGAACGGCGCCCCGATCCGCTTCGCCGGCCCGGTGGATGCCGAGCGGCACGGCATCGTGCTGGTGCATCAGGAGATCCTGCTGGCGCCGCATCTGACCGTGGCCGAGAACCTGTTCCTCGGCCGCGAGGTCCGCCGCGGCCTCGCCGTGGACGACCGCGCCATGAACGCCCGCGCAGCCGGGGCGGTGCGGTCGCTGGGGGCGGAGATCGACCCGGCCGTCGTGGTCGCCCAGCTGTCGATCGCCCAACGCCAGCTGGTGCAGATCGCCCGGGCGCTGCTGGTGCCGCACAGCGTCGTGATCTTCGACGAGCCGACGGCGTCGCTGACCTCGCACGAGACTGACGCGCTGCTCAAGGTCATCCACGACATCCGCGCCAAGGGCGTCGGGGTGCTCTACGTCTCGCACCGTCTGCCGGAGGTGAAGGCGATCGCCGACCGGGTGACGGTGCTGCGCGACGGCCGGCTGGTCGGCACCCGGCCCGCCGCGGAGCTGCAGCCGGTCGACATGGCGCGGATGATGGTCGGCCGCGACATGTCCAATCTCTACCCGCCGCGCACCGGCGCCCCGGCCGGCGACCCGGTGCTCGAGGTCAGGGGCATGACCGTGCCGCGCTATGCCGAGGATGCGTCCTTCACCTTGCGGCGCGGCGAGATCCTGGGCTTCGCCGGGCTGGTCGGCGCCGGCCGCACCGAGCTGCTGGAGGGCGTGCTGGGGCTGCGCACGGCCCATGGCGAGGTCCGGCGGAACGGCGAGGCGGTGCGCTTCGCCACGGTGCGCGACAGCATGGCGGCCGGCATCGTCTATCTCAGCGAGGACCGCAAAGGCAAAGGCCTGCTGCTGGCCCAGGACCTGCGCATCAACCTCACCCTGGCGGCGCTGAAGCGCTTCACCCGCGGGCCGGTGATCGACACCGCGAAGGAATGGGCGGAGCTGGACCACGCCATCGCCGCCTTCGACGTCCGCACCCGCCGCAAGGACCTGCTGGCCGGGCAGCTGTCCGGAGGCAACCAGCAGAAGCTGCTCCTGGGCAAGATGATGCTGCTGGAGCCGGAGATCGTGGTGATCGACGAGCCGACGCGCGGCATCGACATCGGCACCAAGCAGCAGATCTACCGCTTCGTCGCCGAGCTGGCGGCCCAGGGCAAGTCGGTGATCGTGATCTCCTCGGAGATGCAGGAGCTGATCGGCCTGTGCCACCGCATCCTGGTGATGCGGTCGGGCCGCATCGTCGGCGAGGTCACCGGCGAGGCGATGACCGAGGACGAGATCGTGACCTACGCCACCGGCGTGAAGACCATGGCATTGGCTGGGGAAGCATGAGCACCACGACCACGACGCCCGCCGGACGGGGCTTCAGATTCGACATCCGCACCGCGGCGCCCTTCTTCGCCCTGGCCGTGCTGATCGTCGTCGGCGCCCTGCTGAACCCGAACTTCCTCAGCGCCGACAACCTGCTGAACGTGGCCACGCGCAGCGCCTTCATCGCCATCATCGCGGTCGGCGCCACCTTCGTCATCACCGCGGGCGGCCTCGACCTGTCGGTCGGGTCGATGGCCGGCTTCGTCGCCGGCGCCATGATCCTGCTGATGAACGCGGCGCCGCTCGGCGACGGCATGAGCCTGATCGCGCTGGCCATGGCCGCGGCGATCATGCTGGGCGCGCTGTGCGGCCTTGGCAACGGGCTGATCACCACGGTCGGGCGAATCGAGCCCTTCATCGTCACCCTCGGCACCATGGGCATCTATCGCGGCCTGCTGATCTGGCTGGCCGAGGGCGGATCGATCGCGATGAAGGCGCCGGACCTGCGGGCGCTGTACCGCCCGGTCTATTTCGGCACGGTGTTCGGCGTGCCGGTGCCGATCCTGGTGATCCTGGCGGTCGGCGCGCTCGGCGCCTTCGTGCTGTACCGCACCCCGTTCGGCCGCCATGTCCGCGCCGTCGGGTCCAGCGAGGACGTCGCCCGCTATTCCGGCATCGCCGTCGACCGCGTGCGGACCCTGACCTATGTCATCCAGGGCGTCTGCGTCGCCGTAGCCGTGCTGGTCTATGTGCCGCGGCTCGGCTCCGCCACCTCGACCACCGGGCTGTTGTGGGAGCTGCAGGCGATCACCGCCGTGGTCGTCGGCGGCACCGCGCTGCGCGGCGGCGTCGGCCGGATCTGGGGCACGATCTGCGGCGCCCTGATCCTCGAGGTCGTCGGCAACATCATGGCCCTGTCCAACCTGGTCAGCGAGTACCTGATCGGCGCGGTGCAGGGCGCCATCATCATCATCGCCATGCTGGTGCAGCGATCGCTGCTGCGCCGGCCGGGCGGCTGAGTGCGGGGCGGAGCCGCCCGTTCGCAACAGGCTCGATTCGTGGGGAGGAATTATATGCGTTTCAAGATGATCGGCCTCGCGGCCGTGGCCCTGCTGGCGGCCTTCGGCGCCGCCCAGGCGCAGGAGAGCAAGACCATCGCCGTGTCGATCCCGGCCGCCGACCATGGCTGGACCGGCGGCGTCGTCTACCACGCGCAGGAGCAGGCGAAGGCGCTGGAAGCCCGCTATCCGGGGCTGAAGGTGATCGTCAAGACCTCGCCGGACGGCGCCTCGCAGGCCAATGCGCTGGAGGATTTGACCACCCAGGGCATCGATGCGCTGGTGGCCCTGCCGCACAACTCCGACGAGCTGACCGACCCGATCCGCCAGGTAAAGTCGAAGGGCGTCTTCGTCACCGTGGTCGACCGGGCGCTGAGCGACCAGTCGATCCAGGACCTCTACGTCGCCGGCAACAACCCGGAGCTGGGCCGCGTCGCCGGCAAATACATCAAGGACACGCTGGGCACCGGCGACGTCGTGGTCATCCGCGGCCTGCCGATCGTGATCGACGAGGAGCGGATCAAGGGCTTCGACGAGGCGATTGCCGGCAGCGGCATCAAGGTGCTGGACAAGCAGTTCGGCAATTGGAGCCGCGACGACGCCTTCAAGGTGATGCAGGACTACCTGGCCAAGTACCCGAAGATCGACGCGGTGTGGTGCCAGGATGACGACATGGCCGTGGGCGTGCTGGAGGCGATCCAGCAGGCCAACCGCACCGACATCAAGTTCGTGGTCGGCGGCGCCGGCATGAAGGACATGGTCAAGAAGGTGATGGACGGCGACAAGATGATCCCGGTCGACGTGCTGTACCCGCCGGCCATGGTCGCGGTGGCGATGGACCTGACCGCCGCCAATCTCTACGACCACCTGCCGGTCCGCGGCCGATACATCCTGGATGCCACGCTGGTGACCAAGGACAACGCCAAGGAGTTCTACTTCCCGGACTCGCCGTTCTGAGGAGAGGCCCCGCCCTCCCCCTGCTGTCATTGCCGGGCTTGATCCGGCAATCCAGTGGGTCTCGACAGTCTCCGGATGCCCGGGTCAAGCCCGGGCATGACAGGGAGGAGGACGCAGAGAGAAAAACCCCGGCTACAGGCCGGGGTTTTCCATTCGGACAGTGCACCAGGATCAGAAATTCAGCGCCTTGGCCTGGACCACGCTGGGCAGGCCCTGCACGGTCTTGACGATCCCCTCCGCCACCGGACTGTCGACCGAAACCAGCGCCAGGGCGCTGCCGCCCTCCGGCCGGCGGCCGAGATTGAAGTTGGCGATGTTGATGCCGGCGTCGCCCAGCACCGTGCCGAGCCGGCCGATGAAGCCCGGCTTGTCCTCGTTGCGCACGAACAGCATGTTGCGCGCCACCTCGGCCTCCAGCGAGATGCCCTCGAGCTCGACGATCCGCGGCTTGGTACCGGCGAACAGCGAGCCGGCGATGCTGCGCGTCTGGCGCTCGGTCGTCACCGTCAGCCGCACCAGCGTGTGGTAGTCCTCGCAAGTCTCGCGCTTGGTCTCGCTCACGTCGATGTCGTATTCGCGCGCCACCACCGGCGCCGACACCATGTTGACGCTGTCGAGCAGCGGCCGCAGCAGCCCGGCCAGGATGACGCTGGTGATCGGCCGGGTGTTGAGCTGGGCGACATCGCCCTCATAGGTGATGTTGACCGCCTTCAGCCGGGTCTCGGTGATCTGGCCGGCGAAGCCGCCGAGCTGCTCGACCAGCGCCAGGTACGGCTTCAGCTTCGGCGCCTCCTCCGCCGTCACCGACGGCATGTTCAGCGCGTTGGTCACGGCGCCGGACAGCAGGAAGTCGGAGATCTGCTCGGCCACCTGCAGCGCCACATTCTCCTGCGCCTCGCTGGTGGCGGCACCGAGATGCGGGGTGCAGACCACGTTGGGCAGGCCGAAGAAGGCGCTTTCCTTCGCCGGCTCGACCGCGAAGACGTCCAGCGCCGCGCCGGCGACATGGCCGGATTTCAGCGCCGCCAGCAGGTCGTCCTCGACGATCAGCCCGCCGCGGGCGCAGTTGATGATGCGCACTCCGGGCTTCATCTTCGCGATCGCCGCCGCGTCGATGATGTTGCGGGTCTGGTCGGTCAGCGGCGTGTGCAGCGTCAGGAAATCGGCGCGCTGGAACAGCCCGTCCAGCTCGACCTTCTCCACGCCCAGGTCCAGCGCCCGCTCCGGCGACAGGAACGGGTCGTAGGCGATGACCTTCATCTTCAGGCCGATGCCGCGGTCGGCGACGATCGAGCCGATGTTGCCGCAGCCGATCAGGCCCAGCGTCTTGCCGAACAGCTCG
Organism: Mycobacterium sp. KBS0706; assembly: GCF_005938675.2. Taxonomy (GTDB): domain Bacteria; phylum Pseudomonadota; class Alphaproteobacteria; order DSM-16000; family Inquilinaceae; genus Inquilinus. Next base: position 81,039 of record NZ_VCCH02000025.1, read on the forward strand.
ACACCCATGAAGCGGGACTTCTCCCACTTGCCGGCATGGGTCGAGGCGTTGGCGTCCGGCAGCTGCCGGGCCAGCGCGAACATCATGGCGATGGCGTGCTCGGCGGTGGTGATCGAGTTGCCGAAGGGCGTGTTCATCACCACCACGCCGCGCTGGGTGGCCGCCGGCACGTCGACATTGTCGACGCCGATGCCGGCGCGGCCGACGACCTTCAGGTTGGTCGCGGCGGCCAGCACCTCCTTGGTCACCTTGGTGGCCGAGCGGATGGCGAGGCCGTCATACTGGCCGATGATCGCCTTCAGCTCCTCGGGCTTGAGGTCAGTGCGGACATCGACCTCGACGCCGCGGTCACGGAAGATGGCGACGGCGGCCGGGGACAGGCTGTCGGAAATGAGAACCTTGGGCATCGTCTTGCTCCGAAGGGACCTGCGTCTCGCCGCTCCGCGACGGTGGCGGGGCGAGGCGCAGGACGTTGTCAGGAAGGAGAGGTCAGGCCGCCAGCTTCAGCTCGGCCCGGGCGCGGTCGAACGCCCAGTCGAGCCAAGGCAGCAGCGCCTCGAGATCGGCGGTGTCGATCGTGGCGCCGCCCCAGATGCGCAGGCCCGGGGGCGCATCCCGATAGCCGTTGATGTCGAAGGCGACGCCTTCCTTCTCCAGCAGCGAGGCAATCTTCTTCGGCACCGCGGCCTGGGCTTCCTCGTCCAGCGCCGTGATCGCCGGGTCGACGATCTTCAGGCAGATCGAGGTGCAGGAGCGGATCGCCGGATCCGCCGCCAGGAAGTCGACCCAGGGGGTGCGCGCGACCCAGGCGGCGACGGCGGCGAGATTGTTCTCCGAACGCTCGACCAGCTTGTCCAGGCCGCCGATCTCCTCGGCCCAGGCGAGGCCGTCGATCGCGTCCTCGACGCACAGCATCGACGGGGTGTTGATGGTCTCGCCCTTGAACGGGCCCTCGGCCAGCTTGCCCTTGGAGGTCAGGCGGAACACCTTCGGCAGCGGCCAGGCCGGGGTGTAGCTCTCCAGCCGCTCCACCGCGCGGGGCGACAGGGCCAGCATGCCATGCGCGCCCTCCCCGCCCAGCACCTTCTGCCAGGACCAGGTGACGACGTCGAGCTTGTCCCAGGGCAGGTCCATGGCGAAGGCGGCCGAGGTGGCGTCGCAGATCACCAGGCCCTGGCGGCCGGCCGGGATGGCGTCGCCATTCGCCAGGCGCACGCCGGAGGTGGTGCCGTTCCAGGTCAGCACCACGTCGCGGTCGAAATCGACCTGGCCGAGATCCGGCAGTTCGCCATAGGCGGCCGTGAAGGTGCGGACATCCGGCAGCCTGAGCTGCTTGACGACGTCGGTGACCCAGCCCTCGCCGAAGCTTTCCCAGGCCAGGAGGTCGACGCCGCGGGCGCCGAGCAGGGTCCACAGCGCCATCTCGACGGCGCCGGTGTCCGACCCCGGCACGATGGCCAGGCGCCAGCCGGCGGGCATGCGCAGCACGCGCTTCGACCGCTCGATCACATCGGCCAGCTTGGCCTTGCCGATGCCGGCGCGATGCGACCGGCCGAGGGCGGCATTCTGCAGCGCCTCGAGCGACCAGCCGGGACGCTTGGCACAGGGACCGGAGGAGAAATTGGGGTTGCGCGGACGGAGTCCGGGCGTGGGGGCGAGCGCACTCGCAGTCATGTCTATCCTTCCAGATAGCAGCGTCCCGGTGGGGGGACGTGGCCCGCCGCCGAGCATATGGATCGACGGCGCCGCGTCAATCGCTATCTGCAAAGCGTCCGGCGCAGGTCTGGCAGCGCAAGTTTGCGCAAGGACTCATGCAACGGGCACCCTGCCCCCTCACCCTCCCATTCGCCAACGCGAATGGGCCCCTCCCTCTCCCCGAGGAGAGGGGAAAATGGAGCTGGGCTCGGTCACCTCTCCTTGGGGAGAGGTCGAAATCGCGTAGCGATTTCGGGTGAGGGGGGCGGGCACCAGCCCGTCAGGCCGCCACGGTCTCGATCGTGGCGCAGATCTCGCCGACCAGGGCCTCGATCAGCGCGGCATCCTCGCCCTCGGCCATCACCCGGATCACCGGCTCGGTGCCGGATTTGCGGATCAGCAGGCGGCCGTCCTTGCCGAGCTTCGCCTCGGCCGCGGCGATCGCCTGCTGCACCGGCGCCTGCTCCAGCGGCGACGGCGCGCCCGGCACCGGCGTGAAGCGGACGCTGCGCAGACGCTGCGGCATCGGCTCGAACACCCGGAACACCTCGCTGGACGGCCGGCCGGACTGCTGGATCACCGCCAGCACCTGCAGCGCCGCGATCAGCCCATCGCCCGTGGTGGCATGGTCGCTCATGACGATGTGGCCGGACTGCTCGCCGCCCAGGTTCAGGCCGCGCTCGCGCATGGTCTCGACCACGTAGCGGTCGCCCACGGCGGTGCGGATCAGGCTGATGCCCAGGCCGCCCAGAAACCGCTCCATGCCCAGGTTGGACATCACCGTGGCGGCCACGGCCGGCTGCGCCAGGCGGCCGCCGGAGAACCAGTCGCGCGCGATCATCGCCATCAGCTGGTCGCCGTCGATCTGGTGGCCGGTCTCGTCGGCCATGATCAGCCGGTCGGCGTCGCCGTCCAGCGACAGACCCAGATGGGCGCCATGAACCACCACCGCCTGCTGCATCGCATCGGTCGCGGTGGCGCCGCAGCCCTTGTTGATGTTCAGCCCATCGGGCGACACGCCGATGGTCACGACCTCGGCCCCCAGCTCCCACAGCACCGCGGGGGCGACCTTGTAGGCGGCGCCGTTGGCGCAGTCGACCACGACCTTGAGGCCGTCGAGCCGGAGCCCCTTGGGAAAGGTGTTCTTGGCGTATTCGATGTAGCGGCCGGAGGCGTCGTCCAGCCGCCGGGCGCGGCCGAGCCGGGCCGGCGCGGCGAGCTGGTCGTCGGCCGGCTGGGCGATGCGGTCCTCGATCGCCTTTTCGACCTCGTCCGACAGCTTGTAGCCGTCCGGCCCGAACAGCTTGATGCCGTTGTCCTCATACGGGTTGTGCGAGGCCGAGATCATCACCCCGAGATCGGCGCGCAGCGACCGGGTCAGCATGGCGATGGCCGGGGTCGGGATCGGGCCGACCAGGGTGACGTCCATGCCGGCGCCGATGAAGCCCGCGGTCAGCGCCGGCTCCAGCAGATAGCCGGACAGCCGCGTGTCCTTGCCGATCACCACCAGGTGGCGATGGTCGCCGCGCCGGAACTGCGCCGCCGCCGCCGTCGCCACCTTCAACGCCGTCTCGGCCGTCATCGGCTCGACATTCGCGCGACCGCGGATGCCGTCGGTCCCGAACAGCTTGCGCGTCATCTAATCCCCACCCTCTGTCCCGTCCTGCAGCGCCGACCACACGGCCAGCGCCTGCCGCGTCTCCGCGGCGTCGTGCACCCGTAAGATTTGCACCCCCTGGGCGACGCCGTACAGCCCCGCCGCGATCGATCCCGGCACCCGGCCCTTCGGATCGGCGGCGCCGGACAGGCTGCCGATGAAGCGCTTGCGCGATACGCCGAGCAGCACGGCGCAGCCTAACCCGTGCAGCAGCGAGAGGCCGCGCAGCAGCGGCAGGTTATGGGTCACCGACTTCTTGCCGAAGCCGATCCCCGGATCGATGGCGATACGGCCGGGCGGGATGCCGGCGGCGGCGCAGACCGCCACCCGCTGCTCCAGCCAGTCGCAGACGTCGAGCAGCACATCGTCATAGGCGGGATCCTGCTGCATCGTCCTCGGCTCGCCCTGGATGTGCATCAGCACCACCGGGCAGCCGGCGCGGGCGACGACGCCGAGGCTGGCGGGATCGCCAGTCAGGCCGGTGACGTCGTTGACGATGCGGGCGCCGGCGGCCAGCGCCGCCTGCATCACCACGGCGTGGCGGGTGTCGACCGACACGGCCAGGCCGCGGTTGGCGAGGTCGCGGATCACCGGGTCGATCCGGGCGATCTCCTCCTTGGCCGAGACCGGGGCGGAGCCGGGCCGGGTCGATTCGCCGCCGATGTCGAGGATCTCCGCCCCCGCCTCGGCCAGCGCCAGCCCTTGGGCGATGGCGCGGCCCGCATCGGCGAAGTCGCCGCCGTCGGAGAAGCTGTCGGGGGTGACGTTGACGATGCCCATCAGCCGTGGCCGGTCGAGCCCGAGGCCGGCGAAGGCGAGGCGCGGGCGGCTGAGCCGGTCGAGACGGTCGTCGACCGCGGCGCCGAGGCCGTGGCGTTCGGCCCAGCGGCGCAGGGTGTCGAGATTGGCGACGGCACGGACACACTCCGGACAGATTCCATCCTTGTCCCCCCTCCCCTTGCGGGAGGGGGTTAGGGGGAGGGGTCTGCGCACGTCTGCGCGCGAATGGGCTGATGGTCCGCTTGGCTGTACAGGCTGGTCTGCCACGGTCCGGGAGGTGTCGAGCGGAGAGTGCCCCCTCCCCCTATCCCCCTCCCGCGGGGGGAGGGGGGACTCCGTTCCCTCTCTGAGAATCAGCTCGACCCGGTCGAAGGACAGCAGGCCGCCGGCCAAAGGCAGCGCCCCCGGCACGGCGTCGGCCAGACCGAGCGGGCGCAGATACAGCCGCACCCCGGGACCGGCCAAGGGCGCAAAATCGTCGGTGAGGGAAACGGCACGGGCCGCGTCGAAACGCGGCCCGTGGGTCTTGTCAGTCGTCATCCGGTCAGGTGCCCGCCCGATCAGGTACCAGGTTGCGGCTCCGGATCCATGCCCTTGGCGCCGCCCGACGGCACCGAGGTGCGCTTGCCGCTGGTCGGGCGCTTCGGCGGCGGCGGCTCGTCATTCGGCTCCGGCCGCACGATCGGCTCGCCGCGAAGGATCAGGCCCCGCACCTCGTCGCCGGTCAGCGTCTCGAATTCGAGCAGCGCGTTGGCCAGCAGGTGCAACTGGTCGATATGCTCGGTCAGGATGTTGCGGGCCTTGGACTCGGCCTCCTCGATCAGGCGACGCATCTCCTCGTCGATGATCTTGGCGGTCTCCTCCGAGATGTTCTGGGTCTGCGTCACCGAATGGCCGAGGAACACCTCCTGGCCGTTCGAGCTGTAGCGCAGCCGGCCCAGCTTCGGCGACATGCCCCATTCGGTCACCATGGCGCGGGCCAGGTTGGTCGCCGCCTGGATGTCACTCGAGGCACCGCTGGTCACCCGCTCCGGCCCGAAGATCAGCTCTTCCGCCAGGCGGCCGCCGAAGGTCATGGCCAGCCGCGATTCCATCTGGATCTTGGCCCAGCTGATGCGGTCGTTCTCCGGCAGGCTGACCACCATGCCGAGCGCCCGGCCGCGCGGGATGATCGTCGCCTTGTGGATCGGATCATGCTCCGGCACGTACAGACCGACGATGGCGTGGCCGGCCTCGTGGTATGCGGTGGTCTTCTTCTCGGCATCGGTCATGACCATGGACCGCCGCTCGGCGCCCATCATGACCTTGTCCTTGGCCTCCTCGAACTCGGCATGGGCGACCACGCGCTTGCCGCGCCGGGCGGCCAGCAGGGCGGCCTCGTTGACCAGGTTGGCCAGGTCGGCGCCGGAGAAGCCGGGCGTGCCGCGGGCGATGACTCGCGGGTCGACATCCGGCGCCAGCGGCACCTTGCGCATATGGACCTTGAGGATCTTCTCGCGGCCCATGATGTCCGGGTTCGGCACCACCACCTGGCGGTCGAAGCGGCCGGGGCGCAGCAGCGCCGGATCCAGCACGTCCGGACGGTTGGTGGCGGCGATCAGGATCACGCCCTCATTCGCCTCGAAACCGTCCATCTCGACGAGCAGCTGGTTCAGCGTCTGCTCGCGCTCGTCGTTGCCGCCGCCCAGGCCGGCACCGCGATGGCGGCCGACCGCGTCGATCTCGTCGATGAAGATGATGCAGGGGGCGTTCTTCTTGCCCTGCTCGAACATGTCGCGGACGCGGGAGGCGCCGACGCCGACGAACATCTCGACGAAGTCCGAGCCGGAAATGGTGAAGAACGGCACGTTGGCCTCGCCCGCGACCGCGCGGGCGGTCAGGGTCTTACCCGTACCCGGGGGGCCGACCAGCAACACGCCCTTCGGAATCTTGCCGCCCAGGCGCTGGAATTTCTGCGGGTCCTTCAGGAACTCGACGATCTCCTCGAGCTCCTGCTTGGCCTCGTCGATGCCGGCGACGTCGTCGAAGGTGACGCGGCCGGTGCGCTCGGTCAGCAGCCGGGCGCGGCTCTTGCCGAACCCCATGGCCTTGCCGCCACCGGACTGCATCTGGCGCATGAAGAAGATCCAGACGCCGATCAGCAGCAGCATCGGCAGCCAGTTCAGCAGCATGCCGGTGATGATGTTCGGCCCCTCGGGCGCCGCGGCCTGCACCTTGACGCCGGCCTGCGTCATCTTGTTGACGATGTCGGTGCCGTCCGGGACGTAGGTCGAGAAGGTCCCGCCGCCGCCAGTCTGGTTGTAATGGCCGCTGACGGTGTTGCCCTGGACCTTGGCGTCCCCGACCTGGCCCTTCTCGACCGCGGTCACCAGGTCGCTATAGGCCAGCTCGCCCTGCGGGGCACGGCCGCCGGAGCTCTGAAACAGGTTGAACAGCGCCAGGAGCAGCAGGCCGATGATGATCCAGAGCGCGAAGTTCTTGCCGAAATTGTTCACGGACGGTCGCCTCATGTCCCGCGCATACCGCTTGCGCGGCGCCACGGCGTCGTGGGTCCCCGGAAAGCCTCCGGAGGCTCGCTAGTAGATAATATAGCGCCGCGTCTAAACAACCGGGAATCCAATCGAAAGCAGCGGTCGAAGCGGCTCGAACCGCAGAAACAGGCCGTCTCCGGCCATGCCGGCAAGGCTCGGAGGGCGCAGCACGTGGCCGTTCCGCCACAGCGCCGGCAATACCGCGGCCGCGTCGAAGGGCAGATCGGCGCGCCGCGCCGTCCCCTTCGCCGCGTCGCCCCAGGCCGCGATCCGGTCGCCCGGAGCGGCGTCGGTGGGGATGTCGATGTGGAATCGACCGTCCCAGAGCAAGGATGCGCCAGGCGCCGGGCCGAGGATTTCCGGCAGGAAGCGGCGCTCGCGAAATACCAGCAGCCGGTCGGCGGCGGCGCGCAGGCGGCAATGCCCCAGAGTGCGGTCGAGGGTGCGACCCAGCAGCGCACCGGCCCGCACCGCATCGGCCAACCGCTCCAGCGCATCGAAGCGAGCCTCGCCGCCCCCGCCGATGCAGGCGGTGACGGAGTCGAGCAGGCGCCGGGTAATCTCCGGCTCGGCCTGCTGCAGGGCCGTGAGGTCGATCGCGGCATAGCCGGCGGGGGCGAGCCACACGGCGCGGCGGCCCAGATCGGCGGCGATTCGCTCCAGCGCGGCGCGGGCCTGGCCGGCGCGGCGGGCCAGGGCGAACAGCCGGTCGTCGGTCAGGCCTTCCGCGGCCAGCACCTCGCGGGCAGCGCGCAGCCGGGGCCGGGCGTAGCGGCTGCGGCGGTTAGAGGGGTCGTCGACCGGGATCACGCCGAATCCGGCGCAGGTGGCCGCCAGCCGCGCCTTCGGCAGGTCGAGCAGCGGCCGCAGCAGCCGGCCCCAGGGCGCGGGGCGCCAGGCGGCCATGCCGGCCAGCCCGTCGATGCCGCTGCCCTTGGCCAGGCGCAGCAGCACGGTCTCGGCCTGGTCCTCGCGATGATGGGCGACCAGCAGGTCGCAGATGCCGGACTCGCGGCAAGCCAGGTCCAGCAGGTCGTAGCGGGCGCGGCGCGCCTGGTCCTGCGAGGCCCGGGCTGGGGCGTCGGTCCAGGTCAGGATGCGGTGGGGAATGTCGTGCCGGGCCAGGGAAGCGCCGACGGCGTCGGCTTCGGCGGTCGAGTCCGGGCGCAGCCGGTGGTCGACGGTCAGGGCCAGGATCTGGCCGCCCCTCTGCCGGACCCAGCGTGCGGCGAGGAGGCTGAGCGCCATGCTGTCGGGGCCGCCGGAGACGGCGACGGCGAGGCGGAGAGGCCGGTCGAACGGGCCGAGGCGGTCGAGCCGCGCGGCGAATTCTTCGTCCTTGACCGGGTCATGCATGCATCAGCAGCGCAGCAGCAGCTGCTGGTCCTTGGCGCGGCGCAGCATCTGCGCCGGGGCGTCGGGATAATCCGCCACCAGCCGGGCGAAGGCGTCGCAGGCCGAGCGGTCCTGCCGGGCCGCCAGCAGGGACTGGGCCAGGCGCATCAGCGCGGCCGGCGCCCGCGGCCCGCGCGGATCCATCGACCAGGCGGTGTTGAAGGCATTGGCCGCCTCGCCCGGGCGGCCTTGGGCCAGCAGGGACTCGCCGAGGCTGTACGGGTCGGTCGTATCGCCGCCCGGCGCCGCGGCGAGACCGTAGGATTGCGGCTCGGTCGAGGCGAAGCCCGGGACCGAGGTCCCGGGATCGGCCGCGCCCATGTCCTGAATCATGCCGCCCAGGCTGTCGCCCTGGCCGTCATAGGCCGGGGGCAACGGTTCGGCGTCGGACCGCTTCGGCGGCATCAGCGGCGTCGGGGTGAAGGGCTGCGGCGTCCGCGGCGCGGCCGGGGCGCTCTGGGCCGGCGCCCGCTTGGCGGGAGCCGGAGCCGGCGCGGCCTTGGCGCCGCCACCGCCGCCCTCGAGCTCGTTCAGCCGGAACTCGATGTCGGCCTGGGCCCGCTTCAGCTGATCGGCGAGCTGCTGGTTCTGGTACTGCAGTTGCTCGATCTGGCCGGTCAGCTGCGAGATCTGCTGCTCCAGCGTGCTGACCCGGACCTCGAGCTGGGCCTCGTAGCTCTGCGCCCGGCCCGGCCCGGACGGGGCCAGGACCGCGACGGCGAGCGCCGCGACCGCAAGAATACTCCATCGCCTGTGCGAAGCCGGCATGTCGCCTCCACCTCCACGGTTCGGGGCACGGGACCGATCTTGGGCCGATCCCAGCGGCGAAAATAAGACGCGCCGGGCACAGCGGCAACGGCGATGCCGCTGCCGCCGTCCGGCGCGCGAGTCCTCCGTCCGGAGGCGAACCGGGGGACCGGTCCGCCGTCCTGGCGGGATCAGTTGACGACGGTGACCGCCCGGCGGTTCTGCGCCCAGGCCGACTCGTCATGGCCCGGCACCGCCGGACGCTCCTTGCCGTAGCTGATGGTGGTGACCCGCGACGGGGCAACGCCATTGGCGATCAGGTAGTTGCGCACCGAGTTGGCGCGGCGGTCGCCGAGCGCGAGGTTGTACTCGCGGGTGCCGCGCTCGTCGGCGTGGCCTTCGACGGTCACGGCGACGCTCTGGTACTGCTGCAGCCAGCCGCCCTGCTTGTTCAGCGTGGCCTGCGCCTCGGGGCTCAGGTCGAAGCCGTTGAGCGAGAAGAACACGCGGTCGCCGATGTTCTGCGCCAGATCCTGCTGCGAGCCGGGAGCGGCGGTGCCGGAGCCAAGGCCGCCGGCGCCGGCGCCGGTGCCGGCGTTCTGGGTGGAGCTGCAGGCCGTGGCCAGCAGCAGAGCCCCCATGAGGGACACAATCTTGAGACGCATGGTATTTGCCCCTGACGTGGATCCGACGTTACGATTCGGAAAGCGGTTGAGGGAAAAGCAGGTTACTGCCCGCTCCGCAAGGTATTTCTTGCGATATTTCTAGCATTTCTGCGGCTTGCCGTCACGGCAGCAGCGGCGACCAGGCGGCGTCGGACGCATCGAAGGGCGTCGGCACCGCGGCGCTGACCCGGCCGGTGATGTCGACCGTGACCAGCTTGCTGCCGCCGCCGCCGCTCGCCGTGTACATCAGCACGCGACCGTTCGGCGCCCAGGTCGGGCCTTCCGCCAGGAAGCCCGAGGCTAGGTCACGCTCGCCCGTCCCGTCCGGCCGCATCACGCCGATCGAGAACTGGCCGCCCGTGATCTTGGTGAAAGCGATCAGGTCGCCGCGCGGCGACCACACCGGGGTGCCGTAGGTGCCTTGGCCGAAGCTGAGGCGGCGCACGCCCGAGCCGTCGGAGTTCATGATGTAGAGCTGCTGGCTGCCGCCGCGGTCGCTCTCGAACACGATCTGCGTCCCGTCCTTGGAATAGGAGGGCGAGGTCTCGATCGAGGGATCCGAGGTCAGGCGCTGCACCGAGCGGGTGCGCAGGTCCATGACGTAGATGTCGGTGTTGCCGGCCTGCGCCATGCTGAAGATCACCCGGTTGCCGTCCGGGCTGAAGCGCGGCGAGAAGGTCATGTTGGCGAAATCGCCGAGCGATTCCTGCCGGCCGCTGCCGAGGTCGAGCAGATAGACCCGCGGCTTGTTGCCGACATAGGCCATGTAGGTGATCTGCTGTGTGTTCGGCGAGAAGCGCGGCGTCAGCACCAGCTGGGAGCCGTCGGTCAGGAACTGATGGTTCGCGCCGTCCTGGTCCATGATCGCCAGGCGCTTGACCCGGTTGATCTGGGGCCCGGTCTCGGAGACGTAGACGATGCGGGTGTCGAAATAGCCGTCCTCGCCGGTCACGGCGCGGTAGATCTCGTCCGCGATCTTGTGGGCGACGCGGCGCATCAGCGCGCTGTCGCCCGTCAGGGTCAGGCCGGTCAGCTGCTGCTCGGCACTGACGTCCCAGAGCCGGAAGTCGACGTCGTAGCGGCCGTCGCCGCGCGGCCGGACCTGGCCGGTGACCAGGGCCTGGGCCGCCAGCACCTTCCAGTCGGCGAAGCGCGGGCCCTGCTGCAGCGACGCCGCGTCCTGGGTGAAGGCGCGCGGGTCGATCGGCGCGAACAGGCCGGAGCGCTGCAGGTCCGCGGTGATGATCTGCGTGATCTGGCTGCCGACCGAGTCACCGGGAAAGTCGGTGATCGCGATCGGCATCGGCTGGGTCACGCCCTGGTTGATGTCGATCCGGATCTCGGCCTGGGCCGGCATGGCGGCGAGCGAGAGGGATACGACCGCAGCCAGGGCGGCCAGCGTGGTCTGGAGGAAGCCTCGTTTCATTGTCTGCACCTCGGTTCCTGGCTGGTCAGAAGAAGTCTTTCGGGTCGAACACGAGAAGGAACGTATCGTTCGGCCATCCGCCGCTCGGCGCCGGCCAAGGCTGGCAGGTCGGGTTCAGGACGGCGCGCCGCGCCGCATTCGCCGCGGCCTGGTTGCCGCCGTTGTCGGCGATCGACACATCCTTCGACAGGATGGTCCCGTCCGGCTGGACGGCGGAGACGCGGATCTGCACGACGACGCCGCCGAGAGCCTGGGCGTCGATGTTCCAGCATCCCCTGATCTTGTCGCGGATCGCCCCTTGTTCGCCGACCGAGATCCTTGTGGCCGGCCCACCCTGCCCCGTCGCTCGCGGCGGACGGGTCGACGAACGGCTGCTCGTCCGCCCACTTGGCGCGCCGTCCAGAAGCCCCGCGATCTCATCGCCCTGCGGCTGCGACGGCGCGTTCGGCCGCGTCGTCGTCGCGCCCTGCTGCGTCGGCGCCGGCGGCGGAGCCTTGGGTCGCGAGCCCGGACGCGGCGCCTCGGTCGGCGTGATCGCCATCGGGTCGGCCTGCGCCGTCTCGGCCGGCGGCGTCGGCGGGGACGGAGTCGGGGTCGGCTCCGCCTCCGGCTTGCCCGAGGGCGGGTTCGGCCGCTGCTGCGGCGGCGGGGGTGGTGGCGGTTGTGGCGTCGGCGGAGGCGGCGGCGGCTTGGTGGCCTCGGGCGATGGCGCCTGCACCGGCGGAGGCGGCGGCGTGGGCGGCGGCGGCGTCGGGGTCGGCGGC
>NZ_VCCH02000249.1 GCF_005938675.2 Mycobacterium sp. KBS0706
TCGGCGGGCGCTGCCGGAGCCGGACGGCGATGCCTATGCCCGGCCGGCCTATGAGCCTCCCAGAGGTGAGACCGAAGACATATTGGCGCGGCAATGGCAGGAACTGCTCCGGGTCGAGCGCGTCGGACGCAACGACAACTTCTTCGAACTCGGCGGTCATTCGCTCCTGGCCGTGCAACTGATGGAGCGTCTGCGCACCCTCGATCTCGGCATCGGCATTCGCAGCCTGTTCGAAAGTCCGACCCTGGCCGGGCTGGCTGCAACCGCGGGCGCCGACTGCCAGGTGCCGGCGCCGGAGAACGTGATCGGCCCGCTCACCACCACGATCACGCCGGGCATGCTGCCGCTGATCGACCTGACCCAATCGGATATCGACCGCATCGTCGCGCAGGTTCCGGGAGGGGTGTCGAATATCCAGGATATCTACGCGTTGTCGCCGTTGCAGGACGGCATTCTGTTCCATCATCTGCTCGCGGCGGACGGCGATCCGTATCTGATGGTGGCGCGAATGCGCTTCGCGGACCGCGCCCTGATGGACCGCTACATCGACGCCGTGCAGCAGGTCGTCGATCGCCACGACATCCTGCGCACCGCCTTCGTCTGGGAGGGCTTGTCCGTTCCGGCCCAGGTGGTGTGGCGGCGGGCGCCGCTCAGCGTCGCCGATCTCGAGCTCGATCCGGCGGGCGGGCCCGCCGTCGAACAACTGACCCGGAGGTTCGATCCCCGTCGGTATCGAATGGACCTCACCCGAGCGCCGCAACTCCAATTCGTCGCGGCCAGGGAGCCCGAGACCGGGAGCTGGCTGTTGCTGGTGCTGCAGCATCACCTGACCGGGGATCATTCCACGCTGGAGATCCTGCAGGCCGAGATCGATGCCGTTCTGGCCGGGCGTCAGAGCGATCTGGGGCCGGCGCAGCCGTTCCGCAATCTGGTGGCCCAGGCCCGTTTCGGTGTGTCGCAGGAAGAGCACGAGCGCTTTTTCCGCGAGATGCTCTCCGAGATGGAGGAGCCGACCACGCCGTTCGGCCTTGCCGACGTGCATCTCGACGGCAGCGATATTGATGAAGCGCACCGGATGCTGCCGCAAAGCCTCAATGACCGGCTGCGCGCCCAGGCGCGGCGGCTGGGCGTGAGCCTTGCCAGCCTGTGCCATCTCGCTTGGGGGCAGGTGATCGCCCGGACCGCCGGGCGCGAGCGGGTGGTGTTCGGAACCGTGTTGTTCGGGCGCATGCAGGCAGGAAGCGGCGCCGATCGAGCCATGGGGATGTTCATCAACACCCTCCCCTTGCGGCTGGATCTCGACGGAACCGGGGTCGAGGAGAGCGCGCGACGGGCTCACGCAAGGTTGGCGGGGCTGCTGCGCCACGAGCATGCCTCGCTGGCTCTGGCCCAACGCTGCAGCGGCGTGGTCCCGCCAACCCCTCTGTTCAGCGCGCTTCTGAACTATCGGCACAACAGCATATCGAACGCCGGGAAGACCGGTCCGGCAGCGGGGATCGAGTGGCTCGGCGCAGAGGAACGGACGAATTATCCCTTCGGCCTGTCGGTGGAGGATTCCGGCGATGCGCTGGGCTTGACCGCGCAGGCGGTCAGGCCGCTCGCACCGGATTGGATCTGCGCGGCCATGCAGCGGGTGCTGGAGGCCATGGCCGATGCGCTCGAGCGCGCGCCCGGAACCCCGGTGCGCGACCTTGACCTTCTGAGTATCGAGGAGCGGGCTCGTCTGCTGTCAGGGTGGAATGCGACGGGTCGGGCAGTGGCTGCCGGGACGGTGCCGGATCTGTTCGAGGCGCAGGTGTGCCGGACGCCGGATGCGGTGGCGCTGGTGCATGGCGGTGAGGTGGTGAGCTATGCGGAGCTGAACCGCCGAGCGAACCGCCTGGCGCATGTGCTGATCGGGCGGGGGATCGGCCCGGAGAGCGTGGTGGGGATAGCGCTGCCGCGGTCGGTGTCGATGGTGGTGTCGGCGCTGGGTGTGCTGAAGGCGGGAGGAGCATACCTGCCGCTGGATCCGGAATACCCGTCGGACCGGCTGGGCTACATGGTGTCGGATGGGGGG
>NZ_VCCH02000250.1 GCF_005938675.2 Mycobacterium sp. KBS0706
TTACGCATGTTGATGCCCCTCCTCGTGAGGCTGACAGATTCTGAGGTCGATGCGGCTGATGGTGTGGTTGCGGAGATTGCGGACGGCCTCGATGACGGAGGGGATGTCTCGGAACAGGTAGGCGCCGGTCGGCTGAGGATCGAGCAGCAGGCGCTTCTGTCGGATCTGCACGTAGAGCCAGTTCACAGGGATGTTGAGCCTGGCGGCCAGTTCCGGGGCGCTGAGCAGGCTGGGATCGTGGATCCAACGGCTGCGCTGCACGGTCATCGGCAGAACCTTCTCCGCGCAAGTGGGCGAACGATGCCCCTCCTCGGTGAGGATGGCGGCGATCTTGTCGTCGGGCGTGCCGGCGCGGGCGAGCTCAAGCACACGGTCCCGCATCTCGGTTCCTCGCGTGAGGTCGGCAACGGAGTTGACCATCCTCTTCACTTCGAGGTCGCTCACGGCGCCGCCGCGCCACACGATCCGGACCCGGGCGACGTCCTGTTCGCCGCGGTCGAGCACGACCTTCTCGACGAGACAGCGCAACAGGGCCTTGCGCTGTGTGTCCGTCGTGGCCGCGTCCGCCCAGATCTGCGGCAGGCGGCCAGCGAGGGCGACAACCTTGCCGTCGAGAGCTTTGCCCACTGCCATTCGCGCAACGGGCTGGGGAGCGGTTTGCTGGGCGAGCGCTTCCTCGGCCGCCCGAACTTCGATCAGGGCGGCCTCCCACCGACGCTCGAGCTCACCGGCGACGAGGCGATTGTCCGGATCGACACGGTTGAACTGGCGCTCGGCCAGAGCCGCGGCATAGCGCTTGCGCTCGAGTTGGCGCTCCGCGCCGCGCACCAGCGTCGCGTCGACCTGCTGCTGCGCCCGCCGGGCGCGCGACAGGGCATCGAGTTCGGCAGGCGCCAGCGCCGTCAGGAACGCATCCGCCACGGCCGCATCGATGCGCGCGGCGCGCAGGTGCTGACATGTCGGCAAGCCCTCTTGGGAGCGCAGATGGTTGCAGACGTACTCTCCGCCGCCCTTGTAGCAAGACGTACATCTTGTGGCCGCAGCGTCCGCACCAGACGATGCCGTGCAGCAGAAGATCGCCGTCGCGGGGAGCCCCTCTCGTCTTGATGCGCATGTATTCGGCCCGATTGTCCCTGACGATGCTGCGGATCTTCTCATAGGTGGGCCAATCGATGTAGGACGGGTACCGGTCCTTGACGACGATCCGCCATTCCTCCATTGGCCGGGCGACCTTCATCACCGAGCTGCCGTCGGCCGCACCGGCGCGAATGCGAGTCCGGCCATAGACGAACGCCCCCGCGTAGGCGGGATTCTGCAGGATCGTCGACACCGCCGCGACCGTCGCACGCGTCCAGCGCAGATCGCCGTGTCGGTCGCGGCGCGGGAGGTCGTGGTTGCGATGGTTGAGCATGCGCATGACCTTAGCCACAGTGCGGAGCTTCAGGAATGTGCGGAACACGAGTTCCAGACGCTCCTGAACCTCGACGTCGGGGTCCTTGAAGACCACCCCGCTCGGATCACGCGAGAGACCGATCGGCAGGGTGAGGGCAAGCTCGCCGCGCTCGGCTTTGGCCAGGAGGCCCGCCGTGAGGCGGCTGCGGATTGTGTGCAGCTCGAGCTCCGAGATGGTCCCCTTCAGACCAAGCAGCAGGCGGCCATTGGCGTTGCCGGGATCGTACACGCCATCCCGGTCGGCGATGAGGCATTCGCGCAGGCCGCAGATATCCAGGAGCGGATACCAGTCGGAGCAATACCGCGCGAGGCGCGTCACATCGATCGACAGGATCAGCCCCACCTCGCCAAGCCCGACCCGACCGACAAGTTCCTTGAAGCCGCCCCGTTAGCTTGCTCCAGTGGTCCTTGGGGAACCCCATGTAGGCCAGGATGTCCGCCTCGGCCTGGTCCATGAAGGTGGCGAGCTTGGGGAGCTTGGGCCGGAGCTGGTCGGCGACCTTGCGCCATTGCGCCTGGCCGGCGGCGGCATCCTCCTGGGCGAAGGCGGTGGCGATGAAGGCGGAGACCACCCGGCGACCGCTCTTGCCGGCATGGGCCAGCGCA
>NZ_VCCH02000251.1 GCF_005938675.2 Mycobacterium sp. KBS0706
TCCGTATCCGCGGAAGAGGTGGTCCAGCTCCTCGTGGCTGATCCGGGCCAGGACCGTGGGGTTCGCGATCTTGTAGCCGTTGAGGTGCAGGATCGGCAGCACCACCCCGTCGGTGACCGGATTGAGGAACTTGTTCGAGTGCCAGCTGGTCGCCAGCGGCCCGGTCTCCGCCTCGCCGTCGCCAACGACGCAGGCGACGATCAGGTCGGGGTTGTCGAATGCGGCGCCGTAGGCGTGCGACAGGGCATAGCCGAGCTCGCCGCCCTCATGCATCGACCCCGGGGTCTCCGGCGCCACATGGCTGGGGATGCCGCCGGGAAACGAGAACTGGGTGAAGAGGCGCTTCATGCCCGCCTCGTCGGTGGAAATATTCGGGTAGACCTCGCTGTAGGTCCCCTCGAGATAGGCGTTCGCCACCAGGCCGGGCCCGCCGTGACCGGGACCGGTGATATAGATCACGTCCAGGTCGTGCTTCCGGATCAGCCGATTCAGGTGGGCGTAGATGAAGTTCAGTCCCGGCGTCGTTCCCCAGTGGCCAAGGAGCCGTGGCTTTATATGCTCCTGGCTCAGGGGCTTCTTGAGCAGCGGGTTGTCGTAGAGATAGATCTGCCCGACGGATAGGTAATTGGCGGCTCGCCAATATGCGTCGATCAGGGCACGTTCCTTCTCCGACAGTGCATTCGCCATGATCATCTCCTCCCGAATTTCGGGGTTTCCGGGCCCGCAGGTTGCCGCGACGCCGCTGTTCCTTTCATCGCGCAGGCCGAACTAGTCGTCGTGCCACTGGTGGCGACGGGCAAGGCTTCCACTGCCGACCGGATCGGCCTCCATCGCGTCGGTGTAGGTCCCGAGGCTGGCCACTCCATTGCAACGCGCCCGGTGATAGAGCGCCTGCTGTCCGGCCTTCAGGTTTTCCTCCCGCCCGTGCCATGCCTCCAGCGCCGGATCCTGCAGAGCGCGGCCATACGAGAATGTGATCTTCCAGGGCTTGGCCCCGGGCAGCCGATTGATCGCATCCAGATGGGCGGTCGCCAACCTGTCCTCCTGTCCGCCCGACAGGAAAACGATGCCGGGCACCGCCGCGGGCACATGTCGGCGCAAGCACCGGAGCGTGGCGGTCGCGACCTCCTGCTCGGGCAATCGGTGGAGGCATTCCTTGCCGGCGATGACCATGCTGGGTTTGAGCAGCACGGATTCGAGCGCGACACCCTGCTCGAACAGGGCGTGGAACACGCCGTGGAGGACCGCGTCCGTGACCTCCTCGCAGCGTTGGATGGTGTGCGTTCCATCCATCAGCACTTCCGGCTCAACGATCGGCACGAGGTCCTGCTCCTGGCAGAGCGCCGCGTACCGAGCGAGGGCGTGCGCGTTGGCGCTGACGCATGCATGGCTGGGGAGGGCGTCGGCGATGCGGATGACCGCCCGCCATTTCGCGAAACGGGCGCCCATGCTGTGATACTCGGACAGGCGATCCCTCAGCCCATCGAGCCCCTCGGTGACATTTTCGTCCCGGGAACCGGCCAGCGCCCTGGCACCGGTATCGACCTTGATGCCCGGCATGATGCCCCGGGCCACGAGAAACTCGGCGAACGGCACCCCGTCGCCGCTCCTCTGGCGGATCGTCTCATCCTGCAGGATAACCCCGCTGATGAACTCGGCGAGCCCCGCCGTGGTGAACAGCATCTCCCGGTAGCTGCGCCGGCTCTGCTCGGTGGACTCGATCTCCAACGTGTCGAACCGCCTGGTCAAGGTAGGGACGGTCTCGTCGACCGCGAGGATGCCTTTTCCGTCGGTGACCAGCGTCGCTGCGGCGCTCTCCAGATCGTGAGTCATCGTGCGAGTCCTTCCTGCCCGTGCGCGCCCTCCTTGGCCCGGCACGACCGCGGCGAATCTCAAAAACTATGACCCCAAAGGTTCTCAACGGCTTTGACCTAGATCAAAGTCGCCTGCCGCCGACAGATGCCGTAAGTGACAAAACT
>NZ_VCCH02000252.1 GCF_005938675.2 Mycobacterium sp. KBS0706
ATGGCCGGTCGAGCACCTGCTCGGCCTGATCGAGCAGACGCTGCAGGGCATCCCGTTCCCGGTCTTCGTCATCCTGGCCGGGCTGATCGCCTGGCGGCTGTCGACCCGCGGCATCGCCCTGTTCACGGTCGTCGCCCTGATCGTGATCGCCTTCACCGGGGTGTGGACCGAGGCGATCACGACGCTGGCCCTGATCACCACCGCGATCGTGCTGTGCGTCTGCATCAGCATCCCGGTCGGCATCCTCTGCGCCCGCAGCGACACGGTGTGGGGCGTGATCCGGCCGATCCTGGACGTGATGCAGACGACGCCGACCTTCGTCTACCTGGTGCCGATCGTGATGATGTTCGGCGTCGGCACCGTGCCGGGCGAGGTGGCGGTGATCATGGCCGCGGCGCCACCGCTGATCCGCTTCACCAATCTCGGCATCCGCATGGTCGACCGCGAGATGGTCGAGGCCGGCCTGGCCTTCGGCGCCACCGGCCGGCAGCTGCTGTGGGAGGTGCAGCTGCCGCTGGCGATGCCGACCATCCTCGGCGGCCTGAACCAGACCGTGCTGACCGCCATGGTGATGTCGGTGGTGGTCGCCATGATCGGGGCGGAAGGGCTCGGCCTGGTGGTGCTGCAAGGGCTCGGCCGGCTGGATGTCGGCCGCGCCGCGGTCGGCGGCCTCGCCATTGTGCTGCTGGCCATGACGCTCGACCGCATCACCCAGTCGGTCGCCAAGTCCAAGGGCGGCAAGGCTTCGCCGCTGCGCGCGGCGCTGCTGCGGCTGGTCGGCCGGCAAGGCGTGGCCCAGCCGGTCGGCAGCCGGGCGGCACGCCCGACCTGACATTCCAACCAAGCAACAAGCGAACTCGGAGGCACATCATGGTTTCCAGACCGGGCCAGCGCGCCCTCATATCCGCCCTGGCTCTGACGGCGCTGATGGCCGGCGCGGCGTTCCCGGCCATCGCGGACGACCTGCCGGGGGCGGGTAAGACCGTCCGCCTCGCCCAGGACGACAGCCTTGGCGGCAACTACGTGCAGGACCAGATCCTGCTCTCGGCGCTGGAGAAGCTGGGCTACGACCTCGATCTCAGCACCATGAACGGCACCCTGTTCTTCCAGGCTGCGTCGCAGGGCGACGTCGACATGGGACCGGACGTCACCCTGCCGCAGCGCGAGCCGGGCTACCGCAAAGTGGAGCAGCAGCTGGCGGTGGTAGGCGACGGCGGCATCATCGGCGGCGGCATCAACGGCTACCTGATCGACAAGAAGACCGCCGACGCCAACAACATCACCCGCGTCGACCAGCTGAAGGACCCGAAGATCGCCGCCCTGTTCGGCGCCGACGGCAAGGCCCAGCTGATCGGCTGCGACCCGGGCTGGAGCTGCGGCGACGTGATCGAGCACCAGGTCAAGGCCTTCGGCCTGTCGGACACCGTGCACATCGTCCGCGGCAAGTACGAGGCGCTGATGGGCGAGACCGTGGCCCGGGTGCAGCGCGGCGAGCCGGCGCTGTACTACACCTGGAGCCCGTCCTGGGTGAACGACGCCCTGGTGCCGGGCAAGGATGTGGTCTGGCTGCCGACGCCCTTCGAATCCCTGCCCGAGGGCATGCCGCCGATCAAGACGGCGCTGGTGCCGGGCGTCGTCGGCTGCGCCGGCGGCCAGGATCCCTGCCGCATGGCACTCGGCGAATGGAACTACCGCACGGTGATCAACCGTGACTTCCTGGCCCAGAACCCGGCGGTGAAGAAGCTGGTGGAGGTGGCGCGATGGCCGCGCGAGACCTGGGTGTCCTGGGAGGGGGCGCTGAACAAGGTCGGCAGCAGCAACCGCGACATCCGCAAGCTGGCCGACGACTGGATCGCCGCCAACCAGGCCGAGTTCGACGGCTGGGTCGAGCAGGCCAAGGCAGCCCGCTAGCGCCTCCCAAACGTGGGACTCCGGTGTAGAAGAGCGCGTCAACGCGGAGTTGGTCGCGT
>NZ_VCCH02000253.1 GCF_005938675.2 Mycobacterium sp. KBS0706
GGTGCGCCAGGCATGGCGCGAAGCGCCGTGACGGGCGCTGCCTGGTCCGCTGTGGTGGCGGTCGAGGTGACTTGGAGGTGAGCGTCCTCTGCGGGCCCTGGTGATGGGAACCGCTAGCCGAACAGCAAGGGCGTCGTCGTGAGGCGGGGTCTGAAGGAAGCTGTAAGCAAAGTGCCGGCCTGACGAACAGGAAGCGCATAGGAGGCGTCCGTACTTGGGCGAGGGGGCCTAAAGACCCGAAGCCCGATATCACCCGGAGGGTGCGGCCGTAGATGCGCCAGGTATATGGCACGAAGGTCACGCGTCTTACCCTGGGAGGCCTGCCGGCCTGCCCCTGGCGACAGGTGTGCTACCGGCGCCGCGAGGCGTCGGGAAGGGGCGGCAGGCGTCAGCAGAGGCCGTAGTAGCCGAACCGAGCGGCGAAGGGCCGAACATGGAGCGCCGGACGGAGGCCGGCCTTTCGATGGCGATGGGAGACGCAGAAGACGGGGCTGAGATGCCCCAAGCCCACGCGGGGCACGGCGGCCGGCAGCCGCCGCAGCCGGCCTTGGGTGCGTCAAGCGCCACGGCAGGGCCGAGACCTTCCCGACCGGAGGAGAGCGAGCGGCTGATGGAGGCGATCCTCGGCCGGGAGAACCTGATGACGGCCTACCGCCGGGTCAAGGCGAACCAGGGCGCGCCGGGCATCGACAAGATGACCGTCGAGCAATTGTGGACCTTCCTGGAGGGACACTGGCCGGGCATCCGGGAGAACCTGCTTGAAGGCCGGTACGAGCCGGCGCCGGTGCGCGGGGTGGAGATCCCCAAGCCCGGCGGCGGGGTGCGCCTGTTGGGCATCCCGACCGTGCTCGACCGGTTCATCCAGCAGGCGATGCATCAGGTGCTGTTGCCGATCTTCGATCCGGACTTCTCCGACGCCTCGTACGGCTTCCGGCCGGGGCGGAGCGCCCACGACGCGGTGAAGGCCGCGCGGTCCCACGTGGCCGCCGGCCGCCGCTTTGTGGTCGATCTCGACCTGGAGAAGTTCTTCGACCGGGTGAACCACGATGTGCTGATGGCACGGGTGGCGCGCAAGGTCTCGGACAAGCGGGTGCTGCGGCTGATCCGCCACTACCTGCAGGCCGGATTGATGACGGGCGGGATGGCGACGATGCGGACGGAGGGGACGCCCCAGGGCGGCCCCTTGTCGCCGCTCTTGTCGAACATCCTGCTCGACGACCTCGACAAGGAACTGGACCGGCGGGGCCACGCCTTCTGCCGGTACGCCGACGACTGCAACATCTATGTGCGGACGCAGCGGGCCGGTGAGCGGGTGATGGCCTCGATCACCCGGTTCCTGAAGGAGGTGCTGCGGCTTGCGGTCAACGGGGCCAAGAGCGCCGTAGACCGTCCTTGGAACCGCGTCTTCCTGGGCTTCACCATGACCGCCCACAAGGTGCCGCGCCTGCGCGTGGCGCCGACGAGCGTGGCGCGGCTCAAGGGCAAGCTCCGGGCGCAGTGGCGCCAGGGACGAGGCCGCAGCCTCAGCCGCACCATCGAAGACCTCGCCCCGGCATTGACCGGCTGGATCGCATACTTCCAGCCGGCCGAGGCCAAGGGCATCTTCGAGGAACTGGATGGCTGGCTCCGACGGCGCTTGCGCTGCCTGATCTGGCGCCAATGGAAGCGGCCGAGGATACGAGCAATGCACATGATGCGGCGCGGGCTTGACCAAGAACGAGCATGGCTGTCCGCTTATAACGGACATGGCCCCTGGTGGAACGCCGGGGCCAGCCACATGCACGACGCCTTCCGGGCCAGCTTCTTCCGATCTCTCGGACTGATCAGCCTCCTCGACCGGCACCGCCGCCTCAACCGCGCTCCATGAACCGCCGTGTACGGAACCGTACGCACGGTGGTGTGGGAGGAGGGATGCCGCAAGGCTCCCTCCTACCCGAT
>NZ_VCCH02000254.1 GCF_005938675.2 Mycobacterium sp. KBS0706
GGCATCCCGGCCGTTCCCGCCTCCCCTGCCTGACCCCATGCTTCGGCGGCCAGACGCCGACCGCGAAGCGAAACGCGTGACCCCGCGGGATCGACCGGCAAACCTTGGAGCAGCTTGACCTCTACAACCCCAACCAGAGAAGGTCTCTCCTGGCAGCAATTAGAGGCATTTTGCCAAAATAAGTAGTAAACGTCTGCGGTACACCGCGCATTGAGTCCCATATACATGGCTCCGTGAGCGCTCTTGCCGCTGCGGCGCGCATAATTTCTTGACGCTTCCGACCACAGAGGCAAAAACTCCTCTGCCGCAAGCGATCCTCTCGCTGCCCCACGATCCTGGTGGTCAAGAGGCATAGCAAGATCTGAGCCGACCGGGCACCTAGAGCCGCCCGACTTTGCCCCGAAAAGCGGCGCTGGGTAACAATGATGAAAGGAGAGGGGTCTGCGGTACGCATCAAATCTGTCGTCCTGGACGCTCGATCTTGACCACGACCCTATCCGGATGCCGCCTCGGGACCCGGTTCTACGGCACGCGGATTACGAAGATGACTTTGACTTCACGACCGTCTTTTGTGACGCATTCTGGGACGCGAAGCGGCAAGCAATTCACCTCGTCGGCCCGCCCCTGCTGAATCTGGAGGCCGAGCTCGACTTGCAGTTTCGGGCCGCGCCCAGCATGCAGGCGTGCGCGTTTGAGGTGCGTCACAAGTGGTGGACCGACGTGGTCACCGTCACGGTTCCGGTCGGAACCACCGGACTCATCATCGAGACGACGGTCGGGCACACCTACATGGCCCCTCAGCCGAATCTGAGCGATCTCTTCGCCGGCCGACGCTGTATTCTCACCGTGAACCAGGGCAATGATATTCCCTCGATTAGGGATTGGGTGCGCTACTATGCGCACGGCCACGGCTGCAACGGTGTCGTCCTCTATGACTGCAATTCGGACACCTCTGGGCTGAGAGAGATCGATAACGAGCTTCGGTCGATAGATCCCGCGATCGAAGTGCTGGTCGTCGGGTGGCCGTTCAGACCGGGTGTGTTGGATGGCCACCGGCCGCTGTCCCACGGCATCTGGGACTCGCTTTACGGTCAGGCCGCCCTGTTCGAGCAGGCACGGTTGCGCAACCTCGCCAAGGCGAGAAGCGTCGTGAGCACCGACATTGACGGGCTTGCGGTCACGCGTGACGGCCAAAGCCTGTTCGAAATCGTCGAGCAATCCAAAACGGGATTCCTCCGCTTCGGCGGCTGGCACGCCTACATGATCGACGCCACGCCGACCCAGCCGCGCCATAGACAAAACTACTACAAGAGGAGAGGCGATCTGGCGTCCTGTATGCAGAAGTGGGCGGTCGTGCCTGGCCGGGCGTCAGACAGTGTCCAATGGGCCTCCCACAACATCATCGGCATGGTGCAGGACGAGACCAGCTTCAAAGTTCGCTTACGCCAGTTGACGACCGAGGATGGTAGCTGGGATGTCGATTCGTCCTCCGCCATCGTCCAGAGCCCCGAGCAAATCGACGACACCCACGACAACTTCGAGCCTGATGAGGAGCTGCGGCTGACCCTCGCCCGGATTTTCGGCAGGCAAGAAGACAGGAGGGAAACGGAAGCACCTGCTCGGGCGTAGGAGTTGCCTGAGCTTGTGAAGGAAGCACCGCCGGCCGCGAGCACCGTCAGTCGAACGGGCGGAAGCCCTCACGGCCAAGTGCCAAGTCCCGGTCGTCGACCACTCCGTTGCCATCGACGTCCAGATTCGTCATCTCCCAGTCGCCGGTCGGTCCGGTGCCGGGCTTAATCTCCTGGATCTTGTCGGCGAGCTCCGCCTCGAGCGCAGCGATCAGCGCCGGATCCGCCGTCGGGTCGGCCTTGAGCGCGGCGAGGGCGGCCTTGTGCTTCAGGCCGGGGGCGCAGTGCAGCAGCAGC
>NZ_VCCH02000255.1 GCF_005938675.2 Mycobacterium sp. KBS0706
TCGTGGTCGAGTAGCTCGGCCATTCGGCTTCGCCCTCACAGATCCGGGCGTGCGGCTTTCCCGCACCCGGCTCTTCCCGAGGATGACCCGCATCGAGCTGCACGTGGCGCCCAGGGGCGCGTGATCCGTGGTGTGGGCAGAGGGAAGCGAGCCGTCAGGGCCTCGAGCGCTTCCCAGCCCATGCGCCGGTTCTTCTGGCTGCGCCGTTTGAGACAGGCGAACCAGATCCGCCGCACTTCCTGCCGGAAGGCGCTGAGGGCCGGGTAGTTGTGCGGTCTGCCATAGTAGCCGTAGTGGCCGCGGAGCACGCTGGCGTACCAGCGATGCTGCTCGGCCAGCGGCTTGTGCATCAACCGCCACGCCTCCTGGCGTACCGCCTTCAGCTTGCGCGTCAGGCGTTTGCCCTGCGTCTTGTGCTTCACGATGAACCGACCGTCCCGGGTCCATCCGCAGTAGTGGATGAAGCCAAGGAAGGCGAAGGTCTCGGGCCGGCGCACGCCGCGCTGTCGACGAGTCAGGGCCGGGAGGCGGCCGAACTCGATCAGGCGCGTCTTGTCCTCGTGCAACGACAGGCCGAAGCAGGCCAGCCGTTCCTTGAGGTCGACCAGCATCCGCCGCGCATCCGCCTCGCTCTCGAAGCCCATCACGAAGTCGTCGGCGTAGCGCACGATCGAGACCCGACCGCGCGCCTCGCGCCGACGCCCCCGATGGACCCAGAGGTCGAGGACGTAGTGGAGGAAGATGTTGGCCAAGAGCGGGCTGATGCCCGCTCCTTGCGGCGTCCCTCTGTCCGTCTCGAACCACGTGTCGCTCTCCAGGATGCCGGCCTCGAGCCATTGCCGGACGAGCCGGAGGACTCTCGGATCGGCCACCCTGTGCGCCAACATCCGCAGCAGCCACTCGTGGTCGACCGAGTCGAAGAAGCTGCGGATATCGGCATCGAGCACCCAGCTCACACGCTGGCTCATGAGCGCCGTGTGGAGCGCGTCAAGAGCCCGGTGCGGGTCCCGCCCCGGCCGGAAGCCGTAGGAGAACCCGAGGAAGTCGACCTCGTAGATCGCGCTCAGCACCTCGGCCACCGCACCCTGGACGATCTTGTCCTCCAGGGTCGGCACGCCGAGCGGCCGCTCGCCACCATCGGGCTTGGGGATGTAGACGCGCCGGACCGGTTGCGGCCGGTAGCGCCCGGTGTGGACGCGCTGGCAGAGATCCTGGAGGTTCTCCTCCAGATTCCGCTCGTACGCCGTCACCGTGATCCCATCGACTCCCGCGCTCGCCCGCCGCTTCTGTCGCCGGAACGCCCGTTCGAGCGCCCCTTTGTCGATGTGGTGCAGCAAGGCGGTGAACCGGGTCTGGGCGGCTTGGCGAGCCGCCGCGTTCACCCGTGCCAGGTTGGGCGGCAAGGCAACCCGGCTCTGCGTCCGGACCCCAGCCTCCTGGCGCGGGATCTCCTCGGGCCGGCCCCTTCCCTCGGCGCGTCTCGTCTCCTTCGACGGCGTCATAGGTACTATGGACCGGTCCGACTCCCGACCTCGGCTCGAAGGGCGGCTCCGGCATCGCCTTGCCGCCATCCCCCGCCGGAGACCAATCCGGCGGACCCGGTCGGGCCTCTCATGTTCCGATGAGTGCCTTCCATGCGTGAGGCGGCCTTCGACCCCGGCGAAGCGACATCGTCTCGCATCGCGACGATGCACGTGCTGCCTTCGAGACTGGGAACCCTCTCGGCCTCCGCGACCTTCCACCTTTCGAGGCTCAATCCCGCACCCCACATGGCCCCTGTCTACACTTCGGACCTCGCGTCACCGCGACGCCCGCAAGACTCGGTCCCGGCCTGCCCGCTACGGCGTTGGCCGGATGGGACTCACACCCACAAGCGCTCATCAGCTTGGCATGACGTACTCCC
>NZ_VCCH02000256.1 GCF_005938675.2 Mycobacterium sp. KBS0706
GTCGTTCTCTACAATCGCCTGCGGCAGGATCCGGGGCTGAACATGGCGCCGCGCACGTTCCTGTTCGCGGGCAAGGCGGCGCCCGCCTATCACCTGGCCAAGCTGATCATCAAATTCATCAACAACCTCGCGGCGACGATCGACGCCGATCCGTCGGTCCACGGCCGGCTGAAGGTCGTGTTCCTGCCCGAATACTGCGTGTCCCTGGCCGAGCGGCTGATCCCCGCCTCCGACGTTTCGAACCAGATCTCGACCGCCGGCTATGAGGCGAGCGGGACCAGCAACATGAAGTTCATGATGAACGGTGCGCTGACCATCGGGACGCGCGACGGCGCGACGATCGAGATGGCCGAGGCGGCCGGCGAGGAGAACTTCTTTCTGTTCGGGCTGACGGCGGACCAGGTGTCCGGCAGTCGCGGCTGGTACGACCCGTATTGGCATTACGACAACGAGCCGGAGACCCGGGCCGCGCTGGAGCTGATCTTCCAGGACCATTTCAGCGGCCCCGACCAGGGCATCTTCGAACCGCTGCGCGGGACGCTGCTGACCGGCGGGGACCACTACATGCACCTTGCCGACCTGACCGCCTATCTCGAGGCGGATCGGAAGCTGCTCGAGCTGTATGCCGATCCGGAGGAATGGGTGCGCAGGGTCGTGGCCAACCTGGCCGCTTCCGGCAGGTTCTCCAGCGATCGCACGATCGCCGAATACGCGACCGGGATCTGGGGCGCAGAGCCGTGCGTCATCCCCTAGGGAAGGATGCCTTTGGGCCCGTTCCGGCGGTGGAGCCGAGCAAGGCACGGGCATGTCGGGCGATCACGAGGTTCTCGTCGGTCGGGATCACATAGGCGGCCACACGGCTTCCGGCGGTGCTGATGCACGGCCCATGCCGCCGGTTGGCCGCTTCGTCCAGTTCCAGCCCCAGCCAGCGGCAGGCCTGGCAGATCGCGGCGCGGACCGGCGCGGCGTTCTCTCCCACGCCCGCCGTAAAGACGATCCCGTCCAGCCCGCCGAGCGCGGCGGCCAGCGACCCGATATGGCCGGCGACGCGGTAGCAGAACACGTCGACGGCGAAACGCGACTGCGGGCTGTCGCTCGCCAGCAGGTCGCGAAAATCCGATGATTGGCCGGACAGCCCCAGCATGCCCGACCGCTTGTAGAGAAGGTCCGCCACGTCCCCGGCCGTCATGCCCTTCTGCTGGATCAGGTGCAGCACCACGCCGGGATCGAGATCGCCGCAGCGGGTTCCCATCGGCACCCCATCCAGGGCGGTGAAGCCCATGGTCGAAGCCATGGATTTGCGGGCCAGCAATCCGCACAGGGAGCAGCCATTGCCGAGATGCGCCACCACCACCCTGCCTTCCGCGATCTCGGGAGCCCGCTCGGGCAGTACGGAGGCGATGTACTCGTAGGAGAGGCCGTGGAACCCGTAGCGGCGGATGCCCTCATCGTAGAGTGCGCGCGGCAGGGCGAAGGCCTGGGCCACCTCAGGCATGCTGCGGTGGAAGGCGGTGTCGAAGCAGGCGACCTGCGGCAGGTCCGGACGGAGCGCCAGGGCGGTGCGGATCGGCGCGATGTTGTGCGGCTCGTGCAGCGGCGCGAGCGGGATCAGAGATTCGAGCTCGGCCAGCAGGGCCGGCGTCACCCGCCGGGGCTGGGAGTATCGCAGTCCCCCATGCACGACACGATGACCCAGCGCCTCCAGCCTCCGGTCGCCGAGCTTCCTCTTGGCCCATTCGATGAGAACAGGCAGCGCCTCCGCGGGAGCGGCCGCCGGCGCGTGGCCGAGATCGGGCGGATCGAGCGCCGCGCCGTCGGCCCCTGTCGCCCTGGCCGAGGGCCGGATGCCAATCCCGTCCACCTGGCCGGAGAGAATGGGC
>NZ_VCCH02000257.1 GCF_005938675.2 Mycobacterium sp. KBS0706
TTCAGGGCAAGCGATCCGCCGGAGCGCTTGCCGATGCGCTCGCACTCCTCGCGCGACAGCTCAAACCCCGCCGCCATGGCTTGGGGCACCAATCCGGCGATCTTCTCATCAAGCTTTGCCCGGCTTCGGCGTTTTGGCTTCAAGCCTGGATCTGAGCTTGGTGCCGGCTCCGGATGGCTCTCCTCCACGGCGTTCTGGCGTCGCCCTCCGAGCCGGGCCTGGAGCACCGGGCGATCGGCGACGACGTCTCCAAGATGCAGCGTCGCCGCCTCCGGCGCCTGGCCTCTCGCCAGCCGGGCGACGAGCTCGCGCGTCGCCGCCAGCACCGCGACGCCGCAGTCATAGCCGTTGCTCTGCCGGGCCATCTGCCCATCCCAAAGCGGCGTCGTCACACCCAACCTGCCCGCGAGCTGTCCTGCAATGTCGAACTGGGCAAAGCCCGGCAGTGAATCATAGTGATGGGCCTGCGGTCCCTGCGGATGCCCCCGATCGACGAACAGCAGCGACCAGTGCGTGCCGCCGAACCCGGCATCACCGTTGTTCACCGGCAGAAACAGGTAACGGGCCGTGTCCTGGCCGTCGCCGTCGCGATAAATCCCCCCCAGCGCCTCCTCCAGATCCCTCCCGGGCTCGGCGTGCCGCAGCAGATGAACCACCGCCGGCGGCACGAAACGAGCCTCGGCGGCCAGGAGCGGATTCTGCCTCCACAGCTCCTCCGTCAGCAGCGCGTAATCCGCTGCGATATGTTCATCCCCCAGCCAGTCCGTGGCACCGAGCGGGACAGGATCCAGTCGCGGCCGTCGGACCGGCGCACCTTCTCCCTTCCGGTCCGACGCCGCCTTGCGCTTGCCAAGAACGGTCTGCGAGGGCATGCCGGGCGGCAGATCCTCATCGGACCTCTCCGCCACCTCCTCGTCGCCGCTCGTCCCCGCAGAACCGAGGAGGACGTCCAGGATCGCCCCATAGCGTGCGGGCTCGGCCATCTCCAGCAGGGCGTCGTAGGCGGCGTGGAACGCCGGCGGCACGTCGGCGATCGCCTCCCACGCCTCTTCGCGTGTCATGGCGGGTCTCGTCCCGCCTGCGGCCATCGCCGTCATCTCGACATCGCCCGACCCGTCGGCACCGACCTGCGCCGCCTGATGTGCCGCCCACTCACCGGGCAGGAGCCGAGCCAGCACTTTGGGCGGGTACAGCGACGCGAGCGTGGCGAAGTCGACCGGCCGGCCGTTAAGCGTGCCCACCGCCATGAGCCTGCACGCACTGTCTTGAAACCGCTGATGCCGGGCCGCCTGTTCTTCCAGGATCGCGGCATACAGCGCCTCAGGATCCTCGGCGAGCCTCTGACGCTCGGCCACATTCCGGTCGAGCAGGCCCACGACCGTGAACGGCATCTGCCTCGCGAGAACGCCCAGCTCCTCGGGATCGTCATCGATGTTCCGCCAGGCCTGGTTCAGATCCCCTGTCTGCAGCGACCGGGCCAAGGGTGGCATCGCGGTGATCTCCGACACCCACGCATACAGGGCCGGATCTTCCTCCCACAACTGCCGCGACCGCTGCGACCTCACTTCATCCGACATGACCTGCGAACCAGGATCGCCTCCCGACCAGACCGACGATCCAAGCGTGCCAGACATGTCATTCCCTCCGCCTCTCGTGAGCACCCCGCCCACGCCGTCAACATGGCGGCAACGGCCCGGATCGGTCCAATGCCCCATTGATATACAGTCATGATCCTCATCGCCGAACGTCCGGCTTCGCGCCGCCCCGGTCTGACAAGAGGCTGTCACATTGGGGTGCAGCC
>NZ_VCCH02000258.1 GCF_005938675.2 Mycobacterium sp. KBS0706
CCGCTACGCGCGGGTCCCTCCTGTGGAGCTTGTCACGTTCGCGACCTTGCGGTGCGCCCGCGAGGAGCGTAGCGGTAGCTATGGCCTCGCCTGACTATGCCGGTTACCGCTTTCCGTCCGACGTGATCCAGCGCGCGGTCTGGATGTATCTCCGCTTCACCTTGAGCTACCGCGACGTCGAGGACTTGCTCACCGAGCGCGGTGTCGAGGTCTCATACGAGACGATCCGCCGGTGGGTGAACGCGTTCGGCCCGATGATCGCCCGGCGCCTCCGCACGCAGCGGCCCGTGCCGCACCGCCGCTGGCACCTCGATGAGATGTTCGCCCGGATCGGCGGCAAGCCGATGTATCTCTGGCGCGCCGTCGATGCTGAAGGAGAGGTGCTCGAGGTTTTGGTTCAGGCCAAGCGAGACACGGCTGCAGCTCGCAAGCTGATGCGCAAGCTCCTCCGGAGGCAGGGCATCGCTCCAACCACCTGGGTCACCGACAAGTATCCGGCCTACGGCGCCGCACTTCGTGACCTGCGGCTGGACGGGACACCCCACCTTCGAGGCAAGCGGCTGAACAACCGGGCCGAAAGTTCGCACGTCCCGGTCCGGCGACGGGAGCGAAAGCTGCAGCGGTTCAAATCGGCCGCATCGGCGCAGCGGTTCCTGTCGATGCATGCCGCGACCTACAACACCTTCAATGTCTGCCGCCACCTCACCACCGCCCGCACGCACCGCCGCTTTCGCGCCGAGGCGTTCGCGGCATGGCGGGATGCGGCTGGCGTCGCGGCATGAGCCTGGCGGATGCCGGCCTCATCGCGGCCACGCTCGCCAACGTGACAAACCCCCGCACGGAACCCGCGGCGCGCTCAGCGAGTCAACTTGACGCGCCCGGCCTTATGCCCCTGTTGCCCCTGGCATAGGCAATGGCCTGATCCATCAGCCAAGCGTTCAGCTCGTCATAGCTCTTCACCCGAAGCCGCGGTGTGAAGAAGCGCTCGCGCACCAGGCCGACCTGGTTCTCGACCTGTCCCTTCTCCCAACCCGAGGCGGGCGTGCAGGCGACCGGATCGACCAGATAATGGCTACACATCTGCAGGAAGCGGCGGTTGTAGGCCCGTTCACGGCCGACGAAGATCGTCTCCACCGCCGTCTTCATGTTGTCGTAGATGCCGCGAGTGCACGCGCCTTTGAAGAAGGCAAACGCCCGCTCGTGGGCATCGAACACCATCTCCTGGCTCTCGCGCGGATAGGCCCGCACGAACAGCATGCGCGAATGGCAGAGACGGACGTGGGCGGCCTTCACGATCACCGTCACGCCGTTGATCAGCACCACTTCATGGCTCCAGTCGAACTGGTAGGCCTCGCCCGGCGCAAAGCTCAACGGCACATACGCATCCGCCGCCACCGCGGCCCGCTCCCGGCGCCAGCTCCGCGCGTAGCGCCTCACTGCGTCATAGCCGCCGTCGTAACCGAGGGCGCGCAACTCCTCGAAGACCCGGATCAGCGTCAGCCGCTCGCGGCGCGGCCTCGCCTCGTTCGCCGCCAGGATCCGATCGAGGTCACCCCTCCAGCGCCCAAGCTTGGGCAGTGGCTGTACCTCCCGCTCATACCGGAACTCCGTCGCGTCCGAGCGCAACACCTTGCGCACCGTGTTCCGCGAAACGTGCAGCTCCCGGACGATCTCCTTGATCGTCCGGCCCCGAACGAAGAACTCGCGACGGATCCGCGCAATCGTGTCCACGCCCTTCATCCCCCGACCGCCCGTCTTCCAAAGACAGGCAGTGTGCGTGCGTCACTCCTACG
>NZ_VCCH02000026.1 GCF_005938675.2 Mycobacterium sp. KBS0706
CGACCTTTGAATGCCCTGAAGGAGATCGATCATGAACGACGTCTCGCCGAGATCCGGCACGCAGGACATCGTGGTGGACACCGACTTCCTGCACGCACCGGAGACGATCTGGCGAATGCTGACCACCAGCGAGCTGATCGGCCGCTGGATGATGGTGCCGACGGGGTTCGAGCCGGTGGAGGGCAAGCGCTTCACCTTCCAGACCACGCCGGCCGGCGCCTGGGACGGCGTCATCCACTGCCAGGTGCTGGAGGTGATCCCGAACGCACGCCTGGTCCATAGCTGGAAGGGCGGGCATGATGGCAACGCCGGATACGGCTCGCGGCTGGACACGGTGATCACCTGGACGCTCGCAGCGACCGAAACCGGGACGCGCCTTCGCCTGGTTCATTCCGGCTTCGTCCCCTCGAGGAACGGATCCGCCCTCGCGACCCTCGGTGAAGGCTGGAAGAAGGTTGCCGCGAATATCGGTGCCATCGCCGATGAGCAGGAGGAAGAGGCGAGCGAGCCCTGGAGCGGCGGATGCGCCTGCGGCGCGATCCGCTACGAGATCGCGGCCGAGCCGGTGTTCATGAACGACTGCCAGTGCCGCGACTGCCAGCTGCGGAGCGGCACCGGCCATGGCTCCTATCTGACCTTCCTGAGCGCCGGGGTGAAGAGGCTGCAGGGCGAGGCCACGCGCTGGAGCATCGTCGCCGACAACGGCAACGTGAAGAGCCACGCCTTCTGCCCCGCCTGCGGATCGCCGGTCTACCTGACCTCCGCCGCCAAGCCCGATTTCTTCACCGTGCACGCCGCCAGCCTGGACGATCCGGGCCGGTTCAGGCCGCAGGTCGTGACCTACCGCATCCGCGGCCACGCCTGGGACCGCATCGACGAGGCCCTGCCGCAATTCGAGAAGATGCCGCCGATGTGAGCGGACGGCCCTAGGCCGCCGCCCCGTGCTCCTTGATGAAGTCGATGAAGGCGCGCAGCGGCGCTGGCACATGGCGGCGGCCGGGGTAGTACAGGAACGGCCCCGGAAAGCTCTCCCACCATGGCTGCAGGACCGGCTCCAGCGCGCCGCCGTCCAGATGGGGGCGCAGCAGCCCCTCGAAGATATGGACAATGCCCAGCCCGGCCACGGCCATGCTGATGGCGAGGTCGAACGCCGCGCCCGGCCGGACCATCAGGGGCCCCGGCGGGTCCACCTTGATCGCCTCGCCGTCGCGCTCGAAATCCCAGGTCGGCGTGGCGCCGCCGGCGAACTGCCCGCGCAGGCAGGCATGGGACAGCAGGTCGCGCGGATGCTCCGGCCGCCCGCGCGCCGCCAGATAGGCGGGCGACGCCACGGTGGCGAAGCGCTGCGTGCGCGGCCCGATCGGCACCGCGATCATGTCCTGCTCCAGCCGCTCGCCGTAGCGGATGCCGGCGTCG
Source organism: Mycobacterium sp. KBS0706 (assembly GCF_005938675.2). Lineage (GTDB taxonomy): Bacteria > Pseudomonadota > Alphaproteobacteria > DSM-16000 > Inquilinaceae > Inquilinus. The sequence continues at coordinate 1,417 of NZ_VCCH02000026.1, forward strand.
CAGCCGGCGGCCAGCACGTCGACGAAGCCATCCTCGACCACCACCTCCAGCCGGATGTCGGGATAGGCCTTGAGGAACGGGGCCACGACCGGCGGCAGCACGATGCGGGCGGCGCTCGAGGGAACGTTGAGGCGCAGCGTGCCGGCCGGACGGTCGCGGAACGCGTTCAGCACGTCCAGCGCCGCCTCCATCTCGCCCAGCACCGGCGCCAGCCGCTCGATCAGGCGCTGGCCCGCCTCTGTCGGGGTGACGCTGCGGGTGGTACGGTTCAGCAGGCGCAGGCCCAGCCGCGCCTCCAGCCGGCTGACCGCGACGCTGAGGCCGGAGGCAGAGACGCCGCCGACCCGGGCCGCGTCGCGGAAGCCGCCAGCGCGGGCCACGGAGATGAAGGCGGCGAGGTCGTTCAGGTCCATTGTTCACGGCTTTCAACAGCCCGTGCAGATTAGGTCGAGTTATCAAACAGGACAATCGCTGCCATATCCGGCTCGTCCCTCAAGGAGACCCGATATGACTCTTTCCGCCGCTGGCACATTCCCACTCGCCGACCGCACCGTGAGCCGCATGGGCTATGGCGCCATGCAGCTGGCCGGCCCCGGCGTGTTCGGCCCGCCGAAGGACCGCGCCGCCGCCGTCGCCGTGCTGCGCGAGGCGGTGGAGTCCGGCGTCGACCACATCGACACCAGCGACTTCTACGGCCCGCACGTCACCAACCAAATCATCCGCGAGGCGCTGCACCCCTATCAGGACAGCCTGACGATCGTCACCAAGGTCGGGGCGTTCCGCGGCGATGACGGCGCCTGGCTGCCCGCGCCGGAGCCGGCCGAGCTGGAGCGCGGGGTCCACGACAACCTGCGCAACCTCGGCCTCGATGTGCTGGACGTCGTCAATGTCCGGATCATGGGCAGTGTTCACGCCCCGTCCGAAGGCTCGATCGAGAGGCAGGTCGCGGCGGTGGCGGAGCTGCAGCGCCGCGGGCTGGTCCGCCATGTGGGCTTGAGCAACGTGACCTCGACCCAGGTGGCGGAGGCGCGGCGCATCACGCCGATCGTCTGCGTCCAGAACCAGTACAACCTGGTGCAGCGCGAGGACGACGCGCTGGTCGACGAGCTGGCGGGGCAGGGGATCGCCTATGTGCCCTTCTTCCCGCTCGGCGGCTTCTCGCCGATCCAGTCCGCGGCGCTGTCGCGGATCGCCGAGGGGCTGGGCGCGACGCCACGCCAGGTCGCGCTGGCCTGGCTGCTGCGCCGCGCGCCCAACATCCTGCTGATCCCGGGAACGTCCTCGCCCGAGCATCTGCGCGAGAACCTGAAGGCGGCGGAGCTGGTGCTGCCGGATGCGACGATGGCCGAGCTCGACGCGATCGGCCGGGCCTGATCAGGGCCGGGGCGCCGCTGGCAGTCCCTCGCGCAGCACCCCGATCGCGGCCTCCACCACCGGGGGGCGCCGGTCGCGGGCGAACAGGCCGTACTGGGCGGCCAGCGGCCCCGGCACCCCGGTCTTCAGCACCTTCATCGACCCCGGGCGGACGGAATCGGGCGGCAGCACCCCGACGCCCAGCCCGTTCTCGATCGCCGGCTGCAGCGCGGTGACGCTCTGGCTGGTGAAGGTGACGCGATGTTCGCGGCCGGCAGCCGCCAGCGCCTCGATCATCCGCCGGCGCCACAGGCAGGGCGCGGTGAAGGCCACCAGGTCGAGTGGCCGGTCGGGATCCGGGGTGAGATCGGGGGCGCAGACCCATTGCAGCTCGACCGTCCAGGTGATCAGCGCGTCGGCCGTCACCACCGAGGTCGGGCCCAGCATGATGTCCAGCCCGTCCTCGCCCCACAGCTTGCCCAACGCCACGGCATGCTCGACCACGACGTCCAGGCGGATGTCGGGATAGGCGCGGTGCAGCCGGCCCAGCGCGGCCGGCAGCGTCGTGGTTGCCACCTCCTCGCACAGGCCGATGCGCACGCTGCCGCGGAGCTCCTTCTGCTGCAGCCGCGCCGCGGCCTCGTCGCCCAGCGCCAGCATGCGGGTGGCGTAGCCCAGGAAGATCTCGCCCTCCGCGGTCGGCACCACGCCGCGGCCGGTGCGCTGGAACAGGTGCCGCTCCAGCAGCCCCTCCAGCCGGCGCATCTGCATGCTCAGCGCCGACTGGGTCCGGCCGGTCTGCGCTGCCACCTTGCTCAGGCTGCCTTGCCGGCACACCGCGACATAGGTGCGGAGGAGGTCGAGGCCGATCTGCTCGGATATCATTTTCGCTGAACTCTGATGTTGCCGATATCAGGCTACAGCCATATCCCATGCCGCGCCATCTTCCCGGGTATCAGCAGCGCAGCGAGGTACCCAGTGAAAGCGATCAGAGTTCACCGTCATGGCGGCCCCGAGGTTCTCACCTATGAGGAGGTCGGGGTCGGCCGGCCCGGCCCCGGCGAGGTCCTGGTCCGCAACCGGGCGATCGGCCTGAACTTCGTCGACACCTATTTCCGCACCGGCGCCTATGCTCCGCCGGGCCTGCCCTTCATCCCCGGCAACGAGGGCGCCGGCGAGGTCGTCGCGGTCGGGGAGGGCGTCGCCGGCTTCGCGCCGGGCGACCGCGTGGCCTATGTCGAGACCCTCGGCGCCTATGCCGAGCAGCGCATCGTGCCGGTGCATTTCCTGGTGCCCCTGCCCGAGGCGATCGATTTCGAGACCGGCGCGGCGATGATGCTGAAGGGGCTGACGGCCCAATACCTGCTGCGGCGTACGATCAGGGTCGGGCCCGGCCACACCGTCCTGCTGCACGCGGCGGCGGGCGGCGTCGGCCTGATCCTGACGCAATGGGCCAAGCATCTCGGCGCCACCGTCATCGGCACGGTCGGCTCGCCGGAGAAGGCCGCGCTGGCGCGTGAGAACGGCGCGGATCACGTGATCGAGTACCGGGATTTCGCCGCGCGGGTGCGCGAGATCACGGGCGGGCAGGGGGCCGACGTGGTCTATGACGGCGTCGGCCGGGCGACCTTCGAGGGCTCGCTCGACAGCCTGCGGCCCTTCGGCACCTTCGTCGCCTTCGGCTCGGCCTCCGGCCCGATCGACCCCTTCGACATCACCCTGCTGATGCGGAAGGGCTCGCTCTTCGCCACCTGGCAGCTGCTGTTCGAGCACCTCCGAAAGCGCGAGGACGTTCTGGCGATGAGCCGGGACCTGTTCGACGTCGTCGCCGGCGGCGCGGTAACGATCCCGGTCAATGCCCGGCTGCCGCTGGCCGAGGCCGCCGAAGCGCACCGCCGGCTGGAGGGACGCGAGACAACCGGCGCGACGGTGCTGCTGCCTTAGTGGTGGAATTGCAGGGGTGGAATTGCCATGCCCGTCCTTTCGAGGAGCGGGGCATGGTGCCTCGCGGCTTGCATTTGTTCTCTATATGTTCTAATTTACATCAACACCAACAACGAAGGGAAGCGGAAGGCGAGCTCACTCCAGGAGGCTGGATATGCAGCACGTCTTCGATTTTCTCGGTCCTCCGCCGAACTGGGACCGGTTGTTCTTCTGCGTGATGCCGGATGAGGCGGCCGGCGGCAGGGTCATGCGGCTCGGCGACCACATCTTCCTCCAGCATCGCCTGGACGGATCACGGCTGCGGCGGGACCGCCTGCACATGTCGTTGCACCATGTCGGCGACTATCCGCACCTGCCGAGCAAGGCTGTGTATGCGGCGCGCCTGGCTGCGAAGGCCGTGATGTCGGCACCGTTCGAGATCTGGCTCCGCGCCGTACACAGCTTCGAGCCCGCGCCGCACAGGCAGAACCGGCGACCGCTGGTTCTGCTCGGCGACGGCGGCGAGGCCCTGATGACGCTGTTCCGCACCCTCGGCGCGGCCATGCTTCGGAACGGCTTGAAGGCGGCGGCCACGTTCACGCCGCACGTGACGCTGTCCTATGGCCCGCAACCGGTCCCGACGCAGCCGATCGAGCCGATCCGCTTTCAGGCGAAGGACTTCGTCCTGATCCGCAGCCGGCTCGGCCTCACCCAGTACGAGGTGATCGACCGTTGGCCGCTGGGCACCTGATGCTCGCGCCCGACACCCGGGACCATGGACGGTCCCGGGTCAGCCGCGGTCAGCCCGGCCGGGACGTCATCACCACCGAGCCGGTCTCCAGCAGCGATTTCAGGTTCGACAGGATCAGCGGCCAGCCGCCGGAGACCGCCTCGATGAACTTCGACTCCTCGCGCTCGATGCTGTGGGTCACCGTCAGCTTGACCGCTTCGCCGGCCGGTTCGATGTCCATGATGCAGCGGGACCAGCCTTCTTCCTTCAACTCCGGCCGGAACTCGTTGCGCCAGCGCAGCACCAGGCGCCGCGGCGGGTTGAACTCCAGCACCTCGCCGGTGTCGCCGATCCGGCCGTCCGGCAGGATCAGCTTCCAGGCGCCGCCGGCGCGCCATTCGGCCTCGTGGCGGACGCCCAGCCAGTAGCGAGGTGTGAACTCCGGCTCGGTCAGCGCCTGCCACAGCGCGGCCGGGGTGGTGCGGATGAAGGTGACGTAGACGAAGGTACTTCCAGCCATGACGTCGCTCCTTGGTTGTCTCGGTCGTTCGCGGGGCTAGCCGTCGCCGCCCTGCCGTTCGAGCCTCTGCTTGAGCTCCGACAGCGCCTCGAGCCGCGGCTGCTCGAACTTGCGGATCCAGCGTTCCGCGATCGCGTGGATCGGCACCGGGTTGATGAAGTGCCGCTTCTCCCGGCCCTGCCGCTGCCAGGAGACGAGATTGGCCTCCTCCAGGATCGCCAGATGCTTGGTCACCGCCTGGCGTGTCATCCCCATGCCCTGGCAGAGCTCGCCCAGCGTCTGGCCGCTCTCCGCATGCAGCCGGTCCAGCAGCTCCCGGCGGCTGGCATCCGCCAAGGCCCGGAACACGGCATCGTCGTCGCTCTGCATCATCGTAATATGCAACCTTTTAGTTGCATGTCAAGCCGGGAACCCGGATCGCCGCGATCCGGTTAGGATGGGTCAGAGATGAGGAGGCGTCGCCATGAGCCGTCCCCGCTACGCGATCGTCGAGGCGCCCTCGGTGCTGGGGCTGTTCCCGAAGGGCGTCGAACGGCTGCCCGAGGCCCTGCTCGGGGCCGGGCTGGCCGACAGGCTGGGGGCGCGGCGGGCCGGCCGGGTCGAGCCGCCGCCCTACGACCCCCGGCGTGACCCGGAGACGATGCTGCTCAACCCGTCCGGCATCGCCGCCTATTCGGTCGCGCTGGCCGACGCCGTCGGGCTCGCCCTCGGCGCCGGCGAGGTGCCGGTGGTGCTGGGCGGCGACTGTTCGATCCTGCTCGGCTGCCTGCTGCCGCTGCGCCGCCGCGGGCGCTTCGGCCTCTTGTTCCTCGACGGCCATGCCGATTTCTACCAGCCGGAGGCCGAGCCCAATGGCGAGGCGGCGTCGATGGACCTGGCGCTGGCCACCGGTCGCGGCCCGGCGCTGGTGGCCGATCCCGAAGGGCTGCGGCCGCTGGTCCGCGACGAGGATGTGGTCGCCTTCGGCATCCGCGACGCCGAGGACGCGGAAAAATTCGGCAGCCAGCGAATCGAGGACAGCGGCGTCGAGCTGCTCGACCTCGCCGCGATCCGGCGGGTGGGCACGCAGGCGGCGTTGGAACGGGCGCTGGACTGGTTGACCCGGCCAGAGCTGCTCGGCTTCTGGGTCCATCTCGACGCCGACGTGCTCGACGACGCGGTGATGCCGGCGGTCGACTACCGGATGCCGGACGGCCTGTCCTTCGACGAGCTGGCGACGGTCCTCGGCGCTGCCGCTGCGAGCGGGCGGATGGCCGGCATCGACCTCACCATCTTCAACCCCGCGCTGGACCCGGACGGCGCCATCGCGGCCGGCTTCGCCGACGCCATCGCCCGGGGGCTGCGCAGCTAGGTCCGCCGGGATATGCTGCGTGGATGCCGCTTCGCCTGCCGCCGCTTCCCGCCCTCCGCTTCTTCGAGGCGGCCGGGCGCCATCTCAGCTTCAAGCTCGCCGCCGCCGAGCTGAATGTGACGCCCAGCGCGGTCAGCCACGGCATCGTCGGGCTGGAGCGGGCGCTGGACGTCGAGCTGTTCGTGCGCGAGCCGCGCAGGCTGTCGCTGACGCCGGAGGGCGCGGACTACCTGCCCTATGTCTCCGAGGCGCTGTCGCTGATCGCCATCGGCACCCAGCGGCTGCCGCACCACCGGGAGCGCCGGAGCATCACCGTCAGCTGCGCCCCGACCTTCGCCGCCCGCTGGCTGCTGCCGCGGCTGCACCGCTTCGCCGAGCGCTGGCCGACCATCGGCGTCACCGTCGACACCTCACGCCGGCAGGTCGGCTTCCCGATCGACGGCTTCGACTTCGCCATCCGGATGAGCCGGGCGACCGCCGCCGGCGCCGCGCGGCTGTTCGGCGAGAGCCTGGTACCCGTGTGCAGCCCGGCCTATCGCGAGGCCATGGCCGGCGAAGACGGGGCGGTCGACCTCCGCCGGGCCGCGCTGATCCACGTCACCCCGGCCAGCGAGGACTGGCAGGCCTGGCTGGAGCGGACCGGCATCGAAGGCGTCGGCCTCGCCGGGGGCCTGCGCGTCGACACTGTCCAGATGGCGTTCGAGGCCGCCGTCCTGGGGCTCGGTGTCGCCCTCGGCCGGCGGCCGCTGGTCGACCAGGAGCTCGCCTCGGGCGCCCTGGTCGAGGCGGGCCTGCCGGCGATCGCGGCCGAGACCGCCTATTGGCTGGTTGGTTCCGAAGGGGCGGACCGTCGCCCGGACCTGCTTGGCTTCAAGCGCTGGCTGCTGCGCGAGGTCGAGGCGGCCGGGCAGGGCACGGCCGCAGGCGGACGCCGGACCGCATAGGCTCGCCGATACAGGTGAAGATCCTTCACCCGTCGCCGAAACCTTCTCTTTTGCCGCGCCCTTCGCCGGTTGCCATGGTGGGGCCGGGCGAGGAGGACCCTACAATGGCGGTGACGGATAGCAGTCGGCTTGCAGCTCCCGGCATCCAGGCCGGGCTGGTGATTCTGGCGGGGGCGCTGATCATGAGCGCCGCCATGGGATCGCGGCAGACCTTCGGCCTGTTCATCGGGCCGTTCTCCTTCGACCGCGGTCTGCCCGTGACGCTGACCGCCTTCGCCATCGCCCTGCACAATCTGGTCTGGGGCTTCACCCAGCCCTTCGCCGGCGCCGCCGCCGACCGCTGGGGATCGGCGCCGGTGGTCGCCTTCGGGGCGGTCGCCTTCGCCGCCGGGCTGGTCCTCACCGCTCTGGCCTCATCCGGCGCGATGCTGGTGCTCGGCCTGGGCGTGCTGGTCGGCATCGGCATCAGCTGCACCACCTTCGGCGTGGTGCTGACCGCCCTGGGCCGCGCGGCGCCGCCGGAGAAGCGCAGCATGGCGATGGGCCTGGCCAGCGCCGGCGGATCGCTCGGGCAGGTGCTGCTGGTGCCGCTGTCGCAATGGGTCACCGATCTGTCGGGCACCGCGGCATCGCTGGTGGTGCTCGCCGGCTGCCTGCTGGCGGTGGCGCCGCTCGGGCTGATCCTGGATCGGCAGAGCCGGGGCGCGCCGGCGCAGGCCGAGCCGGCGATGCCGCTGCGGGCGGCGGTGGCGCAGGCGCTCGGCCATCGCGGCTATCGCCTGCTGACCCTCGGCTTCTTCACCTGCGGCTTCCAGCTCGCCTTCATCGGCACCCATCTGCCGAACTATCTGCTGCTGTGCCACATGCCGGCCGGGCTCGGCGCTACCGCATTGGCGCTGGTCGGGCTGTTCAACATGATCGGCAGCTGGGGCTGCGGCTGGCTCGGCGGACGGTTCCGCCAGCAGCAGGTGCTCGCCTGGCTGTACCTGATCCGCGGCGCCGCCATCGCCGCCTTCTTCCTGGCGCCGAAGACCGAGGCGTCGGTGGTGCTGTTCGCCGCGGTGATGGGCCTGACCTGGCTCGGCACCGTGCCGCTGACCAGCGGGCTGGTGGCCAAGGTGTTCGGCACGCGCCATCTCGGCACGCTGTTCGGCGTCTGCTTCCTCAGCCACCAGATCGGCTCGTTCCTCGGCGCCTGGGCCGGCGGCTTCGTCTTCGACGTCACCGGCTCCTATTCCCTGGTCTGGATCGCCACCGCGATCGCCGGGCTAGTGGCGGCGCTGCTGCATTTCCCGATCGACGACAACCCGGTAGCCGTCGCCGCTCCGGTGCGCCAAGTCGCCTAGCGGTTTCTTCCTGCCTCACCTTGCCAGCGACGGCCGGATCGGGCAGAGATGGCGGATGCCGGGTCATGTGGTACAGACATACCGGGCGATGGTGGCGCCTCCATTCCTCTGTGACGCTCGATGAAGCCCTGCGGTTGATCGAGACGGATGAGTTGCTGTGGCCTCTGTGAAGACGGAAGGCCACGCCGCGCCGGCATAGACCGCGCGGGCCACTGCAGTTCCATTCCGAAACACCGGACCCAGCCATGAGCGAATACCAGTGCTACGAGTTCCAGGCGATCGATCGCCCCCTCGACAGGGCTGCGCAGGACGCGATCCGGTCGGTTTCGTCGCGGGCGCGGATCACCGCGACGAGCTTCACCAATGAATACAATTGGGGCGATTTCAAAGGCGATCCGCGCAAGTTCATGGAGCGCTGGTTCGACCTCCATCTCTACATCGCGAATTGGGGCACGCGGCGTCTGATGATGCGGGTGCCCGCGCGCCTGTTGACCCTACCGGACATCGCTCCCTTTCTCGAAGAGGTCGATTGGGTCAAGGTCTGGATCGCCGGCGACAACCTGATCGTCGACATCTGCCGCGACGAGATCGACCTCGACGACCACTGGATCGACGATTCCGACCGGCTGGCCGCGCTCGCGCCGCTGCGATCCGACGTGCTCTCGGGCGATCTCAGGCTGTTCTATCTCCCGTGGCTGGCGGCGGTGCAGGACGAGGTGATTTCCGACGGCGACGTCGAGCCGCTGCCGGGCATCGGACCGCTGACCGGGGCGCTTGCCGCCTTCGCCGAGGTCTTCGGCATCGATCCGGATCTTGTCCAGGCGGCCGCCGAAACCGCCGCGGTCGAGGCGGCGACGGGCTCGGACGGCCTGCGGGATGCGTTGGCGGCGATCTCCGATGGCGAGAAGACGGACCTGCTGCTGCGGGTGGTCGAGGGCGACAGCCTCGTTGCCGCCGAGCTTGTGCGCAGACTCCGCAAGCGCCCGGAACCATCTGCTCCGCGCCGCACGGCCGGCGCCTTGCGGAGTCGGGCCGGGGAGATCGCGGAAGCCCGCGAACGCGCCGAGGCCGAGCGCCGGGAAGCGGAGCGACGCCGCCAGGCCGCAGCGGCGGAGCAGGAGCGCCGCGTCCGGATCGAGGCCCTCAGGCGCCGCGGTACCGCTGCCGTCTGGCGCGAGATCGAAGTCGAAATCCAGCGTCGCAATGCCTCGGGCTATGACCGGGCCGTCAATCTGCTCGCCGACCTCCGGGCGCTGGCCGCGGAGGAAGGAAACCGGAGCACCTTCGATCGCCGCCTCGCCTCGATCCGGGTGCAGCACGGGACGAAGCGGAAGTTCATCGAGCGGCTGGCGATCTTCGGGGGTGACGAGAGACTGGTCTGATGCCTGTGGACGGGCTCTCAGAACTCGTCGTCGAACAACGGCCGCTTCCTGCGCTGCGGCCCGGTCCACACCACGCCGGGAAAGCCCTTCAGCGGCCGGAGCTTCTCGCCCCGATACGTCCATTCCTGCGCCTGCTCGATGGCGATGTGGTACAGCGGCTCGCGGCCGGTGCGGGTCTCGAACAGGGCGCGCGGGATGTTCACCATCTGCGGCGCATGCGGCCGCTCATACAGCACCGGCGTACCGCAGTGGCGGCAGAAGCTGCGGGTCCGCCCGGTCTCCTCCTCGGTGAAGCGGGCGAGGGCGGTCTCGCCCTTGGTGATCCGCATCCGGCTGCGCCAGCACCCGACATAGGTGGCATAGGCCGCGCCATGGGCCAGCCGGCTGTCCTGGGAGTGGTCGTGCCAGGCCCAGCGCGCCGGGACGCCGATCTCGATCCGCACCCGGCCGCACAGGCACCGGCCCTCCGCCACCGCCGCCGGCGACTGCCGGACCTTCTCGACCGCTGTCTTCGCCATCCCTAACCTCGCTCTCCGTGCCCACGCACTCTATCAGGCGATGGCTGTCATCCGGCGTCAGCTATTCGCCGGCCGTGACCTTCATCTATGGTCGGGACGGCACGACGGAGAACCAGCGGAAGCGACATGGCGAAGACGGTCACGATCTACGGCATCAAGAACTGCGACACGATGAAGAAGGCGCGGGCCTGGCTCGACCAGCGCGGTGTCGCCTATGCCTTCCACGACTACAAGGCGGCGGGGATCGACCGCGCCACGCTCGAGGGCTGGGTGCGCCAAGCCGGCTGGGAGGTGCTGCTGAACCGCGCCGGCACCACCTTCCGCAAGCTGCCGGACGCCGCCCGCGAGGGGCTGACCGAGGCCAGGGCGATCGGGCTGATGCTCGACCAGCCCTCGATGATCAAGCGGCCGGTGCTCGACATCGGCGGCAAACTGCTGGTGGGCTTCAAGCCGGAGCAGTACGAGGCCGCGTTCGGCTAAGGCCGCCCAACGGCGGCGCTCACCCGCTCCGCCGCCAGCGCGATGAACGCCCTGACCAGGGGCGAGAGGTGCTGGCTGCTCGGATAGACGGCGTAGAGGCCGCCTGCCGGCGTGGTGTGCTCGGGCAGGACGCGGCGCAGCCGCCCCTCCGCCACCGCGGCCTCGGCGATCCCCAGCGGCAGCTGGGCGATGCCGAGGCCGGCGAGCGCGGCGGCATGCACCGCCTGCATCTCGTTCGCGGCGAAGCGCCCCGACACCGTGACCGTCTCGCTGCCCTCCGGCCCCTCCAGCACCCAGGGGGCGCCGGCCGCCGACGGGCCGGCGATAACGCAGTCATGCCCGGCGAGGTCGGCCGGCACTGCCGGCACGCCGCAGCGTGCGAGATAGTCCGGGCTGGCGCACAGGATCCGATGGGTCGAGCCAAGCCTGCGGGCGACCAGCGTGGAGTCGGGCAGCACCCCGGTCCGGAAGGCGAGGTCGATTCCGGTCTCGACCAGGTTCAGCGTGTCGTCGGTGAGGCGCAGCTCGACCCTGGTCTTCGGATGGGCCGTCAGGAAGTCGAACACCGTCGCGGTCAGGAAATGACCGCCGAAGCCGACCGGCGCCGAGATCCGGATTGTCCCCGACGGCTCCGCCCGCGCTTCCGCCAGCCGCAGATTGGCCCTCTCGATCAGCCGCAGCGCCTGGCTACTCTGCTCGTAATAGAGGCGGCCCGCATCGGTCAGGCTGAGGCTGCGTGTCGTCCGCTGCAGCAGCCGCACCCCGACCTCGCGCTCGAGCGCGGCGATGCGGCGGCTGACCGTCGTCTTGGGCATGCCGAGCAACCGCGCGGCGGCGGTGAAGCTGCCGGCCTCGACCACACGGGCCAAGACCTGGATGTCGTTGAGGTCGATCATTGTAGGCTGGGATGGGACAGAATTTCCCGATTATCCTTCATTATGGGCCAATAGGGGAAGCCCCAACTCTGCTCCGTTGGAAACGAGGAGCAGACCCATGACCACCAAGCGACATGTCCTGGTGACCGGCGCCACCGGCCAGCAGGGAGGGGCGGTTGCCGCCGCATTGCTGTCCCGGGGCCATCGCGTCACGGCGCTGACCCGCAAGCCGGACGGCGACGCCGCGCGGCGGCTGGCCTCGGCCGGTGCCGGGATCCGCGCCGGCGATCTCGGCGACGCCGCCTCGGTGCGGCAGGCCGCCCAGGGCGTCGACACGATGTTCCTGATGGGCAACAGCTACGAAGCCGGGACGGAGGAGGAGACCCACCAGGGCATCATCGCCGCCGACGCAGCCAAGGCAGCCGGCATCGGCCACCTGATCTATTCGTCGGTCGGCGACGCGGACAAGGCCACCGGCATCCCGCATTTCGAGAGCAAGGTCCGTGTCGAGCGGCACATCGCCGGGCTCGGGATCCCCTATACCATCAGCGCGCCGGTCGCCTTCATGGAGAACGCCGTCGCGCCATGGTCGATTGCCGGCCTGCGCCAGGGGGTGCACGCCTTCGCCCTGCCGCCCCGGCGCGCCGTCCAGCTGGTGGCGGTGGCCGATATCGGCGCCTTCGTCGCCGCCCTGGCGGAGCGGCGCGAGACGGTGTTCGGCAAACGCTTCGACATTGCCGGAGACGAGCTGGCCGGCGAGGAGCAGGCGAAGATCCTGTCGCAGGCCATCGGCCGTCCGATCGCCTATCAGGAGATCCCGATCGCCGTGATGCGCCAGCAGAGCGAGGATGCGGCACTGATGTTCGAATGGTTCGACCGGACCGGCTATTCCGCCGACATCGCGGCGCTGCGGCGGGATTTCCCTGAGGTCGGCTGGCGCGGCTTCGCGGACTGGGCGCGCGGCTTCGACTGGGGCGTACTCGACCGGGCACCGTAGGCGCTGATCGGCCGGGGCGTCCGACGGGGCGCCCCGGCCGGCAGGCGCTACAGCACGAAGTCGCCGGCGACGAGGCCGATGGCGCCGGTCAGCTGGATGTGGAAGTCCGAGACACCGTCGCCGTTGACATCGCCGGCGACGGTGGTCACGCCGCCGGCGACGGCGAAGCGGAGTTGCCCGGCGACACCGGTGTAGAGGCCGGAGCCGATGAAGCTGAAGGCCTGGTCGCCGCCGACCGTCGTGTTGGCGTCGATGCCCGCCAGGTCGACCCGGTCGCCCTGGGCGTGGCTGAAGTCGGCGATCCGGTCGGCATTGGCGCCGACCATGCTCTCGGTGGTCGCCACATAGACGAAACGGTCGGCGCCGGCGCCGCCGGTGAGCGTGTCCTTGCCCGCCCGGCCGACGAGCACGTCATTGCCGTTCCACCCCTGCAGGACATTGGCGTCTGCATTGCCGTAGAGGCTGTCGCCGGCCTGGCTGCCGGAGACGTTCTCGATGCCGGTCAGGGTATCGCCCTGCGCCTCGCCGCCGCTGCCGAGGCCGGTGGCGAGGCTGACCAGCATCCCGGTGCCACTGGTGTAGTAGCTCGCCGTATCGCTGCCGGTGCCGCCGTCCAGCTTGTCCGCCCCTGCGCCGCCGCGGAGGACGTCGTTGTCCTCATTGCCCTTGATCACATCGTTGCCGGTGCCGCCCACGAGGGTGTCGTTGCCGCCATGGCCCCAGATCTCGTCGTCATCGGCCCCGCCGTCGATCGAATCGGCGCCGTCGTCGAGCAGATCGACGCCGTCATCGCCGAACATGAGGTCTTTCCCGGCGCCGCCGAACAACTGGTCGCTCCCGTTGCCGCCGTCGACGGTGTCGTCGCCCGCGTCGCCGAAGAGCGAATCGTCGCCGGCATAGGCCTGGAGCAGATCGCGGCCGTCACCGCCGCGGAAGATGTTGCTGCCGGCACCGCCGGCGAGGCTGTCGTCGAAGCTGGAGCCGATGACATTCTCGATGCTGCTCAACTGGTCGCCGGTGGCGTCGCCGCCAAAGAACAGGTTGCCCGGCAGGCTGATGAAGACCTCGGCGCTCGAGCCCTGGTAATCGGCGGTGTCCGAGCCGTCGCCGCCGCTCAGGATATCGCCGCCCGCGCCGCCTCGGAGGGTGTCGTTGCCGCCCAGCCCGTTGAGGGTGTCGGGATCGCTGGTGCCGATCAGGGTGTCGTCGTCGGGTGTGCCGTTGATGATTGCCATTTGGACGTGCCCCCCCCAAGAAAATGGAAATACGAATTTATGCATTTGGCATCACAACCGGGAGCCCTCCAACAACAATCTTGAGATTCGCATCCGGGCGGCAAGTGACTGTAATAATACAAGGAATACTAACCTATTGTGCGTTGTGCTTTGGAAAATTTGAGAACGACCTATTCATGACCAATGCGAGAAGGACTGCATCATCCAAGCGCAGCGGCTGTTCAGATGTCCATGGCTGCCGGAGCCGATGCCGGGGTGCGAACAAGGCGGAGACGCGCATGCGTTTCGAGCGCCGTTGCCGGTCTGCGCTGCCCTGGTCGCAATCCCTCGACAGCCTGGTCCGGGCCCTGCCAAGGTGCCCGCATGGAAGCTCTTGGCCTGACCGAACTCCGGCGGATGCAGGGCCTGGCCCAGCAGGTGATGGCACTGCGGCCGGAGCTGGTGAACGGCGACGCGACCGTTGGCGAGCTGGCCTGGGTCTGGGCCAAGGATGTCGACGCGCTCAGCCGGTTCTGGCGGCACCGGCTGTGGTTCGTCGACGGCCGGCTGGCCGCATGGGGATGGGTGCATCTGCCGTACCGGGTCCCGCGCGGCGACGGGACGTTCCGCGAGGCCGAGGCGGCCAACCTGATCTGGCAGGCGCACCCGGACCGGCCGGAGCTGCTGGCAGGGATGCTGGACTGGTACGACGAGGTCGCGGGCGACGTCGACCGGTTGCTGACGGTGCAGTCCGCGGATGTGCACGCGCATGCTATCGTCGCCGCGCACGGATACGCGTTCGACACGGAAGCCGGTTCGGACAACGGATCCTGGGTGCAGTTCAATGTTCGGGCGCTGACGGAGGTGCCGGATCCGGTGCTGCCCGGGGGATTCCGGTTTCGGACGGCCGGGGACGTCCCGGCGGCAGACGCGGTCAAAGCGCATCGGGACGCGTGGCCCACATCCGGGCTCACCGCCGCGGCGTTCGACCGGGTCCAGCGGACCTGGCCGTATCGGGCCGATCTGCATGTGCTGATCGAGGCACCGGACGGCACCTTGGCCGCGACCGCGATCATCTGGCTGGACGAGGCGACGCAAACCGCCGAGTTCGAGCCCGTCGGCACGCACCGGGACTTCCGGCGACGCGGGCTGGGCACCGCGTTGCAGCTGTACGGCATGCAGCTGGCCAGGGCGGCCGGCGCGAACCGCATGCTGGTCGCCTGTCTCGGCGCGCCGGCGCGCCCGGCCGCCCGGGACCTGTACTACGGCGTGGGCTTCCGCGCGTTCACCCGGGACTTGCCGCAGATCAAGGCCGCGAGATAGCGAGTCCCGCCAAGCGGCTCAGGCGGCCTTCCATTTGATCGAGCAGCCCATCGACGGCACCTGGTCGGCGGGCGCCTGGCCGGTCTCGGCGATTTGGATCATCGCCTCGACCAGCTCGCGCCGCGCATGCGGCGGGGGAGGGGTGGTCCGGCCTTCATCCAGCCGGCCGCGGTACTTCAACTGCCGGTGCGAATCGAAGCCGAAATAGTCCGGGGTGCAGACCGCGCCATAGGCCCGCGCCACCGACTGGTCCTCGTCGTGCAGATAGGGGAAGGGCAGGTCGTGCGCCTCGTCGAAGGCCTTCATCCGGTCGAAGCCGTCTTCCGGATAAGCGACGGAATCGTTCGAGCAGATCGCGGCGAAGCCGATGCCCTCGGCCAGCAGCGTCATGGCGTCGTCCACCAGCCGGTCGATCACCGCCTTCACATAGGGGCAGTGGTTGCAGATGAAGACGATCACCGTGCCGCGCGGCCCGGCGACATCGTCCAGGGAATAGGTCTGGCCGTCGGTGGCGGGCAGGCTGAAGCCCGGGGCCGGCAGGTCGAGGGCAAGGGGCGGGGGCGTGGTGGCCATGGCGCGCATCCTTCGCTGCGGAGCCCCTAGTCTACCCGCAAGCCGGCCTTCAGCGCCAAGCGCAGATGCCCAGCGCGGCGCCCTTCGCCAGCAGCGCCTGGGCGTCGGCCTCCGGCACCGCCTGCGACCGGCCGTCGGCGCACAGCATGGTCAGCTCGGCATGGCCGGCGACGTCCAGCAGCAGCTGATCCCAGTGCCGGTACTGCACGTCATGGCCTTCGCCCTCGTAGATCCGGGCCTTGCGCAGGTTCGGGAACTGCGACTGCCAGTACTGCGCCTGGTCGAGCGGGACCGATGTGTCGGCGGTGCCCTGATAGACATAGACCGGCACCTGGACCTTCGTGACATCGGCCTTCGGCTCGGTGCAGTAGCGGCGGTATTCGGCGACCTGGCCACGCAGATCGCCCATCTGGCCGCGGATGAAATAGGTGCGCGCGCCCTCCTCATAGGCCCGGTCGGCGAAGCCCGGGATCTTGCGGGTCGGGCTGGTCTCCGGATAGGCCCACCAGTCTTCCGGGTTCTGCGCCACTTTCATCATCCCGGTCAGCTCGGCCTCCGACATGGTGCAGGCCTTCTTCTCCGGTCCGAAGCCGGAGGTGGCGGCCAGGAAGTGCAGCGAGATCAGCCGGTCCGGCATCTCCGCCGCGATCTCGGCCAGATACGGCCCACCGCCGGAGATGGCCAGCGCCGCGGTCTGTTGGATGCCGAGATGGTCCAGCACGGCGCGGACCTCGGTCGCATAGTCCTTGGTGGTCCAGCCCGGCCGGAACTCGGTGTCGCCGAAGCCGTTGCGCTCGACGCTGATGAAGCGGAGCTTCAGCCGGGTGCGCAGGCTGCGCAGATACTCGGTCATGCCGAAGGCGCGGGCGCTGGTGCCGGTGCCGCTGGCATAGAGCACCGGCCGCCAGCCGGGCTCGCCCTCGTCGATATAGTGCACCACGCGACCATCCGGCAGCGTCAGCGCCTGCACCGCCGGTCCCATCGGGTCGAATTCGGCCTGGAGGTCGGTGAGGTCCGAGGCCGGCACTGTCGGCGCCGGGTCGGCGGCGAAGGCGGGCGGGCCGGAGAGCGCCAGGACGGCAGTGGCGGCCAGCATGGACCGGAACGATCGCATCGCGCTCTCTCCCTGTGGTTTTGTCCTACTTTAGGGTTGAAGAGCTTGCGGATTTGACCGTATCCGCCATCGGCCTGATGGAAGCCGGCTTAGACTGACAGCCGCATCACGTGGCGGCGGCTGCCGGCGCGGCCGATCTCGGTGAAGCCGGCCCGGGTGAAGGCCTGGACGAAGCCCATAAAGCGGTAGCTGGGCGAGTCCGGATCGACCGGATACGCCTCGACCGCCGTGGCGCCCTGCGCCCGCGCATGCTCGACGGCCGCCATGATCAGCCGGTCGGCCAGGCCGCGGCCGCGCAGCCGGCGGGGGACGAACATGCAGGCCAGGGACCAGACCCGGTCCTCGTCCTTCGGGCCGCCGAGTGGGCGGTAAGTTTCGCGCGGGGCGATCGAGCACCAGGCCACCGGCTCGCCGTCGCGATAGCCTAGAATCCCGATCGGCACCCCGTCCCGCACCCTGGCATGCAGCGCCGCCTTGCGGCCGGCGCCGTCGAGCTTGACCTCCTGCGGCGTCGCACGCCAGACCATGCACCAGCAGTATTTCGGCCCGCCGCGGCTTTGGAACAGCCGTTCGAAATCGGGCCATCGCGCCGCGTCGACCGGGCGGAAGATGAGGCCGTCGGCGGTCATGAGGCCGGTTTGTCCGCCGGCTCTTGCGGCAGGCCGGCACGGCTCAGGCCATCGAGATAGCGGCGCAGCAGATCCGGCTCGAAATAGTGCAGGGCGTCGGCCACGGTCGAGACGGCGACGCCGGGCCGCGACGCCGTGAACTGCGACAGCGCCTTGCGTGCAGCCTCGTCCTGGCCGGCATGGGCGAGGAAGGTGGCGAGGTCGCGGAACATCCAGGTCGCCGCCGGCTTCTGGTGCAGCGCCTTGCGGGTCCAGCCGGCCGCCTCGTCGGGACGGCCCTCGGCGAAGGCGGCAAGGCCGAGGCCGATGAAGCAGTTGAAGCTGAAGGGGTCGAGGGGGCTCAGGCGGATCGCCCGTTCGAAGCAGGGTCGGCCCGCAGCCGGATTGCCGCGATAGACGTGCAGGAAGCCGCGGCGCGTCCAGGCCCAGGCATGGTTCGGGTCGAGCGTCAGCGCCCGATCGACGAACTGCTCGGCCCGGCCGACGTCGCCGAACAGCAGCATGGTCGCCGTGGCCAGGGCGCTCAGCGCCGTCGCATCGTCCTGGGCGCCTTCCGACGCCTGCTTGATCAGGACATCGCCCGCCGCCCGCTCGGCCGCATAATCGGCGGCCCAGTTGTAGGTGACCTGCTGCCCATGGGCCCAGGCGGCAAGGGCGGCGGCACGACTGTAGTCGGGGTCGAGCCGCAGCGCCTCCCGCAGCAGCCGGATCGCCTCGGCATTCTCCGGTTTACGATGGGCCCAGAGATGCGGCAGGGACTGCAGCATCAGGTCGTAGGCCGCCAGGCTGCCGGGCTTCTTGCTCAGCGCCAGCGCGATCTCCGCCGCCCGGATCGAGGGGTGCAGCGCGCCGGCGACGCCCTCGGCGATCCGGTCCTGCAGGTCGAACATGTCCTCGACCGTACCGTCGAAACGCCCGGACCACAGGTGCAAGGCGCTGGCCGCATCGATCAGCTGCGCCGAGATCCGCACCCGGCTGCCGGAGATCCGCACGCTGCCTTCGAGCACGTAGCGGACCTTGAAGGTGCGGGCGATTTCCCGCGGATCCACGGGTCGCCCGGCGGCGCGATAGGCCACGGCCGAATGGCGGGCGATGACGGTGAAATCCCGGATGCGGGAGAGCGTCGCGGTGATCTCCTCCACCGCACCGTCGGCGAGGGCAGACGCGGCGGGATCGCCCGACAGGTTGTCGAACGGCAGGACGACGATCGAGGGCAGGTCCTCATCGTCCTCCGCCGCATCGGCGTCGCGGTTCGCCGCTGCGGCAGATTCGACCTCGGTGCCGGGAGGCGCCCAGATCCAGACCTCCATCGGATCGCCCATGTCCTTCAACGTCTTCATCACCCGGATGAAGGGCGCCGACAACGACTTGCCGAGCTGCCAGCGCACGGAATGGGTGATGGCGATCCCGCCCGGCGGCGCCGCCTGCTGCAGGCGGACGACGAAGGCGACCGCGGCCCCGAAACGGTCCTCACCCTCGATGTAGACGTCGGCGAGCGCAACGGCGGCGCGGACCAGCATCGCTCGTGCGGGCTTCTGCGCATTGCGGATCGCCATCGCCTTCTGGAAGTCGACCGTCCAGCACACGGCGTCCTCGATGTTGGAGAACTCGATCAGCACGCCGTCGCCCATGGTCTTGAACACATGGCCATGCCGGGCCCGCAGCGGCGCGCCCAGCAGTTCGCGGCGGATCGAGGCGAGCGCTGCCAGGGTGCCGCGCTCATCCTCCTGCACCAGCCTTGTGAAGCCGGCGACGTCGAGCGAAACGATGACCGTCAGCCGGCGCTGGGGATTCATGGGCGGGCGTCTCCAGCTGCTGAGCCAGCTTGGTGTCTGCTTCCGGATCCCGCAACGCCGGAGAGCCGGTCCCGCGTTGCAGTGCACTCATCCATTAGTCGTAACCGTGGCCGGTGCCGTCACATGTGCCAGCCATGCTTCGGATCGGCCGTCGCCGGGTCGTAATGCTGGTCGACCAGATCGATCAGCGAGCGCACGGTGAAGACCGAGGCCAGGTCGTCGCGCGGCAGGTCGACGCCCAGCGCCTCCTCGATGTCCCAGGCCAGCCGTGTGACGTCGGCCGGGGCGAGGCCGAGATCCTCCAGCAGCCGATCGTCCGGCGTGACGGTGCGGCCCGCCGGCGCCGCGGTGCCCAGCACCCGCAGCACCGTGGCCTCGGCCCGGTCGCGCCCGCTCATGACGCCGGTTCCAGCGACCCGAGCAGGGTCGGCAGCAGCTCGGACACCGTGGGGTGGATCGGCATCGAGCGCTGCAGCAAATCGTACGGCGCCTTGGCGTACATCAGGTCCAGGAGCCCGTGCACCACCTCGTCGCCGCCGGTGCCGAGGATGGCGGCGCCCAGAATCTGCCGCGTCTCGGCGTCGACCACGACCTTCATGAAGCCCTCGGTCTCGCCCTTCTCGACGGCGCGGCCGACCCGGGTCATCGGTCGCTTGGCGACCAGGATGCGGCGGCCGGACTGGCGCGCCTCCGCCTCGGTCATGCCGGCGCGGCCCAGCGGCGGGTCGGTGTAGAGGGCATAGGCCGTGATCCGGTCGCTGACGCGGCGCGTGTCGCCATCCAGCAGGTTGGCGGCGACGATCTCGAAATCGTTGTAGGCGGTGTGGGTGAAGGCGCCGCGGCCGTTGCAGTCGCCCAGCGCCCAGATCCCGGGCACGCTGGTCTGCAGCGTGTCATCGACGGTGATGTAGCCGCGCTCGTCGGTGGCCACGCCCGCGGCCTCCAGCCCGAGATCGTGGGTGTTCGGCTTGCGCCCGACCGCCAGCAGCAGATGCGATCCGGCGACCACCGGCGCGCCGGCGGTGCAGTCGACCGACACCGCCACGCCGTCGCCGTCCGGCGCCAGGCTGATGCATTTCGCGTTGGTGCGGATCGCGACGCCCTCCTTCTCCAGGAAGCCGGCGATGGCGGCGGAGACGTCCTCGTCCTCGCGGCCGATCAGCCGCGGTCCCATCTCGACCACCGTCACCCGGGAGCCGAAGCGGCGGAACATCTGGCCGAACTCCAGCCCGATATAGGAGCCGCCGACGATCACCAGATGCTCCGGCAGCGTGTCGAGGTCCATCATCGTGCTGTTGGTCAGGAACGGCACGTCCTGGATCCCCGGCATCGGCGGCACCGTGGCCCGGCCGCCGACATTCAGGAAGATCCGCTCGGCCGTCAGGGTCTCGTCGCCGACCTGGACGGTCCTCGGGCCGGTCAGCCGGGCGTGGCCCTGGATCACGGTGCTGTTCGCCATGCCGCGCACCCAGCCCTCGACCCCGACCCGCGACTGGCCGGAGACGGCGTCCTTGCGCGCCTTGACCTGCTTCATATCGACCCGGTACGGGCCGGGCAGCACCACCCCGAATTCGGCGGCGCGCTGCGCCATCCGGGCGGCATAGGCGCTGGCGACCATGGTCTTGGTCGGGATGCAGCCGGTGTTGACGCAGGTGCCGCCGAAGCGTGCCCGCTCGATCACCGCGACGCGCTGCCCGGCCCGGCTCAGCCGGTCCGCCAGCGCCGGTCCGGCCTGGCCCGTGCCGATGATGATGGCGTCATAGCTGGTCATCGCCGCCTCCCTGTTTCTGGGGAGAGGATAGCGCATCCGGCCGCCGGGGACGGGATCTCTCGTATCGTCGGCCGACATTGAATTTTTATGACGATCCGTGGCGTTTCGCTATGATGTGTGGGCCACGAGCGAAGGAGGCATGCCATGGCCAAGGGTCAAATGCGCAAGCCCAAGGAAGCCAAGAAGCCGAAGAAGGACGCGGCCCTGAAAAAGGGCGCTGCGGCCGCACCTTCGACGCTGAAGAAGGCCTGACACCCGGCGCCGGCCGGATCTCTCAAGGATTCGGCCGGCACGGGCTTCGCGGTCCGCTGCAGTCGCTCTCTCGGCTAATAGGGGATTATATCAACCCGCCGATTCTGCGGCTCGGCCGCGCCATCTGCGGTGGGTACGAACGGATCGGCTTCGCCGGCGCCGTGGACGGAGAGCAGATTGCCCGGCACGCCGCGGGCGACGAGGGCGTCGCGCACCGCCTCCGCCCGACGCCGTGACAGCTCCAGATTGCTGGTGGCGGAGCCGACCCGATCGGTGTGGCCGGTGATTACGACGGCATCGGAACAGGCAAACCAGATGGCCGGCTCCATCCGGTCCAGATAGGCCACGGCGCGCTGGTTCAGCCGGTCGCTGCCGGAGTCGAAGAAGACCAGTCCGGTCGAGACATGGACGATCACGATCACGTTCGCGTCGGATTCCGGCGATGGGCAACCCGTCTCGACCGGGTGCGGGTCCGAACAGCCGGCCAGCCCGGCGCAGATGAGTGCCGCCGCAATCATGTGCCGCATCGGCATGTCCCCCCACCGGAAGGGTGTGAGGGCGCCGACGCCGTGTCAATCAGCGGGCTCAACCCTCCAGAAATCGCTCCAGCAGCCGTCGCGCTGCTGCGGTCGGCAGCAGGCGGCCGGCGGCGACCTCGGCCTCCAGCGCCGGCAGCGCCTTGGCCACGGCGGGGTGGGCGCGCAGCGCGTCCAGGAGGCCGTCGCCAAGCTCGCGCCACAGCCAGGACCTGGCCTGCTCGGCGCGGCGCTCGCCCAGAGCCTCGCCCATCTGAGCGCGAAACGACCCGATCGTCTCCCAGACCTTGTCGATGCCGCGGTTTTCCAGCGCCGAGCATTGCAGCACCGGCGGGGTCCAGCCGCCGCTGCCGCGCAGCAGCGCCAAGGCGTGGCGGTATTCGGCGGCGGCGTGGTTGGCGGCGCCCTTCTGGCTGCCGTCGGCCTTGTTCACCACCAGGATGTCGGCGACCTCGACGATGCCGCGCTTGATGCCCTGCAGCTCGTCGCCGGCGCCGGGCAGCAGCAGCAGCAGGAACACGTCGACCATCTGCGCCACCGCGGTCTCGGACTGGCCGACGCCGACGGTCTCGACGATAACCACGTCGTAGCCGGCGGCCTCGCACAGCAGCAGGGTCTCGCGCGTGCGCCGCGCCACCCCGCCCAGCGTCGATCCGGCCGGGGAGGGGCGGATGAAGGCGGCGGGGTCGCGGGTCAGCAGCTCCATCCGCGTCTTGTCGCCGAGGATCGACCCGCCGGAGCGCTGCGAGGAAGGGTCGACCGCCAGCACCGCGACGCGGTGGCCCTGGCCGGTCAGGTGCAGGCCGAAGGCCTCGATGAAGGTCGACTTGCCGACGCCGGGCGGGCCGGAGATGCCGATGCGGACCGCGCCGCCGGCGGCGGGCGCCAGAACCTCGAGCAATGCCTCGGCCCGCTCGCGATGGTCGGCACGGCGGGATTCGACCAGGGTGATGGCGCGGGCCAGGGCGCGGCGGTCGCCGACCCGGATCTGCATCGCCATCGCCTCGACCGTCTCCGCCGTCACCGTCCGAATCCCTCGCGTGTCTTGCGCAGCGAGGCTAGGCGATTTGGCCCTTCACGGGAACCGATCCAATGGCGGCGACTGCGGCTCGGCGGCAACGCCGTTCAACCGTCACCTCGGAACAGGTTGAGCAAGCGCGCGAGCAGACCGGCCACGATCGCACACAGCGCTGCCACGGCCAGACCTGGCAATTCCAATTGCGAGGGCATGCCAAAAATCAGATAGGGGAAAGTGAAACCACCGAAATAGGAAAGACCGACAACGAGTGACGATGGGTAGAAGATCCATAACAATACTATCGAAATGATGCTGGCGAAGTGACCAATCCAAAAGAAGTGATTGCTAGGACCATGAAGAACGGTATTGGCGAGCCATCCCCAGCGAAGGGTGAATATGAGCATGAGCCAAACAAGCGTAAGGAAGAGGAGGCCACTTAGTAACCAAAAGGCCTCGCTCGCCTTCGATGCGCCGCCCTTCGATCCTGTCATGGTAGCGGCTCTCGGCGAAGTTCGAGATGGACGAGAGACCCGGCGGTGCGCACCCGTCGCAGCCCTGGCGGCGGCGGCAAGTCGGCCGGCTGCCTCAGGTCATGGACCAGGCCGAGCCGCTCCAGCCCGCGCAGCAGCCACCAGCCGGGGTCGGCCTGGCCGGGCTCGACGCCCAGCCGCGCCGAGTCCGGGAAGGCGTGGTGATTGCCGTGCCAGGATTCGCCGAAGCTGACCAGGCTGCACCAGCGGATGTTGTGGCCCTGCACCGCCACGCCCTCGACCCGCCAGCCCTGGTCGCCGCGGCGGTGGGCGAAATGGCCGACCAGCCAATGCCCGGTCAGGGACACCGCCACCCGCATCGGCGCGCCCCAGACCAGCCAGGGCAGGCCGCCGACGCCCCAGAACAGCAGGGCCCAGGGCAGCTGTTGCAGCATCCAGCTGCGCTCCAGGAACCGGTAGAAGCGGTCGTCCAGCACCTGGGCCTCCGGCGCGAAGCGCGGCGGGCGGTCCAGCACCAGCCGGCAGTGCATCTGCCACCAGGCGTCGCGCAGCAGCCCGGCGCGATGGGCGTGCAGGTCGTGGCATCCCGCCTGGCGCTGCGCCCAGTCGCGGGTGTCGTGCAGCCGCATCATGCCGATCGGCCCCGCCATGCCGACCAGCGTGCCGAGATACACCAGCAGATGCTCCAGCCATAGCGGGGCCGAGAAGCTGCGATGGATCAGCAGCCGGTGCATGCCGACGGAATGGCCGGCGCAGATGGTGACGGCGGTGGTGGCGACGAACAGCGCCACGGCGCTCCAACTGGTCGCGAAGGGAGCGAGGCCGAGCGCCGCGACGGTCATGCCGCCGGTCCACAGCGAGCGGGCCGGCGCCCATTCCACCCGGCCCTGGGCGGCGCTGGTATCGGGGTCGGCGATCATCCGCGCGGTGGAAAGGCAGGCCATCGGATCCTCCGGCAGGGTTGCGCCATGCGGCGAGGTTCGGTATTTAGGTATTTACCTAACTATGGGGCGGCGACGCTTGTCAATGGTTAGTTAATTACCTAAATGATGGCGCCGGTTCGGCGACAGGATGGATCATGCAACGCGTCTTCGAAGCCCTGGCCTCGGCCCCCCGCCGCAAGATCCTGGCCTATCTCGCCCATGCGGAGCTGAGCGCGGGCGAGATCGCGTCGCGCTTCGAGATGTCGAAGCCGTCGATCTCGCAGCATCTCAGCGTGCTCGAGGCGGCCGGCCTGATCGCGGGGGAGAAGCGCGGCCAGTACATCTACTACCGGCTGCTGCAGGACAACCTGGCCAACACGCTGAACGGCTTCGTTTCGGAGATCTGCCCGGTCGCCCGGCCGTTGAAGAAGGAAAGCGCGCGGCTGGCCAAGGCGAAGCAGGAGGGCTGAGGCAGCGCCTCAGCCCGGCCCGCCGATCTGCGCCGAGATCCGCGCGGCGGCGTCCTGCAGCGCGGCCAGTGCCTCCGCCTGGGAGACGGTGTTGCCCCGCTGCGGCAGGAAGGGCAGGGTCAGCGCGGCGACCGCCAGCCCGGAAGGGTCCAGCACCGGCGCGCTCATATCGGTCAGGCCGGGGGCGGTCTCGCTCGGCGCCAGGTCGTGCCCGGCCGCGGCGATGCCCTCCAGCCGCGCCAGGATATCCTCGACCGGGATCCCGTCGCGCTTCGCGATCGCCTGCACCATCTCGCCGCGCCGCGGCTCGCGCTGGAAGGCGGTGAGGATGCGGGCGGAGACGAGGTGCATCGACAGCGGGAACACCGCGCCCAACTTCACCGTCCAGCCCATCGGCCGGTCCGGCTCGGCCTGCGCCAGGATCAGGAAATGCCCGCCGCTGGCCATGCTGAGATGGCAGGCGAGGCCGACCTGCGCCGCCAGCGCCTCCATCACCGGCAGCGCCGCCTGCTGCAGCCGCCGGGTCGGTGGATGCTGGGTGCCCAGCTGGAACAGCCGCAAGGTCAGCCGGTACTCGCCGGTCTTCGGGTCGCGGGCGACATAGCCGCGGCGCTCCAGCACGCCGAGCATGCGGAAGATCTCGCCGACCGACCGGCCGACCCGCGCCGCCAGCGACTTCTGGTTGATGCCGCCAGGCTCGGCCGCCAGCGCCTCCAGCAGGTCCAGCCCCTTTTCCAGCGCCGGGGCACCGGGCTTGGCATCCCTGTCGTCGGCGTTGACATCCTGGCTCATATGGTTTTCCATATTTGAAATCATAACGACACCAATAAAATTA
This sequence comes from Mycobacterium sp. KBS0706, assembly GCF_005938675.2. Taxonomy (GTDB): domain Bacteria; phylum Pseudomonadota; class Alphaproteobacteria; order DSM-16000; family Inquilinaceae; genus Inquilinus. Next base: position 26,781 of record NZ_VCCH02000026.1, read on the forward strand.
GTGCATCGCAAAGATGCCCGACATCGGAGGAGCCGCCATGAAGATGCTGTCCCCGGCCGCGGTGGAGCATTACCGCGCGCACGGCTACCACGCCCCGATCCGGGTGATGCCGGCCGACGAGGCGACGCAGATCCGCCGCCATCTCGAAGCGCATGAGAGCGTGCATGGGACGCTGAAGGGGCCGATGCGCCACAAGAGCCATCTCCTGTTCACCTGGCTGGACGGGCTGATCCGCCATCCCGTCCTCCTCGACGCGGTCGAGGATATCATCGGCCCGAACATCCTGGTCTGGGGTTCGAGCTTCTTCATCAAGGAACCGCGCGATCCGGGCTTCGTCTCCTGGCACCAGGATTCGACCTATTGGGGGCTCGACCCGGCCGACATCGTCACCGCCTGGGTGGCGCTGTCCGAGAGCACGGCCGAGAACGGCGCGATGCGGGTGATCCCGGACAGTCACATGCTGGAGCAGGTACCGCATCGCGACACCTTCGCCGCCAACAACCTGCTGTCGCGCGGCCAGGAGATCGCGGTCGAGGTCGACGACGCGCAGGCGCGGATGCTGCAACTGCAGCCCGGCGAGATGTCGCTGCACCATGTCCGGCTGATCCACGGCTCCGACCCCAACCCGTCGGGCAAGCGCCGGATCGGCTTCGCCATCCGCTACCTGCCCACCTATGTCCGCCAGATCGTCGGCACCCATGACGCGGCGACCCTCGTCCGCGGCGTCGACGAATTCCACAATTTCGAGCCCGAGCAGCGGCCGGACGCCGACCTGTCTGAGGCCGCGCTGGCCTTCCATGCCCAGATCACCGGCGCCCATCAGCAGATCCTGATGCGCGGCACCGGTCGTCCGCCGGCCATGTAGCGGCCCGGCCACCGACCGCCCGTCCCGGGCGGCGGCCCGACAAACCACCGGCCGGCAAAGGCCGAATCATAAGGGAGGGACGTCATGGGAGCGCGGCTGCGCTGGTTCATCGTCTTCCTGCTGTTTCTCGGCGGCGGCATCAGCTACCTCGACCGGGCGGCGCTGTCGATCGCGGCGCCGTTGATCGCCGAGGACCTCGATCTCGACCCCGCCCGGCTCGGCATCGTCTTCAGCAGCTTCTTCTTCGGCTATGCCCTGTTCTGCTTCGTCGGCGGCTGGGCCTCCGACAAGATCGGGCCGAAGAATGTCTTTACCCTGGCAATGACGGTCTGGTCGGTGTTCTGCGGCCTGACCGCCGCCGCCACCAGCCTGGTCTTTCTGCTGGTGGTGCGGGTGGTCTTCGGCATGGGCGAGGGGCCGTTCAGCGCCACCGCCAACAAGGTGGTCAGCAACTGGTTTCCGCGGCGCGAGCAGGCCACCGCCGTCGGCCTCGCCAATGCCGGCCAGCCGATCGGCGCCGCCTTGGCCGGGCCGGTGGTCGGGTCGATCGCCGTGCTGGCGGGCTGGCGCATCTCCTTCACCGTCATCGCCGTGGTCGGGCTGGCTTGGGTCCTCGCCTGGATGCTGCTGGCCACCGACCGGCCGGAGCAGCATCGCTGGCTCGGCGCGGCCGAGCGCGAGGAGATGGAGCAGGAGCGGGCGAAGCCTCCGGCGGTGACGGCCAAGCTGCCGCTCTCGGCCTATCTGCGCCGCCCGGCGATCCTCGCCACTGCCTTCGCCTTCTTCGGCTACGCCTACATCCTCTATTTCTTCCTGTCCTGGTTCCCGACCTACCTGGTCAAGGCGCAGGGTCTCAGCATCGGCACCATGGGCGTGGTCAACGCGATCCCCTGGCTGGTCGGCTGCATCGGCATGGTGCTGGGCGGCTTCGTCTGCGATCGCATCTACCAGCGCACCGGCAACGCCGTCTTCGCGCGCAAACTGATCCTGGTCGGCAGCCTGGCCATCGCCGCCATTTGCGTCGCGCTGGCCGGCATCGTCACCGGGGTCGCCGGCGTGGTGGCGCTGATGGCGGTCTCGGTCTTCTTCATGTACCTGACCGCGAACACCTACTGGGCGATCATCCTCGACACGGTGGAGGAGGGGCGGGTCGGCAGCGTCGGCGGCTTCGTCCACCTGATCGCCAACCTCGCCGGCATCGTGGCGCCGTCCGTCACCGGCTTCATCGTCGAATGGTCGGGCGGCTTCGCCGGGGCCTTCGTCCTGACCGGCGCGATCGCGATCGTGGGCGCACTGTCGGTCGCGGTGTTCGTGCGCAGCCCGGCCCGGACGGAGTGGCTGCGAATGGCCAGACCGCTGGCCGGGTCGCCGCGATCGTGACGGGGCGCGCTATGTCCCGGCCCGCCACTCCACCACGCCGAAATCGGTGACCAGCGCGACCACGCGGCCGGCGCTGTCGAGGCCGAAATAGGAGGCGTAGAAGCCGTCGCCCCAGCCCGAGGAGAACATCGCGACATTGGCATGCCCGTATGGGCGCAGCAGCCAGGCCCGGCTGCCGGACGGAGCATTGTTCAGGGCGTCGACCAACCGCATCGTCGCGGCCTCGCCGGCCGTCGCCGCCAGATAGGAAACCTGGGTGGCGGCGTCCATGAACGCGCCGGTGCCGGTGTCGACGCCGTAGCCGTGGATGTAGCCAGGCTTCAGGTCCTGCAGCGTCTGCCCGGGCCGCAGTGCCATCTCCCAGCGTTCCACCGGCCGGTCGGCGAAAAGGATGCGGGCGAAGGCCACCCGTTCGTCGTTCGGCAGCTTTGCCATGGCCAGCTGGACCGGGAACTTGCCCACCGGCACGCGCCGGCCGAAGGCCTCGATGCGATCGCAGATGAAGGGATCGCAGGCGACGATCCGGCCACTCGGCACGGCCAACTTGCCGATCTCCAGCCCTGACAGCTCGATCGGCCCGTCTGGCGGCGTGACGGTGAAGCCGGGGCCGAAGGCCTGCGAGAACAACACCGCTTGCGGCAGAGGCCACGACGCCTCCACCGCCGGGGCCCGTGGAGAGCAGGCCATCGCGAGCAGCAGCAGGCACCAGGCGAAAGATCGGCTGGAGAAACGCATCAACCGGGCTCCTGCTGCGCCGTCACGACGCCGCGACCATCTCCGGATCGCGGTTCGGCCGCTCCGGCGCCGCCAGCTCGCCGCGCTCCGCCGCCTCCTGCTGCCGGCGCCACATCTCGGCGTAGCGGCCATCCTCGGCCAGCAGCTGGGCGTGGCTGCCGCGCTCGGCGATGCGGCCATCGGCCAGGACGATGATCTCGTCGGCGTCGATCACGGTCGACAGGCGATGCGCGATCACCAGCGTGGTCTTGCCGCGGCTGACCTCGCGCAGATTGGCCTGGATCTCGCGCTCGGTGTTGGTGTCGAGCGCCGAGGTCGCCTCGTCGAACAGCAGGATCGCCGGGTCCTTCAGGATGGTGCGGGCGATGGCCACGCGCTGCTTCTCGCCGCCCGACAGCTTCAGCCCGCGCTCGCCGACCTTGGTGTCGTAGCCGTCGGGCAGGCGCAGCACGAACTCGTGGATCCGCGCCATCTGGGCGGCGGCCACGACCTCCTCGTCGCTCGCCCCCGGGCGGCCATAGGCGATGTTGTAGCGGATGGTGTCGTTGAACAGCACCGTGTCCTGCGGGACGATGCCGATGGCGGCGCGCAGGCTGGCCTGGGTGATGTCGCGGATGTCCTGGCCGTCGATCCGCACCGACCCGGCGGTGATGTCGTAGAAGCGGAACAGCAGGCGGCTGATGGTCGATTTGCCGGCCCCGGTCGGCCCGACGATGGCGACGGTGTGCCCGGCCGGCACGGCGAAGGTGACGCCCTTCAGGATCGCCCGGCGCGGGTCGTAGCCGAACTCGACATCGGTGAAGCTGACCGTGCCCCCCTGCACCTGCAACGGCTGGGCGCCGGGCGCGTCCGTCACCTCCTGCGGCACGCCGAGCAGCGAGAACATCTTCTCGATGTCGACTAGGGCCTGTTTCACCTCGCGATAGACGAAGCCGAAGAAGTTCAGCGGCAGGTACAGCTGGATCAGATAGGTGTTGGCCAGCACGAAGTCGCCGACCGTCAGCCGGCCCTGGACGATACCGGCCGCGGCCATCCACATCACCGCGGTCAGGCCGACGGCGATGATCGCCGCCTGGCCCATGTTCAGCAGCGACAGCGACACCTGGCTGCGCACCGCCGCCGCTTCGTAACGGATCAGCGACGCCTCGTAGCGCCGCGCCTCATGGTCCTCGTTGCCGAAATACTTGACCGTCTCGAAGTTCAGCAGGCTGTCGATCGCCTTGGTGTTGGCCTCCTGGTCGGTCTCGTTCATCTGGCGGCGGTACTTGGTCCGCCATTCCGTCACCCACAGGGTGAAGGCGATGTAGAGGACGACGGTGGCCAGCGTGACCAGCGCGAACCACAGGTCGAGGATCCACCACAGCACGGCGACGACGAACAGGATCTCGACCAGGGTCGGCAGGATGTTGAACAGCATGAAGCGCAGCAGCGTGTCGATCGCCGCATTGCCGCGCTCGATCGCCCGCGACAGGCCGCCGGTCTGGCGGTCGAGATGGAAGCGCAGCGACAGGGCGTGCAGGTGCTGGAAGGTGGCGAGGCCGGTGCGGCGGATGGCGCGCTGCGCCACCTTGGCGAAGATCGCGTCGCGCAGCTCGCCGAAGGCCAGGCTCAGCACCCGGGCGGCGCCATAGGCCAGGATGACGCCGACCGGCAGGATCAGCGGCAGCCCGCCCTTCACCGACAGGGCGTCGATCGCCTCCTTGTAGAAGATCGGGGTGTAGACGCTGGCGATCTTGGCGGCGATCAGCAGCAGCACCGCCAGTACAACCCGGGCCCGCATCTCCAGCTGGCCCACCGGCCAGAGATAGGGGGCGAGCGAGCGCAAGGGATGACGGCCCTTGGCGGCGTCGATGACGGAAGGGGGCGTGGCGGCGTTCATGGCGCGTACCCTAAGCGGGCGATCCGCAGGCGGGAAGGGCAAAGCCGCCGCAGCCGCTAGGCGTATATTGCTAAAATTCGATGATTATGTTGCTATGCAGCAACGCTGTGTGACTTTCACGATCGCATCACGGCAAAAGGACTCCTCTGCGCCCCGTGCCGCGCTACGTATCTCAAGATTGCTGGAGATCCATTGATGCGACGCTTCATTGTCCCGCTTTTGTCCCTGCTGCTTGGCGCGGCTGCCCTGCCGGCCGTGGCACAGGCCGGGCTGACGCCGGCCGCCGCGTCGCTGGACGCGGCCTCCTTGTCCGACCCACGGGCCGCGATCGAGGCCGTGATCGGCGACGCCGACACGATTACCGTCGGCGGCGTGGTGCTGAAGGCGCGGGAGGTGCGCGGCCTCTATTCCGGCCGCGGCTGGTTCCCGCTGTGGATCGACATGGACGGGCGGCTCGATCCGCGCGTCGAGCCGATCGTGGCGCGGCTGGCCAAGGCGCGTGAGGAGGGGCTGGTCCCGTCCGACTACTATGTCGAGTCGTTGAAGGAGCTGATCCGCTCCGCCGATGCAGACGACGTCGTCGCGACCGAGATCCTGCTCAGCGCGGCGGTGATGCGCTACGGCGTCGACGTGCATTCCGGCCGGCTGGTGCCGCGCGAGATCGATCCGACCTTCGACATCACACCGAAACCGGTCGACAGGGCCGCTTTGGCCACCGCCGCGTCGATGCTGCCCGACCCGTACAGGTTCCTGGCCGATCTGGCGCCGAAGCATGCGCTGTACCAGCAGCTGAAGGGCGCGCTGAGCGGGTTCGAGACGCTGGCCGAGGCCGGCTGGCCGACCATCCCGGCGGGCAACAGTGTGCGCCCGGGTGAGGAGAGCGACCGGGTGCCGGTGCTGCGCGCCCGCCTGGCCGCCACCGGCGAGCTCGTCGGCGATCCCGCGGACCAGAGCCGGCTCTACGACCCGCAGCTGGTGGCCGCGGTCGAGCAGTTCCAGACCAAGCACGGGCTCAAGCCGGACGGCATCCTCGGCCGCGCCACCCTGGCCATGCTGAACCGGCAGGGGCCGGAGCGGATGAACCAGATCGTCGCCAGCATGGAGCGGCTGCGCTGGCTGCCGGACGATCTCGGCCCCGACTACCTGATGGTCAACATCGCCGCCTTCACCATGGACGTCGTCGCCGACGGCCAGCTGGTGCGGACCATGGATGTCGTGGTCGGCCAGCCCAAGAATCAGACGCCGCTGTTCAACAGCGCCCTGACCTATCTCGAGTTCAACCCGACCTGGACCATACCGCCCTCGATCGCCGCCAAGGAGTACCTGCCGAAGCTGCGCAACAATCCGGGCTATCTCGCCAGCCGCAACTACCGGCTGTTCTCCGGCTGGGGCGGCGGCTCGCGCGAAATGAGCGCCGACTATGTCGACTGGTACGGCGTCGGCGCCGGCACCATGCGGTCGATGCGCATCCGGCAGGACCCGGGGCCGGGCAACGCGCTGGGCAAGGTCAAGTTCATGATGGCGAACAATTGGAGCGTCTATCTCCACGACACGCCGTCGAAGAGCTACTTCAAGCGCACCGACCGCGCCCTGTCGCATGGCTGCGTCCGGCTGCAGGATCCGATCTGGCTGGCCGACTATCTGCTCGACGGATCGCCCGACTGGTCGCCGGCGCGGCGTGAGCGGGTGATGGGCAGCTGGACCCCGACGACTCGGATCAATCTGCCCGCTCCGATGCCGCTCTACATCGTCTACCAGACAGCCTGGGTCGACGGGACCGGCGAGGTGGCGTTCCGCGACGACATTTACGGCATTGATGCCAAGGTCATCGCAGCGCTCCAGGCCCGAGAAACCCGGCGCGAACAACTCGCATCTTCCCGCTGAAATCCTCGTACGATTCGAACGTTGCTCCAAAAGGCGGCCGAATTTCGGTCGCCTTTTTTTATGTCGCCTTGATGATTTCGAATGGGTGTAAAATCTATATTACGATTTTCAGGGCATTTACTTTATCCATCACCAAAAGTGCGACAGATCTACCACAATGTTGCCATTATATCACAGGCTTTCTTTGTAAAGCTGAGAAGAAACTGTTGATTCCCGCTTCGCCCTGCTTCACAAAGGACGCCATCAAACGCCCGGCGCCCAGTATAGGCGTGTAAAGCGTCAGAAATGCCGGAAGCGCGGTTAGTGAAGGTTAGGAGCAGCGGGAACGATGCAGAGACGGCATTTCCTGAGGATGTCGGCCGGGGCTGTTGCAGCCGCCGCCGTCGCGCCAATCGCACCACTCTCAGCCTTAGCCGCCCCCAATCGACGAACGCTCCATCTGTACGACGCCCACAACCTTGTCGAAATCAAGGAAGAGTACTGGGCTGATGGCTGGTACAACCCGGACGTCCTGGCCAAGTTCAACTACTTCCTGCGCGATTGGCGGTCGGACGAGGTCCGGGTGATGGATCCGGGTCTGCTCGACATCCTCAACACGCTGCAGCGTAAGGGCGGGTCGGACGAGCCGATCCACGTCGTCTGCGGCTATCGCTCCCGCGCCACCAACGCCATGCTGGCTCGCCGCAGCCGCGGCGTCGCACGCAATTCCCTGCACATCCAGGGCCAGGCGGCGGACATCTTCATGCCGAATATGAGCCTGGCCAGCCTGCGCCGCAACGCGGTCGGGCTGCAGGCCGGCGGCGTCGGCTACTATCCGCGCTCGAACTTCGTCCATGTCGACACCGGCGACGTCCGCACTTGGTGACGATGCCGCATCGAAGGGCAGGGGCCGCCGCAGGGCGGCCCTTTCTATTGGGGCACCCCGGCTCATAGATCGATCAGCGCATAAGGCCGGCCGCTCGGCTTCTCGATCGCCCAGGCGACGTTGTAGACCGGCGCGCCGCCCGGGGTGTGGCCCTGGTACACGCCGCGATGGGCGTGGCCGTGCACCACCGCGCTCACGGTGAAGCGGTCGATCGTCTCGGCCAGGCGCGACGAGCCGAGGAAGGGGTAGATCTCCAGCGGCTCGCCCTCGATGGTCTCGGAGATCGGGGCATAGTGCAGCACCACCATCGCCCGCTGCGTCTTCACCGTCCGCATCGCATTCTCCAGCCGCATCGCCTCGGACACGGCGACGGAGACGAACTCCTTGGTCTCCGGTTCGCCGAAGGAGCCCAGCATCCGCCGGCCGAAGCCGCCGGCGAAGCCCTTGACCCCGACGAAGCCGACGCCGTCGATCTCGACCGCGCTGCCGTCCAGCAGCCGCAGCCCCGCCTGGGTCAGGATCGACCGCACCTTGTCGATCTCGCCGCATTCATAATCGTGGTTGCCGAGCACGCCGATCACCGGCACCGGGCAGGCGCGCAGATCCTCGGCCAGGCGTTCGGCCTGCCGCACCGTGCCAGTGTCGGTCAGGTCGCCGCACAGCACCAGCGCGTCGGCCGCCTGCGCGATCTCGCCGAACATCTCGCGCAGCGGATCGGACTCGTCCTTGACATGGATGTCGCCGATCGCGGCGACGGTGAATTTTCCGTTCTCCGCCATGAGTCGGTCCCGTTCTCCTGTGTCAGGCGTCGCGCCACTCACCCTCGCCGCCGACATCGGCGAAGCCCCATTCCTCGACCGCCATGGCGTAGTCGACCCGCGACAGCATGCGGCCGCGGCACACCTTCATCTGCGGCGGCGGCAGGTCGAGCTGGTGGCGCAGCCGGTCCATCAGCTCGTCCATCAGCCAGCGCGGCACCCGGTTGCGCTCGGTCGGATAGGCCCAGCGGAAGTTGAGCAGATGCACCAGCAGCATCTCCCAATGCAGCTCCATGTAGCCGAGCAGCCGCTGCCAATCGATCTGGTCGTGCTGCTTCAGGATGACATGGATCACGTCGGCGCCGTCGTAGCGGTGGCGCATCTGGATGAAGGCCTTGGACCAGACCAGCTCGGTCGGGGCGACGATCTGGACCTGGGTGCCGAAGACCTCGATCTCGCGGGCGTGCTCGAACCACTGGTCGTTCACCGGCATGGTGCCGTTCGACGAGGCATAGATCACGTCGAAGAAGTGCCGGCCCTTGTGCACCTTGCCGAGCCAGCGCTCGTCCTCGATCTCGATCGAGAAGCCGAGGTCGTGGAAATGGCCGAGGATGCGCGGGCTGTCGCCGGCCTTGCAGAAGATGTCCAGATCCTTGGTCGGCCGCGAGATGCCGGTATAGGCGCTGACGGCATAGGTGCCGGCCAGCAGAAAGGGCAGGCCGGTCGTCGCCAGCTCGCGCAGCGCGTCGGAGTAGAACGCCTCGGCCTGCGGGTCGTGCAGCGTCGGCGCGGCGGCGGCGATGATCGACGGAATCGGCCGGTCCTCCCGGTTGCGGCAGCAGGCGTTGCAACAACCGGGTATCGGGAGGGTCGGTTCCGTCGAAGGCTGTCAGGCCTGGTGCTTGGCGCAGAAGCCCTCGGCGTCGAGCGTCCGGAAATCCTGCAGCGCCGCGCGCAGCCGGTCCTGCGGCCAGTCCCACCACGCCAGCGCCAGCAGCCGTGCTTCGACCGTCTCGGTCACCCGGCGGCGGATCGGCCGGGCCGGGCTGCCGGCGACGATGGTGTAGGCTGGTACGTCGTGGGTGACCACGGCGCCGGCGCCGATCACCGCCCCGGTGCCGACCGTGACCCCCGGCAGCACGATGGCGCCATGGCCGATCCAGACGTCATGACCGATCGTCACCCGGTGGTCGCGGCGCCAGGCGAAGAACTCGGTGTCGTCGGTGTCGGCGAGGCCGTAGGCGGCGGAGCGATAGGTGAAGTGATGCTGCGTCGCCCGCCAGGTCGGGTGGTTCGGGGCGTTCAGCCGGGTATAGGCGGCGATCGAGCAGAACTTGCCGATTTGGACGCACCAGGCCATCGCCCCGTCCATCAGGTAGCTGTAGTCGCCGACGGTGACCTCGTTCAGCACCGCATGGGCGCCGATCTCGGTGTAGATGCCGAGCTGGCAGGCCGAGACTCGGGCGCTCGGGGCGATCAGGGGTTCAGGCCCCAGGGTCTTGGTGCTCATCGGATTCTCCGGGCGGGCATCATATAGAGGTCTAGACAAGTTCGATGACGATTCTGCTGCCGCCTAGCTTGTGCCGCGGGCGGTCTTCCCGTTGAGTGCGCGGATGCCCGCGTCCTCCCATCTCGGCCTGCCGCCGCTCAACGCCCTCGTCGTGTTCGAGGCGGCGGCGCGGCTGGCCAATTTCTCCCGCGCCGGCGCCGAGCTCGGCCTGACCCAGAGCGCGGTCAGCCGCCAGATCCTGAAGCTCGAGGCCTTCATCGGCGGCAAGCTCTTCCAGCGCACCCCGTCCGGCGTCAGCCTGACCCCGCTGGGCGAGAGCTATGTCGCCGAGGTCCGGCGCATCCTCGGCGATCTGATGGCGGTGACGCATGGCGTGCGCGGCTCGGCCGGGCCGCGCCAGGTGACGCTGGCCTGCTCGCATGGCATCGCCGATCTCTGGCTGATGCCGCGGTTGAAAGCGCTCGACGCCGCGCTGCCGGGGATCGAGCTGCGGCTGCGCGTGACCGACGATGTCCAGCACCTGCGGCTGGACGAGTTCGATCTCGCCATCTTCTACCGGCGCGAGCGGCCGTCCGGCGTGGCGCTGCATGTGCTGGGCACCGAGGAGATCGTGCCGGTCGCGGCGCCCGGGCGGCCGGCACTGCAGGACGACCCGGCGCCGACCCTGCTGGCGATCGAGGATTCGCTGCGCGAATGGATGGACTGGCCGCACTGGTTCGGTGCCGCGGCGATGCCGATGCCGCCGCGGGCCCGGTTCTGGCGGCTCGGCTCCTATGCCCTGGCGGTGCAGGCTGCGTCGCAGGGGCTGGGCACGGCACTGGGCTGGACCTGGCTGCTGCGCGACCAGCTGGCCTCCGGCGCACTGGTGCCGGCGAATGGCTTCTACCTGCACTCGGAAGGCTCGTTCTACCTGATGCGGCCGCTGGACCGGCATGTCCGCCGGGTGGTGCGCCAGGCGATGGACTGGCTGGTCGCCAGCAATGCCAGCTAGGTGCTGGCTGTCGCCGGCCGCGAACGCATCCGCTGGGCCTTCACCAGGCCGACAATGGTGAACAGCATCCAGAAGGCCTGGGCCACGAAGGAGGCCAGGTTGAAGCTCCACAGCAGCGAATACATCACCAACACGCCGCCGACGATGTTCAGCAGGGCAGTGCGCCAGTCCGTGATCGCGAGGATCTGCAACTGGGCCAGAGCATAGGCGTGCAGATAGGCCAGGACACCGACCAGGCCGACCACATCCGGCAGACTCACGATTCGACCTCGATCAACGAAGGCGCCTTGCATAGGGGCCGGCCGGGACAAGTGGCACCGAATCTTGCTCATGGGGTCATGTCCAAAAATCATGTCCGACTTATTGCCATCATCCACTAGGGTCCGGCCGCTCAAGGCAGCGCGACGCAACGGCTGCCGCCCGGGCGCCACAGAGCGCCACCCACCCGACAACAGGGATCGGTCATGACACGCAGGGACTTCCCGCAACTCGAAACCACGCGCCGCGGCCTGCTGCTGGGCGCCGCCGGCCTCGGCCTCGCGACGGCTGCATCGGGCGGATTCGGCCGCGCCTTCGCCCTGGACACGCCGCGCAAGGGCGGCGTGCTGAAGCTGGGCATGGGCGGCGGCAGCACGACCGATACGCTCGACCCGCGGGTGATGACCGACTGGGTGCCGCTCAATCAGGCCTTCATGCTGATGAACGGCCTGGTCGAGATCGACCGCGACAACCAGGCGGTGCCGGAGCTGCTGGAGAGTTGGGAGGCCAAACCGGGCGCGGCGGAATGGGTGTTCAATCTCCGGCAGGGCGTGACCTTCCACAACGGCAAGGCGCTGACGGTCGAGGACGTGATCTACTCGATCAACCTGCATCGCGGCGAAAGCACCTCCGCCGCCCGTGCCATCGCCGAGCAGATCAAGGACGTCCGCAAGCTCTCCGACAGCCAGATCGCGATCGAGCTGACCGGCGGCAACGCCGACCTGCCGTATCTCCTGTCCGACTACCATTTCCTGGTGGTGCCGGAGGGCTTCACCGACTGGTCGAAGCCAGTCGGCACCGGCCCCTTCGTCTATGAGAGCTACGAGCCCGGCGTGCGCTCGCGCTTCACCCGAAACCCGAGCTACTGGAAGCCGGGCTGCGCCAATGTCGACGCGGTCGAGGTCATCGTCATCAACGACGTCGCCGCGCGCACCAACGCGCTGATGTCGGGCCAGGTCCACGCCATCAACCGGCTCGACTTCAAGACGGTCGACCTCTTGAAGCGCAACCCGAAGCTGCAGATCGTGCAGTCGGCCGGCGGCCAGCACTTCACCTTCCTGATGGACTGCACCAAGCCGCCATTCGTGGACAACAATGTCCGCCTCGCCATCAAATATGCGATCGACCGTGAGCAGCTGCTGAAGGTGGCGCTGCGCGGCTACGGCCAGCTCGGCAACGACCATCCGATCCCGCGCACCGACCGCTTCTTCAACAGCGAGCTGCCGCAGCACGCCTATGATCCCGACAAGGCCAAGCACTATCTGCAGCAGGCCGGTATGAGCGACCTGAAGGTCGAGCTGTCGGCCTCCGACGCCGCTTTCGGGGGCGCGGTCGACGCCGCCGCGATCTTCCGCACCGCCGCGACCAAGGCCGGGATCGACGTCTCGATCAAGCGCGAATCCCCGGACGGGTACTGGGACAAGGTGTGGATGCAGGCACCGTTCAGCATGGGCTATTGGGGCGGCCGCCCGACCGCGGACCAGATGCTGTCCATCGCCTATGCCTCCGACGCCAAATGGAACGACACCCATTGGAAGAACCAGCAATTCGACAGGCTGCTGCTGGAGGCACGCGGGCTGCTCGACGACGCCAAGCGCAAAGAGATCTACTGGACGCTGCAGGAGATGATCTCGGATCTGGGCGGCGCCATGATCCCGATGTTCGGCGATTATCTCGACGGCGTGTCGACCCAGGTGCAGGGCGTGATGCCGCATCCGATGTTCAACTTCATGGGCGGGCGGCTGGCGGAGCGCGTCTGGCTGGCGGCCTGATGACATCGCTGATCCTCAGACGGATCGCACTCGGACTCTTCACCCTGTGGCTGGTGTCGGTGCTGGTCTTCGCCGGCACCCAGCTGCTGCCCGGCGACGTCGCCTCGGCCATCCTCGGCCAGTCGGCGACGCCGGAGGCGCTGGCCGCGCTGCGCCGCGACCTCGGGCTCGAAGTGCCGGCGCTGCTCCGCTACGGCCAGTGGCTGTGGGGCTTCGTCCAGGGCGATCTAGGCCGGTCGCTGGCCAACCAGCAGCCGGTGGCCGAGCTGCTGTGGCCGCGCTTCTGGAACACCATGTTCCTGGCCGCCTATGCCGCGGTGATCGGCGTGCCACTGGCGGTGGGTCTCGGCATCCTCACCGCGGTCCGCGGCGGCGGGGTGTTCGACCGGCTGGTGAATATCCTGGCGCTCGGCACCGTGTCGCTGCCGGAATACTTCCTCGGCCTGGTGCTGATTCTGGTCCTGGCGGTGCAGAACCCGGTCTTCCCCAGCCTGGCCGACGTCTATCCCGGCATGGGCTTCGCCGAGCGGCTGGACGCGACGACGCTGCCGATGCTGACCCTGCTGCTGGTCACCGTCGCCCAGATCATGCGCATGACCCGGACGGCGGTGCTGGCGGTGATGGATTCCGCCTATGTCGAGACCGCCTATCTGAAGGGCCTGCGGACCGGCCGGGTGGTGCTGCGCCACGCCCTGCCGAACGCGGCGGCGCCGGTGGTCAACGTCGTCGCCTTCAACATCGCCTATCTGATCACCGGCGTGGTGCTGGTCGAGGCGGTGTTCAACTACAACGGACTCGGCCGGTTCATGGTCGACGCCGTGGCCAAGCGCGACCTGCCGATGGTGCAGGCCTGCGCCATGGTGTTCGGTGCCGCCTACGTCATCCTGAACATGATCGCCGACATCGCCGCCATCGCGCTCAATCCGCGCCTGCGGCATCCCCGGTAGACCCATGAGACGCATCCCGCTCACGGCCTGGATCGGCCTGGCAATCATCACCCTCAACCTCGCCGCGCTGCTGTTCGGGCCGCTGCTGGCCCCGTTCGGCGAGGAGGACATCATCGGCGGCCCGTTCGACCCCGCCACGGCGCTGAACTGGTTCGGCCTGGACCAGAACGGCCGCGACATGCTCTCGCGCCTGCTCTTCGGCGCGCAGATGTCGATCGGCGTGTCGCTGGCCGCCTCGCTGCTGTCCTTCACCGTCGGCCTGCCGCTCGGCTTCCTCGCCGCGCTGCGCGGCGGCTGGGTCGACACCGTGCTGTCGCGGCTGGTCGACACCATCATGTGCGTGCCGGTGCTGATCTCGGCCCTGGTGGTGCTGCAGGCGCTCGGCTCCTCGCTGCCGGTGCTGATCGTGACCATCGCGCTGCTCGACTCGACCCGCGTCTTCCGCCTGGCCCGGATCCTGGGGCAGGGGATCAACGTGATGGAATATGCCGAGGCGGCGCGGCTGCGCGGCGAGGGCGCCTGGTGGCTGATCCGCAAGGAGATCCTGCCGAACGCCGCGGCGCCGCTGATCGCCGAATTCGGCATGCGCTTCTGCTTCACCTTCCTGTTCGTCGCCGGCCTGTCCTTCCTCGGCCTCGGCATCCAGCCGCCCTATGCCGATTGGGGCGGCATGGTGAAGGACAACCAGCAGGGCATCCTCTACGGCCTCTACGCGCCGCTGTACCCGGCCGCGGCCATCGCGCTGCTGACCATCGGCGTCAACCTGGTGGTCGACTGGCTGCTGGCCGGCCGCACCCGGCCGCAGGGAGAGGGGCGATGAGCGACATCCTCACCATCCGCGGCCTCAGGGTCGAGGCGCCGAACGGTGCCGTCCTGGTGCAGGGCATCGACCTCGACCTGAGGAAGGGCGAGGTGCTGGGCCTGATCGGCGAATCCGGCGCCGGCAAATCGACCATCGGCCTGGCCGCGATGGGCTGGGGCCGCGGCGGCTGCCGCATCGCCGGCGGCACCGTGGCGATCGACGACCAGACGGTGACCGGAGAGAGCTCGGCCGCCCGCGCCAAGCTGCGCGGCGCCCGGATCGCCTATGTGGCGCAGAGCGCGGCGGCCGCCTTCAACCCAGCGCTGACCATCGGCCGCCAGGTGCTGGAGGGGCCGAAGCATCACCGGACGATGGCCAAGGCCGAGGCGCACGCCTGGATGCTGGAGCTGTTCCGGGCGCTCGACCTGCCGGACCCCGAGCGCTTCGGCGACCGCTACCCGCACCAGGTCTCGGGCGGACAGCTGCAGCGCGCCATGGTCGCCATGGCGATGTCCTGCCGGCCCGACATCCTGGTGCTGGACGAGCCGACCACGGCGCTGGACGTCACCACCCAGATCGAGGTGCTGGCCCTGCTGCGCCGGCTGATCCAGCGCTATGGCACGGCGGCGCTCTACATCAGCCACGACCTCGCCGTGGTGGCGCAGATCGCCGACCGGATCCAGGTGCTGCGCCACGGCAAGCCGGTGGAGCTCGGCCCCACCGAGCAGGTGCTGGCGGCGCCGCGCGAGGACTACACCCGTCGCCTGGTTGGCGAGCGCCAGGCCAGCCTGGCCGGCGAGCCGCGCCGGCATGAGGGCGGCGCCGAGCTGCTGACCGTCGACGGCATCTCCGCCGCCTACCACAAGGTGCCGGTGCTGGCCGATGTCTCGCTGTCGCTGCGCCGGGGCGAGACCCTGGCGGTGGTCGGCGAATCCGGCTCCGGCAAATCGACCCTGGCGCGGGTGATCACCGGCCTGCTGCCGCCGACCGCCGGGTCGGTACGGCTGGACGGGCAGGCCTTGCCGTCCTCCTACACCGCCCGCAAGCGGGACCTGCTGCGCCGGATCCAGCTGGTCTACCAGCTGCCGGATGTGGCGCTGAACCCGCGCCAGACGGTGGGCGAGGCGATCGGCCGGCCGCTGGGCTTCTATTTCGGCCTCAAGGGCCGCGAGCAGACCCAGGAGGTGGCGCATCTGCTCGGCCTGATCGGCCTCGACCCGGATTTCGCCGGCCGGCTGCCCGGCGCGCTGTCGGGCGGGCAGAAGCAGCGCGTCTGCATCGCCCGGGCGCTCGCGGCCAAGCCCGACCTGATGATCTGCGATGAGGTGACCTCGGCGCTCGACCCGCTGGTGGCGGAGGAGATCCTGCGCCTGCTGCGCCGGCTGCAGGACGAGCTGGGCGTCGCCTATCTGTTCATCACGCATGACCTCGGCGTCGTCCGCCGCTTGGCCGACCGCACCGCGGTGATGCAGCGCGGCCGGGTGGTGGAGCAGGGGCCGACGCCGGATATCTTCACGCCGCCCTTCCACGACTACACCGGCCGCTTGCTGGCCTCCGTCCCCGAGCTGCGCCGCGACTGGCTGGACCAGGTCCTCGCCGCACGCGCCACCGCCTGACTGCCTTCATGGGAGACCCCGACATGCCGATCCGCGTCGAGGAGAGCATCTGGATCCCTCTGGCCGACGGCACCCGCCTGGCCGCCCGGCTGTGGCTGCCGGAGGGGGCGGAGGCGGCGCCCGCGCCCGCCGTGCTGGAATACATCCCCTACCGCAAGCGCGACGGCACCCGCGGCCGCGACGAGCCGATGCATGGCTGGTTCGCCGGCCAGGGCTATGCCGCCATCCGCGTCGACATGCGCGGCACCGGCGAGTCCGACGGCCATATGGCCGACGAGTACCTGAAGCAGGAGCAGGACGACGCGCTGGAGGTGATCGCCTGGATCGCCGCGCAGCCCTGGTGCACCGGCGCGGTCGGCATGATGGGCAAGTCCTGGGGTGGCTTCAATTCGCTGCAGGTGGCGGCGCGCCGGCCGCCGGCGCTGAAGGCGATCATCACTGTCTATTCGACCGATCACCGCTATTCGGACGACATCCACTACCAGGGCGGCTGCCTGCTCAACGACAATCTGTGGTGGGGTGCCATCATGCTGGCCTACCAGGCCCGGCCGGCCGACCCGGCGATCGTCGGCGAGGGCTGGCGCCGGCAGTGGCTCGAACGGCTGGAGCGGATGCCCTTCTTCCCGGCCCTGTGGCTGCGGCACCAGCGTTATGACGAATACTGGAAGCACGGCTCGGTGTGCGAGGACTGGTCGGCGATCCAATGCCCGGTCCTGGCCGTCGGTGGCTGGGCCGACAGCTACACCAACGCGGTGCCGCGCCTGCTGGCCGGGCTGAAGGTGCCGCGCCGCGGCATCATCGGGCCCTGGGGCCATGTCTATCCGCAGGACGGCGCGCCGGGCCCGGCGATCGGCTTCCTGCAGGAGGCGCTGCGCTGGTGGGACCAGTGGCTGAAGGGCCATGACACCGGGGTGATGGCGGAGCCGATGCTGCGCGCCTTCGTCGAGGACTGGAACGCCCCCGTTGGCTCCCGCGCCGAGACCAAAGGCTGTTGGGTCGGCGAGGCGGAATGGCCCAGCCCGGCGATCGGGCCGCGGCGCTGGGCCCTGAACGCGCCGGGCGCGCTGGCCGATACGGCCGGTGCTGAGAGCGACATCCTCGTCCGCTCGCCGCTCAGCCACGGCAAGGCGGCCGGCGAATGGATGGCCACCGGCTGCCCCGGCGAGCTGCCGGTCGACCAGCGCCTCGATGACGGCGCGGCGCAGCTGTTCGACACTATGCCACTCAACGAGGCGGTCGAGATCCTGGGTGCGCCGGAGCTTCTGCTCGACCTCGCCTCGGACGCGCCGGTGGCGCAGTTGGCGGTGCGGCTGTGCGACGTGGCGCCGGACGGGCGCTCGGCCCGGGTCAGCTACGGCGTGCTGAACCTGACCCATCGCGACGGGCATGAGGCGCCGGTGCCGCTGGAGCCCGGCAAGCGCTACCAGGTGCGGGTGAAGCTGAACGATTGCGGTCACCGCTTCCCGGCGGGGCACCGCATCCGCATCGCCATCGCCACCGGCTACTGGCCGACCGTCTGGCCGGCCCCGTATGCCGCCACCCTGACCCTGCGGGCGGGCACCAGCCATCTCGACCTGCCGGTTCGGCAAGGCGGGGCAGGGGATGTGGTCTTCGAGCCGCCGGTCCGCGGCCCGGCCGCGCCAGCCACACAGCTGTCGCCCGGAACGATCCGGCGGTACTCGAAGCAGGACCATATCAGCGGCGAGACCACCTATGTCACCGAGGGTATCGGCGGGGTGTTCGGCGAAGGCATCCTGCGCTTCGACGAGATCGACACCACCCTGGCCCACAGCCTGAAGCGCGAGCTGACGATCCGCGATGACGACCCGTTGTCGGCCCGCTATGTCCTGACCCAGTCCTACGAGATGGGCCGCGAGGGCTGGCGCATCCTGATCGAGAGCCGCTCGGTGCTGACCGCCGATCTCGACCGCTGGCACCTGACCACCGAGCTGACGGCGAAGGAGAATGGGCAGGTGGTGACCGAACGGTCCTGGACCGAGGACATCCCGCGCGACCTGGTCTAGGCGCAGACCGATTTACCCATGATGGAGAGGCGCTAGAGTTGTCTGCCTGAAGCCAGCGGATTCCACGGATGCCAACCAGCGCCGACAGCTCTCGCCTCGCCCAGGGACTCAGCATCTTGAGTGGGATCGCCTGCGGTCCCGTCATCGCCATGGACGAAGGGCTGAGCTTCTGGGGTGGGGTCGACGCCGCCACCGGCATGGTGATCGACGTGCATCATCCCCGGCATGGTGTCCCGCTGGCCGGGGCTGTCGTTCTCATGCCCACCAGCCGCGGCTCCTGCTCGGGGTCGGGCGTGCTGCTCGAGCTGGCGATGGCCGGTCGGGCGCCGGCGGCACTGATCTTCTGCGAGCCGGAGGACACGCTGACCCTGGGCGCGATCGTCGCCGCGGAGATGTTCGGGCGGTTGATCCCGGTGCTGCGCCTGCCGGCCGCGGCCTTCGCGGCCGTGGCGGCCGCCGGGACGGCGTCGATCACGCCGGAGTCCGTGGAGATCGATGGGCTGCGGATCCCGGTCGCGCCGCCGCTCGCCGATGCGCTGGCGCTGGACGCGTGCGACCGCGCCATGCTCGACGGCGCGGACGGCCCCGCTTTGCAGCAGGCCATGCGCATCCTCGCCGCCATGGCGCGGCAGCAGGGGGCGACGGCGCTCACCGACGTGACGCGCGCCCATATCGACGGCTGCATCTATGCCGGTCCCGCGAACCTCGTCTTCGCCGAGGCGATGGAAGGGCTCGGCGCGCGGGTCCGCGTCCCGACCACGATGAACGCCATCTCGGTCGACCGGCAGAACTGGCAGGCCCAGGGCGTGTCGCCGGACTTCGGCGGGCCGGCGGCGCGGCTCGCCGACAGCTATGTCCGGATGGGGTGCCGGCCGACCTTCACCTGCGCCCCCTACCTTCTGGACGACGCGCCGGCTTCGGGCGAGCCGATCGGCTGGTCGGAATCGAATGCCGTGATCTTCGCCAACTCCGTGCTCGGCGCGCGGACGGCGAAGCATCCCGACTTCCTGGACCTCTGCATCGCGCTCACCGGCCGAGCGCCTCTCGCCGGCGCCTTCCTGGACGAGCACCGGCGGGCGAAGCGCATCGTCGATATCGAGCTTCCCGACGGCGCCGGGCCGGAGGCCTGGCCGCTGATCGGTTATCTCGCCGGCCACGCCGCGCCCGACCGAGTACCGCTGCTGCGCGGGCTGGCCGGGGCAATGCCGACCCAGGACGACCTGAAGGCCCTCTGCGCCGCCTTCGGGACGACCTCGGCGGCGCCGATGCTGCATGTCGAGGGCATCACGCCGGAGGCAGCCATGGTCGACACCGGCGCCGATCGCGTCGTCATCTCCCGCGCGCAGCTGGCCGAGGGCTGGGCCAGGCTGAACGACGGGCCGGAGGTGATGGACCTCATCGCGATCGGCAGCCCGCACGCCTCGCTCGCAGAATGCCGTACCCTCGCCGATGGGCTGGCGGGCCGTCGGCGGAAGCCGGAGGTCGCGGTGATCGTCACCGCGGGACGGCAGGTGATCGCCGCCGCCGAGGCGGACGGCACGATGGCCAAGCTCCGGGCCAGCGGCGTCGACGTGATCCCCGACCTGTGCTGGTGCTCGATCTCGCGGCCGGTGTTTCCGGCGGCGACGCAGACGGTCATCACCACGTCCGGCAAATACGCCCATTACGGACCGGGGCTGTCGGGCTGCGCCGTGCGCCTCGGCACCCTCGACGACTGCATCGAGGCCGCGCTCACCGGGCGTGTCCCGTCACGGCAGCCGATCTGGCTATCCTAGGCTGCCGCCGAGAGGTGCAACCCTCAGAAAGGTGAGGTTTCACCTTTTGCTCTTTTGATGGTACTACTTCCGCAGAACAATCTCGCGGGGCAGGGCCATGGCCAGCACGACATTCGGCGTGAAGATCGATGACGAGTTGCGGGCGCGGCTGAAAGCGGCGGCGGAGAAGCAAGGCCGCACCCCGCATTGGCTGGTCAAGCAGGCGATGCTGGCGATGCTCGACCGGGTCGAGCGCGGCGAGACCTTCGGCGGCCACGACGAGGCCGATGCCGGCGACCCGAGCGACAGCCCGGCGGCTGAGGAGTCCGGGCCGCAGCCCTTCCTCGACTTCGCCCAGTCGGTGCAGCCGCAGACCGTGCTGCGCGCCAAGATCACCGCCGCCTATCGCCGGCCGGAGGAGGAATGCCTGCCCTTCATCCTGGCCGGCGCCAGTCTGCCGAAGCCGGTGACCGACGGGGCGCGGGGCATCGCCCGCACGCTGGTCGAGGCGCTGCGTGCCAAGGGCGTCGGCGCCGGCGTCGAGGGGCTGATCCAGGAATTCTCGCTGTCGAGCCATGAGGGCGTGGCCCTGATGTGCCTGGCCGAGGCGCTGCTGCGCATCCCCGACCGCGCCACCCGCGACGCGCTGATCCGCGACAAGATCTCGTCCGGCGACTGGCAGTCCCATGTCGGCCAGAGCCCGTCGATGTTCGTCAACGCTGCCGCCTGGGGCCTGGTGGTGACCGGCAAGCTGGTGACCACCAACAGCGAGGCCGGCCTGTCCGCCGCGCTGACCCGACTGATCGGACGCGGCGGCGAGCCGCTGATCCGCAAGGGCGTCGACATGGCGATGCGGATGATGGGCGAGCAGTTCGTCTCCGGCCAGACCATCTCCGAGGCGCTGGCCAACGGCCGCAAGCTGGAGGCGAGGGGCTTCCGCTACTCCTACGACATGCTCGGCGAGGCGGCCACGACCGCAGCCGACGCCGACCGCTACCTGCGCGACTACGAGCAGGCGATCCACGCCATCGGCAAGGCGGCGGAGCGGCGCGGCATCTATGAGGGGCCGGGCATCTCGATCAAGCTGTCGGCGCTGCATCCGCGCTATTCCCGCGCCCAGGCCGACCGGGTGAAGGGTGAGCTGCTGCCGCGGCTGACCGCCCTGGCGGTGCTGGCCCGCAGCTATGACATCGGCCTCAACATCGACGCCGAGGAGGCCGACCGGCTGGAGCTGTCGCTCGACCTGCTGGAGGCGCTGTGCTTCGACCCGGCGCTGTCCGGCTGGAACGGCATCGGCTTCGTCGTCCAGGCCTATCAGAAACGCTGCCCCTTCGTGATCGACTACATCGTCGACCTGGCCCGGCGCAGCGGTCACCGGGTGATGGTGCGGCTGGTCAAGGGCGCGTACTGGGACAGCGAGATCAAGCGCGCCCAGGTCGACGGCCTTGAAGGCTTCCCGGTCTACACCCGCAAGATCTACACCGACGTCTCGTTCCTGGCCTGTGCGCGCAAGCTCTTGGCTGCACCCGACGCGGTGTTCCCGCAATTCGCCACCCACAACGCCCAGACCCTGGCCACCATCTACAAGATGGCCGGCGAGAACTACTATCGCGGCCAGTACGAGTTCCAGTGCCTGCACGGCATGGGCGAGGGGCTGTACGAGGAGGTGGTGGGCCGCGACAAGCTGGACCGGCCGTGCCGGATCTACGCACCGGTAGGCACCCATGAGACGCTGCTGGCCTATCTGGTCCGGCGCCTCTTGGAGAACGGCGCCAACACCTCCTTCGTCAACCGCATCGGCGACCCGGACGTCTCGATCGACGAGCTCATCGCCGACCCGGTCGAGGCGTCGCGCAAGGTGCAGCCGCTGGGCGCCCCGCACGCCAAGATCGCCCAGCCGCGCGCCCTGTTCGGCGACAGCCGCGACAACTCCGCCGGCATCGACCTGTCGAACGAGCAGCGCCTGGCTTCGCTGTCGGCCGCGCTGCTCGGCGGCGTCGACGCCGCGGTCCGCGCCGTGCCGATGCTGGGCGATGGCGACCGCGACGGCCCGGCCCGGGAGGTCCGCAACCCGGCCGACCGGCGCGACGTGGTCGGGCAGGTGGTCGAGGCCTCGGCCGACCAGGTCGACGAGGCGATGGCCCAGGCCGCCGCGGCCGCGCCGATCTGGCAGTCCACCCCGCCCGCCGACCGCGCCGCCTGCCTGCTGCGCGCCGCCGACCTGATGGAGGCGCGGATGCCGGCCCTGCTGGGCACCATCATCCGCGAGGCCGGCAAGACCCTGCCGAACGCGATCGGCGAGGTGCGCGAGGCGGTCGATTTCCTGCGCTACTACGCGGCCCAGGTGCGCGACCAGTTCTCCAACGACACCCACCGGCCGCTCGGCCCCATGGTCTGCATCAGCCCGTGGAACTTCCCGCTGGCGATCTTCACCGGCCAGGTGGCGGCAGCGCTGGCCGCCGGCAACGCCGTGCTGGCCAAGCCGGCCGAGGAGACGCCGCTGATCGCCGCCGCCGCCGTGCGCCTGCTGCGCGAGGCCGGGGTGCCGGCCGGCGCGGTGCAGCTGGTGCCGGGCGCAGGTCCGGTCGGGGCGCGGCTGGTGGCCGATCCCCGCACCCGCGGGGTGATGTTCACCGGCTCGACCGAGGTCGCCAAGCTCATCCAGAAGGTGCTGGCCGACCGCCTCGACCCGGAGGGCCGGCCGATCCCGCTGATCGCCGAGACCGGCGGCCAGAACGCGCTGATCGTCGACAGTTCGGCGCTGCCGGAGCAGGTGGTGGGCGACGTGTTGGCCTCGGCCTTCGACAGCGCCGGCCAGCGCTGCTCGGCGCTGCGTGTCCTGTGCATCCAGGAGGATGTGGCCGACCGGGTCCTGACCATGCTGAAGGGGGCGATGGCGGAGCTGGCGATCGGCAACCCCGACCGCCTCGCCGTCGATGTCGGCCCGGTGATCACCGACGAGGCGCGGGCGATCATCGCCAAGCACATCGAAGCGATGCAGGCCAAGGGCCGCAAGACCCAGGCCTTGCCGCTGCCGGAGGCGGCGAAGCACGGCACCTTCGTGCCGCCGACCCTGATCGAGATCGACGACATCGCCGAGCTGAAGCGCGAGGTATTCGGCCCGGTGCTGCATGTGCTGCGCTACCGCCGCAGCCAGCTCGACCGGCTGTTGGAGGCGATCAACGCCACCGGCTACGGCCTGACCTTCGGCGTCCACACCCGGATCGACGAGACCATCGCCCGGGTCTCGCACCGCGCCACGGCGGGCAATATCTACGTCAACCGCAACCTGATCGGCGCCGTGGTCGGGGTGCAGCCCTTCGGCGGCCACGGCCTGTCCGGCACCGGGCCCAAGGCCGGCGGGCCGATGTACCTGTACCGGCTGCTCTCGGTCCGGCCCGAGGCCGGGCCGGTGCCGGCGGATAGCGTCGCGGACGACAAGCGCTTCCAGCCGCTGCGCGACTGGGCGGCGGCCCTGCGCAAGGCCGGCCGGACGGCGGAGGCCGACCGCGTCGCCGCCTTCGAAGCGCGCAGCCCGCTCGGCGTGACTCTCGACCTGCCCGGCCCGGTCGGCGAGAAGAACAGCTACAGCCTGGAGCCGCGCGGCACGGTGCTGTGCCTGGCCCAGACCGCGGCCGGCGCGGCGCTGCAGATCGGCGTGGCCCTGGCCACCGGCAACAAGGCGGTGCTGTCGGCCCCGTCGGAGGTCGCCGATGCGCTGCTCAAGACCGTGCCGGCGTCGCTGAAGCCCCTCCTGTCCCGCGCCGACGACTGGGCCTCGGCCGAGGCCGACGCGGTGCTGTTCGAGGGCGACAGCGACGCCCTGCACGCGGTCAACCAGGCGGTCGCGGCCCGGCCGGGCCC
Source organism: Mycobacterium sp. KBS0706 (assembly GCF_005938675.2). Taxonomy (GTDB): domain Bacteria; phylum Pseudomonadota; class Alphaproteobacteria; order DSM-16000; family Inquilinaceae; genus Inquilinus. Next base: position 50,685 of record NZ_VCCH02000026.1, read on the forward strand.
GCTGGTCCCGGTCCAGGGCGTCACCCGCGACGACCTCGCCGGGGCCCGTGCCTTCTATGCCCTGGAATGGCTGCTGCTGGAGCGCTCGGTCAGCAACAACACCGCCGCGGCCGGCGGCAATGCCAGCCTGATGACGATCGGGTGACGCTCTGGATGGCCATCCACGGTGCGGGGAGCGCTTCCGCACCCCGCACCGTGAGACCGGCAGCCTTCCCACTCCAGCAATTCCGAACCGGAGTTGTGCAGATTGACATAATTTAAGCAAAGTTGTTTTCTAATATTACTAAGTAAATCTGCAGACTAAAGGAAGATATCCGTATCCTGTGGATTCTCTCGGCAGAAAAGAGAGAATTCCTGAAATCTGACACTGCGGCCGTCCTTTGCTGTGATTGTGCGGTTGGTTTCGTTGCTGACGACGTTCTCTGCCGGGAATGCGAGGCGACGGTCATGAATATGCTGGCGAGCGGTTTTGCGCTGAAGCTTTTCGGGAATCCGCGACTGGTCGGGCCTGACGGGTCCGATTGCACGCCGCGGTTGAAGAAGGCGTTCTGCCTTCTGGCCTATCTTGCCCTGCAGCCCAACGGCCAGGCTCGGCGCGAGCGCCTGATCGGGCTGTTCTGGGCCGATCGCGGCCAGGCGCAGGCCCAGGGGTCGCTGCGTCATGCCTTGCTCGAGCTGCGGCAGAGTCTCGACGATCAGGCCGACGATTTGCTCATCGCCGACCGCCTGTCGGTGCGGCTCGACACCCGGGCCTTGGCCGTGGACGCCCTGGGCATCGACCGCCTCCTGGCGGCCGGGACCGTGGAGTCGATCCTGCAGGCCAGCGCCGGCTGGACGGGCGAGCTGCTCGACGGCGTCGCATCGCCCGGCACGGCCTTCGACCACTGGCTGGAAGCCGAGCGCGCATCCCGCCAGGCCGCCATTCTCCATGCGCTGGAGGACGCCGTCACGGCGGCGGAGCGGTCCGGACGGGACCATGATATCGAGGCGCTCGCCCAGGCGCTGCTCCGGGTCGACCCGGCGCATGAGCGCGGGCACTGCATCCTGATCGATCTGCATGCGCGCAAGGGAGCCATCGGGGCCGCTCTCCGCCAGTTCGATCAATGCCGCCGGGCACTGGCCCATGCGCTCGACATCGAACCCTCCGCCGAGCTGCGTTCGCATGTCGACGCTCTCCGTCGTCAGCAGCCGTCGCCCGCGGGCTCGACCATACGGGTCATCCCGCACCGCACGCCGGTGGTGGCGGTGTTCGTTCAGCCCGCCATCGGGCCGCCCGAGCTGGTCCGCGACCTGTCGCAGCTGCTTGAAGACGAGCTCGTCACCGCGCTGTCCCGATACCGGACCTTTTCGACCCGCCTGATCGCCTCGCCCGAGCAAGCGGCCGAGGCCGGCCCCTATCTGCTGCGGATCGGCCTGCGGCACGACGGAACCGCTTGGCGGTACGGCCTGCGGCTGTGCGACACGGCGACGAACCAGCAGCATCTGGTCGAGGTGCTCGCCTTTCCTGCGGTCCCGGACCTCGCCGCGGTGCTGCCCGGCCTGGCGAGTTTCGCGTATCGGGTCGACTATGTCGCCCGGACGGCACGCATCCCGCAGCTCGGCGAGACCGCCGAAGCGTATGACCTCTGGCTCGCCGGCGACCGGATGGTGGAGACCTTCAGCAGCGAGGCGTTCGACGCGGCCATACCGTTGCTGAACCGCGCCGCATCGGCGGATCCTGGCTTTGCCCGCCCGCTGTCCGGCCTGGCCTCGATCGAGCTCTCGCGGCAGCAGCTCGTGCCCGGCTCACGATGCGACCCGGAGACCTTCGCGCACGCCACCCGGCTCGCCCGGGACGCCATCGCCATCGATCCATGGGACAGCCATGGCCACATCATCGCTGCCTGGGCCTATCTGCGCCAGCGCATGCCGGAGCAGGCGCGACGCCATTTCGAGCAGGGACGGGCGCTGAACCCCGACGACCCGATGACGCTGATCGCCTGTGCCGAAGGGCTGGCGCATCTCGGCTCGATCGACGACGCGATCCGATGCGGCGAGCGCGCCCTCGAGATTCACCCGGCCCCGCCGCCCTATTTCTACTGGTATCTGGCCGTCGCCTGCACCCATGCGGGGGCCTATGAGCGCGCACTAACACTGTCCCGGCTCGGCCCGGACACGGTTCCCGAGCTGGTCGCCTGGCGGGCGGTGGCCCTGGCGTCCTCGGGGCGCGCCGTGGAGGCCAGGGCGACCGGCGAGGAGTTCTTCCGGCGCCTCGGCCGGAGCTGGGGAGGGGAGGAGCCGTTCGCACGCGACCGCGCCCTCCGCTGGCTCGACGAGGTCGTGCTCATCCCCGACGAAGCCAGGCGATGGCAGTTCGTCGACGCCGTCGCGCGGATCACCTCGTCCCGAGACGGATCGGTCGCTCACCGGCATCCGCAGAGGACGATGAACCCGATTCTCCTGAGGTAGTCATCCTTCTCCTGCTGGTCCTTGAAGATGGTCTGAACCTGCGGGATGACGATGTTGACCACCTCATTGGTATCGACGACCACGTTGATGCCCCTGCCTGCGACAGCCCTGGGATCGAGCCCGTTGAGGAGATTGGACTGGTGCAGGATGGATTTCGCGTTGACGATGAAGTTGGCCAGATCGGCCGGGTTCGTCGCGGCCTTGAAGACCTCCCCGCCGACGGCGAGCAACTGGTCCCGGTTGCCCAGGTCGATCACGGAAAAATCGTTCGGGGTGGCAATTGGATCGAAGCGCGGCATGGTTCATTCCCCCTGGCGCGTCAAATGAGATGACCGTGCGGCCGATGGCCGGAGATGGAAAGCCCTCCATTGGGATGCGCAGGCATCCGGAAGGCGATGGGAGGCGGAGCGGCGCGTCGAGCTGATCAGCCCCCCAACGCACTGCGGGCGATCCGGTAGACGCCGATCGGTTCGGCCATGTTCCTGAGCAGGCATTGTCCGAGGGCCTCGAAGCCGATCCCGGTCGTGTCGGCGACCTCGGCGATCACGGTCTCGGACAGGTAGACGTCCCCGGGCTCGGCCAGCGCCTGGAGGCGGGCGGCGACGTTCAGGGGATGCCCGAACAACTCGCCATCGACGGCGATGCTGTCGCCGGTGCTGACGCCCATGTGCAGGCGAAGGCTGCGGTCGGTGCCGGCTCCAGCCTGCTCGGCGTTCACGCCGCGTTGCAGCGCGACGGCGCAGTTCACGGCGTCCGCCGGGCGCGGGAACGCGATCAGCGCGCCGTCACCGGCGGAGCTCACCAGCCGGCCCCGATGGGCGAGGATGGTCGGCAACATGAAACGTCGCCGCAGTGCCCGCAGATCGAGCGCCGTGGACAGGGCGTCGAGCTCGACGAGCCGGCTGAACCCCACGACATCCGCGACCAGGATGGTGAGGCGTCGGCGTTCGATTCTGGGTGCGTGGCCCAACGCGTGCCGATGGCTGTATGTCGCGGCGTCCGGTCGGGTCGGAGACCTGCTGATCATTCTGGTCGTGTACAAGAGAACCTCCCTGTCTTTCCCTTGTCCTGGGGTGTTGACAGGAGTGTCTCCGGAACAGCGGCACGCTCCGTGTACCGACCGGTCGCCCAGCGTGAAAACTGCGTGAGCCGAGCGGGCGAGGCGCCGATCGCCCCGCCCGCAACAGGCCGTCCCGCCCTGTCGCAATCCGATTACGGCGTCATTCCGCCGGCATCGGCGGCAGAGCGGTGTCGCGAGCGGCTGTGGTCTCGGCGGACCTCGATCGCCGTGCCGGGACGAGCCGTTCGAAAGCCGTCAGGCCGGCCTGCAGGATGCGTTCGAGATGGGTCGCCAGCCTCGGCCAGAAGCGGCGGTCGAAGTGCGAGGCGAAGTCGCGGTTGACCCGCACGACGCGCCAATACGTCTCCTCCCAGTCGTGATACGCCTCGGTCAGCTCGCGGCTCTGCTGGTACGAGATGCGAAGCAGGGCGCAGTCGCAGTTCGCTTCGATCCGGGCGCTGCCGCCCAGCGGGTCGAACAGCACCCGGTGGCCGCTGGGCTTGTGGCGCAGCAGCCCGCGGCGGAGATCGAATTCGGTCGGGGAGGTGCGCAGCGCGACGATCATCGGGCTCACATCGAGATATGCCATGTCGATCCTCCTGAAGTGCCTCGCGGCGTTGGAGGTGCTCAACGGCGACGACGGGTTGCCCCCGCGTCGCGAGGCCACGGTCCCGGCCGGAGCGTTCGAAGACGGGCCTCGATCCCGGCTTGTGGTGGGCCCGGCCGCAATGGTCCCACTCGCGCCCGCCCCCCGATACGGGCCGAAGCGATGGTGCAGTGGAAAGATCATGGATCCGGAGTCGTCCGAGTCAATCGGCTGCGATGGCCTTCTGACGACGGACGCGGTGCTGTTCGAGGGTGGCGCCGATTGCCCTGCACACGGTGAACCAAGCGACCGCGGTCCAGGGCGCGATCCGCGACGACCTGGCCGACGGACGCACCTTCTACGCCCTGGAATGGCTGCTGCTGGAGCGGCCGGCGGCAATGCCAGCCTGATGACGATCGGGTAGGGTGGGGAAGTTCACCTCACCCCTTACCAGCTGCAGGCTTGGCGGAGCGGCTTGACGGCCTCTTCGAGACCGGCGATCGGCAACTCGGCGGTGATGGAGCTCTCGTTGAACGGGGTCGCCCGGACCAGCAGCATGGTGCCGCCGAAAAGCTCCTTGATGAAGGGGATGGCAGCACCGCCATTCCAGAGCCCCAGTGCTTCATTGTCGTTCGATTCGTCGAAGGACTTGATTCTGGCCGCGGCCTTGTCGAGCCGATAGGTGACTCGGCCGCCCCCGTTCAGGTCCGCCATGAACTGCCCGCCGAAATCGAACCAAAGACTGGTCTTGCGCTCGCGGCAGGCAATCCAGAACACCAGGTCCGACGGTTGTCCCAGGCGATCCGTGATCGGCTCGGAGGAAGCCACGCGGAGGAACACGTTTTTGGAATCGTCGATCTTCGAGATCTGCTCCTGGACCTGCCATTTGCTCTCGGCCGGTTGCGGCACAGCAGAGACGCTGGCCTTGAACTGCAGGTCGTAGCAGGCCAGCCGCTCCGTGTCGGCGGCGATCTTCGCGCAGTCTTCGGGAGAGGCGGCATAGGCCTGGTCGGTCGCGGCCGGCGCCAGAGCACCGAGGAATAGCCCTTTCAAGAACATCGCTACCGTCCAAATCGTTGTCTCAAATCGCGAATCTCAATCTCGCGTGGATGGTTGATCCTTCACAATAGCACTCGTGTGCGATCGTGCGACGACAGCAGGAGAGTGTCCGAAGGAGTTTATCAGTTTTCGAATGTGTTTTCATCGAATTGACATTTTGTACTATGTGATTATGTATTGCGAACCAAGCCGTCGCCGCGGCGGCCGCTACCGGAAATCAGGCGATGTCGACGATCACCCTTCCCGGCGGTCAGGCCGCTCCCCGTCTTGCCCAGGCGATCAATCTCCGCGTGGCCGGCCTGGCCGGGCTGGTGCTGTTGGCCGGAGTGCTGCTGCTCTCCGCGGTGATCGACGCCCGCCAGGCCGCGTTCTACGTCCTGGGCGCTGCGCTCGGCATCGTGCTGTATCACGCCGCCTTCGGCTTCACCTCGGCCTGGCGGGTGTTCATCGCCGACGGCCGCGGCGCCGGGCTGCGGGCGCAGATGGTGATGCTGGCGGTGGCCGTGCTGCTGTTCTTCCCGGCGCTGTCGGCCGGCACGCTGTTCGGCCAGCCGGTCAGCGGCAACATCTCGCCGCTCGGCGTCTCGGTGGTGGTCGGCGCCTTCCTCTTCGGCATCGGCATGCAGCTCGGCGGCGGCTGCGCCTCCGGCACGCTCTACACCGTCGGCGGCGGCTCCACCCGGATGGTGCTGACCCTGGTCTTCTTCATCGCCGGCTCGGCGATCGGCGCGGCGCATCTGCACTGGTGGACGGCCCAGCCATCGCTGCCCGCCGTCTCGGTGGTCACCAGCCTCGGCCTGTGGCCGGCGCTGCTGCTGAACCTCGCCATCTTCGCCGCGATCGCCGGCCTGACCGTGCTGCGCGAGCGCCGCGTGCATGGCGGCCTGGTGGCGCCTGAGGCGCCGGCGACGCGCGGCCTGCAGCGGCTGCTGCGCGGCCCCTGGCCACTGGTCTGGGGCGGCGTCGCCCTGGCGGTGCTGAACTTCGTCACCCTGGCCCTGGCCGGGCGGCCCTGGGGCATCACCTCGGCCTTCGCCCTCTGGGGCTCGAAGGCAGCGGCGCTGGTCGGGTTCGACCCGGCCAGCTGGCCCTATTGGTCGAAGCCGGCAACTGCCGCTGTGCTGAACGGCAGCATCCTCGCCGACGTCACTTCGGTGATGGATATCGGCATCGTCGTCGGCGCGCTGCTGGCCGCCGGCCTGGCCGGGCGCTTCGCCCCGGTCTGGCGGATCCCGGGCCGCCAGGTCGCCGCCGCCGTGGTCGGCGGGCTGCTGCTGGGCTACGGCGCCCGGCTGGCCTATGGCTGCAACATCGGCGCCTATTTCTCCGGCATCGCCTCGGGCAGCCTGCATGGCTGGCTGTGGCTGGTCGCCGCCTTCTTCGGCAATGTCGCCGGCACGTCTCTGCGCCCGGCCTTCGGGCTGGAGGTCGAGCGGACGCCGCGCCTCACCGGCTGCTGACATCGGACCGCGATCCTGGCTAGTCTGGCGGCCAAGGATCCAGAACAGAGCGGTGCCACGATGAGCTCCGAGATCTCCGCCAACCCGTTGCTCGCGCCCTGGGACACGCCGTTTGGCAGCCCGCCCTGGCAGCGGATCGCGGTCGACCATTTCCGCCCGGCCTTCGATGCCGCGCTGGCCGAGCATGACCGCGAGATCGCGGCCATCGCCGGCGATCCGGCCGAGCCCAGCTTCGACAACACCGTCGCGGCGCTGGAGCGCAGCGGCCGCGCCCTTCGCCGGGTCGCCGCCGCCTTCTTCAACCTGACCTCGGCGCACAGCAATGACGAGCTCGAGGCGGTGGAGCGCGATATCGCGCCGCTGCTGGCCCGGCACCACAACGCGATCCAGCAGCACCCGGCGCTGTTCCGCCGGGTCGACGCGCTGTTCGCCCGCCGCGCCGAGCTCGGTCTGACGCCGGAGCAGGACCGGGTGCTGGAACGCTACCATCTCGGCTTCACCCGCAGCGGCGCCGGCCTGGACGAGGCGGCGAAGCAGCGTCTGTCCGAGATCGTCGAGCGCCTGGCCACGCTGGGCACCCGCTTCGGCCAGAACGTGCTGGCCGACGAGAAGGCCTATGCCCTGGTGCTGGACGGCGAGGCCGACCTGGCCGGCCTGCCGCAGGAGTTGCGCGACGCGGCGGCGGCCGCCGCCGCCGATCGCGGCCAGCCGGGCAAGCATGCGATCACGCTCGGCCGCTCCAGCGTCGAGCCGTTCCTGCAGTTCTCGGCCCGGCGCGACCTGCGCGAGACGGCGTTCAAGGCCTGGCTCGCCCGCGGCGAGAGCGCCGCCGCCGACAACCGGCCGATCATCGCCGAGACCGTGGCGCTGCGGGCCGAGCAGGCGCGGCTGCTGGGCTATCCCAGCTATGCCGATTTCCGCCTGGCCGACACCATGGCCAAGACGCCGGAGGCGGCGCTGGGCCTGCTGAACTCGGTCTGGGTGCCGGCCCGGGCCCGCGCTTTGCGCGAGCAGGAGAAGCTGCAGGCGCTGGTGGCGGAGGAGGGCGGCAATTTCGAGATCGCCGCCTGGGACTGGCGCTACTATGCCGAGCAGCAGCGCAAGCGGGAATTCGACCTCGATGAGAGCGAGCTCAAGCCCTACCTGCAGCTCGAGCGCATCATCGAGGCCGCCTTCGACACCGCCCACCGCCTGTTCGGCCTGTCCTTCCAGGAGCAGAAGGGCGTGCCGGTGTGGCATCCCGATGTCCGGGCCTGGGAGGTGACGGGCCGGGACGGCCGCTTCGTCGGCCTGTTCTACGGCGACTATTTCGCCCGGCCGTCCAAGCGCAGCGGCGCCTGGATGGAAGCGATCCGCGAGCAGGAGAATCTCGACGGCGAGGTGCGCCCGATCGTCGTCAACGTCATGAACTTCGCCAAGGCGGCGGAGGGCACGCCGAGCCTGCTGAGCTTCGACGACGCCCGCACCCTGTTCCATGAGTTCGGCCATGCCCTGCACGGGCTGATGTCCGACCTGGCCTATCCGGCCATCGCCGGCACCAATGTGGCGCGCGACTTCGTCGAGTTCCCGTCGCAGCTCTACGAGCACTGGCTGGAGCGGCCGGAGATCCTGCGCCGCCACGCGCTGCACTACCGCACCGGCGAGCCGATGCCGGAGGAGTTGCTGCAGCGGGTGCTGGCGGCGCGCACCTTCAACCAGGGCTTCTCGACCGTCGAGTTCATCTCCTCGGCCCTGGTCGATCTCGACTTCCACGCCGCCGGCGCCGATGCGTCAGACCCGGCGGCGTTCGAGCGCGCCACGCTGCAGCGCATCGGCATGCCGTCGGCGATCGTGATGCGGCACCGGCCGCCGCATTTCCAGCATGTCTTCGCCGGCAGCGGCTATTCCGCCGGCTATTACAGCTACCTGTGGTCCGAGGTGCTGGACGCGGACGGCTTCGGTGCCTTCGAGGAGGCGGGCGACATCTTCGACCCGGCGGTGTCGGGCCGGCTGGCGGAGTTCGTCTATTCCGCCGGCTACCGCCGCGACCCGGCCGAAGCCTACCGCGCCTTCCGCGGCCGCCCGCCGGAGCCGGAAGCGCTGCTGAAGAAACGCGGCCTGGCCGAGGCGGCTTGAGGGTTCAGGCCGGTCGCAGGATGTAATGAACCGTCATGGCGAGGCGCGTAGCGCCGTGGCCATCCAGGGGGCGGTGCGAGCTGCCCTGGATGGCCACGCCCCTTCGGGGCTCGCCATGACGGATTAATTTCAGGCCTGCTCCTCCGCCCAGATCGCATCCAGCCCCTCGCGGAAGCTCGGATAGGCCAAGTGGACCCCGAGCTCGTCGATGATCCGGTCGATCTTCAGCCGCTTGCACTCCGAGTAGAACTCGCGGCCGAGCGGCGACAGGCCGGCCTGCCCGAACGGAATCAGCGGCGGCGGGTCGATGCCGAGCAGCCGGGCGGCATGCTCGATCGGCTCGTTCGGGCTGGACGGGTGGCCGTCGGCGACGTTGTAGATCGCCCCCGGAGCAGGCCGGCGCATCGAGGCCATCAGCACGCTGCCGATATCATCGACATGGATGCGGTTGAACACCTGGCCCGGCTTGTCGATGCGCCGCGCCCGGCCGTGCCGCAGCTGGTCGAACGCGCTGCGCCCCGGCCCGTAGATCCCGGCCAGGCGGAACACCTGCACCGCCACGCCGGTGCTCTGGAATGCACCGAACCAGGCACGCTCCGACTCCAGCCGCTTCCAGCCGCGCGGTGACCCAGGGGTCGGATCGGCGGTCTCGTCGATCCAGGCGCCGCCGCGGTCGCCATAGACCGAGGGGGTCGAGAGATAGCCCACCCAGCGCAGCTCGGGTAGCGCCTGCAAGGTCTCGGCCAGCGCCGGCACCGTCGGGTCGCCCGATTCCTCCGGCGAGATCGACTGGATCAGATGCGTCGTCCCGGCCAGCACGGTGGGATCGAGCTGCCGGTCCGGGCCGAAGGCATGGGCCTCGAATCCCTCGTCCTGCAGCCGCTCCAGGCGGTCGGCATCGCGCGTGGTGCCGGCGACCTGCCAGCCGAGGTCGCGCAGCCGCCGCGCCAGCCGGGTCATGCTGTAGCCGAGGCCGAAGACGAAGAGCCGTCCGGGTCGCAGATCGTCCATTGCGTGTCGCGTCACTGTTGCCTTCCGGAGGAAGCCTATAGCAATGTGCCGGCCGGGACGTCGACGGTGCGTCCCGCGACGCCCCCGGGATGCTCAAGGGCAACGGGGTCTTTCGACGGATAGATCCAAGCGATATCCGCGCGTGCCGCCCACCGTCCGCTGCCGGGATTCCGGCCGTGCCGGCATGGCGTGGAGCCAGGAGGGCATGATGGCGGGCAAGCTGGGCGTGATGATCTGCGGCCATGGCAGCCGGGACGAGGGGGCCGTGGACGAGTTCGCCGCCGTGTCCCTGCAACTGCGCCGCCGCCTGCCGCAACACGAGGTCGATTACGGCTATCTCGAATTCGCCCGGCCGATCATTCGCGACGGGCTGGACCGGCTGCGCGCCAAGGGCGTGACCGAGGTGCTGGCGATTCCCGGCATGCTGTTCGCCGCCGGCCACGCCAAGAACGACATCCCGTCGGTGCTGAACACCTACCAGGCGCAGCATCCGAGCCTGACCATCCGCTACGGCCGCGAGCTGGGCATCGACGTGAAGATGCTGCGCGCCGCCGGCGAGCGGGTGCAGGAGGCGGTGGAGATCGCCGATGCCAAGCGGGAAGACGGGCCGGTGCCGCTGCACGAGACCATGCTGGTGGTGGTCGGCCGCGGCGCCTCGGACCCCGACGCCAATTCCAACGTCGCCAAGGTGATGCGGATGCTGTGGGAGGGCATCGGCTTCGGCTGGGGCGAGACCGCCTATTCCGGCGTCACCTTCCCGCTGGTCGAGCCGGCGCTGGAGCATGCGGCGAAGCTCGGCTACCGCCGCATCGTCGTGTTCCCGTACTTCCTGTTCACCGGCATCCTGGTCGACCGGATCTATGACGCCACCGACGCCGTCGCCGCCCGCCATCCGGGCATCGAATTCGTCAAGGCGCGCTACCTGAACGACCACCCGCTGGTGCTGGAGACGCTGGAGGAGCGGATCGCCGAGATCCTCGCCGGCACCGGCAACATGAACTGCCAGATGTGCAAGTACCGGATGCAGGTGCTGGGCTTCGAGGCCGAGGTCGGCCTGCCGCAGGAGAGCCACCACCACCACGTCGAAGGCATCTCCGGCGGCCCGGCGCACCATCATGATCACGGGCACGACCACGATCATGGGCATCACCATGACCATGGCCACGACCATCACCACCACGGCGATCACCGCCACCATCACCATCATCACGATGACGGCCATCACCACCACGAGCATGATCACGGTCATAGCCACGATCACGGTCACAGCCATGACCATGGCCATCACCACCATCCCTATCCCCATGCCGACCATCCGCTGGGGCCGAAGAGCCTGAAGAAGGCCGGGTGAGGGCCGGGATGCCGCACGCCTATCTCCGCGACCCGGAGGCGATCTACCGGCAGTCCTTCGCCACCATCCGGGCGGAGGCGCGGCTGGAGCGGTTTCCGCCGGACGTGGCCGGGCTCGCCGTCCGGGTGGCGCATGCCTGCGGCATGGTCGAGGTGGTGGACGACCTGCTGTTCACCCCTGATATAGCGACCCGCGGCCGGGCGGCGCTGGCGTCCGGCGCGCCGGTGCTGGTCGATTGCCGCATGGTCGAATCCGGCATCATTCGCTCCCGCCTGCCGGCCGGGAATGAGATCGTCTCCCTGATCGGCGACCCGTCGCTGCCGGAGCTGGCGCGCCGCCTGGGCACCACCCGCTCGGCCGTGATGGTCGAGCTGTGGCGCGACCGGCTGGACGGCGCGGTGGTGGCGATCGGCAACGCCCCGACCGCCCTGTTCCGGCTGCTGGAGCTGCTGCAGGAGGGGGCGCCGCGGCCCGCCGCCATCCTGGGCTTCCCGGTCGGCTTCGTCGGCGCCGCCGAATCCAAGGCGGCCCTGGCCGAAAGCGACGTGCCCTTCCTGACCCTGCCGGGCCGGCGCGGCGGCAGCGCCATGGCCTCGGCCGCGGTCAACGCCCTGGCGCGGGAGGGGATCTGATGACCCCCTGGCTCAGCATCATCGGCATCGGCGAGGACGGGCTGGACGGCCTGTCGCCCGGCGCCCGCGCCCTCTATGACGGCGCCGAGATCGTGGTCGGCGGCAAGCGGCACCTGGCGATGGTGCCGGAGGACGGCCGCCGTCGCATCCCCTGGCCGCCGCAGCTGCTGGCCCTGGTGCCGGAGATCGAGGCGCTGCGCGGCCGCCGAGTCTGCGTCCTGGCCAGCGGCGACCCGATGTGCTTCGGCGTCGGCGTCACCCTGTCACGCCGCATCCCGATCGCCGAGATGGTGGTGCTGCCGGCGCCGTCCGCCTTCAGCCTGGCCTGCGCCCGGCTCGGCTGGCCGCTGGTCGAGGCCCGCATGGTGACGCTGCACGGCCGGCCGCTGGAGCTGGTGGTGCCGCATCTGCAGCCCGGGGCGAAGATCCTGGTGCTCAGCGCCGACCGCACCACCCCGGCGCGGCTGGCCGAGCTGCTGCGCCGCACCGGCTGGGGCCGCAGCGGCTTCGCCGTGCTGGAGCGGATGGGCGGGGAGGGCGAGCGCCTCACCCGCGCCACCGCCGCCGATTGGGGAGATCGCGAGGTCGACGATCTCAACACCATCGCGCTGGACTGCGTCGCCGGGCCGGAGACGCGGGTGCTGCCGGCGGTGCCGGGCCTGCCGGACGATGCCTTCGCCCATGACGGCCAGCTGACCAAGCGCGAGGTCCGGGCCATCACCCTGGCGGCGCTGGCGCCGTCGCCCGGGCAGGTGCTGTGGGATGTCGGCGCCGGTTGCGGCTCGATCGCGATCGAGTGGATGCGCAGCGACCCGCGCTGCCGGGCCGTGGCGGTCGAGCGCGACGATGGCCGCCTGGCCCTGATCGCCCAGAACGCGGCGGCGCTGGGCACGCCCTTCCTCAAGGTGGTGCGCGGGGAGGCCCCGGCGGCGCTGGCCGACGACCTGCCGCGCCCGGATGCGGTGTTCATCGGCGGCGGCATCACCGCGGAAGGCGTGGTCGAATCCTGCTGGGCCGCGCTGCCGCCGGGCGGCCGGCTGGTCGCCAATGTGGTGACGGCGGAGGGCGAGGTCGCGGTGATCGGCCACCAGTCCCGGCTCGGCGGCAGCCTGTCCCGCATCGCCGTGTCGCGGGCCGAGCCTGTCGGCGGCTACCAGGGCTGGCGCCCGCTGATGCCGGTGACGCAATGGGCCGTCACGAAGCCGTGGGGGCAGGCATGACCGGCACCCTCTATGGCCTCGGCGTGGGCCCGGGCGATCCGGAGCTGGTGACGCTGAAGGCGCTGCGCCTTCTGCGGGCGGCGCCGGTGCTGGCCTATCCGGCGCCGGATGTCGGCGACAGCTTCGCCCGCGCGATCGTCGCGCCGCATCTCCAGGGCGGCCAGGTGGAGATCGCCATCCGCGTGCCGATGCGGGTCGATCCGGCCCCGGCCCAGGCGGTCTATGACGCCGCGGCCATCGAGATCGGCGGCCATCTCGACGCCGGCCGCGACGTCGCGGTGCTGTGCGAGGGCGACCCGTTCTTCTACGGCTCGTTCATGTATCTGTTCGGCCGGCTGGCGGAGCGCCACCGGGTCGAGGTGGTGCCCGGCGTCTCCTCGCTGACCGCCTGCGCCGCCGCCACCGGCCTGCCGCTGGCCGCCCGTAACGACGTGCTGACCGTGCTGCCGGCGCCGCTGCCGGAAGAGGAACTGCGGCCGCGGCTGCACGCCGCCGAGGCAGTGGCGATCATGAAGCTCAGTCGACACTTCAAGAAGATATCGCAATTGCTTGAAGAAACTGGATTGTATGCCAGCGCGCGCTATGTCGAGCGGGCCACGCTGGGCCATCAGCGCGTGCTGAAGCTGAGCGAGGTCGATCCCGAAACCGTGCCCTATTTCTCGATGATCCTGGCGCATCGGCGCGGGGCGGCGTGGCGATGACGGCGCTGATCACCCTGACCCCGGGCGGGCTCGCCACCGCGCAGCGCCTCAAGCCGCTGCTGCCGGGTGCGGCGATCCACGCGCCGTCCTGCCGCGTCACTGGCGCCGACATCGCCTTCGGCAAGCTCGCCGAGCATCTGCGGACCCTGTTCGCGGCGGGCGAGCCGATCATCGGCCTCTGCGCCGCCGGCGCCCTGATCCGCATCCTGGCGCCGCTGCTGGCCGACAAGCGCAGCGAGCCGCCGGTGCTGGCGGTGGCCGAGGATGGCAGCGCGGTGGTACCGCTGTTGGGCGGCCATCACGGCGCCAACGACCTGGCCCGGCGGGTGGCCGAGATCCTCGGCATCGCCCCGGCGATCACCACCGCCGGCGACCTGCGCTTCGGCGTGGCGCTGGACGATCCACCGTCCGGCTGGCGGCTGTCGGAAGCCAGCGATTACAAGAGCTTCGCGGCCGATCTTCTGACGGGCGAAACCGTCCGCCTGGACGGCGATCTGCCCTGGCTGGCGGAGGCCGGGCTGCCGCTCGATCCGAATGCGCGCAAGGTGATTGTCGCCGACATCCGGACCCTGCCATCCGATCCCGACCGGCTGGTGTTCCACCCGGCGGTGCTGGCGGTCGGGGTTGGCTGCGAGCGCGGCGCCGATGCGGCGGAGATCGAGGCGCTGATCCGCGGCACCCTGGCCGAAGCCGGGCTGGCGCCGGAAGCCGTGGCCTCACTGGTTTCAGTCGACCTCAAGGCCGACGAGACCGGGCTGCAGGCGGCGGCACGGGCGCTCGGCCTGCCGTTGCGGGTGTTCGATCCGGCGACGCTGGAGGCCGAGACGCCGCGCCTCGCCAACCCGTCCGAGGTCGTGTTCCGCGAGATCGGCTGCCACGGCGTGGCCGAGGCGGCGGCGCTGGCCGCAGCCGGGGAGGGCGGGCGCCTCATCGTCGCCAAGCGCAAGTCCCGCCGCGCCACCTGCGCCGTGGCCGAGGCACCGGCGATCCTCGACCCCGACCGCATCGGGCGGAAGCGCGGCACGCTGGCGCTGATCGGCATGGGCCCGGGCCGGGCCGACTGGCGGGCGCCGGAGGCCGACCGCCTGATCGCCGCCGCCACCGACCTGGTCGGCTACAGCCTCTACATCGACCTGCTCGGCCCGGCCGCCGCCGGCAAGGCGCGGCACGACTACAAGTTGGGCGAGGAGGAGCTGCGGGTGCGCGCGGCGCTGGACTTGGCGGCGGAGGGGCGGGACGTCGCCCTGATCTGCTCCGGCGATGCCGGCATCTACGCCATGGGCAGCCTGCTGTGGGAGCTGATCGAGCGCGGCGGCCGGCCGGACTGGCGCGGGGTCGAGGTCACCACCGTGCCCGGAATCTCGGCGATGCAGGCGGCCGCGTCCCGCATCGGCGCGCCGCTGGGCCATGATTTCTGCGCCATCTCGCTGTCCGACCTGATGACGCCCTGGCCGGCGATCGAGCGGCGGATCACTGCGGCGGCGCAGGGCGATTTCGTCGTCGCCTTCTACAACCCGGTGTCGCAGCGCCGCCGCTTCCAGCTGGCGCAGGCCCGCGAGATCCTGCTGGCGCACCGGCCGGCGGCGACGCCGGTGGTGCTGGGCCGCAATCTCGGCCGCGACGGCGAGACCCTGACCGTCACCACGCTCGGCGACCTCACCGTCGAGATGGTCGACATGCTGACCCTGGTGCTGGTCGGCTCCTCGGAAAGCCGAGCGCTGACGCTCGGCGACGGCACCCCGCGCGTCTACACGCCGCGCGGCTATGGCGACAAGCCGGAGGCGCAGCGGGCATGACCGTGCATTTCATCGGCGCCGGGCCCGGCGCCCCGGATCTGCTGACCCTGCGCGGCCGCGACCTGATCGCCCGCTGCCCGGTCTGCCTCTATGCCGGCTCGCTGGTGCCGGAGGCGGTGGTGGCGCATGCGCCGCCCGACGCACGGGTGATCGACACCGCGCCGCTGCATCTCGACCAGATCATCACCGAGATCGAGGCCGCCCATGCCCAAGGCCAGGACGTCGCCCGGGTGCATTCCGGCGACCCGTCGCTGTACGGCGCGATCGCCGAGCAGATCCGCCGGCTGAAGGCGCTGGGCATCCCCTACACCATCACCCCCGGCGTGCCCGCTTTCGCGGCGGCTGCCGCCGCCCTGGGCACCGAGCTGACCCTGCCCGACGTCAGCCAGACCGTGATCCTGACCCGGACCACGATGAAGGCCTCGGCCATGCCGCCGGGCGAGGAGCTGGAGACGCTGGGCCGCTCCGGCGCGACGCTGGCGATCCACCTGTCGATCCGCAACATCCCGGCGGTGCGGCGGGCGCTGGAGCCGACCTACGGCGCCGATTGCCCCGTGGTGGTGGTCTACCGCGCCACCTGGCCGGACCAGCAGATCATCCGCGGCACCCTGGCCGATATCGGCGCCAAGGTGCGCGCGGCGAAGATCACCCGCACCGCGCTGATCCTGGTCGGCCGCGTGCTGGGAGACACCGAATTCACCGACAGCGCCCTCTACGACCCGGCGCATGTCCATGTGCTGCGCCCCAAGCGCGGCACGAAAGTTGCTTCGATATGAAACGAAC
Source organism: Mycobacterium sp. KBS0706 (assembly GCF_005938675.2). Classification (GTDB taxonomy): domain Bacteria; phylum Pseudomonadota; class Alphaproteobacteria; order DSM-16000; family Inquilinaceae; genus Inquilinus. The sequence continues at coordinate 66,907 of NZ_VCCH02000026.1, forward strand.
TACCCCCCTTTTGTCATTGCCGGGCTTGACCCGGCAATCCAGAGGCCACCGAGAGCTGTTCGGGCCGCCCTGGATGCCCGGGTCAAGCCCGGGCATGACAGGAGTGGGGATTGCCTTGATGTCTGCATCCTGACCCCTGGAGACCCTGCAATGAAACTCGCCAAGACCCTCGCCCTGACCGCGCTGGCGACGCTGCTGCCGGTGGCGGCCTATGCCCATCCGGGGCATGACGTGGTCGGCTTCTCGGCCGGCTTCGCGCACCCGTTCTCCGGCCTCGACCACATCCTCGCCATGGTCGCAGTCGGCATCTGGGCTGGCCAGGTCGGCGGCCGCTATATCTGGCAGGCGCCGCTGGCCTTCCTGACCCTGATGGCGGTCGGCGGCATCGCCGGCATCCAGGGCCTGGGCCTGCCGATGGTCGAGCTCGGCATCGCCGGGTCGATCATCGTCTTCGGCGCCCTGATCGCGCTGGCGGTGCGGCCGGTGGCCTGGGTCGGCATGGCGGTGACCGGGGTCTTCGCCGTGTTCCACGGCTACGCCCATGGCGCCGAGATGCACCCGGATTCCTCGGCCGTGACCTACGGACTCGGCTTCATCGCCGCGACCGCGATCCTGCACGGCATCGGCATCGGCGCGGCGCTGGGCCTGAACCGGCTGCGCTTCGCCCCGGTGGAGCGCGCGCTCGGCGCCGCCATCGCCGTGGCCGGCGTGGTCATCGCGGCCGGCTGAGCCAGTCCAGCGCCCCGGCGACGTCCGGCACCGCCGGCGTCGCCAGGGGCGCCGGACGCCGGATCATGAGCACCGGGATCGCCGCCTCGCGCGCCGCCGCCAGCTTCGCCGCCGTGGCGTCGCCGCCGGCATTCTTGGCGACGACGGCGCGGATGCCGTGCCGGGCGATCAAAGCGCGCTCGCCGTCCAGCGTGAACGGGCCGCGCTCGCTCAGCAGTTGGCAGTCCGGCGGCACGTCTTCCGGCGCCGGCGCCTCGATCGAGCGCAGCACGAAGCGCAGGGCAGGGCATCGCCGGAACGGCGCCACCTCCTGCCGGCCCAGGGTCAGCAGCACCGCGGCACCGGCCGGCAGCGCCCCGGCCAGCCAGTCAGCGGCCGCCTCGGCATCGGCCACATCGATCCAACGGTCACCCGGCGCCGGCGTCCACGCCGGCCGCTCGATCCGCAGCAGCGGCACGCCCGCCTTGGCGCAGGCGGCCGCGGCATTGGCCGACATCGTCGCGGCGAAGGGGTGGGTGGCGTCGATCACCCGCTCGATCCGCCCGGCCCGCAGATACGCCGCCAGCCCGTCGACTCCGCCGAAGCCGCCGACCCGCACCACGCCGGGCAGCGCCGCCGGCGCCCGGGTCCGCCCGGCCAGCGAGGTGGTGACGTCCCAGTCCCCGGCCTCGGCCAGGGACCGGGCCAGCGCCGCCGCCTCGCCGGTGCCGCCCAGGATCAAGAGCCGCCTACCAGCCATCGGCGGCCCCCACCAGCCCGCCCTGGCGGTCGAACACCAGGATCTCGACCGCGACGCCGCTGCCCTCGACCACGCCTTGCGCCGTCGCCTGGGCCCGCCGGGCGACGAAGTCGGCCAGGGCGATGCCGGCGCCGGAGGCCAGGTCCAGCACCTGCTTGGCCGTGTTGGCCCGCCGCGCCTGCTCGACCAGCCCGCCAGGGGCGCCGGCCTCGGCCAGCCGGTCGCCCAGCCAGTCGAAATCGACCTCGCTGCGGCCGGAATGCAGGTCGAGGAAGCCCTGCGCCAGCTTGGTCAGCTTGCCGAAGCCGCCGCCGATGGTCAGGCGCGGGATCGGATGCGCCTTCAGGTATTTCAGCAGCCCGCCGGCGAAATCGCCCATGTCGAGCAGCGCCGTGTCCGGCAGGCCATAGCGCGCCACCACCGCGGCCTCGGAGGTCGACCCGGTGCAGCCGGCGACATGGGGCAGGCCCAGCGCCCGGGCGACGTCGATGCCGCGATGGATCGAATGGATCCAGGCCGAGCAGGAGAAGGGCACGACCACGCCGGTGGTGCCCAGCACCGACAGGCCGCCGACGATGCCGAGCCGCGGGTTCCAGGTCTTCCGCGCCAGCCGCTCGCCATCCGGGATCGAGATCTCGATCACCATGTCGCCGGGGTCGCCATGCTCGGCGGCTATGGCGGAGACAACCTCGGTCATCATCCGCCGCGGCACCGGATTGATCGCTGGCTCGCCGGGCGGAATCGGCAGGCCGGGCAGGGTGACGGTGCCGACTCCCGGGCCGGCCTTGAAGGCGACGCCCGACCCGGCTGGCCCACGACGCACCTCGGACACCACGAGCGCGCCATGGGTCACGTCCGGGTCGTCGCCGGCGTCCTTGATGATGCCCGCGCGCGCCCAGCCGTCACCGCGGCCCTCCAGCGCCAGGGCGAAGGCCGGAGTCTCGCCGCGCGGCAGGGTGATCGCCACCGGGTCCGGGAAGCGGCCGGTCAGCAGCGCGGTATAGGCGGCGGCGGTCGCGGCGGTGGCGCAGGCGCCGGTGGTCCAGCCGCGCCGCAAGGGTCCCTCGGGTTTGCGGGCCATGATGGGTTTCGATACAGGAAGCGTCGCACACTGCCTAGCGGTGTCGCCGCATGGCTTTTAAGGTTCCGGTGATGGTTGATCTTCCCTTGTCCTTTCCGGCCTTCGAGCCCGGCTGGGTCTGGCTGGTCGGCGCCGGCCCCGGCGATCCCGGCCTCTTGACCCTGCACGCGCTGCACGCGCTGCGCTCGGCCGATGTCGTGGTCTATGACGCCCTGGTCTCGGAGTCGATCATCGGCCTGGCCGCGCCGGGCGCGGTGCTGGAATTCGCCGGCAAGCGCGGCGGCAAGCCATCGCCGAAGCAGCCCGACATCACCGCCCGGCTGATCCAGCTGGCCCGGTCCGGCAATCGCGTCCTGCGGCTGAAGGGCGGCGACCCCTTCGTCTTCGGCCGGGGCGGAGAGGAGGGGCTGGCCCTGGTCGAGGCCGGCATCCCGTTCCGCATCGTCCCCGGCATCACCGCGGGCGTCGGCGGCCCGGCCTATGCCGGCATTCCGGTGACGCATCGCGACACCAACCATGCGGTCACCTTCCTGACCGGCCATGACGCCACCGGCGACGTCACCGCCGGGGTCGCCTGGGACGCGATCGCGCGCGGCTCGCCGGTGATCGTGGTCTATATGGCGATCAAGCACATCGCCCGGATCGCCGCGCATCTGATCGAGGGCGGCCGGTCGCCCGCCGAGCCGGTGGCGGTGATCAGCCGGGCGACGACGCCGCAGCAGCGGGTGCTGGAGACGACGCTGGCCGAGGCGGCCGAAGATGTCGCCGCCCAGGGCATGGAGGCCCCGGCCGTGGTCGTGGTCGGCGAGGTGGTGCGGCTGCGCCAGGCGCTCGATTGGCTCGGCGCCCTCGAGGGCAAGGCCCTGACCCCGGACCCGCTCGGCACCCGTTCGAAGGGCGAGGCGGGATGATGGCGTCGACGCCCATCCCCCTCACCCTCCCGTCGCCTGCGGCGCCGGGCCCCTCCCTCTCCCCGAGGAGAGGGGATTCTGAGCTGATCTCGCTTCACCTCTCCTCGGGGAGAGGTCGAAATCGCACAGCGATTTCGGGTGAGGGGGCGAGCACGGTCCCTCCGGCTAACGCGGTCTAGCCATGCCTGCGCCCGTCCTGATGATCGCGGCGCCGGCCTCCGGCAGCGGCAAGACGGTGGTGACGCTCGGCCTGCTGCGGCATCTGCGTGACCGCGGCGTCGCCGTGGCCTCGGCCAAGTCCGGGCCGGACTATATCGACCCCGCCTTCCACGCCGCCGCGAGCGGCCGCGCCTGCGTCAATCTCGACGCCTGGGCGATGCGGCCGGAGATGCTGGATGCGCTGGCGGCGCGGCAGGCCGAGGGCGCCGATCTCCTGATCGTCGAAGCCGCGATGGGCCTGTTCGACGGCGCGCCCGGCCCCGGCTCGGTCGGCGACGGCTCGGCCGCCGACCTCGCGGCCCGCTTCGGCTGGCCGGTGGTGCTGGTGCTGGATGCCGGCGGCCAGGGTTTTTCGGCCGCCGCGGTGCTGGCCGGGTTTCAGGGATTCCGCGACGACGTCCGGATCGCCGGAGTGATCTTCAACCGGGTCGGCAGCGCCCGCCACGCGGCGATCCTGCGCCGCGCCGCCGCCCATGCCGGCCTGCCGGTGCTGGGTCTCGTCCCGCGGCTGCCCGCCCTGGCACTGCCCTCCCGCCATCTCGGCCTGGTCCAGGCCGGCGAGCACGCAGCGCTGGAGACATTCCTGGCGGCGGCCGGGGATGCGGTCGGGGCGGAGGTGGATATAGAACCTTTGAAGCGAGTTGCTCTAATGAGTCCCCCCTCCCCCCGCGGAAGGGGGGACTCGGATGGTTTCATCCCTCCCCTCGGCCAGCGCATCGCCGTCGCCGGCGACACCGCCTTCGCCTTCGCCTATCCGCATCTGCTGGCCGCCTGGCGCGAGGCGGGAGCGGAGATCCTGCCGTTCTCGCCGCTGGCCGACGACGCGCCGGACCCCTCCGCCGACGCGGTCTACCTGCCCGGCGGCTACCCCGAGCTCCAGGCCGGCCGGCTGGCAGGCAATCGCCGCTTCCTCGACGGGCTGCGCGCGGCAGCCGGGCAGGGCCGGGCGATCTATGGCGAATGCGGCGGCTACATGGTGCTGGGCACCGGGCTCACCGACGCCGAGGGCCGCCGCCACGCCATGGCCGGGCTGCTGCCGGTCGAGACCTCCTTCGCCGAGCGCAGGCTGCATCTCGGCTACCGCCACGCCGCGCTGGCCGCCGCGACGCCGCTCGGATCCGCCGGTACCGCTTGGCGCGGCCACGAATTCCACTATGCCTCGATCCTGTCCGAAGGGCCGGGCGAGGCGCTGTTCGAGGCCTGGGATGCGGAGGGCGCGCCGCTCGGCCGCCTCGGCCGGCGCGCCGGCTCCGTCTTCGGCTCCTTCTTCCACCTGATCGACCGGGCATGAGCATGGTTCCGCATGGCGGCGATCTGGCCGCGGCCGAGGCCCGCTGGGGCCGTCCCACCGAGGGCTGGCTCGACCTCTCGACCGGCATCAACCCGGCGCCCTATCCGGTCCCGGCGATCGATCCCGCCGCCTGGCACCGGCTGCCGCAGCACGACCGGCTGCGCCGGCTGCTGGAGACCGCGCGGTCGTGCTACGGCGCCCCGGCGGACACGCCGATCGTCGCCGCGCCCGGCACCCAGATCCTGATCCAGCTGCTGCCGCGGCTGCACCCCGGCGCCCGGGTGGCGATCCTCGGCCCGACCTATGGTGAGCACGCCGCCTGCTGGGCCGCCGAGGGCGCGGCGGTGGCGACCGTCGGCGCGCTCGAGGAGGCCGTGGCCGCCGATGTCGTGGTGCTGGTCAACCCGAACAACCCGGACGGCCGGATCATCGAATCCAATCGCCTGCTGGCCCTGGCCGACGATCTGGCGGCACGCGGCGGCCTGCTGGTGGTCGACGAGGCCTTCGCCGAGGTCACGCCGGGCGCGAGCATCGCGTCCGCGGCCGGACGTCCCGGCCTGCTGATTCTCCGATCGTTCGGTAAATTCTTCGGCCTGGCCGGCATCCGTCTCGGCTTCGCCCTGGGGGCGGCGGCAGAGATCGATCGGCTGGCGCGCCTGCTCGGCCCTTGGTCCGTGCCGGGTCCGGCGATCGAGATCGGCATCGCGGCACTGTCGGACCGGGGCTGGCAGGACGAGACCCGGTCGCGCCTTTTGGCAGCTGCCAAAAGGCTCACCGGCTTGCTCACCGCCCATGGCTTCGCCGATCGCGGCGGCACCGATCTGTTCCGGCTGGTCGAGCATCCGGAGGCGGCGCGGCTCTGGGACCGGCTCGGCCGTGCCGGCATCCTGGTCCGGCCCTTCCCGGACCGGCCGGCGCTGCTGCGCTTCGGCCTGCCGGGCGACGAAGCCGGCTTCAGCCGGCTCGCTGCCGCTCTCGGCTAGGAATCCGCCTCGGGCCGCGGCCAGGCGTTGCGGGCCCAGTTGCCGACATAGGAGGCCAGGACCAGCGAGACGCCGGTGCCGATCCAGGTCGACTGGCCCTGCAGATGGAACCAGACGACGAAGGCGGCGAGGCCGGCCGAAGCCGCGAACAGGAACAGCGCGGGCAGGCGGCTGCCGACCCGGATGTCGGCGGAGGCGGACATCTCGGCGCCCGGGCCGGTCAGCCGCGTCGTCCGGCGCGGGTCGCTCTCCTGCAGCTCGACCGTCACCCGGCCTCGCCGGGCGCGGGCCGCGCGGCGGCCGCGGGCCGTGCGGCGGCCGCGGCCCGAGGTGAGCGAGACCAGGATCATCGACCCGACCATCGCGGCCACCGCCCAGTCGAAGGCGATCACCATCACCAGCGCGGTCGACGGGCGATGCTCGGTCCACCAGAGATGCCGCACCAGCAGGAACAGCAGGATCGCGCCGGCCGTGAACATGCCGCCGACCAGCAGCATCGCGGAGGGCATGCGGGGTTTCGTTCGCTTCGGCATGCTGCGACCATAGCGGGGCCGCGGTCCAGCTTCCACACCACCAGGGCGTCGCCCTCCTGCACGAAGGCCAGGGCTGCTGTCAGACCCGGCCGATCGGCTTTGCCGCCGGACCCGTTGACCTGGAACACCGGGCGCAGCCGGCCTGGGCAAGAGCGTCAAGCTGCGATACCGGATCCTGGTCGGCCGTCGAAACCCGAGCGTAGCCGATCCTCCGCCATGCATCGGCCGCTGTCCGAAAGCCCGTCCGGCAAACCATCTGTCAGACGTCGGCATGGAAGGCTTGCCGCCGGCTCTGGCCGATGAGCGGCGGCCCCATAGCCCGTCCTCGGACGCGGTGAGCGCGGCCCGCCGGCGGGGCCACGGCCTTGCGGTCCTTCCTCGAGACGACGTCCAGGCTGTGCCGCAGCAGATGGACGATGCCGGTCGGACCGTCACCTCGGGGTCTGTTTTTCTGCCTCGACCACAACAGAATAGAATGAAAGCACAGGTACCTAAAGATAGACAGAGGACTAAATTTTCATCAAATCCAGATCGCTCTTGCGTATTATTTGCGAAATACGGCCCGGTTGCCGAAATAAGTTGACTCACATGTAGTTTGAAAGGAATTTATTCACTAGAAAATACAAGAGATGTCTGCGACAAATAAGGCAAATCCCATGGATCATTATAATTTCGACGAAGAAATCGCCGTTGCCGAACGTGAACCATTAGCAATCGTCGGGATGAGTTGCCGGTTCGCGCCGGATTTGGATGGGCTGGATCCCTACTGGAACTTTCTTTGCAACGGTCAGTCTGCCGTTCGAGAGGTCCCCCCCGAACGATGGGCGCCTTATGAGCAAGCAAGTCCGGAAGCATCGGCAGTGCTTCGTCGCGCAACGAGGCGCGGCTGCTTTATGGACGGAATTGAAGATTTTGACGCAGAATTCTTTGGAATATCGGCGCGTGAGGCTGAATCTATTGATCCGCAGCAGAGGATTGTCCTTGAGCTGGTGTGGGAGGCGCTGGAGCATGCCGGGATACGGCCTAGTCAACTCAAGGGAAGTAAAACTGGCGTATTTGCGGCAGCTGGATCGGTCGATTACGGGCATCAGATGTATGCGGACTTTGCGCGCATTGAACCATGGGCTCTCAATGGTGGAATGCTTTTTGGTATCGCCAATCGGGTCTCCTACGTGCTCGATCTCCATGGCCCCAGCCTGGTTGTGGATACGGCATGTGCGGGTTCGCTCACGGCGTTGCACTTAGGTTGCCAAAGCCTCTGGGACGGCACCGTTCCGATCGCCGTGATCGCTGGCGTGAACATCATGACTTTCCCCGGAGTGCTGCTGGCATTGGATGCGGCAGGAGCGACTTCGAAGGATGGGTGGTGCAAGTCGTTCGACGCCGGCGCCGACGGATACGGGCGCGGAGAAGGGGCTGGCGTCCTTATCTTGAAGCGCCTATCCGATGCCGAACGTGATCACGATCGCGTCTTGGCCGTCATACGGACCTCCGGCATTTTCCAGGACGGACGAACGGCTGGAATGATGGCGCCAAATGGCGATGCCCAGGAGCTGATGCTGCGGCAGCTCTATGAACAGGCTCGCATTCCTACTGAATCTGTTCAGTATATCGAGGCGCATGGGACAGGAACCCGGCTTGGCGACAAGGCGGAGTTGACCGCCCTTTCGCGCGTCTTCGGTCTGGGGCGGAGCAGCGGCGCCGAATGCCTCGTCAGTTCGGTTAAGCCCAATGTCGGTCACCTGGAGGCCGCTGCCGGCATGGCTGGTCTGATCAAGGCCGTTATTTCACTCAATCGGGGTCTTTTGCCGAAGAACCTCCATCGAACGCTTAATGGTGAGATTGACTGGGATGCAGCGGGGATCAGGATCGTCTCGGAATTGACGAGTTGGCCTTCTGCAACTACGCCCAGGCGGGCGGGGGTCTCGAACTATGGTGTCGGCGGTTCGCTTGCACATGTTGCCCTCGAAGAGAGCCCTAAGGCCAGGCAGGCATCGATGGGCCGACAGGCCCTCCCCGCCGCAAGACTTTTCCCATTCTCAAGCCGTTCGCAAGAAAGCTTGACCCAATATGCACGCAAGTTTGCGCATTGGATCGAGGCCAATCCTCAGGAGGATCTGGACGATATCGGATACACGCTGAGTTGGCGGCGCGATCACCTGAGCGTAAGGGCAGGCATCATAGCCTCGACAAAAGAAGAGCTGCTGGCCGCGTTGCAAAGCATGCCGACCGGAACCGTGTCTGAGCACTACGCAACGGGGCCGATCCTGAACAACAAGAGCCGTGGCGTCGTATTTGTTTTCTCGGGTCATGGCGCCCAATGGGACGGAATGTGCCGCGAGTTGCTGCAGAATGAGCCCGTCTTCGCGTCGGAACTGGATTCGCTTGAGAAAGTGTACCGGGAGGAGTTGGGATATTCTCCACGCGAGGCGTTGGAGCTTGGGGATTTCTCTTCTGTTGAGCGAACCCAGGCGATGATTTTTGCTGTGCAGATCGGGCTGACCGCCTTGTGGGCCAGCAAAGGTCTGACACCGGCCGCGGTGATTGGGTATTCCGTTGGTGAGATTGCGGCTGCCGTCGCTGCTGGAGCCCTGGAAAAGATATCGGCGGCCCGTTTCGTGTGCCGGCGGGCGGCCATCTTGCAACGGCTTTCCGGACAAGGCGGAATGCTGATGGTCAACCTTCCGTTCGACGACGTGAAAACGCGTCTCGGCCAAGAGGTCCGCGTCGTCGCGGCCATTGCCGCAAGCCCGGCTTCCACGATCATTTCGGGTGACATCGGTGCAATCTCGCAAATATGCGACGATTGGGCGGAGGAGGGCCTCGTTACGCGACGTGTCGCGACGGACGTTGCGTTTCACAGTCCGCATATCGACCGAGTTCGAGAAGACATCCGTGCTGCATGCGCCGGGCTGGTTCACCTGACGCCGACGATTGAGATGTACAACACGACATTGAATGATCCGAGAGCCCAAGTCAGCCGCGATGCGGAATTCTGGGTCAGGAACGCCAGGGATCCTGTTCTCTTTGAGCAGGCAGTGACGGCCGCTATGGCGGACGATTTCAATCTATATTTGGAGGTATCGACAAGACCGACAGTCTCGCATTCGCTGAGGGAAACGGCGATTGCGAAGGGTAGAGAAGATGTCGTTGTTTCTCCGACAATCAAAAAGGATTGTCCGGAGCGGAGCGGCATGATGGCCAGCTTGGCCAATCTCTATTGCCATGGCGCTGATCTGGTGTGGCACGAGTCCTTCCCGCAGGCTCGCCTGGCCGATCTCCCTCCGACAAGCTGGAATCACCGTAAGTACTGGACGAAAGCGTCGCCAATCACCTCCGCCGGTGGGCGAGGGCACATTCCGGAAAGTCACACCCTGCTTGGTTCTTGTACGACTGTTCGCAGCACCCCAACGAGCTACGTGTGGAGATCGCAACTCAACTTTGAGTCCCGCCCGTATCCGGGAAAGCATCCGGTGTTCGGGGTGGAAATCGTTCCTGCTGCGGTATTGCTGCATTCGTTCATGCAGGCAGGGGCACGCCATGCGCGGCTGCCTTGCCTCAAGGACATTTCGTTGCATACGCCGGTGGCTGTCGAGCAGGTGCGCGATATTCAGTTGGTCAAGCAGGGCAACAAGATCGAGCTGGCAAGTCGACTCGTCGACGAAGATGGTCGAGAGAAGGCAGAGGACGATCACTCGTGGACAACCCACACCACCGCGACGTTTGCATGGGATAGTGATCGGGCCTGGCAGCCGAGCGTCGAGGAGTATAGGGCGCGATGCACGGAGCATGTGACGCGGGATGCCATTGAAGAACTCTTTCAACGGAAGGGAATCGGCGGATATGGCTTTGAATGGTTGCTTGGCGAGCTTTATCGATGCAGTAACGAAATAATCGCGACGATGGAAGTGTCGCCAGCTATGGCCGGAGGGAACAGCTGGGCGGCGGTTTTGGACGGTGCGTTGACGATAACCCCTTTGCTGCTGCCTGACGACGGCGCGATGCGGATGCCCGCTCATGTCGCCAAGGTGGCAGTAGGGCCGCGCTTGCCAACGAAATTCACGGTTCTTGCGCGCGCCAGGGATGCTGGCGGCGGCTCGGAAAGCGCGAGCATGGATCTCGTCATATTTGATGATGAAAAAGGAGACGTTGCGGCTTGGATAGAAGGCCTCGCGTTTGGCCTTCTGGATAAGGAGAGTGACTTCGGGATCCTCACCAGTGAGCCTGTCTTTGTCGAGCACTGGGAGGAGCTTGTGATCAACGGAGAGAAACAGCACCCCTTACCACAGTTGGTGTTGTTGGGAGAGGAGAGCGGTACCGCTCTGCGGCTGGCGGCCGGCCTGAGGCAGGCGGGTATCGAATCTGAGCTGTGTCCGTTCGTCGATGCGGTCCCGTTGGAAAAGCATGACGTTCTGGTGATCGTGCTCGGTTCCGATTTGATCGCCGGCGAAACTCCGGAAGAAAATGTCGAGCGGAATGCATGGCATCTCATGTCGACGATACGCTGGGCAATTCAGGCCAAAGACACTTGTCCCGGCCTCCGAGTGGGTTGTTTGACCACTGGCGTAAGAGGTATGGAAACTCAGGAGACCCTCGGACAATCAGTGCTTTGGGGTATTTCGCGCATTATCGCGGGTGAGCGTCCGGACCTCTGGGGTGGGCTCTACGACATGGAGCCGCAAGATTTGGCGAGCGCGGAAGCGGCTTCTCGTTTGCAGTCGGTTCTTCTGAATACCGAAGAAGACGTCATTGCCGTCACCGCACGTGCTGCGGAGGGCCTGCGATTGATCCCGGCCCCGGCAGAAAGGGAAGGCCCCGCGATCGAGTCGTTTTGTACTGCAGATGCGACCTATCTTGTTACCGGAGGCTTAGGGGCGTTGGGCGTACGCGCCGCGCAGTATCTGGTTAACAACGGAGCGCGGCGTCTCGTTCTGACCAGTCGCAGAGGCTTGCCGCCTCGGAGCGAATGGGCGTCGATCACCGCTCCTGAAACGCGCGCGACGATTGATTGTATCCGTGATATCGAGAGCCAAGGCGTGACGGTGCTACCCCTTGCGCTCGATGTGTCGGATGAACGTGCTGTCGCTGCAGCCCTCTCCGAATCCGCGCTCGGCATGCCGCCCATAAAGGGCATCGTGCACGCGGCGGGGGTCTTCAAAGGTGGAATGCTGGACCAGGTTGAGCGCAAGGACCTTCGCGATGTGTTGAGGCCCAAAGTGAATGGCACGCTGGCTCTTCATAAGGCCTTCCCTCCTGGTTCGATCGATTTCTTCGTCCTTTTCTCATCTTCCGGACAGATCGGTCGGCTGACAGGACAGGGGAGCTACGCTGCCGCAAACTCGTTCATGGATGGATTCGCCAGGTATCGAGCACGAAATGCCTCGGACAGGACCCTGAGCATTGGTTGGATGGCGTGGGAACGCCTGGGGATGTCGAAGACCATCGGCGTGTCGTTGCTGGAGGCGAGAGCGGTCGGTGTCGATGCGATTAGCGTGTCGACGGCGTTCAGGTCCTGGGATATCGCGCAAAAAGGATCGGCCGCCTATGTTGCCGTTTTCCGCCCAAACATTTCGGATCCGGCCGCTCGGCCACTGCCGGTTTTGAGCCGTTTGACGAACGATGTCGCCTCCGATGAGGCCCCATCTGGAGCGGATCCGTGGGCATCCGTGCCTCAGGAAGCACTATTGGATTGGCTCGTAACTGATATTCAGAGAATAGTAGCCGGCGAGCTTCGGTGCTCACCGACAGATGTTCTGCCCAAAAGATCACTGGTCGATATGGGGGCGGACTCCTTGATAATGGTCGTATTGCGGATCAGATTGGCGCAGCAATATAAAATTGAAATGCCTCCGACACTGATATGGAACCATCCAACGGTCGAGGCAATCGCCAGGTATGTTCGAGGGTCGCTATGTGCCGGTGCAGAAAGCGAATGACCGCTGCCTGGCCCGCCATGCGGCACGCGCGCGTGTTGATCCGCCAGGCGCGAACTCGTCGCCCGTGAAGAGCGCTGTCGTGGCCCCATAGTCCTGCCGGCCGCTGGCGCAACCCGGCCCGAATCTGTTTTAAACTTAAAGCATTTCATGATTAGATGGATCCAATCGCTTCCGCCCGACGGAGGCGCGTGAAAGACTGGCGGCGCGCGATCGGCGGCCACCGCCGGCGCTCGACAAGAAACGGGGGAGAGCATCATGGCGAGACGCATTCCGGCCCTGCTGGCGGCCGCGCTGATGGCGACGGTGTCGCTCGCGGCGCAGGCCGAGGACGGCAAGCTCAAGATTGGCTTCATGGCCACGCTCTCCGGCCCGCCGGCGGCTTTGGGCCAGCACATGCGCGACGGCTTCCAGCTCGGGGTCAAGGAGCTGGGCGGGCAGCTCGGCGGGTTGTCGACCGAGGTGGTGGTCGAGGATGACGAGCTGAAGCCCGACATCGCCGTCAACAAGGTGCGCAAGCTGTTGGAGAGCGACCAGGTCGACATCGTCGTCGGCGTCGTCTTCTCCAACGTCATGATGGCGATCGCCAAGCCGGTGACCGATGCCGAGAAAATCCTGATCAGCCCGAATGCCGGGCCGTCGCCGCTGGCCGGCAAGGGCTGCAGCCCGTATTTCTTCTCGGTCTCCTACCAGAACGACCAGAACCACGAGGTCATGGGCAAGTATGCCCAGGACAAGGGCTGGGCCAAGGTGGCGCTGATCGCCCCGAACTATCAGGCCGGCAAGGACGCGCTGGCCGGCTTCAAGCGCCACTACAAGGGCGAGGTGGTCGAGGAGATCTACACCCAGGTCAACCAGCAGGATTTCTCGGCCGAGCTGGCGAAGATCGCGGCGGCAGAGCCGCAGGCGGTGTTCGTGTTCATGCCCGGCGGCTCCGGCGTCAACCTGGTTCGGCAGTACCGTCAGGCCGGCCTGGCCGACCGCATCCCGTTCCTGTCCGCCTTCACCGTCGACGAGACCACGCTGCCGGCCACCAAGGACGCGGCGCTCGGCCTGTTCGCCGGGGCGCAATGGGCGCCGAATCTCGACAACCCCGCCAACAAGGCCTTCGTCGCCGCCTTCGAGAAGGAATACGGCTACGAGCCGGCTCTGTATGCCGCCAACGGCTACGACGCGGCCAAGCTGATCGACGCCGCCATCCGCCAGGCCGGCGGCAAGACCGATGCGGAGACGCTGAAGACCGCGATCCGCGACGCCAAATGGACCAGCGTCCGCGGCGACTTCGCCTGGAACAAGAACAACTTCCCGGTCCAGGATTTCTACCTGACCGAGGTGGTGAAGCGCGACGACGGCAAGATCGTCACCAGCCGGGTCGAAACCGTGTTCCCGCATTACGGCGACGCCTACGCCGACCAGTGCAAGATGGACTGAGGCGGGGTGAGAGCAGGGCGGTTCGTGATGGAAAGATCCTGCCGACCCTCACCCGGCCATCCTGTCGGACGTCCGACCTCTCCCGCCACGCGGGAGAGGCAAAAGGGGAGCCATGATCATTTACCTCTCCCGTTTACGGGAGAGGTCGGAGACGCGAAGCGGCTCCGGGTGAGGGCGGACGCGGTGAACCCATGAGCACCACCCTCCTGGTCGTCCAGGCCCTGAACGGGCTGCAGCTCGGCGTGCTGCTGTTCCTGATCGCGGCCGGGCTGACGCTGGTCTTCGGGGTGATGGACTTCATCAACCTGGCGCATGGCGTGCAGTACATGCTGGGCGCCTATTTCGCCGTCGCCTTCTACGGGCTGACCGGCCACTTCCTGCTGGCCCTGCTGCTGGCTCTCGGCGCCGCGCTGCTGCTTGGCCTGCTGCTCGAAATCCTGGTGTTCCGCCACCTCTATGGCCGCAGCCATCTCGACCAGGTGCTGGCGACCTTCGGGCTGATCCTGTTCTTCAACGAGGCGGTGCGGGCGCTGTGGGGCTCGTCGCCGCTCAGCTATCCGATGCCGGAGGCGCTGTCGGGGTCGATCGCGCTGATGCCGGGCCTCTTGTACCCGGTCTACCGCCTCGCCGTGCTGGCGGCCGGGCTCGGCGTCGCCCTGCTGCTGTGGATCCTGATCGCGCGCACCAGAATCGGCATGCGTGTCCGGGCCGGGGCCAGCAATGCCGACATGGTCTCGGCGCTGGGGGTGAACATCCGCCGGCTGTTCATGATCGTGTTCGGCGTCGGCACCATGCTGGCGGGCTTCGCCGGCGCCCTGGCCGGGCCGATTTTCGCGGTCGAGCCGAACATGGGTGACAACTTCCTGATCCTGGCCTTCGTCGTCATCGTCATCGGCGGCATCGGCTCGATCAAGGGCGCCTTCATGGCCTCGCTGCTGGTCGGGCTGGTCGACACGCTCGGCCGGTCCTTCGCCACCGACCTGTTCCGCCTGGTGCTGGCGCCGGCCGCGGCCAACCAGGTCGGGCCGGCCCTGGCCTCGATGCTGATCTACCTCTTGATGGCCGCGATCCTGTTCTGGCGCCCGGCCGGGCTGTTCCCCGCCCATGGCCAGTGACGCGATGACCGGGGCCACGAGCCCGACGCCCTCGGCCCTGCGCGCGGTCTTGCCGGCGCTGCTGATCTTCGCCGTGCTGGCGCTGGTGCCGGTGGTGGCGCCGCTGCTCGGCGGGGGCACCTATCCGCTGACCGTGGCCGGCCGGATCATGATCTTCGCCATCGCCGCGGTCAGCCTCGACCTGATCCTCGGCTATGGCGGGCTGGTCTCCTTCGGCCATGCCGCTTTCATCGGCCTCGGCGCCTATGCCGTCGGCATCCTGACGGATGCGGGGCTGGAGGAGGGGCTGGTGCTGCTGCCGGCGGCGATGCTGGCGGCGGCGGTCTTCGCCGCCCTGACCGGCGCGGTGTCGCTGAAGACCCGAGGCGTGCACTACATCATGATCACCCTGGCCTTCGGCCAGATGGCCTATTTCACCATGACCAGCCTGTCCGCCTATGGCGGCGATGACGGGCTGACGCTGTGGTCCCGGCCGCTGGTCGCCGGCTTCGATTGGCTGAACGACCGGTCAGCCTTCTACTACATCGTCCTGCTTCTGCTGGTCGCGGCCTGGGCGCTGTGCCGCGCCGTCACCCGGTCGCGCTTCGGCCGGGTGCTGCGCGGCTGCCGCGAGGATGAGGAGCGGATGCGTGCCCTCGGCTACGACCCCTTCGCCTACCGCCTGGCGGCCACCGTCATCGCCGGCGCCATCGCCGGCCTGGCCGGGGCGCTGCTGGCGATCCAGGCCGAGTTCGTCAGCCCGGCCTACATGTCCTGGCAGCGCTCGGGCGAGCTGATCGTGATGGTGGTGCTGGGTGGCATCGGCAGCCTGCACGGCGCCATCGTCGGCGCCGCCGCCTTCCTGCTGGCCGAGGAGCTGCTGTCCGGCGTCACCGAGCATTGGCGGCTGATCTTCGGGCCGCTGCTGATCCTGGTGGTGCTGTTCCTGCGCGGAGGACTGGGCGGCCTGCTGGGCAAGGTGCGGCATGACTGAGAGGTTGACCTCTGCACCGGTCCTGCAGGTCGAGGGCCTGTGCAAGCGCTTCGGCGCCCTGACCGTCACCGACGGCGTCGGCTTCGACGTCCGGCCCGGCGAGATCCACGCCCTGATCGGCCCGAACGGCGCCGGCAAGACCACGCTGATCCAGCAGATCTGCGGCCGCCTCGTGCCCGATGCCGGCACCATCCGCTTCCTGGGCGAGGACATCACCCGCCTGCCGACGCATCGCCGGGCCCAGCGCGGCCTGGCCCGCACCTTCCAGATCGCCCGGCTGCTGCCCGGCTTCACCACGCTGCAGAACGTGGCGACGGCGGTGCAGCGCCGCCGCGGCTCCAGCTTCCGCTTCCTCCGCCCGGTCGGCCGCGACCGGGAAATCGACGCGGCGGCCCAGGCTCTCCTGCAGCGCACCGGGCTCGGCGGCCGGGCCGAAGTGCCAGCCTCTGTCCTGAGCCATGGCGAGAAGCGCCAGCTCGAGCTCGCCATGGCCCTGGCGCTGGAGCCGAAGCTGCTGGTGCTGGACGAGCCGATGGCCGGCACCGGGCGCGAGGAGACGGCGCGGCTGGTCGAGCTGCTGCGCGGCCTGGCCGGCACCCTGCCGATGATCCTGGTCGAGCACGACATGAGCGCGGTCTTCGCCCTGGCCGATCGCATCTCGGTCCTGGTCTATGGCCGCGTCATCGCCACCGGCACGCCGGACGAGATCCGTGCCAGCCCGGAGGTCCGAGCCGCCTATCTCGGCGAGGACGCGGCGTGACCGCGCTCCTGGAGATCGACGGGCTGGAGGCCGGCTATGGCGGCGCCCAGGTGCTGTTCGGCATCTCCTTCAGCGTCGCGACGGGGGAGATCGCGACCCTGCTCGGCCGCAACGGCATGGGCAAGACCACGACGATTCGCAGCCTGCTCGGCCTGCTGCGCCCCGGAGCCGGCCGAATCCGCTTCGACGGCGCCGACATCACCGGCCTGCCGCCCTACCGCATCGCCCAGGCCGGCATCGGGCTGGTGCCGGAGGGGCGGCAGATCTTCCCGACCCTGACGGTGGAGGAGAATCTGGTCGCCACCGCCGCCGACCGCTTCGGCCGCACGGCACCCTGGACGCTCGACCGGGTCTACGCCGTCTTCCCGCGGCTGGCGGAGCGGCGGCGGCATGGCGGCCGCCAGCTCTCCGGCGGCGAGCAGCAGATGCTGGCGATCGGCCGGGCGCTGATGACCAACCCGAAGCTGCTGGTGCTGGACGAGGCGACGGAAGGCCTGGCGCCGCTGATCCGGGCCGAGATCTGGGCCTGTCTCGACCGGCTGAAGGGCGAGGGCCAGTCGATCCTGATCGTCGACAAGACCCTCGACGCCCTGCTGCGCCTGGCCCAGCGCCATGCGGTGATCGAGAAGGGCAGGGTGGTGTGGAGCGGCAGCAGCGCCGAGCTCGCCGCATCCGAGGGAACGCGGGAGCGCTATTTGGCGCTATAGTCGAGACAGTGCCGTCCAGCCCGGGAGTGCCAGATGAACACCGCCAACCTCCAGCTCGAAGGCGTCTATGCCGCCCTGACCGCGCTGATGACGGCGCTGCGCGACAAGGGATTGCTCGACCAGAACGAGATCGACCAGGCCCTGGCGAAGGCGGAGGCCGGCCTGGTCGCCGACGTCCGGCGCCCGGCCGAGGTCAGCGCCGCTAATGTCGAGGCGATCTGCTTCCCGCTGCGCTATCTCCGCATGGCCAACAAGGCCGCGGCCGAGGATCCGGCGCCGTCCTTCTCCGTCCTGGCGGCCCGGGTCGGGCAGAGCAAGGTGCGCGGGCAAACTGTCTGACAAATAGCCGTTGCGTCGCCTCCCGCGCGCTGCCAGAGTCTCGCCGGGGCTCGCAAGAAGCCCCGGGTGACTGTTGTTTCGACAGCACGATTTCGGGAGGACGTTCATGGGCGATCGCGAGCATCGCAGCAGGCGTGATTTCATCATGGCCGCTGCTGCCACGGCGGGTGCGGCAGCCGCGCTCGGCGGGCTGGATTTCAACATGGCGGCCCAGGCGGCGGAAGCCGCGGGCCGGTCCGAGAAGCCGCTGAAGGCGGCCTTTTCCAACGCTGGGCTGCAGGCCACTTGGTGCGCCCAGGGCAAGCAGGCGGCGGAATACTGGGGCAAGCTGTTCAACGTCGAGATCACCTGGTTCGACGGCGAGCTGGCGGCGCCGAAGCAGCGCACCGCGATCGACAACATGGCGTCCCAGAAATGGGATTTCGTGGCGATCCAGGCCTTCGGCATCGGCACCCTGACCCAGCCGGTGCAGAAGATGATCGACGCCGGCATCCCGGTGATCGACATGGACACGCTGATCGCGCCCCTGGACCAGATCAACGTCCACTCCTTCCTCGCCCCGGACAACGAATTCATGGGCGGGGCCGTGACCCAGGCGCTGTGCAACGCCATCAACGGCGAAGGCACCATCATCATGACCCAGGGCGCCCTCGGGCACACCGGGGCGCAGGGCCGGGCGCGCGGCTTCGAATCGGTGGTCAAGCAGTTCCCGAAGATCGAGGTGCTGAACACCGACCCGGCCGATTGGGACGTGTCGAAGACGGCCCGCCTGTGGGAAACCCACCTGACCAAGTATCCGAAGATCAGCGCCGCCTTCTTCCACAACGATGACATGGCGCTGGCCGCCTACAACGTGATGAAGGCCCGCAACCGGACCGACATCCTGATCGGTGGCGTCGACGCCATGCCGCCGGCGATTTCGGCGGTGGCGGACGGGCGCATGTACGCGACCGTGCGCAACCCGTCCAGCCGCATCCATGGCGGCGCGGTGATCGCCGGGGTCGCGGCGGTAACCGCCGGCGAGAAGAGCGGCGAGGGGATCCCGAAATCCGTGGTCACCGACGGTCCGGTCGTGACCAAGGCGAACGCAGCCGGGATGCAGTGGATGCAGGATCACTTCCTGATCTGATCGCGTCCGGCAGCAGGTTTACCGAGGACCCATACCGTCATTGCGAGCGCGGCGAAGCAATCCGGAGGCCCCAAGAACCAGCCCCTGAATTGTTTCGTCGGCTTCGCCTCCTCGCAATGACGGCGGGTGGCAGAAAGCAAACAGACCCGCACCATGACCCAGCCCCCTGTGCTCGAGCTCAGCGGCATCTCGAAGGCGTTCGGCGGCGTCCGGGCCCTTCGGGATGTCGATTTCGCGCTCAAGGCCGGCGAGATCCATGGCCTGGTCGGCGAGAACGGCGCCGGCAAGTCGACCCTGATGAAGATCATTGCCGGCGTGCATTCGGAGTATGAGGGCCGGATGCGGATCGACGGCCAGGACGTGCGCTTCCGCTCGGCCCGCGACGCGCTGGCCGCCGGCGTCGGCATGGTGCATCAGGAGCTGAGCATCGTGCCGGACCTCAGCGTCGCCGAGAACGTGTTCCTCGGCTCGCAGCCGCTGACCCGGCTCGGCATCGTCGACTGGGCCGGTATGCGGCGCGCGGCGGGGGAGCAGCTGCGCCGGCTCGGCATCGATATCGACCCGCGCACCCCAGCCGGCGCGCTGCCAATCGGGCTGCAGCAGCTGATCGAAATCGCCCGGGTGCTGTTCTCCGGCGCCCGCATCATCATCCTGGACGAGCCGACCTCGGCGCTGTCGCCGCCGGAGATCGAGCGGCTGTTCGGCGTGCTGCGGCGGCTGCGCGACGAGGGGCGCAGCTTCGTCTTCATCTCGCATTTCCTCGACGACATCCTGCGGATCTCCGATTCGGTGACGGTGTTCCGCAACGGCCAGCGGGTGATGTCGGCCGCGGCCGCCGATACCGACAAGGCGATGCTGATCGACCGCATGATCGGCAGCGGCCATGACGAGCTGGAGGAGAGCTACACCGGCGAGTTCAAGCTCGACCCGAAGCCCGGCCATCCGGTGGTGATGTCGGTCGACGGGCTGTCGCTGGCCGGCCGCTACCGCGACGTCTCGCTCGAGGTGCGGGCCGGCGAGGTGCTGGGCATCTACGGCTTCATGGGCTGCGGCCAGCTCGAGCTGGCGCGCACCATGTTCGGCAAGCTGCCATCCGACAGCGGCCGGATCTCGGTTTCGGGGCAGCCGGTGCGGCTGTCCACCACCGCCAGGGCCCGCCGGGCCGGCATCGCCTTCGTGCCGGAAAGCCGGCGGGCGATGCTGTTCCACCACGAGCCGATCTACAAGAACGTCTCGATCAGCATCCTCGACCGGATCTCGCGCTGGCTGCTGCGTCCGGACGCCGAGCGCGGCATCGCCCGCAAGCATGTCGAAAAGCTGCGCATCCGCACCCCGCATGTCGACGCCGAGCTCGGCGCGCTGTCGGGCGGCAACCAGCAGAAGGTGGCGCTGGCCAAGTGGCTGACCTACCCGCCGCGGGTGCTGATCCTCAGCGAGCCGACCCGTGGCATGGATGTCGGCGCCAAGGAGGATGTCGTCGGCATCGTCCGCGGCCTGCGCGACCAGGGCATCGGCGTCGTCGTGGTCTCGGCCGAGCCCGAGACGGTGCTGGCGCTGGCCGACCGCATCCTGGTGATGCGCAAGGGCGAGATCGCCCGGGAATTCGCGGACGGCACGGTCAGCAAGGACCGCCTGCTCGAGGCGGCGTGACAGGGGACGAAGACCTTATGGATGCGCAGACCACACCGACCCGCAGCGCCGGCTCCAGGCTCGGCGCCATGCTGGGCAGCCAGCTGCGCAACATCGCGCCCTTCATCACGCTGATCGCCCTGGTGGTGTTCTTCGGCGTCGCCAGCCCGTCCTTCCTGACGATGGACAATTTCAGCAACGTGCTGAACCAGGTGTCGGTCACGGCGATCATCGCCGTCGGGCTGACCTTCGTCATCCTGTGCGCCGAGATCGACCTGTCGGTCGCGGCCATCGCCAATGCGGCCGGCATCGTCGTCGCCTTCTTCACGGTGCAGGAATCCTATGTGAACATCGCCAATGTGCCGCTGCCGGGCTGGGCCGCGATCGTGGTGGCGCTGGCCAGCTGTGCGGCGCTGGGGCTGATCAACGCTTTCGGCGTGACCCGGATCGGCATCCCGTCCTTCATCATGACGCTGGCGATGATGCAGATCGGCGCCGGCATCTGCGCCATGCTGGTGCGCGGCCAGATTGCCTATGCCGTGCCGCCGATCCTCGTCACCCTCGGCTCGGGGTCGATCGGCGGCGTTCCCTGGATCGTGATCGTCGCCGGCATCACGCTGCTGGCGGCGCATCTGGTGCTGACCTATACGCGCTTCGGCCGCTACGTCTACATGGTCGGCGGCAACCGCGAGGCGGCGGAGTTCTCCGGCGTCAACGTCCGGGTCATCATCGGCGCGGTGCTGGTGATCTCCGCGGTGTGCTCCGGCCTCGCCGGCATGCTCGGCGTCGCCTATTTCGGCAGCGCTCAGCAGAACGAGTTCGACACCTTCCTGCTCGACGCCATCGCCGCGGTGGTGGTCGGCGGCACCAGCCTGTTCGGCGGCCGCGGCGGCATCGGCAACACCATCGTCGGCGTGCTGATCCTGGGCGTGCTGAACAACGGCCTGGACCATGTCGACATCGACAGCTTCCTCAAGATCCTGATCCGTGGTCTGATCCTGCTGGCGGCGCTGGTGATCAACGTCTACGCCCAGCGCCTGCGGACGGTGCGCGGCGCTGCTTCCGCTTGACGGCGGCGCACCGATCCCTATCTAGGGGACGCCCGGCGCCCCTTCGTCGAGGTCGATGCACCAGTATATGACGGAGCCCATGAGCATCCCGCGGACCGGTCCGGACGACGCCTCGCACGACCACGAGGACATCCTGTATCCGGAGGCGGGCCCGTTCGTCCTGCTCCATCTCGCCGCCTTCGCGGCGATCTGGACCGGCGTCACCTGGCAGTCCGTCGTGATCTGCGTGGTCCTGTACTTCCTGCGCATCTTCGCGATCGGGGCCGGCTACCACCGCTATTTCGCCCATCGCGCCTATTCCACCAGCCGGGTGTTCCAGTTCATCCTGGCCTTCCTGTCGCAGAGCACGGCGCAGAAGAGCACGCTGTGGTGGGCCGCCAAGCACCGGCACCACCACCAGCATTCCGACACCGAGCAGGACGTGCATTCGCCCCGGCATCGCGGCTTCGTCTACGCCCATCTCGGCTGGATCTTCTCGACCCGCCATCGCACGACGGATCTCAGCAAGATCGCCGATTTCGCGCGCTACCCCGAGCTGATGCTGCTGCACAAATACGAGCTGACCCCGGCCGTCATCCTGGCCGCGATCACCTTCCTGATCGGCGGCTGGCCCGGGCTGGTGGTCGGCTTCGTCTGGAGCACGGTGCTGGTCTATCACGGCACCTTCTGCATCAACTCCCTGGCCCATGTGCATGGCCGCAAGCGCTATGTCACCGGCGACGATTCCCGCAACAACTGGCTGCTGGCCCTGGTCACGATGGGCGAGGGCTGGCACAACAACCACCACGCCTATCAGAGCAGCGTGCGCCAAGGCTTCAGATGGTGGGAGGTCGACCCGACCTTCTACATCCTGAAGGCGCTATC
Source organism: Mycobacterium sp. KBS0706 (assembly GCF_005938675.2). Taxonomy (GTDB): domain Bacteria; phylum Pseudomonadota; class Alphaproteobacteria; order DSM-16000; family Inquilinaceae; genus Inquilinus. The sequence continues at coordinate 89,343 of NZ_VCCH02000026.1, forward strand.
CTGGTGCGGCGTGGTCTGGAACCTGAAGACCCCGCCCGAGGCGGTGCTGCGCAACGAGCAGCGCCTCGGCACCAAGATCATCGAGCGCGCAGCGGCCGAGCTGGCGGCGAGCTTCCCGGCCGAGCGGATCGCGGCGGCGCTGCACGAGGCGCTGGCCCATGCCCATGCGCCGACCCTGGCCGACCTCCGCGACGCCCTGGCGACCGCCCAGCACAAGACCGTCGACCTGCTGGCCAAGGCGCATCTCCCGACCTTCCCGACGCGGGAAGCGGTCCGGCTGCGGGCGACGGCGATGTTCGCGAAGTCCCGGTCGATGGACGACATCGTCGAACGGGCCCATCGCCTGGTGCTGGAAGCCGTCGGCAAGCGTCTGGCCGCGGCCTGAGCCGCAGGCAGCCGCTTGAACGTAGGGCGATGTCTACGGACGGGTTTTGTATTGCCTCTCCCGCCGGACGCGGGAGAGGTCGGGCGTCCGAAGGACGACCGGGTGAGGGCTGGTCCAGTCCCCGACGAAATCCCCTCACCCGGAGCCGCTTCGCGTCTCCGACCTCTCCCGCAAGCGGGAGAGGCACAGACTGCGCCCCATCTGCCACTGGAGGCGCTTCAAGCGATTGCCCTGACCCGATCGGCGGCATCGATTGACCGCCCGTCCCACGCCGCCTACTGTGCCGCCATCGCGCAACCGGTTCCCCGAAGGCGAAGGCCCGAGGGGTGAAAAGGGAACGCGGGACGGCCGATCCTCGGCCTGATCCGCGGCTGCCCCCGCAACTGTAGGCGGCGAGCCCATCTCCGACAGCCACTGGCCGATGGCCGGGAAGGCGGAGGCAGGCGACGACCCGCGAGCCAGGAGACCTGCCGGCGAGGCGATGCGTGCGAACCGCCGGGCGGGGTGAACCGGTGGCGCGGGATGCGCGGCGCCTCCAGGCCCCGTCTCCGGCGTCCAAGCCCTGTCCGGCCGAGCGAAGGGCGAGGGCGTGTTGCATCGACCGACTGATGTCTGAGCTGCCGGCGGCGACGCTGGTGCTGGGCGGCGCCCGGTCGGGCAAGAGCCGGCATGCCGAGGCGCTGGTCGAGAGCCAGCCCGGCGACTGCGTCTATCTCGCCACCGCCGAGGCCTGGGACGCCGAGATGGTCGAGCGGATCTCCCGCCACCAGGCGCAGCGCGGCTCGCGCTGGCGCACCGTCGAGGCGCCGCTCGATCTCGTCGAGGTGCTGGCGGAGGCCGCCGGTCCCGGCCGCGCCGTGCTGGTCGACTGCCTGACGCTCTGGCTGTCCAATCTCATGCATGCCGACCGCGACATCGCCGCCGAGACCGAGCGGCTGGTGCGCTGGCTCGCGGCCCCGCCCGGCCCGGTGGTGCTGGTGTCGAACGAGGTCGGGCTCGGCATCGTCCCCGACAACGCCCTGGCCCGCGCCTTCCGCGACCATGCCGGGCGCCTGCACCAGGCCGTGGCCGCCGTCGTGCCCTCGGTCGTCTTCGTCGCCGCCGGCCTTCCCCTGACCCTGAAATCCGCCTGAGGACTCCGAATGCCCGCCAAGATCCCCGCGACCGTCGTCACCGGCTTCCTCGGCGCCGGCAAGACCACGCTGATCCGCCACCTGCTGCAGACCGCCAACGGCCGCCGGCTGGCGCTGATCATCAACGAGTTCGGCGATGTCGGCGTCGACGGCGACCTGCTGCGCAGCTGCGGCGACGCCACTTGCCGCGAGGAGGATGTGGTCGAGCTGGCCAATGGCTGCATCTGCTGCACCGTGGCCGACGACTTCATCCCGACCATCGAGAAGCTGCTGAACCGCGCCGACCCGCCGGAGCACATCGTGATCGAGACCAGCGGCCTGGCCCTGCCCAAGCCGCTGGTGAAGGCCTTCGGCTGGCCCGAGATCCGCACCCGGGTGACGGTCGACGGCGTCATCACCGTGATCGACGGCGCCGCCGTGTCCGAGGGGCGGTTTGTTCCAGATGAAGAGGCGCTGGCGGAGCAGCGTGCGGCCGATGAGGCGCTGGACCATGACAGCCCGCTGGAGGAGCTGTTCGAGGACCAGCTGGCCTGCGCCGACATGGTGATCCTGAACAAGACCGACCTGCTGGACGACGAGTCCGTGTCGGCGGTCTCCACCGACCTCGCCACCCAGCTGCGCCCGGGGGTGAAGGTGGTCAAGGCCCGGCACGGCGCCATCGACGCCGCGGTGCTGCTGGGCCTCGGCGCCGCGGCCGAGGACGACCTGGCGGCGCGCCCCTCGCATCATGATGCGGAGGAGGAGCACGACCACGATGATTTCGAGAGCTTCCATGTCGACCTCGGCACCGTGGCCGACCCGGACGCCCTGGCGCGCAAGCTGAAGCCGGTGATCGAGGCGCATGACATCCTGCGGCTGAAGG
>NZ_VCCH02000259.1 GCF_005938675.2 Mycobacterium sp. KBS0706
CCGCGATCAGGGACAGTCAAAATTGTGCAGTGTCACCGAATTCCCGTAATATCCGGCAATCACGGATTGTTGATCTGAAATGCCCAGCCATCCTCGGTTTTGTATGAGCGCTGCCAATTGTAGGAATCCTTATTGTCCCACTCCATCTGCGACCACGGTCCGAAGCAGTTATTGTCGTGCGAGCACAAGGCCTGGATCCAGCCTGACGGCGCGGCACCGTCACCTCCGGCGATTCCACCGTTGTCGTTGTTGACAGCGATCCAATCTGCGTAGAACTGCCCATTGTACCACGAGCTGCCGGAAAGTTCGCGATGTGTTATTCCTATATAGCCATCGTATTGCTGTGACGCACCATCCAAGGTAAACGAAACTGCAACGAACTTGTCTTTGCCGTCACAACCGTAGCCATTATAATCAAAAGCGTTATTCGAATCTTCCCAATTAACGGTATAGGTTTGGCCAGGGGAAATTGTCGAGGGCCAGTTAACTGAATTTCCCCACTCTTTAACACATCGAGCCTTCCAGTCCTTTAGCCTAAAAGTGTATTGTGAATTGTTGATAATGTTAAAGCTGTCTGGTGCTTCGGCCTGACTTGCTGTCGTCCCGCCGAGCAAGGCAGCGGCAGTAAGCAGGCCGCAACGCCAATAAGCGATCGTGCGCATGATGCTGTTCTCTATGTTGTGGTAGGTTAAAATGTCCTGGCAAGGAATAATTACAGAGAGCGATACCATTCCGCAAGCGACTTGTTGCTTTAATTCCTATAAAATGTATTTCAATGCAGGGGAATTTGGCGATCGTACACGTCAGCGAGCTTCCGCTCGGGTCTGGCAAGAGCGAGAGGCCGGCCGCTCTTGCGGTCGAACCGGTCCAGGCACCGAGTGGCAGGCCGATCGGCAAGCGAAGCCCAATTCGCTGCCGCCATGTCCTGGAGACACAGGACGGCCAGGCCCCCATCAAATGCAAGGGGCGGAGCTCGCCATGGCGGATTGGGGGTGAGCGGCTTTATGTTCTGCTTTTGTTCTTGACGTGACGGCACGTCGCGCCGCATAATCCAGGCACAGTCGAAGAGTTGCGCCCGCCCGGCCCCCGCCGCGGCGGGCTTTTTCATGCGAGGACGGGATGGAACCGAAGACGCTGGAGGAGTGCGACGAGGATTTCGCCGAGTGCTACGCCAGCCATGGCGATGCGTCCCGGGCGGCCCGTGACACGGGCCTCTCGGAAAGGAGCGCCAGGCAACTTGGCTACCGCAAGCTGCGTGAGCCGCAGGTCCTGGCCGCCTGCCTGATGACGGTGGTCGAGATGGTGGCCGGGGGACAGTGGCCGGAGGGGCGGGTGGTACGCCGGCTGCGCAAGGTGGCGCCGGATTGCCTGGCGAAGGGCGTGAACCGGCATGACATCGACGGCCTGCCGCCGGTCGAGGAGGCGTACCGGCAGTTCCGCCTGGCCGTGCGGCTGGACCAGCCCAGGACCAGGCGGAAGACGCGGCCGGTGCCGCCGCCGGGCGAGGCGGGGACGGCGGCGGACGGAGCGGAGGCCGCGGCGGCATCGGCGGCGGCAGCCAGGCCGGGAGCGCTCGCCCTGCCGCGCTGGAAGCTGGCGCCCGTCTTCCGGAAGCTGAGGAAGCCGTCGCGCTACAAGGCGGTGCATGGCGGCCGCGGATCGGGCAAGTCGCATGTCTTCGCCGAGCTGCTGGTGCGGCGCTGCGTCGAGGCGGCGCCGCTGCGGGCGGTGTGCATC
>NZ_VCCH02000260.1 GCF_005938675.2 Mycobacterium sp. KBS0706
GGGCGGATGGCACGGCGTGGTGCCGGCGGATCACCCCGGTCGATCCACAGGAGGAGGCCGTTCCATGATGTCCGACGCAATCCTGCTGGCGCTGGCCCCGATTTTCTTCGTAATGGGCCTCGGTTATGTCGCCGGGCGAATGCACATCGTCGAAAACCATCAGGTCGACAGCCTGAACAAGCTGGTGATGGATTTCGCCCTGCCGGCATCCGTGTTTGCGGCGACGGCATCGGCGCCGCGCAGCGAGATGCTGGCCCAGGCGCCGCTTTTCGCGGTCTCCGGCGGGGTCATGCTGCTGCTGTACCTGGCATGGTATTTCCGTCAGCACGCATCCTCCAGGATCGGCAAGGAGGATGCCGCGCTGCAGGCCCTGACCATCGCCTTTCCGAATCTCGCGGGTGTCGGGCTTCCCATCGTCTCCGCGGTGCTCGGCCCGACCGGGACCGTTCCGGTCGCCGTCACCCTGGCCGCCGGCTCCATCCTCGTCAGCCCGCTGACGCTGGTCCTCCTCGAGATCTACGGGGCGAAGGGCGACGCGGCTGCCGAACCGATGACCCTGCGCATCCTCCGAGCCCTGCGGCGGCGCTGGCCAAGCCCGTGGTCCTGGCGCCGATGCTCGGTATCGCACTCTCGCTGCTGCAGCTGAAGCCCGGACCCGTCGCCGATGCCTGCCTGCTGCTGATCGGGCATGCCGCCGCCGGCGTCGCCCTGTTCCTCACCGGCCTGGTCCTGTCGGGCCAGCATTTCCGGCTGGACTGGAAGGTCGTCAGGGCGACCGCGGCGGCCGACATCATCCGGCCGCTCGTGACGGCCGCGGTGGTGTTCATCCTGCCGGTCTCGGCCGAGACCGCAAAGGTGGCCATTCTGCTGGCGGCGGTGCCGTCGGGCTTCTTCGGCATCCTGTTCGCCGTGAACTACCGCCTGGATTCGGCCACAGCCGGATCCATGGTCATCGCCAGCACCGTGTTCAGCATCGTCACGATGGCGATCGCCATCGCCGTGCTCTTCCCCGGGTAGGGCCCGGAGCATCAGCCGCGCCAGAACGGCTTGCGAATCTCCGCCTCGACATCGCATCGGCTCAGGCCGCAATCGGCCAGAAAGGAATCCGACCGGCTTGCCAGACAGCGGCGCTCCTGCGCGCGTTCATGCCAGGTCAGCAGCAGGTCGATCAGGGACGTGACCAGATCTCGGCGAACGACGCCGTCCTGGGCGGTGGCCGAGGGAAGTTCGGTGGTCGACACGGGACAACTCTCCTTGCACCACGACATGCATCCTGCCGGAAAGACGAACTCCTTCGGACGCCGCGCGGCGGCTTCTGCATCAATGCCGATAAAGGCAATCTTTCAATAAATAGTTGGGTCTTGGCAAATTTGTAGACAATTTAATTTATATTAATTAAGCGTTCATCAATCAAAATTGCACATTTATTCAGGACTACGAGATGACCCACAACATCAACATCGCAACGGGCTTTTCAGTACTGCATAGGAGGCCTGCGCAGGACACCGAGCGGCCGAAACTCGTGGTCGACGCCCCTTCGCGCCACGGACATCGAGGCGGACGATCTCGACCTTCGGTTCGTTCATCTCGGCGACCACGCGGCCACCCATTGGTCCGGGGACAGGGCGAATTTCTGGGCCAGATTGACCGAGGCATAGGGCAGCGGCGACTCGTAGCGGGCGGGAATTGCAGATTTGGCCCGACGACTGCCGCGAATCTTGTACCGGCGTG
>NZ_VCCH02000261.1 GCF_005938675.2 Mycobacterium sp. KBS0706
GTCCCGTGCGCCGTGAAAGGCGGCGCTTTCCAGTGGGTGAAAGTCCCACCCGGCGACCGCTCCAGCCGGAAGCAACCGGAGCAGGCATGGAGGAGACGAAATGTCTGAAGCCTCTGGATAGAGCGGTCACGACTTGGTGACCGTGCGAGTGTGCAGGCCGCAACGTGAGTGAACGCTGAGCAAGCCTCGAAAAGACCGACGTGCAGGCCGACCCGACAGGGACATCGGGGAAGGCTGATATGGCTGGGTGGAAGAGCGAGACGACGCCCAGCTGCTGCACCGGGGTAGTGGCGGCAGCATGTACACAAGGAAAGCGCACGCAACACGGGAAGCCCCAGAGCGTGATCAGGGATGATCAACCGGAGGCCCGTGAGGGAGCGGCCGGGCGCGCTGGGGTGGCGGAGAGGCCCGTAGTACCGGTGAAGTCGGGTAATGCCGGCGGAGGGAAGGGGCCTCAGTTCAAGACGGACGCAAGACGCGGTGAGGGGCCGGAGATTGGGCGACCTATCAACTCCGAAGAGTGTCCAGAAGCTGCAGACGGCGTTACACGCGAAAGCGAAGGCAGAAGCGGGTTATCGCTTTTACGCGCTGCACGACAAGATCAGCCGCGGGGACATCCTGGCGCAGGCCTACGCCCAGTGCCGCTCGAACAAGGGCGCACCGGGAGTGGACGGCCAGGACTTCGCGGACATCGAGGCGTATGGCGTCGAGCGATGGCTTGGCGAACTGGCGCTTGCGCTCAGGGAGGAGAGCTACCGCCCTGATCCGATCAGAAGAGTGTATATCCCGAAAGCCAACGGCAAGCTGAGGCCGCTGGGCATCTCGACGGTGCGGGATCGGGTCTGCATGACGGCAGCGATGCTGGTGCTGGAACCGATCTTCGAGGCAGACCTGCCACCGGAACAATACGCCTATCGTGCTGGGCGGAATGCCCAGCAGGCGGTGGTCGAAGTGGACCGGCAGCTGTTCCATGGCCGCCGGGAAGTCGTCGACGCCGACCTCGCGGACTACTTCGGGAGCATTCCCCATGCCGAACTGATGAAGTGTGTGGCACGCCGGATCGTCGATCGACGCGTGCTGCGCCTGGTCAGGATGTGGCTGGATTGCCCCGTGGAAGAAACCGACGATCGAGGACGGAGGAGGCGAACGACCGAAGCCCGGGACAGGCGGCGGGGCATCCCGCAAGGCTCTCCCATCTCACCGCTGCTGGCGAACATCTACATGCGCCGGTTCGTGTTGGGGTGGAAGAAGCTCGGGCTGGAACGCAGCCTCGGAACGCGCATCGTGACCTATGCCGACGACCTCGTGATCCTGTGCGGAAAGGGCAAAGCTGAAGAGGCTCTGCGACGACTGCACGAGGTCATGAGCAAGCTGAAGCTGACGGTGAACGAGGAGAAGACACGAATCTGCAAGGTTCCGGAAGAGGAGTTCGACTTCCTGGGCTACACGTTCGGACGGATGTATTCGGCGAGGACCGGCCAGGCGTATCTGGGGCACCGGCCATCCAAGAAGAGCATCAAGAGCGCTGTGGAGAAGATCCACGCGCTCACGGACCGGGCGGGAACATGGCAAGAGACCACAACGCTGGTCGGGCAGTTGAACCGCACGCTACGCGGCTGGGCGAACTACTTCCAAGAGGGCGCCGTCAGCAAGGCGTATCGGGCGCTCGACAGCTACACTGCGG
>NZ_VCCH02000262.1 GCF_005938675.2 Mycobacterium sp. KBS0706
CATATTCAACGCCGATTTCAAGCCGGAGCTGGCACTCGCGGGTGTTTACGAGTCGTCGCAAGCGGCTTCGCCGACATTCTCCGCGTTCTCGCGTGCACTGGCGACCGACTGGGTGACCCGATACGGACTCGCCGGCAAGCGCATCATCGAAGTTGGGTGCGGGCATGCCGACTTCATGGTCGACCTCCTGCGCGCCGGCGTCGCCGACACGATTGGCATCGACCCTCTGACGAAGCCAGAAGAGATACCGCCAGAATTCAAGGACCGCATCACCATTGATCGAGCGGAGTTTGCGCCGGAGCACACTCTGCTGCCGGCCGCCGCTCTCGTCTGCCGCCACACGCTGGAGCACATTCCCGATGTCGCAGGCTTCCTCGGTCTAGTGGCCGACTGGGCGCGCCGTAATCCTGCTTCGCCCATCCTGATCGAAGTGCCGGGTACCGAGCGGATTCTTGCGGAAGGCGCATTTTGGGACATCTTCTACGAGCACTGCAACTACTTTACGCTCAATACACTTTCCGAGGCGTTCGTTCGCGCGGGTCTCGCCGTTGAGTCCTGTGAGTTGGTCTACTCCGGCCAATATCTGCTGCTCGTTGCCCGCGCCCCCGAGCAAGCTCGTGAACTTGGTCTCGCTATCACGCGTGCTGAACATGAGGCAGCGGTTGCGGAAGCGATCAGGTTCGGCGGGACAATTCGCAATTCAGTGGCGCGGTGCCGGGCCGCCATCGAGGCGATGGATCGTGAAGAGGGACCCGTGGTGGTGTGGCAGGGCGCCGCCAAATGCATCGGCTTCCACACTGCGCTCGGCCGCGACATCCCTATCGCTTGCGCGGTCGACCTCAACGTTGCCCGGCACGGCAAGTTCCTGCCGCCGTTTGGATTGGCCGTTAGAGCGCCGGCAGAGCTTGCACAACTCCGTCCCAGCGATGTGGTGTTGCTCAACCCTATGTACGCCAATGAGGTTCGGGCCGATCTCGACCGGTTTGGATTGATGCAGACGCGGCTCCATAGCGTCAACGAGCTATGCGTGCGCAGCCGCTGAAGAACCTGCTTTAGCATCGAAGGGTGCCGGGTGTTCAGGTGGTAGCAGCCCTGGTGGAGCACCTCATGTGGAGTACACTGTGCTAAAGGGTGCCGAAGAAAGTAAAAGCAATTGCCGAGACAAAACGCTCATTTGATGAACTTGTCCACAACAACGTCATCGCGTGGTTGGGAGGAATCCTTGTCGCGGGTTTTGGATCGGGCATTGCCTGTTATGAGTTCGTCATCAAGGCTAGCGGTCAGCAAAGGTATTCGGTAGCGAAGATTGAGGAGTTGACATCTTACAAGGACTTATTCGCCATGGCACCGCAAGTCCTGAATCTGGATTGACGGTCGCACTTAATGGAAAGCCACCGGAAAACGAGCTAACCACACAGCAAAAAGTGCAAGCTGCGCACGAAAAATGGTAAGCGCTGCACCGCTCACACGTTGACGGCGTCGTCGAGCTTCTTCGCGTAGGCCCAGGGCATCAGATCGTCGATGCGGGATGCCGGCCAGCGGTTGGCGAGCTTCGCCAGCGTGTCGGTGCGCCAGTTGTGCGGGTTGATGCCGTTGAGCTTCGCGGTCTCGATCAGCGGTAAGCGCTCGTCAGATCCTCTCCTGCCTGGCCTGACGTGATCGTGCGATGAAGCCTCCGAT
>NZ_VCCH02000263.1 GCF_005938675.2 Mycobacterium sp. KBS0706
GCTGGGGGGCGACAGCATCCTGTCGATCCAGGTGGTGAGCCGGGCGCGGCGGGCCGGGCTGGCGATCACGCCGCGGGACCTGTTCCGGCACGGGACGGTGTCGGAGCTGGCGGCGATGGCGGCAGCGGCGGCGGGTTCGGCGGCGGCGGAGCAGCCGGCGTCGGAAGCCGGGATCGGAGATGCGCCGGCGACGCCGATCATGGGCTGGCTGCGGGAGAGGGGCGGTCCGATCGGTCGTTACAGCCAGTCGATGCTGCTGCGGGTGCCGGCGGAGCTGACCGAGGCGACGCTGACGGCGTCGCTGCAGGCGGTGCTGGAGCATCACGACGCGTTGCGGCTGCGGCTAGTGTCGGGAGCAGCGGGGTGGTCGCTGACGATCCCGCCGGCCGGAACGGCGCGGGCGTCGGACTGCGTGCGGCGGGTCGAGGCGGGAGGTGCGGCGGCGGTCGGGTCGAAGCTGGCGGCGGAGCATGAGGCGGCGGCGCTGCGGCTCGATCCGTGGAGCGGCCGGCTGGTGCAGGCGGTGTGGTTCGACGCGGGTGCGGGAGAGGCCGGGCGGCTGCTGCTGGTGATCCACCATCTGGCGGTGGACGGGGTGTCGTGGCGGATCCTGTTGCCGGACCTTGCGGCGGCGTGGGGTTCGGCGCACCGGGGAGAGCGGGTGTCGCTGGAGGCGGTGGGGACATCGTTCCGGGGCTGGGCGCGGCATCTGGCGCGTGAGGGGAGCGAAGGGAAGCGAGCCGGAGAGCTGGAGCTGTGGCGGTCGAAGCTGGCGGGGGGCGACGCGCTGTTGTCGCGTCGGCCGCTGGATCCTGAGCGGGACCGGGTGCGGACGGCAGGGCATCTGCGTCTGTCGCTGCCGTCGGGGTTGACGGAGGCGGTGCTGACGCGTTCCGCGGGTCTGGTGCAGGGCGGGATCAACGACGTGCTGCTGACGGGGTTCTGCCTGGCGGTGCTGGACTGGCGCCGAGGGCTGGGACGGGGATCGGGGACGTCGGTGCTGGTGGATCTGGAGGGGCACGGGCGAGAGACGGAAGCGTCGGGATTGGACCTGTCGCGGACGGTGGGGTGGTTCACGAGCCAGTACCCGGTGCGTCTGGATGCGGGCGGGATCGACCTGCAGGATGCGCTGTCGGGGGGAGCGTCGCTGGGAGTGGCGCTGAAGCGGATCAAGGAGCAGCTGCGGCGTCTGCCGGACGGGGGTCTGGGCTACGGCGTGCTGCGGTACCTGGATGGGAAGAGCGGGGAGGAACTGTCTGGATTTGCGGCGCCGCAGATCGGCTTCAACTATCTGGGCCGGTTCGCGGTGCCGGAGGCTGCGGATTGGAGCCTGGCGCCGGAGTGGGGGGAGCTGGGCGGTGGCGACCCTGAGATGCCGCTGCCGCATGGGCTGTCGGTGGATGCGGTGACCTGGGACCGGTCGGAAGGACCGGAGCTTGTGGCGCACTGGTCGTGGGCGGCAGGGCTGTATGGGGAGGAGGAGGTCCGGGCTCTGGCGGAGGGTTGGTTCCGGCTGCTGGAGCGGCTGATGGCCTATGCCGGAGAGGTGGGCAGCGTGGGGCTGACGCCGTCGGACCTGCCGCTGGTGGAGCTCGACCAGGCCACCATCGAACG
>NZ_VCCH02000264.1 GCF_005938675.2 Mycobacterium sp. KBS0706
GAGGCTGGAGAAGGGCAAGTTCGTGTGGCCGCCGATCGTCGACGGCACGATGGTGCTGACCCCGGCGCAAATGGCGCTGCTGGTCGAGGCGATGGACTGGCGGCGGACGGTGGCGCCGGAGCCACCGCGGCGGCCTGCGGTGATCTGACAACGCGCTGATTCTGCGTGAGAATTCTGGCTTCGGCGGGTCGGATCTGCTAGACAGGGGCATGTCGCTAGCGACGGCCTCCCTGCCCACCGATCCTGCCGAATTGCGCGCCTTCGCAGCCGCGCTGCAGGTCGAGATGCAGCGGGAGATCGCGGCCCGGAACGCCGAGATCCATGCCAAGACCCTGCACATCGAGAAGCTAAAGGCGGAGCTGGCGGCGTTGCGCCGGGCCCGGTTCGGCCGCTCGTCGGAGAAGCTCGACCGCGCCGTCGAGCAACTCGAGCTCGTGATCGGCGACATCGAGGAGGACCAGGCCGAGACCGAGGCGCGGACGGAGGCAGCGCCGTCGGCATCTGGGCGGGAGGGCAAGCGGGCGCGGGGCGGCCGCAGGCCGCTGCCCGACCATCTGCCGCGCGAAGAGGTGGTGCACGAGCCGGCCTGCACCTGTCCGAAATGTGGCGGCACGACCTTCAGCCGGATCGGCCAGGATGAGCGCGAGGTGCTGGAGTACGTTCCCTCCTACTTCAAGCGGGTGGCGCACATCCGGCCGAAGTTGAGCTGCCGTGGCTGCGAGACGATCGTACAGGTGCCGATGCCGTCGCTGCCGATCGAGCGCGGCCAGCCCGGCTCTGGGCTGCTGGCCCATGTCGCAGTCTCGAAGTATTGCGATCATCAGCCGTTGCACCGGCAGAGCGAGATCTACGCCCGGGCCGGGGTCGAGCTCGACCGCTCGGTGATGGCCGGCTGGGTCGGCAAGATGGCGGTCCTGCTCGATCCCCTGGTCGAAGCGGTCGGCCGACATGTCCGGGCGGGAGCCGCCGTGCATGCCGACGACACGCCGGTGCCTGTGCTCGCGCCGGGGTTGGGCCGGACGAAGACGGGGCGGTTGTGGGTCATGCTGCGCGACGAGCGACCGTGGAACTCCACGGCACCGCCGGCGGCCTTCTATCGCTACTCGCCCGATCGCAAGGGCGAGCACGCCGAGGCGCTGCTCGACAGTTGCCGGGGCTTCTTGCATGCCGATGGCTATGCCGGCTTCGGCACGCTGTATGAGCCGGAGCCCGGGAGCACAGCGCCGCGCTTGGTCGAGGTTGCATGCTGGAGTCACGCGAGGCGCTATCTGTACGAGGTCTACGACAGCACGGGCTCGGCCACGGCCAGGACGGCGCTCGAACGCATCGGCGACCTCTTCGCCGTCGAGCGCGAGATCCGGGGCCGCGGACCGGAGGAGCGCTTGGCCGCCCGGCAGGACCGCTCGGTGCCGATCCTGAAAGCCTTGCGGCTGTTCCTCGACGAGGCGTTGGCGCGGACCAGCACCAAGGGCAAGCTCGCCGTGGCGATCCGCTATTCCACAACGCGCTGGGCAGCGCTGACGCGCTACACCACCGATGGCAGGCTGGAGATGAGCAACAATGCGGCCGAGCG
>NZ_VCCH02000265.1 GCF_005938675.2 Mycobacterium sp. KBS0706
AGTTTTGGAGATCTGCACGTCAGGCGGGTGTCGGCGGGCATGCCGCTGGGCGGCGGTGCTGAGGGCCGGAGTGGCGAGGGCTGGTGGTCAGGCGGCGCAGGGGGCGAGTGCGGGCGGCCCGACGGCGAGGGCGAGGCGAGCCCGGTCGGCGAGTTGCCGGCGCGGTGCCTGGGAGAAGCGGAGCAGGGTCTCGCGGGCGTGGCGGACGACCTTGCCGATGCCGTCGAGCAGGACAAAGCGCAGGCGCTTGGGCCGGGCGTTGTGCAGGTCTTCGGGCAGGGCAGTGCGCTTGAAGGCGGAGAGCAGGTTGTAGAGCAGCACGTTGAGGCGGAACCAGGCAGCGTTGGCGGCGAAGTTGGCGGCTGGCAAGGCCTCGGCGGCGAGTTCGTTGGTCAGGACGTGATGGGCGTGCTCGACCGTGCCGGCCTTGCCGCGCTGCCAGCGGATGAGATCGAGGCCACAGCCGTCGGCAGGGTCGGGCAGATTGGTGACGACGGCGTAGTGGCGCGTGGAGCTGCCGTCGGCGAACAGGACGCCTTGCTTCTTGGTGATGCGCAGCACCAGGTAGCGCGGCGGCGGCGGGCTGTCGCGGTTGGCGCGTCGATCGGTGGGGACGTAAGCCACTTCGGCCCAATGCCGTACCGCGTCGGCTTCGTCGCCGGCGTCTTGCCAGGCGGTGGCCGGCAAGGCGGCGATGGCGGCGGTCAGCCCCTGGCTCATGTCAGCGCTGATGGCGTAGCCGTGCTTCTTGTCGTCCAGCCAGCGCAGCGTGTCCTGCTCATAGGCGGCGCTATCGGAGCGGACCAGCAGCCGTTTGGCGCCGGCCGCTTGCGCCACCGCGGCCGCTCGCTGGAGCACGCGCAGATGATCGCCGTGGGCCGGCACATTGCCAGCGCGGAACTCGTCGACCAGGATGATGTCCTGCTCGGCCCAGACCGCGATCATCGGGTGATAGCCGGTGCGCCCGTCCCAGGTCCGTTCAGCCTGGCGCTTGCGGCTCTCCAGGATCGTCGCGTCGAGGTCGATGGTGGCCACCGTCTGCGGCCGCCGCTCCTGCAGAAAGGCGATGAGCCGCTGGTTCACCTGTGCCAGCCCCTGCAGTCGCTCGCCCTCGCCGGGGATCTGGGAGCGCTCGCCCTGCCACAACGGCAGGGCCGGCTGATCGAAGGCGTCGAGAAAGTCGCGGGCTGTCTGCGGCGCGGGAAAGCCATGCCCGAGCAGCGCTTCCAGTGCCCGATCCTCGCGCAGCATGGCGAGATCCTCGCAACGTTCGCCCCCGACCACCCACAGGGCAAACAGGCTCTCTGCCATCTGCGACGCGGTCAGGCCACGCGCCCGCTGCTTGATCGCCACCACGCGGTCGAGTTCCGCCGCCGCACCGCTGACCCGGAACGCCTCGATCAGCAGCGGCACCCCCGCATGCGCCGTGACCAGGCTATCGTCGATCGCGTCATCGATCTCGAACGGCAATCGTGGCCCTGCCATCGCAGCCCTCTTTTCCACACCCGATGGGTGAAAGATAACAAGAGCCGGAATCGCCCCGCCACTGGCC
>NZ_VCCH02000266.1 GCF_005938675.2 Mycobacterium sp. KBS0706
TGCGTCCTCACCAATCGCGAGCGGTCCGGCCATGTCTACCTCCATCCTCTTCGCCAATCAGGGCCGCAGTGCTCCTGCAACTGCGGAAATGTCAGCCTGGGAAAGTGTTGCTACAGGAAGATTTCAGGCAAATTCGATACAATTGCAACAGTAACAGAGAACGGCTGGTCATTCGACACTAAATATCGTCGCAGTATTATAGCCGAAATGAACGACACTGGCTGTCCAATAACTGGATAAACACCAGCCGGACGGGCGACCCAAAGAAGTAAGAACATGGCCGACATGCAAATTACCGCGCCGGCCTGTTGATTCTGTCTGTGGATGAGACTGGATGCCGCAGCGACGCGGTGAAAGGGGACGCGGGTCGGCTTCCCTGGCACAGTTGTACGACAAACCGATTGTATCCTTCTCCTTCCCGGATTTTCCGGGCCCGGCGCGACGGCGGCGGTCCGCCATGCGCGCCTGTTCGCAGAGACGGAGCTGTCCATGGCTGTCGAACTGAACATCAATGGCCGGACCGAGCGCATCGACGCGCCGCCGGAGATGCCCCTGCTGTGGGCGCTGCGCGACGAGCTCGGGCTGGTCGGCACCAAATTCGGCTGCGGCGCCGGGCTGTGCGGCGCCTGCACCGTGCATCTCGACGGCGCCGCGGTGCGCGCCTGCCAGACCGCGATCGGCGATGTCGGCAGCGGCAAGATCGTCACCATCGAGGCGATCGGCGCGACGGATGTCGGCGCCCGGCTGCAGCAGGCCTGGCTGGCCTTCGACGTGATGCAATGCGGCTACTGCCAAGCCGGGCAGATCATGTCCGCCGCGGCGCTGCTGGCCACCACCCCGGCCCCCGGCGACGACGACATCGACTCCGCCATGGCCGGCAATCTCTGCCGCTGCGGCACCTATACCCGCATCCGCGCCGCCATCCACAAGGCGGCCGAACGGAAGGCGGCGGAAGGGAGTGCCGGCTGATGGGACATCTCCTTCCTGACGCCGCCCTGGGCCGGCGCGCCCTCCTCAAGGTCTCGCTGCTGGTCGGCGGCGGCCTGCTGATCGACGCCACCCTGCCCTTCCCGGCGACGGCGGCCGGCGGGGGTGCCGGCACGCTCGGCGCCTTCATCGCCATCGCGCCGGACGGGCGGGTGACGATCACCGGCAAGAATCCGGAGATCGGGCAGGGCATCAAGACGTCGCTGCCGATGATCATCGCCGACGAGCTGGACGTCGACTGGGACCAGGTCACGGTCACCCAGGCGATGGTGAACGAGGCCGCCTACGGCCCGCAGACGGCTGGCGGCAGCCGGGCGACGCCGACCAACTGGATGCCGCTGCGCCAGGTCGGCGCCGCGGCGCGGGCGCTGCTGGTCGAGGCCGCGGCCCGGCGCTGGGGCGTGACGACCGACAGCGTCACCACCCGCTCCGGCCGGCTGCTGCACGAGGCCAGCGGGCGCAGCCTCGGTTACGGCGAGGTGGCGGCCGAGGCCGCGGCGCTGCCGATGCCGGATCCGGGCACGGTCCGGCTGAAGGACCCGGCGGAGTTCCG
>NZ_VCCH02000267.1 GCF_005938675.2 Mycobacterium sp. KBS0706
GCGCCGCCGCCCGGCCGGTGGCCTCGGCGCAGCGGATGCGGTCGGCATGGGTGGCCGGGATGGCGGCGGCGCCGGGCAGCGACAGGCCCAGCGTCTCGGCGATGATCGCCATGGTGCTGGCGGTGCCCATCACCATGCAGGTGCCGACCGACGGCGCCAGCCGGCCGTTCACCGCCTCGATCTCCTCATCGTCGATCTCGCCGGCGCGGTAGCGGCCCCACAGCCGCCGGCAGTCGGTGCAGGCGCCCAGCACCTCACCCTTGTGGTGGCCGACCACCATCGGGCCGGTCGGCAGCACGATCGCCGGCAGGTCGGCGCTGGCCGCGGCCATGATCTGGGCCGGCACGGTCTTGTCGCAGCCGCCGATCAGCACCACCGCATCCATCGGCTGGGCGCGGATCATCTCCTCCGTGTCCATCGCCATCAGGTTGCGCAGGAACATGCTGGTGGGGTGGGCGAAGGATTCGTGGATCGAGATGGTCGGGAACGCCATCGGCATGCCGCCCGCCAGCATCACCCCGCGCTTCACCGCCTCTACCAGCTGCGGCACGTTGCCATGGCAGGGATTGAAGTCGCTGCCGGTGTCGACGATGCCGATGATCGGCCGGTCCAGCGCGTCGTCGGAATAGCCCATGGCCTTGATGAAGGCCTTGCGCAGGAACAGCGAGAATCCGGCATCGCCGTAGCTGGTCAGCCCCTTCCGCAGGCCACGCTTGTCCATCATCGTCTCTCTTGCTGGCGGGCCGGGCCGGTTGTCGTTTTGCCATCTGGGCGGCGCGGCATCGGCCGGACGGTAGGCCGCCGGCCGGGATTGTCAATGCTCCTTGTCGTACAACTGCATCACCCGGCGGGCGCCCTCGGCCAGGGCCCGGCGCAGCTCCGGCGGGTCCAGCACCTCGATCGCATCGGTAAAGCCGAGCAGCAGCCTTGCGGCGTGGCCGACGCCCTCGATCGGCACCGTCGCCCGCCGCCAGCCCTCGGCGTCCGGCTGCGCCCGCTGCACCGCCTCGACTGCGTCGGCGCCGAGCCGGTCGAGCAGCGGCAGCGCTTCGGGCGACACAAGCAGCGTCGCCTCGGCCCGGCGCAGCTCCCGGGCAAAGCGCTGCAGCGACTCCTGCCACTGCACCGCCAGGTCGAAGCCGGCGGGGTAGTCGAAGCCGTCCGGCAGCACGTCGAGATCCAGCACCTTGGCGACCTTGTAGGTGCGGACGCCGGTGCCGATCCGCGCCATCAGGTACCAGGTGCCGGCCTTGAGCACGAGGCCGAGCGGGTCGACCGTGCGCCGCACCGTGGCCGACCAGCTCTCGTAACGGATCACCAGCCGCCGCTGGCCCCACACCGCCCGGGCGATCGCCGGCAGGTGCAGGGGCGGCTCGGCCCGGCGGTACCAGTCGACCGGGTCGAGGTGGAAGCGGTCGCCGACCCGGGCCGCGCCCTCCCCCGCCGCCTGCGGCACCGCCGCCAGCAGCTTCAGCCGCGCCGCCGCCGATCAGGTGCTGGCCGACCG
>NZ_VCCH02000268.1 GCF_005938675.2 Mycobacterium sp. KBS0706
GCGCCCTCAGGGGCTCTTTCTGCTTCCCCGGCCTCGCTTGCACAAGCGGGGAAGCAGGGGGGAAGCAACTGGATGCATGTTGCGGCGCACCTTGTTGCCGCTGTGATGTCGGTGGTTTCCGAACCCGACTCGCCATTTCTCCTCCATCAACCTAGCCGAAGGGCCGTGCGTGCGATCCGCTCGCAGGCCCAACGCCGACGCTCATTTGCATCCAGAGTGTGATCCAGGCCTAAAGCGACGTCCAGCGCCCTGCCTCCGGACGGGGCGCTTCTTCATATGCGGATCTCCGGATCTCAATACATGCAGCGAGCGGGACTACACCTCGTTCACCGCGGTCGTTGTCGCCAAACTCTTCGAGGTCGGCGTCTATTGCGATTCGAGCGGCGGCGCCTGTTCCTATTGAGGCGAAGATTTGACCTTAAGAACGATAAGGGGGCGCTCGTCGTCTTCTCCGACGTACAGGACAGCACGACCTGCCATGCCTGGGCGCTCAATCGGTTCGAACATCTTGAGGCTGTCAGCTTTGATTGCGGCCAACGCCATCGTGTGGAACTCGAATGCCGGGGGAGGGCTTGTCACGTTGTCGAGCGTGGCCGCGATGAGGCCGGCATCCTCCGGGCTCAGGCCGCAACGCCAGCCGCATCCCGCCATGCCGCGAACGCCTCGGCGCGAAAGCGGCGGTGCGTGCGGGCGGTGGTGAGGTGACGGCAAACGTTGAAGGTGTTGTAGGTCGCGGCGTGCATCGACAGGAACCGCTGCGCCGAGGCGGGCGACTTGAACCGCTGCAGCTTGCGTTCCCGTCGGCGAACCGGGACGTGCGAGCTCTCGGCCCGGTTGTTTTGCCGCTTGGCCCTGATGTGAACTGCGGCGCCCAGGCCCAGATCGCGAAGCGCAGCGGCGTAGACCGGACACTTGTCGGTAACCCACTGGTTCGGGGCGATCCCCAGCTTCCGGAGGAGCTTACGCATCAGCCTGCGGGCGGCCGCCGCGTCCCGCCTGGCCTGAACCAGCACCTCGAGCACCTCACCCTCGGCATCGACGGCGCGCCAGAGATACATCTGCTTGCCGCCGATCCGGACGAACATCTCGTCGAGGTGCCAGCGCCGGTGCGGCGCCGGCCGCCATGCACGAAGACGCCGAGCGATTGCGGGACCGAAGCCGATCACCCAACGCCGGATCGTCTCGTACGACACCTCGATGCCACGCTCGGCGAGCAGGTCCTCGACGTCGCGGTAGCTCAGGGTGAAGCGGAGATACATCCAGACGGCGCGCTGGATTACATCCGATGGAAAGCGGTAGCCGGAATAGCAGGGTTGGGCCATGGCAAACCGCTATGCTGATCGCCAGAGCCCCGCAAGGCCGCGAATGTGACAAGCCCGCCGGTTTTGTTTAGGGCTTCGGATGCCGGCCCTGGTGCAGTGGGTTGGGCCGGGAGCGGGGCCGGCGTCCGAAGGCCTTCGGAGGAGGAAGCCGCGGTCAGCCCGAGGGGTGCCGACCA
>NZ_VCCH02000027.1 GCF_005938675.2 Mycobacterium sp. KBS0706
GGCCTCGCTCGGCAAGACCATGGTCCGGGCGCTGCGCGAAGGCAGCCGGGCGGCCGCGGAATAGCGGCCACGAGTTGCTGCGGTGCAGCCACGATTCCGGCTTGTCAGCGCAGCGGAAACGGTCTTTGGTATCTCAGGTTCTGCATTTGGTATGCCAGAGGGCCGGCCATAACGGCCCCTGTTAACAACGACATAACCGAGGGGAGGGGCAGCCGATTCACACATCGGCGCGAGGGGTACTGTTGACCAGCGAATCCGGTCGAAGGCCGGCTGCGACAGCATTCCGCGCACCCCTCCTCGAGGACGATGGCGTCCGTCACGGGCCGTCACCTCCGATGCCATGGGGTTGCCTCAACCGACATGCGAAGGATTGGGACGGAAATGCTGACAGAAAACTCAACTCAGGGACCGGCGATCAAAGGACCGCCAGGGGGACGCTGGCTCCAGCTGCTCGTCGGCATCGTCTGCATGGCGATGGTGGCCAATATGCAGTACGGCTGGACCCTGTTCGTCGGCCCGATCGATGCGACGCATCACTGGGGCAAGGCGGCGATCCAGGTCGCCTTCACCATCTTCGTGCTGACCGAGACCTGGCTGGTGCCGGTCGAAGGCTGGTTCGTCGACAGGTTCGGGCCGCGCATCGTGGTCCTGATCGGCGGCCTGCTCTGCGCCATCGCCTGGGCGCTGAACTCGGTGGCGGATTCGCTGACCCTGCTCTATGTCGCCGCGGCGATCGGCGGCGTCGGTGCCGGCGCCGTCTACGGCACCTGCGTCGGCGCGGCGCTGAAATGGTTCCCGGACCGGCGCGGCCTGGCGGCGGGGCTGACCGCAGCCGGCTTCGGCGCCGGCTCGGCCGTCACCATCGTGCCGATCGCCAACATGATCCATTCCTCCGGCTATGAATCCACCTTCATGACCTTCGGCCTGATCCAGGGCGGGGCGGTGGTGCTGCTGTCCTTCTTCCTGGCGACGCCGGCCAAGGGGCAGCTGCCGATGGTGAAGCCGAAGATCGCGCAGACCCGCCGCGACTACGCGCCGTCGGAGATGCTGCGCAGCCCGGTGTTCTGGGTGATGTACGCGATGTTCGTCATGGTCGCCTCAGGCGGCCTGCTGGCGACGGCACAGCTGGCCCCGATCGCGGCCGACTTCAAGATCGGCGACACCCCGGTCAGCCTGCTGGGTCTGACAATGCCGGCCCTGGTCTTCGCCCTGTCGCTCGACCGCGTGCTGAATGGTGTCACCCGGCCGTTCTTCGGCTGGGTCTCGGACCATATCGGCCGCGAGAACACGATGTTCATCGCCTTCTTCCTCGAGGCGGTCGGCATCGTCATGCTGATGGAATTCGGCCAGGACCCGGTGGCCTTCGTGATCCTGACGGCGATGGTGTTCTTCGCCTGGGGCGAGATCTACTCGCTGTTCCCGGCGACCTGTGGCGACACCTTCGGGGCGCGCTACGCCACCACCAATGCCGGACTGCTCTACACCGCCAAGGGGACGGCCTCGCTGGTCGTGCCCCTCGCCAGCATCGCGGTCGCCCAACTCGGCAGCTGGGACATGGTGTTCATCTTCGCCGCGCTGGTGAATGTGATCGCGGCGGTGATGGCGATGTTCGTGCTCAAGCCGATGCGGGCCCGGGCGCTCGAACAGGCGCGGGCCGATGCCGGCGTCACCCCGGAAGGGGCGCCGCGCCTCGCCAACTGAAATCCGGGCCGGGACGGGCCCGGCAGCCGAGACAATCCCCAGGGAGGCGAGCCATCGCCTCCCTCTTTTTTTGCGCGGATTACAGCGCCCGCATGAAGCTGGCCCAGGTCGGGTCGGCGGTCTCGGACTCGTCGACCTCGCCGCCGGTCTGGGCCAGGCGCAGCCGGCCATTGCGCGACAGCGGGGCGCCCTGGACCGCCGCCAGGCGGGGGGCGGTGACGAGGCCCAGCAGGGCGACGAAAGCCAGTGCGGTTCCGATCAACAGGCCGGTCATGATCAAGTCCTTTCGAATGGGTTCGGGTTCCTGTTGCGACGCAATATACGCCCGTCCGGCGAGCGGGCAAGGCAAACTGGTATACAGAATACGAAAAACGGGTATGCATTCGATCACATGCTCGCGCTCAGCTGGACTGAGCCGGCATTGTCTCGAAATCATCAACGAATTCAGAAGGGTAGGGCGAGCGACCCGATCCGTCCCGGAATCCGCAGATCAGCCATGGTTGTCTGGCATACAAAATCCATAATGCCTGAGCTTGATGAAGGTCAGTTCCTCTGCCATATGATGCGGCGCAAGAGAGCCAACCTCATGGAGTCCGTCATGACCCTCGGATTGATCGCCCTCATCATCGCCGGCGCCGGCCTGGCCGCCGTGGTCTCCGAGATCGCCGTGAAGGCGCCCGACCTGTTCGGTTCGATCGCCACCGATGTCCGCCGCATGGCGACGCCGCAGCGCCGCGTGGCCGAGGCCCGGGAACCCGCCAACAGCAACATCTGGCGCAAGGCGGCCTGACCGCTTTCCGGCTTCAATCCTTCCGTATCTTTGAACAGGCGGCCCCTCGGGCCGCCTGTCGTCGTTTCCGGCATTTGTGCATGGGCGAAACGATGACGCCGGTCCCAATGACCTGGAAAGGGGCGGGTTCTCGCCCTTTGTAATTTCGTTCTATTGCGCTGCGAAATGGCGATCGAAACAGATCGTCCCGAATTCAAAAAGATCCATTGCGTTACATTCCAGATACAATATATTGGATACCAGCCAGTCTCGGTCACCGACCTGGCCATCCACCAACAAGACAGTCGGCCGCGCTTGACGCGAAGCCGCGGCTCTGGGGAGGCACCAATGACCGGGAAAGTGCGTAAAGCGCTTGTGCATGGATTTGCCTGTGCCGCGGCTGCGGTGGCCCTGCTGGGGGCCGGCATCGCCCAGGCGGATTGGAAACCCACCCGCAACGTCGAATTCGTCGTGCCCGCGGGCACCGGCGGCGGCGCCGACCAGATGGCGCGGATGATCCAGGGCATCATCCAGAAGCACGGGCTGATGGAGCAGTCGATCGTCGTGGTCAACCGCTCCGGCGGCGCTGGAGCGGAAGGCTTCCTCGACGTCAAGGGGTCGGGTGGCGATCCGCACAAGATCATCATCACCCTGTCGAACCTGTTCACCACCCCGCTGGCGACCGGCGTGCCGTTCAACTGGAAGGACCTGACGCCGGTCACCATGCTGGCGCTGGACGAGTTCATCCTGTGGGTGAATTCCTCCGAGCCGTATCAGTCGGCGCAGGACTACGTCACCGCGATCAAGGCGGGGGGCGACAACGCCTTCAAGATGGGCGGCACCGGCTCGAAGCAGGAAGACCAGATCATCACCGCCGGGCTCGAGCAGATCATCGGCAAGCGGCTGACCTACATCCCCTACAAGGGCGGCGGCGACGTCGCGGCCCAGCTGGTCGGCAACCACGTCAACTCCAGCGTCAACAACCCGATCGAGGCGGTGTCGCAATGGCGCGCCGGCGCGCTGCGCCCGCTCTGCGTGTTCGACGACCAGCGCATCGCCGTGACCACGCCGCAGGCGGAGGGCAAGGCCTGGAGCGACGTGCCGACCTGCAAGGAGGCCGGCCTGGACATGAAGTACCTGATGCTGCGCGGCATCTTCATGCCGCCCGAGGCGTCGCCGGAGCAGGTGGCCTACTATGTCGGCCTGTTCGAGAAGGTGCGCGAGACGCCCGAGTGGAAGGAGTTCATGGCGGCCGGGGCGTTCAACACCACCACCATGACCGGTGACGCCTTCAAGACCTGGCTGACCGAGACCGAGCAGACCCACAAGACCCTGATGGAAGTGGCCGGCTTCATCGCGAAGTAGGGCCCGGTCCCGGGGGCCTGCGCCCCCGGGGCCTTCGCTTCCCGGCGGCGCCGGCCGGCGCCGCCCCGTCCCCGAGGAGGATCAGGCATGGCGAACCACGACCAGGGATCCGAGAGCACCGTCAGCGTGCGGACGATGGAGATCGTCGTCGCGGCCGTCCTGATGATCATCGCCGTGGTGGTGATGGCCGACAGCCTGCGGGTCGGCATCGGCTGGGCCTATGACGGCCCGGAATCGGGCTATTTCCCGTTCTATGTCGGTGTCGCCCTGCTCCTGGCCAGCGCCGGCACGCTGCTGGCCAACCTGTTCGGCCGGTCGGCCGACCTCGGCGCCTTCGTCGGCCGGTCGCAGCTCAAGCTGGTGATGAAGGTGCTGGCGCCGACCATCGTGTTCGTGGCGCTGATCGGCTTCATCGGCCTCTATGTCGCCGCGGCGCTGTTCATCGCCTTCTTCATGCATTGGCTCGGCAAGTACCCGGTGATGAAGATCGTGCCCGTCGCGATCCTGGTGCCGGCCGCGCTGTTCCTGATGTTCGAGATCTGGTTCCTGGTGCCGCTGCCCAAGGGGCCGCTCGAGACCATGCTCGGCTACTAGCCGGCCGATCAAGACAGACCCGCGCGCAGCGGGCGAGGCGAAACGCTGGGAGGGACCGTTGGACGCTCTCTATTCTCTGATTCACGGCTTCGGCGTGCTCGCCGACCCGATGAACATCGTCTACATGTTCGTCGGCATCACGCTCGGCGTGCTGATCGGCGTCCTGCCCGGGCTCGGCGGCGCCAACGGCGTGGCCATCCTCCTGCCGCTGACCTTCGCGATGTCGCCGACCTCGGCGATCATCATGCTGTCCTGCATCTACTGGGGGGCGCTGTTCGGCGGCGCCATCACCTCGATCCTGTTCAACATCCCCGGGGAGCCGTGGTCGGTCGCCACCACCTTCGACGGCTATCCGATGGCCCAGCAGGGCAAGGCGGGCGAGGCGCTGACCGCTGCCTTCACCTCGTCATTCTTCGGCGCCTTCGTCGCGGTCGTGCTGCTGACCTTCCTGGCGCCCTTGATCGCCAGCTTCGCCCTGCGCTTCGGGCCGGCGGAGTTCTTCGCGGTCCAGCTCCTGACCTTCTGCAGCTTCATCGGCATGGGCCGCGAGGCGCCGCTGAAGGTGATCGCCTCGATGATGCTGGGCTTCGCCCTGGCCGCGGTCGGCCTCGACACCGTCACCGGCCAGCTGCGCATGACCTTCGGGTCGACCGAGCTCTTGCGCGGCTTCGACTTCCTGATCGCGGTGATCGGCCTGTTCGGCATCGGCGAGATCCTGCTGACCATGGAGGAGGGCCTGGCCTTCCGCGGCAAGAGCGCGAAGATCAACGCCACGGTGGTGCTGCAGGCCTGGAAGCAGCTGCCGCGATACTGGGTCACGGCGGTGCGCGGCGCGATCGTCGGCTGCTGGATGGGCATCACCCCGGGCGGCGCCACCCCGGCCTCGTTCATGAGCTACGGCCTGGCCAAGCGCTTCTCGCGCAACGGCAAGCGCTTCGGCCGCGGCGAGATGGAGGGCGTGGTCGCGCCCGAGACCGCGGCCCATGCCGCCGGCACCAGCGCCCTGCTGCCGATGCTGACCCTCGGCATCCCCGGGTCGCCGACCGCGGCGGTGCTGCTGGGCGGCCTCCTGATTTGGGGCCTGCAGCCCGGGCCGCTCTTGTTCGTCGAGCACCCCGACTTCGTCTGGGGCCTGATCGCCAGCATGTATCTCGGCAACATCGCCGGGCTGATCGTGGTGCTGACCACGGTGCCGCTGTTCGCCTCGATCCTGCGCATCCCGTTCAGCATCGTGGCGCCGGTGATCATCACCATCTGCGCGGTCGGCGCCTACACGGTCAACAACGCCCTGGCCGATATCAGCGTGATGCTGGTCTTCGGCGTCGTCGGCTACCTGTTCAAGAAGCTGCACTATCCGCTGGCGCCCTTGGTCCTGGCCCTGGTGCTGGGCGACATGGCGGAAGGGTCGTTCCGGCAGGCGATGCTGCTGTCCCAGGGCAGCCTGTCGATCTTCTGGTCGAACGGCCTGGTCGGCGGCATCTGCGCCCTGGCCCTGGCGATGCTGTTCTGGCCGCTGATCTCGCTGCTGATCGCGCGGCTGCGCGGGGGCGGCAAGCCGATCGTCGCCGCGGACTGACGGGGCAGGGGAGGGGGCCGTGCTCGAGGCGCGGATCAGCACCCGGCTGGCGCTCTCTCGCCTCGACGCCAATGACAGCTTCCGCGCCCAGGCCTATCTGGCGCTGAAGCAGGCGATCTCGGCGATGGACCTGTACGACCATCCCGGCGAGATCCGGCTCGACGAGCGCCAGCTGTGCCGGGACCTCGGCGTCAGCCGCACCCCGATCCGCGAGGCGCTGACGGTGCTGGAGCAGGAGGGCTTCGTCCTGACCCTGCCGCGCCGCGGCATCTTCGTCCGCCGCCGGACCCGGCGCCAGATCGTCGAGATGGTGCAGGTCTGGGCGGCGCTGGAGAGCATGTCGGCGCGGCTGGCCGCCGCTCGGGCGACGGATGCGGAAATCGCGGCGCTGCGCGGCCTGTTCGAGGGCTTCGAAGGCCGGCCGGCGGCGGAGATCGAGGGCTATTCCGACGCCAACATCGCCTTCCACCGGGCGATCGTCCGGCTCGGCGGCAACGGGCTGATCATCGCCCGCACGGCCGACCTGTTCCTGCAGATCGACGCCATCCGCCGCCGCACCATCCGCGAGGACGACCGCGCCGACCGGTCGATCCAGGACCATCTCCGCATCATCGAGGCGCTGGAGCGGCGCGACGCCGACCTCGCCGCCCGCCTCGACCGCGACCACACGCTGGGCCTGGCCGAGCACATCGAGCGGAACTGCCACTTCCTGGCGTGAGCGACGGCTAGCAGCGACCATAGGCTTAGGAGCGAATTGCCTCTCCCGCCTGGCGGGAGATGTCGACAGCGCGCAGCGCTGGCGGGTGAGGGCTGGCACCGGCCTCGACAAACTCCCCTCACCCGGAGCCGCTTCGCGTCTCCGACCTCTCCCGCGAGCGGGAGAGGCAATCGGTGAACGCCCGGGAGATCTGTGAAGGCAACCGTAGTATGGACGCAGCCGTGCCCCCCGGCAGCACCGCGATGGCGAAGCCGAGCAGGATCAGGCCGATGCCGACCAGATGGAAGCCATGCACCGGCTCGCCGAGCAGCAGGAAGGCCAGTGCCGCGGAATAGACCGCCATGAGATGGAACGACGCCCCGGTCAGCGCCGGCCCCAGCGCCGCGACGCAGCGGTTCCAGAACAGGTTCCCCAGCAGCGAGGAGAAGACGCCGATGAACAGCAGCGAGGCGATGGCCCAGGGCGCGAACGGCACCGACCGCCCCGCCGCCTCCTCGAAGATCCAGAACGGCGCCATCAGCACGCACGCGGCCAGCGTCGTCGCCGCCAGGAACGCCATCGGCGGGACGGTCCCGGGACGCCAGCGCAGCAGGATCGAGTACAGCGCGAAGCCGGCGACGGCGAGCAGCACCAGGATCTCGCCGCCGCCGATCGACAGCGCGGCCAGCGTGGCGGGATCGCCGCGCCCGACGATCCAGCCGACGCCGAGGAAGGACAGGGCGATGCCGGCGACGACGCGTGGGCGCGGCGCCTCCCGGGTGATCGCCCAGGCGAAGATCGGCACCATCAGCGGCAGGGTGGAGTTGAGCATCGCGGCCGTCGCCGCCGGCGTGCTGTGCAGCCCGAGATAGTTCAGCACGGGGTAGCCGGCGAAGCCGCTGGCGGCGCAGCCGATGATGACGGGCCAATGCGCCAGCAACGCGCGCCGATGCGCGACCAGGTCGCGCCAGACGAAGGGCAGCAGCACCGCCGAGGCCACCACCCAGCGCCAGAAGGTCAGGCCGAAGGGCGGCAGCTCCTGGGCGAAGGCGCGGCCGATCACCAGGTTGCCGGCCCAGAACAGCGGCGGCAGCGGCAGCAGCGCATAGGGCCGGCGCCACACCAGGTCGAGCAGGCCGCGCGTGGCGGTCACGGCGCCGCCCCGGCCAGGCCGATGCGGATGCGCCGGTTGTGGCGGCCCTTGTTGTCGACCTTGAGGATGCGGATCGGCGCGGACCGGCCGGTCGAGGCCAGATGGGTGCCGCCGCAGGCCTGGCGGTCCAGCCCGGCGATATCGACGATGCGGATCAGCCCGTCCGCGGTCGGCGGCGGCGTCACCGATTTCGACCGGATCAGCCCCGGCGTGGCATGGGCTGCGGCGATGGTGACATAGTCGTCGCGCACCGCAAGGTCCTGGCGGATGACGTCGTTGATCGGGGCGTCCAGCGCGCGCAGCCGGTCGTTGTCGGCATCCGGGAGGTCGAAATCCAGCCGGGCCGTCCCGTCGGCGCCGAACTGCACGCCGGTGACCAGCGCCCCGTCGAAATGCCGGAACACCAGCGCGTTCAGGATGTGGGTGCCGGTGTGCAGCTCGCGCATCATCCGGCGGAATTCGGGGTCGACCGCGGCCTCGACCGCGCCGGAAACCTCGGCCGCCGGATCCTCCAGCAGGTGCCACAGCCGCCCGCCCGCGGGCTCCAGGCCGGCGACGGCGTGCTCGCCGCCCTGCCAGCGCAGCGTGCCGCGGTCGGCCAGCTGCCCGCCGCCGCCGGGATAGAAGGGGGACTGCGCCAGCAGCACCCGGCCGGGCCGGGCATCGATCACCTCGGTCTCGAGGACGAGGCATTCCGGATTCTCGTGATAGAAGGAGCGTGCCATGATGAAAGACCCGGTGGAGTGAACCGGGGCAGTCTCGCGCCGGCCGCACCGGCGCTATTGGCGGAAATCGAGGTTTTTGCGGCATGGCCCGGGTCGATCGGCTGAACATCGCGCATTACTGGCAGGACCGGACCGTCCCCGGCCTCAGCCTGATGCAGGCCGATTTCCGCACCCAGGAATATCCGCCGCACCGGCACGAGGCGCTGGTCGTCGCCGTCACCGAGGGCGGCGGCTCGATCATCAAGACCCGCGGCGTGACCGAGCCGGCGAGCGAGGACCAGGCGCTGTTCGTGTTCAACCCGGTCGAGCCGCATGCCGGCTGGATGGGCGAGAGCCGGCGCTGGCTGTACCGCGCGCTGTATCTGGAAGAGGCGGCGCTGCAGGAGGTGGCGCGGTCGCTCGGGGTCGAGGATCTGACCTATTTCACCCGCAACGCCTATGCCGACCGCGACCTGATCGCCGGCTTCCTGGCGCTGCATCGGGCCCTGCAGGCGGGGCAGGACCCGCTGCTGGAGCGCGAGCTGCTGGTGTCGACCTTCGGCACCCTGTTCCGCCGCCACGGCAGCGGCGAGGCGCGGATCCAGCCCGGGCCGCGCGACCGCACCCGGCTGCGGGCCGTCACCGAGATCATCCGGGCGCGCCTGAGCGAGACGATCTCGCTGGCGGAGCTGAGCGCGGCGGTCGGGCTGACCCAGTACCAGCTGATCAGCCTGTTCAAGCGGACGACGGGCCTGACCCCGCACGCCTATGTCACCCAGCTGCGCGTCGACCGTGCGGCCGGGTACCTGGCGCAAGGCCTGCCGCTCGCCGAGGTCGCCGTCGCCGCCGGCTTCTACGACCAGAGCGCGCTGACCCGCCACTTCAAGCGCTGCCACGGGATCACGCCGCTGCAGTACGCTGGGGCGACGCGCGGCGACTGAGGAGAGAACTGTTGCCTCCTGCGGCTTCGGCTCGTTGCGCACCGATGCCCCGCGATGCCTCTGGAGTTCGCTCCTTCCCCTTTTGGGAACGTTCGAAGGCTTTCAGAACTCCTCAATACCGGACATGCAGGTCCGCTCCGATACCGGACCTCCGCTGTTCAGCGGAGTCGGTGTGGATATCGGTCGGGATGGAGGAACGGTTCAGTCCGTGTCGAATAGAGGAATGGCGACCTGCACGCGCCACCGGCCGCGATATCTTTGCTCCGGATTGCGTGGAGGGGCAGCCAAGCGTTGGCCTAGCCAGATGGTTCTGGGCAGATGACGTTCCGAATCCCTAGCGACGAAAGGGCAGGTGCCTTCCTCGGGAATGCAAACGGTCAGCTACGTTCCCGAAGCAACTCTTGCTGCAGGAAGCCAGCGCCTCGAATCCCGTTGTCGACCATGATGTCGGCCATTGCGACTATGGACGCCCGGTGGTCATTGGTGAGGGCCGTATGCCGCCTTTCTGTCACGAGTCTGAGAAGGCCGACTAGCTCCTCCCCATTGGACTCCCAGAAGGACTGATCTGCCTTCTTTGATACAGCGATATCTCGCAACCAGCCTATCCCAGGCTCAGGGAGAAGATCCAAACCACCTCGTTTGAAGAAGGTGAGGACGGCATAGAACAACGACGCATTTTGGCCAAACTCTTGGACAGCACGTTCCAGGATCGGCATGAAGATTGGAAGGTGCGGCCATCCTTCATCGATCACGCACATTAGCGGTCCGAAGTCGCTGTGCACGCAGAACAACACAGCTAGGGCGCAGCTCTGAAATTCCCGATCTAAATGGTCGGAGCCTTTTTGGTTCTGCCATTGGCGATTTGAATACAGCCAATCGGTTATTTCTTGCCACAGAGCCAGATGACCAGAGTTGATCGAATCAACCTTCAAGAAGGCGTAGATCATAAAGAGTCGCATGAAACTCTGAAGGAGCAGAAGCGCTGTATCTGTTTCTGTCGAGAGCATCCTGTCGAGGGCGTGCGACTTGGTCTCAGCGGCGCTAAGATGGGCAGACAACTTTCCGCTCCAAGCTGCGAATGCATAAATCCACTCGAAGGGTGGGTTGGAATCGCGGTTCTGGCGACGCCTCTCGACAAACGGCGGCAGAATTTCCTGGATCGTCCAGTCGACGAGGTTCGACAGGAGATCGAGAAATGCGGCGCGAGATGCCGGTTCGGCCAGGATGCTCGGCAGATCGATCTCGAACAGAATTTTTTCAGCAAGATCGTAGCGGAACAGCAACTCATTCTGGACGAAGCCCCCGTACTTGTCTTTCCCTTTCCAGTTCGCAGGCCGTTTAATCCATGGCATCGGAATTGCAGGAAATGCTGGAGCAACGTCTGCGTTAAGGGCGTTCTCCGCCCATTCGATCAAATGGCTCTGCTCGTTCGCTTCTTTCTCGTCCCAATGGAGAGAATGGAGGTTCGGCAAGTCCGCTCGTGTGGAAATGCACTGCTTCATGCCGAGCACCAGCAGGATACGGACAAAGGCAAGATGGGCAGCGGCATACTGTTTTGATGAGACAAACACCGCCTTCACCACGTCATCGAGTGCATCGACGGCGAGGTTGATGAGGCCGCTTTGAGCCCGCCTCACTTCGAAGGCTCGGGCAATCAAGGAACTGTACCCATGCGCAGCAAAGACACTCGGGTGCATCAATGAGAGAGAGCCTCGGTAAGACATGGCGTCGTCCCGTTCGACAACGGTGGCGGCGCGCTCAAGGATGCCAAGGCTCCAGCCAGCCATCTCAGGAGTCCAATCCACGTCCTGGCAATGGCGAGCAAACGCGTAGGCCGCACCAGAGACCGCAGATGCGCTCTGGCTTTTGACCAAGTCGTCTGGACCGAACTGGAAATGAAAGAGGTCGGGACTGTCGAGTTCACGTGCAAGGGCGACGCCCTCGGCCAAAGTGAAGCGATCATCAACCGTGCTATTCTCAAGTGTCCGTTGCGCCCATAACGCGACACCCGAAGCTTTATTCAAGAGGGCAGTTTCTTGCTGCTGAGCGACAATCTTTGGTGACCTCAGCGAGGGAGGGTCGCTGTAGAGGAGTGTGTCCTTGCCGTCCGGAGACGGCTTAGCCTTCCAGTACCTCGGGTCGCCTTGCTCCGAGAAGATCTGCATCCTTTCCCGCAGATCTTCGACGCCCTCCGGTCCCTTCTGCTCTTCATATTCGAACGGCAGGTCCTTCGTGAACCGGCGGATAGCCCGCGTGTATCGGCCCTTGAGAATCTTGTCATGCCAAAATACGAAATACGGAACAAGAGCGCGGACTTCAAGACCACGGTGCGGCTTTTCATTGAGGGTGCGGACTGCTTGGAGCTGATAGCGATATCGGTGCCAATCACCCATTTCGTTGGGCCGGATGCCGCGATGGTCCTGGACCGAACGAGCGATATCCCAGAGCCAAACGTGCGGTGACGTGACGAGCGGAAACGACCGCACGATGGATTTGTCCTGGTGGGCTAAACAGAGGCTGAGACCTAGGCCTAGAGCGCCAACACTCTCATGGCCTTCAATGCACTTCTGAAAGATCGCGTCGAAGTCGGCGCCCTTCTCGATAGCTTCGAGCGCCCACTGCTCCTGGGCCATGAGCGCGGACTTTACGGCTCCGTTTCCCCAAATGCCGCGGAACCAGAGATAGACCTGAGTGTCACCCCAGAAGGTTTGTTTGCCCCACGGAAATTTGAAAGTAATTGGCAGCGGCTTTGCGGGCGCATAGCGATGTGGCTGGGCTTTGCTCCGCCTCCATATAGCGATGGAGTGGTTACAGATTCCCTTCACGAGGCGAATTCCTTCGGACTCGTGGAGTCGCAACAGCGCAAGGAAGGGCGGTTGGGCTGGCGATGCTGGATAGAAGCTCTGATGACCAGCAACGCCCAATTCTTCCATCATATGGCGAACGCCACTGCTGTATGGATCAGTATGGTCGCTTGGTTTCTCCAGGAAGACCGCAAGTATGAAGTCAACCAGTTCTCTGGGAAGATGCCTGATGAGCTGACCGCAGTTCGCAAGCACGCTCTCCCGAACCTGGCGAAAGCGGCGCGGTAGCTGAGCAGTTGAAGCTAGATAGGCGCTCGCGAGGTCCGGCACATCGCCGGCGGCGGCGAGAGCGAGCTGCCTTATCTCGCTTTCGAGGTCCCTTCCCTCGTTGTGCGGGAAATGCATCCCGAAGGGGTCGCGCCGGTCGCGAAATTCTAGAGGGTAATTCGCCTCCTCGAACTCCTGAAGCCATCGAAACGCTTCTCGGCCGATTTCGCGGCAATGACGGACATTCTGCCCTTGCCATGCAATCTGCCAAGTATACAGCGTTGGAATCAGATCGGGGATGAGCTTTGGGGTAAGAAAATCAAGGTGAGAAATTAGCCAATCTAAGAAGCGAAGCCAAGTGGGAATTTTGGGAATGGCAGAGTGCTCCGCCATCTTCACGCGATCCGCGGGCTCAAGGTCAGGAAATATTTTCTCGTTGAGAAATATAGGATTCGGAACAACCTCTATGGTCCGCACCGCGACTAAGAGCCGTCGCAGTCGGGCCGCATCGTCGGCGAGAAGGAAATCGGTGAGCTTCTCAAGAAGAAGGGCAGCCCGGGTAGACTGGAGACATGAGGTCAGGACTGCGCGGTGCCAAACCGGTCGAAGCGCTTCGTCTGCCGTCGCCCGAAGTAGGGCTTCCCACGCATCGGACGAAGGCTCGGTTTCCAAGAGGTAAGTGCCAAGAAGTTGCGCGGGCCTGATGAGAGCTTGGGGCTCCTTAGCTTGTGTCAGCGCCGCGACGATGCCATCTCTGTCTACAATGAGAAACTCGCAGAGCGTCCATTCTTCATAGATGTCGTGTGTGAAAACGACTGAGTGCCCGAGGTCTTTATCTCTAAGCACGCCAGCGGCTTTCAATTCCGCAATCGCCTCGGGTGAGACGCTGGAGATGCGGAGCGGCTTGTTGGGAGCGGAAGCCAACTGCGCTGCGAGCTGCATAAGCGCATTTCGTCGGTGTTGAGCCGCCGAAAAATCCTGACGATCAGATCCACCGAGGCGCCACCAAAGCTGAAGGAGCTCTACCTCCGTTGCAGGCAGCTGTGCGTCCGGAGTGTTGTGAGCGAGGCTCAGTAGCGCATCGATGAAGAATGGGCGCGACAGGATCACGTCGAGCCCGCCTGATTGCCGAAGCAGCGGCGCCAGGCGCGCTTGCTCCGCTGCAATGACCGACAACTCCGTGCGGCCGAGCGCCTCGACCGTGACGGTTGCGATGCCCAGTCGCTTTAAGGCGTCGACGTCAAGCCAAGTCTCGATGTGTTGCAGATTCTGAGCGCGCACGGTCGTGACAATCCGCCAGCGTTCTAGGCATTCGGAATTCGCAATCGTGCGAATCAAGTCGTTCACCGTCACCTGCTCAGATGGCTCGTCGATCTTGTCGATCCCGTCGATGAACAGGATCGGCTCCCCGCTGCACCCGAATTCGCGGAGAATCGTCGCGGGGTCGTTGCAGACGTCGAGCACGTGGGCGTGCGCGCTCCAGCCCCTCGGATGTATGCGACGATCCTTAAGGACGAAGATGGGCCCGGTGCGTGCGCACTCTTGAGCCAGGAGCTTTAGAAGTGCTGACTTTCCTACGCCAGGTTCGCCATCAATTTGGATGAGACGCGCCTCACCCAGCGCATCCCAAAGGCGCTCGTAGCTGCTGGCCCTAAAGAGATTGAGGCCATCAATTTCGTCACTAATCTGGGCGAGAGTCTGGATGGACTCACGGGCCAGTGTTTCGATGTCAGCTCGATAGGAAACCGGTGTGCCGGCCGGCAGCCCGGCACTCGCCAGCGAAGCGGCGATGGTCGCGCGCGTTGCGCTCCCGCCGGCAGGAATCAGGTGTCCGGCTTGCTCGACAAGATGGGACCAAACCGCAGGTGCCTGTTCGGGCCAACCGGTTTTGAGGAGATCCCGCAGCCGATCGACGGTGGCTGCAGCATCACGGGATCGATCTTCGAGGTTGATGTCGAAGTGAAGGATCACGAATACCTGCAGGAATCGCCAGACTGCGTCGTCTGCGGGTACCCGTCCGTCATGATCCGCAATAATCGTTCGGATGCTGTCGACGAAGGTCCGCTTCTCGGTGTGCGAAAAATCCTTCCGCCCGAGCCGCTGAAAGAAGTCTGCCGCGTCGGCGCTATGGGTTGCCCAGGTGAGAACTGACTGAAGGTGCTTGTCGATCTTGGCGCTATAATTGGCAATCGCCACGCCAACCCTATGGTGCGCGGCGTCGAACGTAGGCTTCGAGACCGTATCCCAAGCTGCTTGGACGACGGCGATCCATTCAGCGTCGTTAGTCGTGAATCTGATGTCGCTTTTAACTTGCAGGCTCAACCGCGTCTTGGTGCCGTCAACGAGCTGCCCGACAATTATGATATCGTCGAGTGGCTCGTCCTGAGCCGCCCTTTGGGTTTGCACTTCAATCGCCAACGGAGCAGGCAAGCCACGTGCCGGCGCCTCGCTCAAAATGGCAGCGAGATACGTGGCCGCGACCCGCGCTTCAAAATGGGTCCCGCCTCCACCACTTGAGTATGGACTTGTCATGGTCTCTACATTCTCGTGATCTAATGACACGCTAGCAATTTGACCCGCTCGGACCAAGAATGTCGGGTGCCCCGGCAAAAGGAATGACGGCTTGCTGATAGAAGGGGGGCTTGCGCCGCCAAATTCATTAAGTGCACTGTCAGCGAATTCAATTCCGATCACCCATTTGCCTCGGCTCCCCTTTGGGGTCTCATGTCTATCAAGGCGGGATGGCGCTGCCGAACTATTCGAGTAGTTTACGACCAAATGTCAATGGTACACAGCCATCGTAACCGTCAACAAGTTCGTCATCCTCAGTGATCTCATAAATAAAACTTCCGCCGTCTTGCAGCAATCGTACAATTTCGACATCCGGGTCGTCTGGCAGCGCCCGCGCGAAGGGCTCCTGAAATCGGAATGCCGAACGGCTAGACGACACTAGGCAGAGTATCAATTTTGTCGCTCCGCATTGGCGCTCGTTATATGGCTTATAGCTCAATGCCTCCTGAAGTTCATCGGGGTCGAAACGACCATAGCGATCGTAGATATGATGCACCATCACCATTGTTCCATCGATCCTCGTGAGATGAGAGTACCAATGATAATCGCGAGGCATCTCGAACATCGAAGCAATTTGGATTCGACCAGAATATTTTTCATTCAACCATCGATAGACAGCGAGGTTGATTAGATCGTCGAGCAACTGGGACCGTTGCGCCACTCGCTCAAGCTGCCATTTGGCATCTCGATCGAGTCGATTGGCTCTTGGCACCTCCATCTTCCATCCTGCCTCAAGTATCGTCATCGAACCCGCTGTCACTTCAGTCCAGTGGCAGTTTCCGGATTCGGGATTACAGAGAATAACGATAACCGGCAATGAGTGATCAAGCCAGTATCTGAGATGTGTTAATTCTCCCCGGAAGACGAAGCTCCGCTTGTTTCGCTCCCGAAAGTAGCTTTTCCCGCATTTGATCTGAGCGGAGATTAAGAGGCCGGTCGCCTTGCGATTTTTATTTATGATCTCTATCTCGGCGTCGATGCCGACGTCGACTTTTCGTTTTACCCGTAGTATCCAGTGGAGTTGCTGCTCCACGGCCTCTTGCACCATGCGAACGCCTCGTTCGCCCAACTCAGTTTCCTGCGAATATGTTGGCAAGTCGAACACGGAAGCACCTTCAAAGCATCGCCGAAATGAGAAACTATCGACGCTTTCCATAACGTTGGAAAGCGTGCCGACAGTGCGCGGTATGCGATCGTTAGGGAGCAGCAAGGGTAGGGGCGTCTGGGAGGTCGATTCTTCGTCCCGGCCTCACCGCCCGACACTGAAGCGCGTGCCCTCGGCCCGCTTCGATCCAAGGCTCTCCCCCACAATCGGACCAATCGGCGCAACAATGCCGATCCTCGCCAACCTAGTGAAAGTCCAGTATCGGGACGGCGACGCAACGTCTGCATATGGCACACCTCTGCCGGGCTCGGTCCGCTCCGTTTCCCTGCGAACGAGACCACCCCCGAGGCCCCGTCCAACGATGCCCGTCGCCTCTCCGTGCTCCAGGTTCAGCCGCACCTCCCTCGTCACCAGAAGGGGCGCCCTCAGCGCTGGCCCTCGCCGCCGCCGCCAGCCGCGGCCGCTGCGAACACCTCCTCGAACAGCGCGAGCATCATCGTCCATGACCGCCTGTCCGCAGCGGCATCGTAGCCGTAGCCGGGGCGGTTCAATCGATCGATGTCGGGGTTGGTGTAGGCATGGCCGACCCCGCCGAAGAGATGCAGCTGCCAGTCCGCCTGCTTTCCCTGCATCTCCGCCGCGAAGGCGGCCCGGTCCGCCGGCGGCACGTCGGGGTCCTGGTCGCCGATCATCATCAGCACCTTCGCCCGGATCGGCCGGTCCGGGCTTCCCGCCGGGCGCATCAGGCCCGGATGGAAGCCGACGGCGCAGCGCACGGGCGCGCCGCCGCGCACCAGCTCCAGGGCGGTGATCCCGCCCTGGCAGAAGCCGATCGCGGCCGTCCGCTCCCGGTCCACGCCGGGCTGGTCCGTCAGCACGCCGAACCCGGCGCTCGCCCGGGCCAGCATCAGCCCCGGCGCCGACATCAGCGCGACATGGCGGCTCACCGCCTCGGGCAGCGCCAATCCCTCGGCGCCATACATGTCGAGCGCGAAGGCGGCATAGCCGAGCCCGGCCAGCCGCCGCGCCCGCGCCCGGATATGATCGTTCAGCCCGAAGGCCTCATGCGCGACCAGGATTGCCGGCTTGGTCCGGTGCGGCGCAGCGTCGGCGAAATAGCCGGTCAGCCTGGCCCCGTCGCAGTCATAGGCGATCGCTCGCGTTTCCATCGTCCCGTCTCCTCAGGCGCAGGCCGCCAGTCTAGGCCGCGAGCCCGTGAAGACCAGAGGGTGGATCGCGGCCTGCCCGTGTCCCGCGACCGGGCGGGGCAGGCCGCCGCCGGAGGGCGCTATGTCAGCGGCAGGAACAGCTCCGCCACCGCCTCGTGCTCCGGCACCTCCGGGAAGAAGCTCAGCCGCTGGCAATAGAGCGGGAAGTCGCGGGCGTCCTCGCCGCTGGCCGGAAGCCAGTCGCGATACAGGAACAGCGCGGCGGGCTCCAGATTGTCGGTGTGGCCGACCACGCGCAGCACCGCGCAGCGCCCGCCGGGGATCTCGCCGGCCTTGATCGGCTCGTCCTTCGCCTCGATCGGCCGGTCGGTCCCGACGCACAGGTCCACGCTGTAATCGGCCGGCGACGCCGGGCGCCGCTCGGACCGCCAGACGGTGAAGGTCGGGCTCGTGCCGGGGTGCAGGCCGGCCGCCTTGCGCCAGGCGATGAAGCGCTGGATGGTGGCGCCCAGCGTCGCCGGGTCGCCGCGATGCTCCAGGATCGCCACCGGCGTCGGCGGCACGTCGCGGATCGTCACGTCGTCGGCGGCAAAAATCTTCTGCATCAGCTTGCTCCTCGCGTCGTCGAGAGGCCCGAAGGCCGCAAGCCACGGCTCCCAGTCGGGAGACTTCCGGAACGACGACGGCGATTGCCCGAGCCGCTGGCGAAAGGCGCGGGCGAAGGCATCCGGCGCGTCATAGCCGGCATCCATCGCGATGTCGGTGACGCTCTGGGCGTCCCGGTAGGCCAGCCGGTATGACGCGCGCTTCATGTGGGCGAGCTGGATATAGCGATGCACGGACAGCCCGAAGGTCGCCGTGAACTGCCGGTGGAAGTGATATTTCGAATAGGCGGCGACACCGCTCAGCGCGTCCAGGTCCAGATCCTCGTCCAGATGCCGGTCGATGTGATCCAGCACCCGCTGCATCCGGGCATGGTGGTTGCGAAGCGCCGCCTTCATTGGTCCGTCCTCCGTGGCCGCGCCAGTTCAGCGCAGGCCGGCATGACACGCTCGGCGGATCTTGCGGTTTTGTCACGGGGCGTCACCGGGCGCCGCCCCGCCATCCGGCGGTACCGGCCCAGGCGATGCGCCGACGACGCCATCGCCATACGGTTCCGCTTGACTTTATGTTCGCGATTTGTTCTAATCCGGGGATGGTCGATGATGCGATCAATGCCGGGACTCCCTCCGCCGCTTCGCCGGCCACGGAAGAGGCTGCG
Organism: Mycobacterium sp. KBS0706; assembly: GCF_005938675.2. GTDB lineage: Bacteria > Pseudomonadota > Alphaproteobacteria > DSM-16000 > Inquilinaceae > Inquilinus. The sequence continues at coordinate 18,678 of NZ_VCCH02000027.1, forward strand.
ATGCTGTCCCGCATGGCCCATCTCGCCGAAGCGCTGGCCACGGGCTTCCAGGCCCGGGGCATGGCCGCCCTCGAGGCCGACGATCTCGACCGTGCCGGGGAGGCCGAGACCCGCTTCAGCAGCCTTTTCCTCGGCATCCGCCGTGCCATCGCCCTCAAGATGAAATTGCGAAAGCGGCACGAGGAGGCCGGGCGCGAGGCCGAGGCCGACCGCGACCGGCGGCAGGACGAGAAGGACGACCGGCGCGAGGCCGTCGCCGAGGGCGTCTCCCGCGGCATTGCCGCCGGGAAGCCCGAGGCCAGGGAAAAGCTGACGGCCGACCTCTGGGAACGGCTCACCGAGGACGAGCGCATCGACGCCGATCTCGCCGACACCGCCCTGCCGATCGAGGCCCTGATCCGCCGCCTCTGCCGCGAGATCGGCCTCTCCCGCCATGCCCTCGCCGCCGCCCTCGACCCCGACGGGACGACGGCGGCCGGCCCGGCCGGCCCGGCCGTCAGGCCGGCGAAAGCAGGCCCGGGTCCCGCCGCGGCCCCGCCGGACAGACACGATCGCCCCGCCGCCTCCGGGCGTTTCGAACCCATCCCGGCGGCCGCTGTCGGCCTGCCGGAGGGCCACATCTACCTGCTCAACACCGACACCGGCGAGGTCTCCCGGGCCGGATCCCGCGAGGTCCTCAAACGGGTGCCTGTGAGCAACCGGGCGCCCGGTCCCGCCGGAACCGGGCCGCCATCCGCCACCGCGCCGCCCGCGCCCGGCGGCGGAAGCGAAAGCCGCAGCGCGGCGGACAGGAAGCATTGAGCACCAGACGCCCCGAGGCCGCCGTCAGGCGGCCTCGCCGGGCGCATGTCCGATTCGGCCGCCATTGCGGCGTCGAGGGCCGCAGCCCGTGCGTCTCAGGAGAGCGGCGGGGCCGCTTCGATCTCGTCGGCCGTCTCGTCGCCGGCCGCGGCCTCGCGATCGCCCGGGACCCGGATCTCCTCCGGCGCATTCGGATCTCCCGGCGCGGTCTCCAGGCCGAGGTCCGGCAGCGCCACGATGCGGTGGCCGCCGCGGCCGGCGGTGCGGCAGATGATGAAGCTGCGCTGCTCCATATAGGACAAGAGGCGCCGGGTGCGGCCGACCGATTGGGTGCCGTAGGCGCGGGCGATGGTGGCGTCGGACGGGCAGGGGGCGCCGGCCATCGCCGCCTTCACCAGCAGCAGGAAGATGCCCTGCATGTCCTCCGGCAGCTCGCGCGACAGCCCGGTCGCGTGCTGCCAGGCCGGGCTCTCCGCCGTGTCGGTGTCGACCCCGGCGCGGGCCACGGCCAGCCGGCCGCGGAAGCCGGCGAGGTCGAGCGCCGGGGCGCTGCGGCTGCCGACCCGCTGGATCCGGCAGCGCACCAGGAAATCCTGGTACAGCACCGCGATCGGGCGGAAGGCCGAATCCTCCGCCGCCACCAGGTCGCGCAGCACCGCGTCGATCGCGGCGTCGCGCTCGGCCTGGCTCATCGGGTCCGGCTCCTCCTCAGCCGCCGGGGCGGTGTCGGGCCGGCTGCGGATCAGCTGGGCCAGCAGCTCCGCCGTCGATGGTTGCTGCTGCGGCGGCGGCCGCGTCGGGCGCGGCATCGGCGGCTCGGACTCGGCCGCCTTGAAGATCAGCTCGTGCACATCCTCGGGCGGCGTCTCGGGCATCGGCAGCAGCTTCGGGCTGGTCGAGCGCGCGCCGGTCTCGACCGCGCCGATGCGGATCTCGATCGGCCGGCGCGACAGGGCCGGGCCGAGCGCGACGAAGCGGCCGCGGCCGAGGTCGCGGAACATCTCGGCCTGGCGCCGCTCCAGCCCCAAGAGGTCGGCGGCGCGGGCCATGTCGATGTCGAGGAAGGTGCGGCCCATCAGGAAGTTCGAGGCCTCGGCCGCGACGTTCTTGGCCAGCTTGGCCAGGCGCTGGGTGGCGATCACCCCGGCCAGGCCGCGCTTGCGGCCGCGGCTCATCAGATTGGCCATGGCGCCCAGCGTCGCCTTGCGCGCCTCCTCCGACACGTCGCCGGCCGCGGCCGGGGCGAACAGCTGGGCCTCGTCGACCACCACCAGGATCGGGTACCAGAGGTCGCGCTCGGCGTCGAACAGCCCGTTCAGGAAGGCGGCGGCTGCGCGCATCTGCGAATCGATGTCGCAGCGCTCGAGGTTCAGCACGGCGGAGGTGCGGTGCTGCCGCACCCGGCCGGCGATGCGGTACAAATCCTCGTCCGACCGGTCGCCATCGACCACGATATGGCCGAAGCGGTCGGCCAGGCTGACGAAGTCGCCCTCGGGGTCGACCACCACCTGCTGCACCCAGGCTGCGCTCTGCTCCAGCAGACGGCGCAGCAGATGCGACTTGCCGGAGCCGGAATTGCCCTGCACCAGCAGCCGCGTCGCCAGCAGTTCCTCGAGATCGATCATGGCCGATGCCCCGTCGGACAGCGTTCCGATGTCGATTTGGACCGTCATCACCCCTCCGCGCACTCCCCCCGGGCACGGCGGGGCCGGGCATGGTCTATCACGACCGGGCGGGCCGGGGGCAACCCGATGGGGGCAGGGCAGGGTCGCGGCATACCCGGGCATGGACCCGCCGACCGGCCGCGCCGGCCGGAACCATATCAATAGTGGATAGCATGATGCGGGAACCTGACCCCGAGGCGCGGGGCAAGCCGGCGGCCAGGCGGCGATCCTATGGCCGGGTTTGGCCGGCCTGCTGGGGTTGCGGCCCGCGGCCGCCCCCATGCACCCCTCAACCGCTTGAGAATTATCGGACAAATCCCGGTGGCTGGGGACGCGGAAGGCTCACCTCCGCGCTTGACTCCGGCCCGATCTCGACTGAGCTTCTGTTCACAAAATGAGCATAAGATCATGTTCGCGCTGCCGAATGAGAGGTCCGATTCCACGGCCCCGCCTCATCCGGAAGTCCTGACGATTTCCGGCGTTTCCCGCCGAGCGAGAAAGAAGCCCGCCCGGGTCCTTCGCCCGCTCCCTGCCTGGAAGAGGGAAGAATGCATGCTTGACTGTGCTTTCACGCCGGCGCCTGCAACGCCACAGGCGCGGCAGGCCCTGGTCACCGGCGGCCGCCAGGCCGCGCCGCAGCGGCCGGCGATGAACCTGGCCTCGGTCGACCTCAATCTGCTGGTGGCGCTCGCCGCGCTGCTGGAGCACCGCAACGTCACCCATGCCGCCCAGCATGTCGGCCAGAGCCAGCCGGCCATGAGCCGGGCGCTGGCCAGGCTGCGGGGCATGTTCAACGACGACATCCTGGTCCGCACCTCGACCGGCCTGGCGCCGACACCGCGGGGCGAGCGCCTGGCCGCGATGCTGCCGTCGGTGCTGGGCGCGATCCGCGAGATCGTGTCGAGCCGCAGCTTCGCCCCGGAGGAGTGGCGGTCGAAGGTGACGATGGCGATGCCCGACCACCAGGCGCTGGTCCTGCTGCCGCGCCTCTTGCCGCGGCTGCGCGAGCGCGCGCCCCAGCTCGACATCGTCACCGATCCGCTGCTGGCCGGCGCGCTGCGGCGGCTCGAGCAGGGCGAGATCGACCTCGCCGTTGGGCAGATCGGCGAGACCCCGCCCGGCTATCTGCGGCGCAGCCTCTATTCCGACCGCTTCGCCTGCCTGCTGCGGCAGGACCACCCGGCCCTGGCGCAGGACTGGACGATCGAACGCTTCGCGACCCTGCGCCATGCCGTGATCGCCTCGGGCTCCGAGGACGGCTTCGGCCAGGTCTATGACGGGCTGGCCAAGCTGGACCTGCCGGATCGCGACCCGATGCTGGTTCCGAACATGCTGACGGCGCCGGCGATGATCGCCGAGACCGACCTGGTGCTGACCGTGCCGCACCGCGTCGCCACCCGGGTCGCCGCCATGCTGCCGCTGGCGGTGGTCGAGCCGCCGCTGGAGCTGCCGCCCTACGAGGTGGCGCTGATCTGGCACGAGCGGCGCCATCGCGACCCGGACCACAGCTGGCTGCGCACCGAGATCGCCGCGGCGGCGCTGGCGGCGGTCGACAGCGGCCGCCGGTCCGCCGAGGCGATGGAGCCGCGCCGCAGGGCGGCCTCCTGACGGTGCCGCCGGGTCAGCGGCCGAGCCGGTGATCGACCCTGCGAATCAGCCCCTTGGCGTCGGCTGGCGCGCGCACCTTGGCGTCATTGTCGAAATAGACATAGACGTCGCGCCTGGCCCGCTTCGGCCCGGGCTTGTCGATCACCCGCTCGGCATCCTTTGGCTCGCGCCCGGCGGCCCAGGCGGCGACGCGGTCGGCCCAGCTGTCGAGCGCCGCGTCGCCATAGCCGCTGACATACAGCTGCTCCGACCCGTGCAGGCGGCAATAGACGAAGTCGGCGCTCAGGTCCATGCGCCGCGGCCAGTCCACCGTGTCGGCACAGACCAGCGCCACCTTGTATCGGCGCAGCAGCCGGATGAAGGCGGGGTCGAGGAAGCTGTCGTGCCGGATCTCCAGGGCGTGCCGCAGCGGGCGCTTGCGGTCGGTCCTGGTCCAGGCCCGGCCGGCGAAGCGCTCGTCATGGCGGCGGGCCAGTTCGGCGGCGGCCTCGGTGTCCTTCGGCAGCAGGGCCAGGAAGGCCTCGATCCGCTCCGGGTCGAAGCGGAAGCTGGGCGGGAACTGCCACAGGACCGGCCCCAGCTTCGATCCGAGGCGCAGTACGCCCGAGGCGAGGAAATTGGCCAGCGGCGTCTCCACCTCGCGCAGCCGGCGCAGATGGGTGATGAAGCGCGGTCCCTTGACCGCGAAGACGAAGTCCTCCGGGGTCTCCGCGGCCCAGCGGGCATAGCTCTCCGGCCGCTGGCTGCCGTAGAAGGTGCCGTTGATCTCGATGGTCGGGAAGGTTTCTGCGGCGAAGGCCAGCTCGCGCTTCTGCGGCAGGCCCTTCGGATAGAACACGCCGCGCCAGGGCCGGTAGGTCCAGCCCGAGATCCCGATCCGCACCTGCTTGCCGCCCATCGCGCTCCTCCGCTGAGGGAACGCCATGGCACGCGATGCCGTGCCCCCGGAAAGCAGAGAGGGCGGCCCCTGGCGCCGCCCTCTCTTTCGCTCGCTCGGTCAGGAAGCCGGTCTTCGATCAGAAGGCGAGCACCACGCCCGTGGTCAGGGCGGTCGCCTCATAGTCCTGGCCGGTGCGGAACTCATTCAGCTCATAGGCCAGCTCGGTGAAGCTGCTGAGGCCCGGCGCGAAGTTGTAGAGGAACGAGCCGATGACGCTGTGGTTGGTCTTCAGATCCTCGCCATTGGTGAAGGACGAGTTCAGGCCGTTGTTCTTCTCCGCCGTGGTGTAGGCGTAGCCGATCGAGACGACATACGGGCCGCCATAGTAGGACAGGTCGCCGACGATCGAGTCGATCGCCTTGTCGGCGCGGAAGGTGCTGGCGAAATGCACCCAGTTCACGCTGCCGGCGAAGCCGCTGGAATGGATGACCTGGCCGCCCAGGCTGTAGGCCTCGTAATCCTCGTTGCCGCTGACGCCGTTGCCGGTGCCGGCCGATCCGCGCACCGTCACCGTCGTCCCGTCGAAGGTGTTGGCGTACTGGACGCCGGCGGTGACGATGTTCTCGTAGCGGGCGGTGCTGTCGTTGAACAGGTCGTTGCGGCCGCCATTGCCGGCATGGCCGTTGCCGCCGGCCAGCGGCGTGAAGTCGACGCCAAAGGAGAAGCCGGAGAAGCTCGGCGAGGTGTACTTGACCTTGGTGTCCTTGCCGTTCAGCCCGCCGATGCCGTAGCTCGGATCCACCGCGTAGAAGGTGTCGGAGCCGCCGAACAGGTTGAACTTGCCGTCCAGCCCGTCGCCCCAGCCGGCGCCGAGGCCCAGCTTGCCGTTCAGCGTGTCATGGGCATAGACATAGCCGAAATCGGCGATGGCATAGGGCGCGTCGCCGAGAGTGACGGTGCCGAAGCCGCCCTTCAGGTAGACATAGGTGCGGTCGACGGTGACGTTGTTGCGGCGGTCGACATTGTTGAAGCGGATGCGGGCACCGTATTCCAGGCCGGAATCGGTGACGTTCTTGACGTCGAACTGCAGCCGCGCGTTGGACACGAAGTCATAGTCGCGGTCGAAGGTGGAGTCGTCGGTGTTGCTGAGCGACAGGCCGGCCATGAAGCCGATCCAGCCGTTGATCTTCAGCGACAGGCCCGAAGTGACCGGGGCGTCCGCGGCCTGGGCAATACTCGTCCCTCCCGCGGCGGCCGCAAGGCACACCCCGAGCAACAAAAACTTCCGCATTTTACTTCCCCTCGTGTGTCGGACGCGCGGTTTCGTTGTCGAAACGCCGTCCCCCTCTGTCACGGCGAGGCTTATACAAAACGGTAAATTTTAAAATCAATCGTCGCCGCCGGTAAAACGGTGGATTGTCGACAAATTTCATAAAATAGACATGCAGGAATGCTGTCCGAAGGCGGGCCTCGGGCAGTTGGTCGGGCCGGTGGAGCGGGCGAGGGCCGCCGGGTGCGGTTGCCAATGGCCCGCATGGCCGATATCAACCAGGGGTTCGAACCGGAAAGGACACGGGGCATGCAGCGGGATTTCGGCCAGCCGGGGCGCTCGGCGCTGATCGCGGGCGAGGCGGCGATCGCCACCTCGCACCCGCTGGCCTCGGCCGCCGGGCTCGAGGTGCTGATGGATGGCGGCAACGCGGTCGATGCGGCGCTGGCCGCGGTCGCGGTGCAATGCGTGGTCGAGGCGCATATGACCGGCATCGGCGGCGACTGCTTCGTGCTCTATGCCCCGGCCGGGCAGGACGCGCTGGCGCTGAACGGCAGCGGCCGCGCGCCGCGCGCGGCCTCGGCGGAGGCGCTGGCCGCCCAGGGCCTCGCGGCAATCCCGCAGCGCAGCCCGCATGCGGTGACGGTGCCGGGCGCGATCTCGGCCTGGTGCCGGCTGCATGAGGAGCACGGATCGCTGCCGCTCGACCGGCTGTTCGCCCGCGCCATCCTCTATGCCGAGCAGGGCTATCCGGTGGCGCCGCGCGTCGCCTGGGACTGGGCCGAGGATGCCGGCTTCCTGGCCGGCGACGCCGGCTGCCGCGCCGTGTTCCTGCCCGGCGGCCGGATCCCGGCGGTCGGCGACCGGCATGCCCAGCCGAAGCTCGGCGCCCGGCTGCGCGACATCGCCGCCCATGGCGCTGCCGCCTTCTATGAAGGCCCCGTGGCGGAGTCGCTGGTCCGCCTGCTCAAGGCCCAGGGCGGGCTGCACACGCTCGACGATTTCGCCGCCGGTCGCGGGGTCGCCAACTGGGTCGACCCGATCCGGCTCGACTATCACGGCACCGAGGTGGTGGAGTGCCCGCCGAACGGCCAGGGCCTGGCGGCGTTGATGATCCTCGGCCTGCTCTCCGGCCACGACCTGGCGGCGGAGATGCCGGAGGCCGACCGCATCCACCTGCATGCCGAGGCGACCAGGATCGCCTACCACCACCGCGACGCGCTGATCGGCGACCCCGATCACATGCCGCACGACCCGCGCACCCTGCTGTCCGAGGAGGTGCTGGGCACGCTGCGCCGGCGGATCGATCCGAAGCGGGCCGGACGGCCGGCGCTGTGGACCGAGCCGGAGCACCGCGACACCATCTATCTCTGCGTCGTCGACCGCGACGGCAATGCCGTGTCCTTCATCAACTCGATCTTCGACAGCTTCGGCAGCGGCCTGCTCGACCCCGAGACCGGGGTTCTGCTGCACAGCCGCGGCCGGTCGTTCCGGGTCGAGCCGGGCCATCCGAATGCGATCGGTCCGGGCAAGCGGCCGATGCACACCATCATCCCCGGACTGCTGCGCCGCGGCGGCCGCACCGCCGGCGTCTTCGGGGTGATGGGCGGGCACTACCAGGCGGCCGGCCAGGCGCAGTTCGTGTCCTCGATCATCGACCGCGGCCTCGACCCGCAGGCGGCGCTGGACCTGCCGCGCAGCTTCGTCTTCGACGGCGAGCTGCAGCTCGAGCCGCGGATCGGCCAGGCGGTGGCGGCGGACCTCGCCGGCCGCGGCCACAGCGTCGCGGTCCGGGACGAGCCGCTGGGCGGCGGCCAGGCGATCCTGATCGACCATGAGCGCGGCGTGCTGGTCGCCGGCTCCGACCCCCGCAAGGACGGCTGCGCGCTGGGGATCTGAGACGGGCCGTTCCTCTTGCCGTCATTGCCGGGCCTGGCGGTGAAACGGATCGGGCGGCCGCCCATATTTCTAGGAACTCCTGACGCGCTCCCGGATTGGACAAGGCGAGCCCAGGAAACGGAGGACCCATCGTGCAGCTTCAGCTCAGCTCCTGGCCGGAGATCGAGGCCTATCTCGAGACCTCGCGCGGCGCCATCATGCCGATCGGGTCGACCGAGCAGCACGGCCCGAACGGGCTGATCGGCACCGACGCGCTATGCGCCGAGGGCATTGCCCGCGGCGTCGGCGACAAGACCGGGGCGGTGGTCGGCCCGACCATCGGCGTCGGCATGGCGCATCACCACATGACCTTCCCGGGCAGCATGACGCTGAAGCCGTCGACCCTGGTGCTGGTGATCCGCGACTATGTGATGGCGCTGGCCGAGCACGGCTTCGACCACTTCCTGTTCGTCAACGGCCATGGCGGCAACATCGCCACCATCCAGGCCGCCTTCTACGAGATCTATTCCGAGCGGCGGGCGCTCGGCAGCCCGTCGATCCGCTGCCGCCTGGTCAACTGGTGGGACAATGCCGGGGTGCAGCGCCTGTCGAAGGAGCTGTACGGCGTCGCGGAGGGCAGCCACGCCACGGCCAGCGAGGTGGCGGTCACCCAGCACCTGTTCCCCGACCACATCAAGTCGGCGGAGCTGGACCCGCCGATCGCGCCGTCGGGCCGGTTCTACGACGCCGCCGACTATCGCCGCCGCTTCCCGGACGGCCGCATCGGCTCCAACCCCGGCCTGGCGACGCCGGAGCATGGCGAGCAGTTCTACGACGCGGCGGTCGAGGCGATCGCCGGCACCTATGCGGAGTTCCTGGCCGAGACCTGATGCTGCTGTGACACGTCGCCAAGGGCCTGCAGCAGCGCCTCGCGCAGGGCGGCGGCGTCGTCCTCCGGCACCAGCGTGACGCCCGGTCCGGGGTCGATGCCGCAGGCGGCGGTGGCGATCACCGGGAGACCCAGCGCCACGGCGCGCAGCAGCGCCCGCGGCTGGTGCTCGACGATTGCCGGCAGCACCACCGCCGCCACCGGGTCGGGCCACGGGCCGGCGGGCAGGGACCGCGCCGCGACGTTGCGCCAGAACAGATCGTCCTGCTCGCGCGCCCGGCCGGTCACGACGAGGTCGATGTCCAGCCCCTCGACCGCGTCGCGCAGGGCATAGGCGCCCTTGCGGCCGAGCGCCGAGGCCGGGAACAGGATGGTGCGGCCGCCGACCGCGGGCCGCGGCGCCGCGGCGACGTCCGGCAGCGCCCAGTCCAGATGCACCGCCCGGTCCGCGAAGCGCGCGGCGATGCCGCCATGCGGGGTGTACAGGCGGGACGCCGCGGCCAGCGCCTCGGCCTCGGCCGCGACGATCTCCTCCGGCGCCCGGAAATCGCCCAGCGTCGGACTCTCCGGATAGCGGGCCAGAGCCCGGTCCAGCCGGGCCTGCAGCGCCGCCAGCGGCCAGCGCTCCATCAGCACGTCGAAGCTGCGGCCCTGCAGGCAGCCGAGGCGCCAGAGATGCGGCAGCAGCCCCTGGCCGACCACCAGATGGGTGTGGCGATAGGACAGGCGGCGCGCATAGGCCTCGGCCAGCCGCCGGTCGAAGCCCAGCATCGCGCGGGGCAGGGCGCCGCCCACCGCCGGCAGGCGGCGCAGCGCCCGGGCGCGGGCCAGCGCGACCAGGGTGGCGCGGCTCTCGCCGCCGGCCAGCTCCGGCCAAGCGTAGCGGGCCCGCCAGCGCATCGGCAGGAACAGCTTGTCCTCCGGCCCGGCCTGGGCGCGCAGCAGCGTCGCGAACTCCGGCCAGGCGCCGTCGACCAGCCAGGCGGTCGGCCGCCGGGTGATCACGGCACCCTTCGGCAGCTGCTGGCTGCAATCTTCATGGGCACAGCCGACGCAGTCATTGGCGGCCTCGCGCAGGGCCGGGAAGGCGACCACGACGCCGGACGCCGCGGCGGCGGCGCTGCGGAATCGGATCTCCAGCTCCGCGCCGGTCAGCCGCGCCTCGATGCGGAAGGCTGCCGGGCTGCGGAACCGCAGGTCGACATAGTTCCAGAACACGGTGGCGTCGCGCCCGGCGGCGGCGCGCGATCCCGGCACCAGCCGGCTATGGGCGTGGCGCTCGACGATCTCGAAGCCAGCGGCCAGCGCCGCCTCGTACAGGCCGTTCGACAGCTGGCACAAGCCCCCGCCGGCGCTGGCGACCAGGCAGCCCTCGCGCAGCTCGCGCCCGGCGACGAAGCCACGCCGACGCGAGGCGCGGCCGATCTGGCGCCAGAAGCTGAACACGCCGCCGGCCGGCACCTCGACGCCGTCGAGGGCACGCAGGGCGTGGCGCAGATTGTGGATCTTGCCGGCGGTCAGGTCGTGCTCGGCGGCCCCGCCTGGCCCGGACCACAGCGGCGAGCGGATCTCGGCCACCACGGCGGCATCGCGCAGCCCATCCGCACGCGGATGGCGCGGCGGCCGGCCGTTGATCTCGCGCAGGGCCCGGCGGCCGCGCAGCAGCGCCGCCTTGGCGCCGAAGACCAGCGCGCCCCACCGCGACGGGATCCTGTGCTCCGCCTGTATCGCCATGACCGTCCCGCGCCCCATACCGGCCGAACGGAGAGTGGGCGCCTGGAAGATGGCGGGACGATGTCGCGCCGGTGGCGGTGCGGTGCGCCGAGAGTGATCGGACTTGACGCTCAGCCCCGCCGGCTTGATGAAAGGCGACGTTTCCGATCGGGCCTGCAATGACCGACGCCCCCCGCCGCATCGGCTTCCTGCTGCTGCCGCAATTCTCGATGATGGCCTTCGCCTCGGCGCTGGAGCCGCTGCGCGTCGCCAACCGGCTGTCGCGGCGCGAGGTCTATCGCTGGACCATCTTCTCCGCCGACGGGGCGCCGGTGCCGGCGTCCAATCAGCTGGCGCTGCCGGCCGACGCCGTGGCCGGCAGCGCCGACGACCTGCCGATGCTGATCGTCTGCGCCGCTTTCGAGCCGCTGGCCGCGGTGACCCCGGCACTGATCCGCTGGTTCCGCCGGCTCGACCGCGCCGGGGCCGTGCTGGGCGGCATCGACACCGGCGGATTCGCGCTGGCGGCCGCCGGGCTGCTCGACGGTTACCGCGCCACCGCGCATTGGGAGGCTCTGGACGGCTTCGCCGAGCAGTTCCCGCGGGTCGAGGCGCGTGCCTGTCTGTTCGAGGCCGACCGCCGCCGCCTGACCTGCGCCGGCGGCACCGCCGCGCTCGACCTGATGCTGCAGATCATCCGCACCGATCACGGCGCCAGGCTGGCGGCCGCGGTGTCGGAGCAGTTCATCTACAACACCCTGCGCCATGCCGAGGACCGGCAGCGCCTGTCGGTGCCGCGGCAGCTCGACATCCGCGACAGCCGCCTGGCGCGGATGGTCGAGATCATGGAGCGCAACGTCGCCAGCCCGATCGCGGTCACCGCGCTGGCCCGCACCGTCGACATGTCGCCGCGCCAGGTCGAGCGGCTGTTCGCGCACCATCTCGGCAAGGGGCCGCAGGGCTTCTACCAGTCGCTGCGGCTGCAGCGGGCGCGGTCGATGGTGCAGTATTCCGACGACCCGCTGCTGGAGGTGGCGGTGGCCTGCGGCTTCGGCAGCTACGAGCATTTCTGCCGCTGCTACCGCCGCGAATTCGGCGTGCCGCCCAGCCGCGACCGTCGCGCCTCCGCAGCTTAGCGGAAAGCGTCAAGCCGCTGTCGCTCTTGGTCAAGATCCAAGCAACTTGGAGGGCGTAGCCTCGTCCCAGAGGCCGGTGCGCCGGCAATACGGGGAGGCGGTGGGCAATGGCCCTGCAGACTGACATCAACCGGCGCGTGATCGTGACCTGCGCCGTCACCGGCGCCGGCGACACGGTGGGCAAGCATCCGGCGATCCCGGTGACGCCGCAGCAGATCGCCGATGCGGCGCTGGAGGCGGCGAAGGCCGGCGCCACCGTCGCCCACATCCATGTCCGCAACCCCGAGACCGGCAAGGCCAGCCGCGACCCGGCGCTCTATCGCGAGGTGGTGGACCGCATCCGCTCCTCCGGCGTCGACATCATCATCAACCTGACCGCCGGCATGGGCGGCGACCTGGTGATCGGGCCGCAGGACGACCCGACGAAGTTCGGTCCCGACACCGACCTGGTCGGCGGCATCGACCGGCTGCCGCATGTCGAGCAGCTGCTGCCGGAGATCTGCACCCTCGACTGCGGCTCGCTGAACTTCGGCGACGGTTCGCTGGTCTACGTCTCCACCCCCGACATCCTGCGCAAGCAGGCGAAGCGGATCCAGGAGCTCGGGGTGAAGCCCGAGCTCGAGATCTTCGACACCGGCAACCTGTGGTTCGCGCGGAAGATGGTGGAGGAGGGGCTGCTCGACGCGCCGCCCCTGTTCCAGCTCTGCCTCGGCATCCCCTGGGGCACGCCGCCCGACCCGCGGATGATGCTGGCGATGCGCGACATGCTGCCGGACGGCGCGGTCTGGGCCGGCTTCGCCATCGGCCGGCTGCAGATGCCCTTCGTCGCCCAGGCGGTGCTGCTGGGCGGCCATGTCCGGGTCGGGCTCGAGGACAACCTCTATCTCGACAAGGGCGTCTATGCCTCGAACGGCACCCTGGTCGAGCGGGCGCGGACCATCATCGAGGCGATGGGATCCAAGGTGATGACTCCGGCCGAGGCGCGCAGCCATCTCGGCCTCAAGGTGAAGGGGCAGGCCCATGCCGCGTGACATCCGCACCCTCGGCATCGTCGGCGGCGGCGTCATCGGCAGCGGCTGGGCCGCCCGCGCGCTGGCCCACGGCCTCGACGTCGTCGCCTGGGACCCGTCCCCGACCGGCGAGCAGGCCCTGCGCGACGCCGTCGCCAATGCCTGGCCGGCGCTGGCCCGCATCGGCCTGGCCGAAGGCGCGAGCCCGGACCGGCTGCGCGTGGTCGGCTCGGCCGAGGCGGTCGCCGCCGAATCCGATTTCGTGCAGGAGAGCGCGCCCGAGCGGATCGAGCTGAAGCGCAAGCTGCACCACGCCATGGCCGCGGCCGCGCCGGCCGACGTCATCCTCGGCTCCTCCTCCTCGGGCCTCTTGCCCAGCGAGATCCAGGAGGGCGCGCGGCACCCGGAGCGGATCGTCATCGGCCACCCGTTCAACCCGGTCTATCTGCTGCCGCTGGTCGAGGTGGTGGGCGGCAAGCAGACGGCGCCGGAGACGATCAAGGCGGCCGCGGCCTTCTACGCCTCGCTCGGCATGAAGCCGCTGCATGTCCGCAACGAGATCGACGGCTACATCGCCGACCGCCTACTGGAGGCGCTGTGGCGCGAGGCGCTGCACCTGGTCGCCGACGGCATCGCCACGACCAAGGAGATCGACGAGGCGATCTGCTTCGGCGCCGGCATCCGCTGGGCCTTCATGGGCACCAACCTGACCTATCACCTCGCCGGCGGCGAGGGCGGCATGCGGCATATGCTGGAGCAGTTCGGCCCGGCGCTGGAGCTGCCCTGGACCAAGCTGGTGGCGCCGAAGCTGACCGACACCCTGATCGACCGCATGGTCGAAGGCACGCAGGAGCAGGCCGGCGGCTGGCCGATCAAGAAGATCGAGCGCTGGCGCGACGAGCGCATCATCCGGATCCTGCAGGCTCTGGAAGGCGCCGATCGCGACACCGGCCACCCGACCTACGATCCGCGGCCGGGCTCGGCCTGAGCCGTCCCCCGATCCCCGCGCCAGCGGGGATGGCGCGGCCGGGACGGTTGCGAGCCCCGGCCGTCGTTCGCCTGACTCCGCCCGGCCGGTGCTCTCCCCCGGCCGGGCTTTTTTACGCGGTCAGCGCGTGCCGCCAACCCGACGGGCGGCCAGGAACGACTTCAGCCGTGCGGCATAGGCCGGATTGTTCGAGACTGTGCGCGCGGTCAGCGGCCGCGTCGCCGGCGCCAGCCTTCCTTGCATCATCGCCACCTCGCCCTTCGTCACCGAGGCACCGCCCAACAGGGCCATGTAGGTCGTGGTGTGGTGCTGCTGCAGCGCCTCGTCGGCCCAGGGGCCGAGCGGGTCGCTGCCATCGGGCGTCAGCCAGCCGCCCGGCAGCGCGACGCTGTCCGGAATGTCGGCATAGGAGACGCCGCACCAGTCCAGCCAGCCGTCATAGCCGACGACCGCGCTGGTGATGACGACCGGCGGCAGGATGTCCGGGCCGACATCGAGGTAGATCAGCGGGATCTCCAGCAGCTCCGCCATCGCCTTGGGCACGACGTCCAGCGTGTTGCGGTAGCAGGCCGCCGTCGGGAAGGCGCTGCGGAAGGCGTCGGCGAAGGCCTGGTTGCCGGCGGTCGGTCCTGCATAGGTGGTCGGCACGATGGCAGGGGACAGGCCCTGCTGCCCCAGCTGCGCCTGCAGCCAGGGCGCCAGCACGGTGGTGATGCAGGCGCCCAGGCTGTGCCCGGTCACCTGCAGCGGCACCTGCCGGTTGGCGGCATTGCCGTAGAAGCCGGCCAGGAAGGCGGCCAGGGACTGCCCGCCCGAGGTCATGCCGATGACCCGGGTCAGCGCCGCGGCCGTGCCGGAGGAAATCAGCACGTCGCTTGGGGCGGCCCAGGGCGGCGCCTGTTGGCTGTCGGCGCCGAGATCCTCGACGATCTCGTTCCACAGCCCCAGGAACGACCCGTCCCAGTCCGTGCCGCGCACGACGACGGCCACGGACAGGGTCTGGCCACCGCCGGTGCGGACCGCGACATAGGCCAGGTTGGCCTGGGACGGGTCCTGCGCCGGCCCCCAGGCCAGCGACCAGCTGCCTCCGCCCGGCACCGGCCAGCCCAGCGGGAAGGCGGCGGGGATGGCGGAAGGGTTGAGATAGGAGATCTGGCACAGCTGCAACAGGCTGATGCTCGCGGGATCGGCCGCAGCGATCGGATTGGGCATGATCAATTCCTCGAATTAATAATAAAATTGGGGAATCAGGCAAATATTATTTTAGCATCTGGGCAATATTCCGAAAGCTATTTCACATGCGCCCGCAGGGTCCGGCCGCGGATGCGCTCGCGGTGCATGATGTAGAGGCTGGAGGCGATGACGATGCCGGCGCCGAGCACGACGAAGGGCTCGACTTCGTTGCCGAAGAACAGGCTGCCATAGGCCAGCGCCCAGACGATCATGGTGTACTGCATCGGCGCGATGGTGCTGGCCGGCGCCAGCGACAGCGCCCGCACCACCAGGAACTGGGCCGAGCCCATCAGCAGGCCGGCGGCGCCGACCCGCAGCAGGTCGAACCAGCTTGGCAGCTTGAACACGAACAGCGCGACCGGCAGGCTGGTGACCAGCAGCCCCAGCATCACCGCCGTGACCATCACGGCACGCTGTTCGTCCCGGCTGATCTTGCGCATGATCAGCACCACCCCGGCGCCGGTGAACACCGAGCCCAGGGCCGAGAGATGGCCCAGCGTCAGCGACTCGAAGCCCGGCCGCACCATCACCAGGATGCCCAGGAACCCGACCACCACCGCGGCCCAGCGATGGGCGCGCACCTGTTCGCCCAGGATCGGGATCGACAGGATGGTCACCACCATCGGGGTGCAGAAGGCGATGGCGTAGACATCGGCCAGCGGCAGGGCGGAGAAAGCATAGAAGCCGAAGATCGTGCCGATCCCGGCCAGGAAGCCGCGCAGCACGATCAGCCGCGGATGCGCCGCCCGCATGCGGCTGAGCCCGCCGTCGCGGCGCAGCATGATCAGGATCGGGATGCAGGCGAAGGCGACCTGCATCGGGATGATCTGGAAGATCGAATAGCTGGCCGTCAGCCCCTTCACCAGCGCGTCGCTGGACGCGAACATCAGGTTGGCGAGCAGCGAGCAGAGCACGCCGAGCAGCGGCGTCTCGACGCCGGAGGCGGCCGCAGGGGCAGGGGGCGCCGCGGGCACGTCTGCAGGGGCCATCGGGACATTCTCGTCGCCGCGCCGCCAGAATCGCATGGTCGTTCCGTCCCCTCCGGGGCAGAAGCCGCCCACCCCGTATGTCAGACATACGCCTGCCGGCGGAAAACGGGTGGCGAAAGCCGGAAGGGCTGGCATGCGCGGGGGGCGACGGTTGCGGAGCGGGCCGGGGCAGCGCGACGAGGCCATAGGCGGAACGGGAAATACGGGTTAAGAGGCATCGGCATCATTCGGGTGAGGGCGATGATCGAGTTCGGCGTCGATGCGGTGCAGGTCGTGTTCAACCCGGCGGGGGGGCATCTGCACGATGTCGTGATGCGCTGGAACGGGCGGGAGATCCGGCCGCTGCACCGGGCGCCCTGGATCGATAGCGGCGAGACGCTGCAGGAGGAGATCCCGCTCGGCCTGCGCAACCTGGCCGGCGATTTCTTCTGCGCTCCCTTCGCCGACAGCGACCTGGACGGCGCCCCCGGCCATGGCTGGACCGCCAACGGCCATTGGGACCTCGACGGCATCGACGAGAACGCCGGCGGCGTCACCGCGCGCTTCACCCTGCAGGAAAAAGTCTTCGGCGCCACCGTGCGCAAGGTGGTGACGCTGCGCCGGGGCCAGCCGATCGTCTATCAGCGCCATGTCTTCGAGGGCGGGGCCGGGGCGCTGCCGATGGCGCATCACGCCATGATCCGGGCGCCCGGCGGGGCGGCGCTCAGCTTCTCGCCCAAGGCCTTCGGCACCACCCCGCCGACGCCGGTCGAACCCGATGCCGCGCGCGGGCGCTCGGTGCTGGCCTATCCTCAACGCATCGCCGGGCTCGAAGCCGTGCGCTTGGCCGATGGCCGGACCGTCGACGCCTCGCGCTATCCCTTCGCCGACAGCCATGAGGACATCGTGCTGCTGGCCGAGGCGCCGGGCACGCCGCTCGGCTGGTCGGCGGCGCTGGCGGCCCGCGAGGGTTTCCTGTTCTTCGGCCTGAAGGACCCGCGGCGGCTGCCCTTCACCATGCTGTGGATGAGCAATGGCGGCCGCGACTACCCGCCTTTCTCCGGCCGGCACCGCCATGTGCTGGGGATCGAGGAGGGCTGCATGTACCTGCATCTCGGCCACCGCGCCTCGATGCAACCGAACCCGCTGACCGCCGAGGGCTATCCGACCGCGATCGCGCTGGACCCGGCGGGCCGGGTCGAGATCGCCTACGCCTTCGGGGCGGTGCCGGCCGAGCCGGGCTGGGACCGGGTCGAGGCAATCGCTCACGGCCCGGCTGGCCTCGACCTCCGCATCGCCGGCGGCCCGGCCGTGACGCTGCCCTTCGAGGCGGGGCGGATCGGGCTGTAGTTTTCTCGCAGGGTGGAACGGCCCCTACCGCCCGCTTGCGATTCGCGCTTGAACCGCGGCCGGTCCTCGCCTTCGATGGCCGGGCCGATGTCGTAGGGAAACTGCATCCATGTCCGCGTCCGATCGCGCCGTCCTCGAGGCCCTGTTCCAGGCTGCGCTCAGCGCCGCCTATCCGGAGACGCGGATGCAGCACCTGCTGCCCCAGCCGCCGAAGGGCCGCACCATCGTGCTCGGCGCCGGCAAGGGCGCGGCGCGGATGGCCCGGGCCTTCGAGACACTGTGGCCGCATCCCTGCGAGGGACTGGTCGTCACCCGCTACGGCCACGGCACGCCGACCGATCGGATCGAGGTGGTCGAGGCCGCCCATCCGGTGCCGGACGCCGCCGGCCGCGCAGCCGCCCAGCGCATCCTCGACCTCGCCCGCGCCGCTGGGCCTGACGACCTAGTGGTGTGCCTGGTCTCGGGCGGCGCCTCGGCCCTGCTGTCGCTGCCGGCCGAAGGGCTGACCCTTCAGGACAAGCAGGCGGTGAACAAGGCGCTGCTGCGCTCCGGTGCGCCGATCCAGGAGATGAACGCGGTGCGCAAGGCGATGTCCGCGATCAAGGGCGGGCGCCTGGCCGCGGCCGCGGCGCCGGCCCGGGTCGTCACCTATCTGATCTCCGATGTGCCGGGCGACGAGCCGGGCGTGATCGGCTCCGGCCCCACCGTCGCCGGCGGCGCCGACCCGGAGACGGCGCTGGCGATCCTGCGGCGCTACGAGATCGCGGTGCCGGAGGCCGTTGAGCGGGCGATCCGCGCCAACACCGCGCCGGCCGCGCTGCCGGAAGCCGATCTGCACATGCTGGCGACGCCGCAGATGGCGCTGGAGGCGGCGGCGGCGAAGGCGCGGGAGCTGGGCCTGGCGCCGGTGATCCTGGGCGACGCGCTGGAGGGCGAGGCGCGCGAGGTCGGCCGCGTCCTGGCCGGCATCGCCGAGCAGGCGCTGCGGCACGGCCAGCCGGCGGCGCGGCCCTGCGTGCTGCTGTCCGGCGGCGAGACCACGGTGACGGTGAAGGGGCAGGGTCGGGGCGGCCGCAATGTCGAGTTCCTGCTGGCCCTGGCGATCCAGCTGCAGGGCCGGCCCGGCATCGCCGCCATCGCCTGCGACACCGACGGCATCGACGGGTCGGAGGACAATGCCGGCGCCTGGGCCGACGCCGAGACGCTGGCGCAGGGCAAGGCGCAGGGGCTGGTGGCGACCGACTACCTGGCCAACAACGACGCCTACAACTATTTCGCGGCGCTCGACCGGCTAGTGGTGACCGGGCCGACCCTGACCAACGTCAACGACTTCCGCGCCATCCTGGTGCGGTAGCGCCGGCGGGCCGCCCGGCCGAAACGAAACTGCAATCGATTGCTGGAAACCGAGGCCGCGTGTACAAAGCACATGGCTCGGGGGGATAGTATTTATTTGTATTTTTATTTCAACGACAGAAGAAGATTCGGAAAGCCGGGCCGTCTTCTTCGTCGATTTCAGGGGGGATTCATGTCATGACGCGAGTTACGGTCGGCACCGGCAATATCGAAGCCAATGCCAGGACCCAGAGCGTGGCGGCCTCGGGGGACGGCCGCTATGTCGTGTTCGACAGCTATGCGACCAACCTGGTCGCCGGCGACACCAACGGCGTACCGGACGTCTTCCTGCGCGACACCCTGACCGGCACGACGACGCGGATCTCGGTGGACACCACCGGCGGCAACACCAACGGCCAGTCGACGTTGCCGACGATCTCGGATGATGGGCGCTACGTCATCTTCCACAGCCAGGCGAACGACATCGTCGACGGCGACACCAACGGCGTCACGGACGTCTTCGTACGGGATGTCCAGACCGGCACCACCACCCTCGTGTCGGTCCCCGCCGGGGGAGGGCTGGGCGATTCGCATTCCGGCAATGCCGATCTCTCGGCCAACGGGCGCTACATCGTGTTCAACAGCACTGCCACCAACATGGTCGCCGGGGACACCAACGGCCAGGTGGACGTCTTCATCCGCGACCTGCAGACCGGGACCACGACCCGAATCTCCGTCGGCGACGACGAAGCCCAGGGCAACTTCATGTCGACCAATGGCCGGGTCTCCGATGACGGCCAGCGCGTGGCTTTCTACAGCGAATCCAACAATCTCGTCGCCGGCGACACCAACAGCAACCCCGACATCTTCGTCCGCGACCTCGCAGCCGGAACCACCGAGCGCGTCACTGTCGCCACGGACGGCACCCAGGCGAACGACTATTCGGACCAGGCCGCGATCTCCGGCAATGGCCGCTACGTCGTGTTCCAGAGCGCTGCGACCAATCTGGTGGCGGACGACACCAACGGGGAGGTCGACGTCTTCCTGCGCGACCTGCAGACCGACACCACGGTCCGCGTCTCCACCTCCGGCGCCGGGGTCCAGGGCGATGCGGCGTCCGTCAACGCCGACATCTCGTCCGACGGCCGCTACGTCGTGTTCGTGAGCAAGGCGTCGAA
Organism: Mycobacterium sp. KBS0706; assembly: GCF_005938675.2. Taxonomy (GTDB): domain Bacteria; phylum Pseudomonadota; class Alphaproteobacteria; order DSM-16000; family Inquilinaceae; genus Inquilinus. The sequence goes on from NZ_VCCH02000027.1 coordinate 38,576, forward strand.
CCTGGTGGCGGGCGATGACGCCTCCTCATACGACGTCTTCGTCAAGGACATGCAGACCGGCGCGGTGACTCGCCTCTCCGTGGCGCCCGACGGTTCGGTGGCCAATGGCGACTCCGCCCAGCCGAGGATCTCATCCGACGGCAGCACGGTCGTGTTCCGCTCCTTCGCGACCAATCTGGACATCGGCCCGGATACGAACAGCAATATCGACGGGTTCCAGGTCTCGCTCCGCGCCACGGCCGGGGCCAACCACAGGATCGGCTCCGACGGCAACGACACGCTCGACGGTCTGGCGGGCAGCGATATCCTCACCGGGGCCGCCGGTGATGACGCGCTGGCCGGCGGCGCCGGGGCGGACCGGCTGTATGGCGGGGACGGTTCCGACACGGCGGATTACTCGGGCTCGGCCGCGGGTGTGCTGGTGAGCCTGAAGAGCGGCGCCGCCACCGGGGGCGACGCCCAGGGCGACACGCTGATCTCGATCGAGAACGTGACCGGTTCGGCCTTCGCGGACCAGCTGTATGGCGACGCCGGCGCCAATCGGCTGACCGGCGGGGCGGGCAACGATACGCTCTGGGGCGGGGCCGGTGCCGATAGCCTGGATGGCGGCGCCGGTTCGGACAACGCCGGCTACCAGTACTCCGCCAAGGCGGTGACGGTCGACCTGCTGGCCGGCACCGGCACGGGCGGCGACGCCGAGGGCGACACGCTGATCGGCATCGAGCACCTGTACGGGTCGGCCTTCGACGACCACCTGACCGGCAACAGTGTCGGCAATACCCTCCGCGGCGATTTCGGCAACGACACGCTCGTCGGCAATGGCGGCGCGGACACGCTGATCGGGGAGGCCGGCAACGACACCCTCGACGGCGGCGACGGCAACGACTCGCTCGTCGGTCTCGACGGGGCCGACACCATCCATGGCGGCAACGACAATGACGGTGTCGACGGCGGCGACGGGAACGACATCGTCTTCGGCGAGGCCGGCGTCGACAGCCTCGGCGGCAACACCGGCGACGACCAGCTCGACGGCGGCGACGGCAACGATTTTCTCGACGGCGGCGCCGGGGCCGACATGCTGGCCGGCGGGGCCGGCGACGATACGGCGAGCTATACCGGCTCAGCTGCCGGGGTGACGGTGAACCTCGCCACGGGCCTGGCCGCGGGCGGCGACGCCCAGGGCGACACCTTCAGCAGCGTCGAGCTGCTGTCCGGCTCGGCCTTTGCCGACAAGCTGACCGGGGACGCCGGCGCCAACAGCCTGTCGGGACAGGATGGCGACGACATCCTCGTCGGCGGCGCCGGCGCCGACACGCTGAAAGGCGGCAACGGCATCGACACGGCGAGCTATGCGGGCTCCGCCGCCGGGGTGACGATCAACCTGGCCACCGGCGCGGTCTCGGGCGGCGACGCCGCGGGCGATACGTTCAACAGCATCGAGCAGGTGCTGGGCTCGAACCAGGGCGACCAGCTGACCGGCGATGCCGGGGCCAACGCCCTGTGGGGCGGCAATGGCGACGATGTGATCACCGGCGGCGCCGGCGCCGATACCCTGAAGGGCGGCGCCGGCAATGACAGCTTCGTCTATGCCAGCACGGCCGACAGCACCGTGGCGGCGGCCGGCCGGGACACGATCAACGATTTCACCACCGGCGACAGGATCGACCTGTCGGCGATCGACGCCAATGGCGCCGGGTCGGGCGACACCGCCTTCAGCTTCGGCACCGGCGGCTTCACCGGCGCGGCCGGAGAGCTGCGGGTGGTGGATTTCGGCACCGGCTACCAGGGCGTCTATCTCGACACCGATGGCGACAAGAACCCTGACTCGATCATCGTCGTCCTGTCTGACCATGCCCTGATCGAGGCGGATTTCGTGCTCTGATCCCGCCCGGCCGGAAGGGGTAAAATCCGCGGGAGGCGCAGCCCGGCTGCGCCTCTTCGCCGGCCGCCATCACCGGATATGTCGGCTTTGAGACAAGTGCCGCACGATTGCCGAACTGGGCCGGGGCGTGTAGAACCCTGGGATCCAGCGTGTGAACCCACGTCCATTATTCGTATAACTGCCGTTCGTATAACTCTGTTTTCCTTCTGAATTTCCCGGTGGCGTTTTTCCCGGCAAGGGCCGTCATCGCCAGCAGAATCGATGGGGAGGCTTTTCATATGACCGTCAATGCCAGCTCGCTCACCCGGATCTCTGTCGACACCGGCGGCACCAGCGCCAACAACGTCGCCACCGGCGGCGTGATGTCGGCCGATGGCCGCTACGTCGTGTTCCAGAGCACCGCGACCAACCTGGTCGGCGGCGACGTCAACGGCTTCTTCGACGTCTTCCTGCGCGACACGGTGACCGGCACCACCACGCTGCTCTCGACCGCGACCGGCGGCACGCAGGGCAACAACGTCTCCAGTGTGGCCGCGATCACCGATGACGGCCGCTACGTGTTCTTCAACAGCACCGCGACCAACCTGGTCGGCGGCGACACCAACGCCGTTCTCGACGTGTTCATGCGCGACACGCAGACGGGCGTCACCACCCGGGTCTCGACCGCGTCGGACGGCAGCCAGGCCAACGGCGCCAGCCAGAATGTCGACGTCACCGGCAACGGCGCCTTCATCGGCTTCCAGAGCACTGCGACCAACCTGGTCGGCGCCGACAGCAACGGCTTCAGCGACGTCTTCGTCAAGAACCTGTCGACCGGTGCCGTCACCCGCGTCTCGGTCGCGGATGACGAGTCGCAGGCGAACGGCAACTCCCTGGTGGCCCGCCTGTCCGACGACGGCAACCGGGTGTCCTTCGTCAGCACCGCCAGCAACCTGACGGCGAATGACAGCAACGGCGCCGTCACCGACATCTTCGTCCGCGACATCGCTGCCGGCACCACTGTTCTCGCCTCGGTCGCCATCGGCGGCGGGTCGGGTGACGCCGGCTCCTCCGGCGCCTCGATCTCGGGCAACGGCCGCTACGTCGTGTTCCAGAGCGACGCGACCAACCTGGTCGCCGGCGACAGCAACGGCGCCACCGACATCTTCGTCCGCGACCTGCAGACCAACACGACCACCCGCGTCTCCACCGCCACCGACGGCAGCCAGAGCAACGATCTCTCGGGCCAGGCGGTGATCTCGGCCGACGGGCGCTACGTCGTCTTCTTCAGCCTCGCCAGCAACCTGGTGCAGGGCGACACCAACGGCCTCCGTGACATCTTCCTGAAGGACATGGTGACCGGGAATGTGACGCGCCTGTCCGTCGCCGCCGACGGGTCGGAGCTGAACGACCTGTCGAACACGCCCTCGATCTCGGCCGACGGCCACTACGTCACCTTCCAGACGCAGGCGACCGACACCGGCGTGGGCGCCGAAGGCAACGGCACCGGCTTCGACGTGTTCCGGGTCTCGCTGGTGGCCGGGGCCGGGGCGGACCGGATGATCGGCTCGGACGGCAACGACACCATCGACGGGCTGGCCGGCGACGACATCCTCCTCGGCGGCTTCGGCAACGACGTGCTCACCGGGGGCGCCGGGGCGGACCAGATCTCCGGCGCCGCCGGCACCGACACGGCGGACTATTCGGGCTCCGCGGCCGGGGTCACGGTCGATCTGGTGCTCGGCACCGGTGTCGGCGGCGACGCCCAGGGCGACACGCTCAGCGGCATCGAGAACCTCACCGGCTCTGCCCAGGCCGACCATCTCTACGGCGACGCCGGTGCCAACACGCTGACCGGCGGCGACGGCGACGACACGCTCCGCGGCGGCGCCGGGGCCGATGTCATCGCCGGCGGCAACGGCTCGGACTACGCCAACTATCAGGGCTCGACGGCGGGGGTGTCGGTCAACCTGCTGACCGGCGCCGTCTCCGGCGGCGACGCCGCGGGCGACACGCTGACCAGCATCGAGAACCTGTACGGGTCGAGCTTCGACGACCAGCTCACCGGCAACAACGCCCGCAACATCATCGGCGGCGAGCTCGGCAATGACACGCTCGTCGGCAATGGCGGCGACGACGCGCTCTCCGGCGAAGCCGGCAACGACAATCTCAGCGGCGGCGACGGCAACGACCGCCTCGTCGGCGGCGCCGGGATCGACACCATCCATGGCGGCAACAACGATGATTCGGTCGACGCTGGCAGCGAGAACGACCAGGTCTTCGGCGAGGCCGGGAACGACGTGCTCTATGGCGGCACCGGCAACGACCAGCTCGACGGCGGCGACGGCAACGACCAGCTCGAGGGCGCGGCCGGGGCCGACACGCTGATCGGCGGGAACGGCGTCGACACGGCCAGCTATGCCGGCTCGGCCGCCGGGGTAACGGTCAACCTGGGCACCGGCGCGGCCTCCGGCGGCGACGCCGCGGGCGACACGTTCAGCAGCATCGAGCAGGTGCTGGGCTCGGCGCAGGCCGACACGCTGACCGGTGACGGCAACGCCAACACGCTGTGGGGCATGGGCGGCGACGACGTGCTCACCGGGGGCGGCGGCGGCGACCTGCTGAAGGGTGGCGCCGGCAACGACAGCTTCGTCTACACCGCCTTGTCCGACAGCACGGTCTCGGGTGCCGGCAAGGACACCATCGCCGACTTCACCACCGGCGATAAGATCGACCTGTCGCTGATCGACGCCGACGGCAATTCGGGCAATGGCGATACCGCCTTCACCTTCGGCACCGGCGCCTTCACCGGCACGGCCGGGGAGCTGCGGGTGGTGACGGCCGGGGCGATCCAGGTGGTCTATGTCGATGCGACCGGCGACAAGCAGCCAGACTTCGCCATCAACGTGATCTCCGACCACGCCCTCACCGCGTCGGATTTCTTGCTCTGAGCCCCTCGGGAGGCGCCACCGGCTGAGCGGCGCCTTCCTCTCCATCATGGCCTGAGAGTGCCGCGGTCAGCCCCCCGGCGCATCCCCCAGGAACTCCGCGATCGCCGTGCCGAGCTCCGGCTTCGCCACCGCGCTCATATGGTTGCCGGGAATGGTGACGGAGCGGCCCAGCGGCAGGGCGGCGGCGAGATCCGTGGCCGAGCCGTTGTCGTCATCCTCGGCGCCCGCCAGCACCAGGGTCGGCATTGCGATCTTCGCCAGCGCGTCGCGCGGCGTGTCGACCGAGGTGCCCAGTACCTGCAGCAGCGCCTCCGGATCGCCGCCGACGGTCTTCAGGAAGGCTTCGGCCAGCCATTCCGGCGTGCCGCGCTGGAAGCTGCCGAGATTGCTGAGGATATGGCGGAAATAGGCGTTGCGCCCACCGGCGCTGACGATGCCGTCGAGGCCCATCCCGGCCACGATCGCCCGCCCCGGCGCGGCGCCGCGCACCAGCATCCGCACCACTGTCCGCCCGCCCAGCGAATAGCCGCCGAGATCGTAGTCGGTCAAGCCGAGCTGCTCGACCAGCGCCAGACCGTCATCGGCCAGGATGTCGGGCGGATAGGCGGCGGGATCGTGCGGCCTGGCGCTGTCGCCATGGCCGCGCAGGTCCGGCATGATCACGCGATAGCCCCGCGCCGCGATCGCCGCGGCATGGCCGTAGCGTAGCCAGTTGACCGTGGCGGTCGAGAAGAAGCCGTGGATCAGCACCAGCGGCCGGCCCTCGCCGAACTCGCGATAGGCGAGTTGGACGCCGTCGCGGCCGTGGAACGGACGGGCTGGAAGATCGGTCATGATGTCAGCGCTCGCGCTTGTACGAGAAGGCATCGGTCAGCCGCGTCATCCCCGCGCGCTCGTAAAAGCCGACCGCATCCGGCACCGAGGCAAGGTACAGGCTCACCTGCGGCCCGAGCTGCCGGCGCGCCTCGTCCAGCAGTCCCTTGCCGACGCCGAGCCCCTGGGCCGAGGGCGAGACGGCAAGGTCGGACAGGTAGCAGCACCAGACGGAGTCGGTGACGCCGCGCCCGACCCCGACCAGCGGCCGTCCGGGCCGGTCCAGCCGGGCGGTCACGATCAGGGTGGCGCCGTCGATCATCGCCTGCAGCCGCGGTTCGTCGTCGACCGGGCGGATGCGGCCGAGACCGGACTCGACCAGCACGCGCCGGAACTCGGCGACGTCGAGGTCCTGCTCGCGACCGTAGAGGATGCGTTCGCTCATGGCCGGGAGACTGCACCATCCCGGGCGGATTCGAAACGGATTCCGAGGCTTGCGAAAGCCCGAGCGGTCAGGACCGACGGACTGGTCCGATCCCGTGCCCAAGTCGGCCTGACCAGCGGGCGATGCCGCGCTGCACCCCCGCGGCAACCAGTCCGGTCGCCGCCAGCATCGCCGCGGTGTGCAGGGCGACGGCGGCCAAAGCGAGGGCGAGCGAACCGGAGGCGGTCAGGGCCGGGCCGCCGGACAGGCAGATCGGCACCAGGGCCGGCACCAGCATCAGCCCGGCGCCATGCGCCGTCGCCATCAGGAACGACCATAAGGTCAGCCCGGCGAAGCCCATGGCGAGGCCGGGCGGCGGCCGGTGCCGGCGCACGGCATGGGCCGCGCTGCAGAGAAGCAGGACCACACCGGCACCGGCGAGCGGCCAGGCGGGGTCGATCACCAGCCCGGCGGTCGCTGCCGCGGCCACCAGCGCGACCGACAGCAGATGGCCGGCCGCGATCGGGGCCAGCGAGCGCAGCGCCACCCGCCGGCTGCGGTGGCGCAGGCCGAGGGCTGTGGCGAAGGCCCAGCCGGTCGCCGGGTTCAGCCCGTGCCAGGCTCCCAGCCCGGCGACCGCCAGCCAGGGCCACAGCGCCTCCACGGCCCGCCTCAGGCGAAGGTCTGGGCGTCGACCTTGGCCTCGGCCGGGCCGCAGCATGACTCGACCTGCTTCGGCGGCTGGTAGGTCGCGGCCGGGTCCAGCGCCGGGCCGGTCTCGTAGCGGTCGTGATGGCGCACCCATGACATGGTGAAGGCCAGCCCGTCCTCGTCGCGGCCCTTCGGCACCAGGTCGAGATAATTGTAGGTGGTCAGCTGCAGGTCGCCGCCGCGGCCGTAGGAGGAATAGGTGTGATACACGGCGCCGGCATCGTCCTTGGCGAAGACGCTGGTTCCGGGCAGCTCCTCGGCCGGGAAGGGGAATTCGCCGTAATTGTACGGCGTGGTGCCACCGGCGATCTGCTCCGGCGTGAAGGAGACGCCGAAATCGTGGTTGAAGTCGCTGCCATGCGACGACACCCATTTGAAGCGCCAGCCCATGCGCTGCTGGAACCGCCGGATCTCGGCCAAGGGTGCGCGCGACACCGCCGTGAAGGTGACGTCACGGGCGGCCAGATGCACCAGCGTGCCGTCGACGGTGTCTGCCAGGAACGAGCAGCTCGGGCAGCCATGCTCCCAGCCCGGCGCCAGCATGAAATGGTAGATGATCAGCTGGCTGCGCCCGGCGAACAGATCGGCCAGAGTCTCCCGGCCCTGCGGCCCGTCGAAGACATAGGGCGTGTCGATCCGGACCCAGGGCAGGGCGCGGCGCTTGCTGCTGATCTCGTCGCGGGCGCGGGTCAGGGCCTTCTCCTCGGCCAGCAGCGCCTTGCGCTCGGACAGCCAGTCCTCGCGGGATGCGATCCGGGTGGGTTGCATGGAGTCCTCCAGGGTTCGGGTGGTCGGGCGAATTGCCTCTCGATATGGTCGAGCGGGCCGGTTCGATCTCGACGGCGGCCGTCACGAATTTTTCGGCAGCCCTGCCCGTCGGCAGTGGTGAGGTATAAACTTAACCTGTAAGTTAACTTTAGGGGCGGCAGGCTTCTGCGTCAAGCCTGGTTGGCGGCCGGCCCGCAATTCCCCTTGTCCGGCGAAGGGCCGCACGGCAGCATGCCGGCCTGATCAGAATGGGGGCAGTCGGGTGAGCAACTCAGTCATAGGCCGCGTGGTCCGGCGCGCCGAAAGCATGATGGCATCGGCGCGGCTGTCGTCGCTGACCCGGGAGGTGGTGAAGGAGAAGCTGACCTATCTCACGCCGCAGAAGCTGGCGCGGCTGGAGGCGTCCGGTGCCGCCGTGGTCGACAAGCGGATCCCCGGCGACATCCTCGAATTCGGCGTCGCCCTCGGCGGCAGCGCGATCCTCCTCGCCGATTTCGCGAAGAGGGGCGGCCGGCACTTTCATGGCTTCGACGTGTTCGGCATGATCCCGCCGCCGACCTCCGACAAGGACGAGACCGACGCCAAGTCCCGCTACGAGACGATCGTCAGCGGCAAGTCGGTCGGCATCGAAGGGGATGACTATTACGGCTACCGGAAGGATCTCTTCGGCGATGTCTGCAAGGCCATGGCGGGCCACGGCGTTCCCGTCGACGGGAAGACCGTGACCCTGCACAAGGGGCTGTTCGAGGACACGCTGCCCCATGTGCAGGTGCAGCAGGTCGCGCTGGCCCATGTCGATTGCGACTGGTACGACCCGGTCAAGCTCTGCCTCGACTTCCTCGGGGCACGGCTGTCGCCGGGCGGCATGGTCATCATCGACGACTATCACGACTATGCCGGCTGCCGCACGGCCACGGACGAGTTCCTGCGCAGCCGCCCCGACTTCGCGCTCGAGGACGGTCCGAACGCGATCCTGCGCCGGCGCGCCTGATCCAGGTCAGAGCGTGCCGGGGAAGGCGCCGCCGTCGATCAGGATGTTCTGGCCGGTGATGTAGCCGGCATGGACGCTGCACAGGAAGGCGCAGGCCGCGCCGAACTCGTCCGGCTGGCCGAAGCGGCCGGCCGGGATCGCGGCGCGGCGCCGGTCGGCGATGGCCTCGGCATCCTGGCCCGAGCGCTGGGCCGCCGCATTGATGCCGCCGCGCAGCCGGTCGGTGTCGAAGGCGCCGGGCAGCAGTCCGTTGATGGTGACGCCCTTGCCGGCCATCTGCCGGGCGACCCCGGCGATGAAGCCGGTCAGGCCGGACCGGGCGCCGTTCGACAGGCCCAGCTCCGGGATCGGCGCCTTCACCGCGCTCGAGGTGATGTTGACGATGCGGCCGAAGCCGCGCGCCGCCATGCCGTCGACCACCGCCTTGGTCAGGAAGATCGGGGTCAGCATATTGGCGTCGACCGCCTTGATCCAGGCGTCGCGGTCCCAGTCGCGGAAATCGCCGGGCGGCGGGCCGCCGGCGTTGTTGACCAGGATGTCCGGCTCGGGGCAGGCGGCCAGGGCGGCCTCGCGGCCCGCCTCCGTGGTGATGTCGCCGGCGACGGTCGTGACCTTGGCGCCGGTGGCGCGGCGGATCGCCTCGGCCGTCGCCTCCAGCGCCTCGGCACCGCGGGCGGTGATGGTCAGCTCGACGCCTTCGCGCGCCAGCGCCAGGGCGCAGCCCTTGCCGAGGCCCTTGCTCGCGGCGCACACCAGGGCCTTGCGGCCCGCCAGTCCCAGATCCATCGTCCGTCTCCTCCCGCCCCGGCGGGTGCTTCGTGCGGAGCGGGCAGGGTGCGACGTCCGGCGGCGGATGTCACCCCATGGATGCGGGCGTCGCTCAGGGACCCAGCAGGCCGAGGGCGATGGCGGTGGCCACGGCCTCGGAGCGGCTGGACGCCTGCAGCTTGCGCATCGCCGAGGCGATGTATTCGTTGACGGTGTGGACCGACAGCGTCAGCTGGCGGGCGATGCCCTTGCTCGACGCGCCCTGGGCGATCCGCGCCAGGCAGTCGCGCTCACGCCCCGTCAGCTCGGGCCCGGCCTGCACCAGCTGGGCGGCCCTGCGCCGGTCCGCGGCGGCGGCGATGCGCCCCTCGATCTGCACCGCCCGGTCGAGATGCGGCGTCACGGCCTGCAGCAGCCGCAGCTCCTCGGCCGTGTAGGTCGGCCGCTGGCGGGGCCGGTAGATCGCCAGGCAGACCGGCTGTGCCGCGATGTCCACCGTGTACCAGGACAGGCAGAACCAGAGATGGTTCTGGCGGTAGAGGTCGTTGTAGATCTCCGTCCGCTCCAGCGCCGGCTCCGGCACCAGGGCGCAATCGTCGACGGCCGTGCCCGGCGGCAGCTCGAACAGCTTCGGCCAGACCGGATCGATGGTGTGGTAATAGGCGTCGTAGGCCTGATGGGCGGCGAGGTCGAGATTGACCGTGACCGCCGTCTCCGCCGGCCGCGCCAACCAGCGCAGCACGGCGGAGGTGCCGCCGACGGCCTGCGCCATCCCCGCGACCAGCGTGGTCCAGTCCTCGTCCCCGACGGCGGCGTCATAGGCCCGCCCGATCAGGTCGCTGAGGGTGCGTTCGTCCGGCATGATGGGTGAGAAAATCGTCCTGCCCCCGGAAAAGATCGTTCCAGAAACGAAACAAGGCCGGGATTGTTCCGCAGGCCCTGTCGGGGCGGCGAGACTACCAGCGGAACGAGGGCAGCAGGATGTCCGGGGCGCAGCCGACGATGGCGAATTCCCGCGCCATCTCGTCCTCTGCCATGCCGGCATGGATGCCGGTGCGGACCAGCGCGGCGGCGGCGCCGAAGCCGCGGGCGCCGGCGACGTCGTGCTCGACGCTGTCGCCGACGCAGACCACGTCGCCGGGCCGCTCCACCCCGGCGGTGGCGGCGGCGTGGCGGTACATCAGCGGATGCGGCTTGCCGACCCAGGTGACGGTGCCGCCCAGCTGCTCGTACATCTCGGCGATGCGGCCGGCGCCGAAGGCAGGGCCCAGCGGGGTCAGCATGATCTTGTCCGGGTTGGTGCACAGCGCCGGCACGCCGCGCGCCGCGGCCGGGGCCAGCAGGTCGCGGTAGCTGTCCAGCGGGATCAGGTGGCCGCGGCTGCCGGCGATCAGCACCAGGTCGGCGCCGTCGCCGGTCTCGGCCTCGGCGAAGCCCAGTGTCTCGGCGAAGCCGCGGTCCTCGCCGCTGGAGATCACCAGGCAGCGGGCGCCGCTGCCGGGCGACACCGGCAGCGTGCCGCTCTGCAGCAGCGCCAGGGCGACGTCGCCGGAGGTGACGAAATGGTCGTAGCTGTCGCGGGCGAAGCCCAGCGTCTCCATCCGCCGCGCATTGTAGGCGGCGGAGCGGCCGGAATTGGACAAGAGCACGATGTGCCGGCCGGCGTCCTTCAGCCGGCGCAGCGCCTCGATCGCGCCGGGATAGGGGTGGCGCCCGTCGTGCAGCACGCCGTACTGGTCGATGAAGAAGGTGCCGAAGCGGTCGACGAGGCCGCCGATCCCATCCACCTGTTCGATCATCGGCATCAAGACGCTCCAAGTCCGGCCAGGGCCAGCCGGGCTGTACCCTCTGCCGCGTCCTCCGACAAGGCCGGCAGGAAGGGCACGCCGAGCTGCCGGCGGCGGATCTCGGTCCAGCCGGCATTGGCGGCACCGCCGCCGACGCTGCGCAGCGAGGTCACGGCGGGCGCGCCGAGCTTCCCCAGCAGGCGATAGGCCCGGGCCTCGATCCCGGCGATGCCCTCCAGCACGCCCTGGAAGAACAATGCTTCGTCCTGCGGCCGCGGCTCCAGCACCGGCGCCAGCGCGGGGTCGGCCACCGGGAAGCGTTCACCCGGGCGGGGCAGGGGATAGTAGGACAGGCCAGTCGGGCGGTCCGGCTGCAGCGCCGCGGTCAGCGCCGGCAGCCGGTCACGGCCGAACAGCTGGGCGATCACCGCGCCGCCGCTGTTGGACGCGCCGCCGACCAGCCAGCGGTCGCCCATGCGGTGGCTGTAGACGCCGTGCTGCGGAGAATCGACCGGTCGATCGGACAATAATTTGATGACGAGGGTCGATCCCAGCGCCGTGACCGCATCGCCGACCGCATCCGCCCCGGTGGCGAGGAAGGAGGCGCAGCCATCGGTGGTGCCGGCGACCACCCGCGCGCCGGCCGGCAGGCCGAGCGCGACGGCCGCCGCATCCACCGGGCCTGTCGGCGTGCCCGGCGCCACGGCTCGCGGCAGGGCGGCGGGGTCGATGCCGAGCCCGAAGATCCAGTCCGGCCAGCGCCGGGCCACCGGGTCGTAGCCGGTCTTCAGCGCGTTGTTCTCGTCGGTGACGTCGAAGCGGCCGGACAGGCGGCCGGCGACCCAGTCAGCCTGGTGCAGAACTCTGACCGCCCCGGGCCGGCGCAGCAGCACCGAAGCGCGGGCGAGGGCGGAGCTGCGGCCGCGGGCGGCGCTGCCGGCCGGGGCCGCGGCGTCGATCCGCGCGACCACCGCATCGTCCGGGCAGGGATCGTTGTACATCAGCGCCGGGCCGACCGGCCGTCCCGCCGCATCGGTCACCAGGACGGTGCCGGAGGTGCCGTCGACCGAGACGGCGCCGATCTGGGACAGGTCGGCCTCCGCCGCCAGCCGGCGCAGCGCCGCCACCGTGGCCAGCCACCACATCTCCGGGTCGCGCGGGTCCAGCCCTGGGCCGTCGGTCGCCATGGCGCCGCGGCCGACTGGGCGGCCGGCGGAATCCACCGCCACCGCCCGCACGCCGGAGGTGCCGACATCGATGCCGATCGCGCGCGCAGTCATGCTCACCCCTCCCGCCGGCTCAGCGACTGCCGGTACTGCTCCGCATCCCACTGGGTCAGCTCGTCGATCTGCGGCTGGGTGAAGGCCTGGACCGGGGTGCCGGCCGGCACCCGCCCGGCGACATCGGCCAGGCATCGCGCCATCTCGTCCGCGCCGCGCAACACGCCCTGGTGCAGCACCACGCCGTGGCCCGGCACGCCGACGATCGCCGGCGCGCGCGGCCCTTCGCCCAAAGTCGCCAGCTCGGCCGGAATCCGGGCCATGGCGAGGGCGGCGCCGAGGAAGATCACATGGTCGGGGTAGAAGGCCCCAGCCGTGGCCAGCGCCAAGCTGTCGGGATCGGTCGCCGCGTCATGCGCCACCGGGTCCTGCGGCAGCCGGTAGGGCGTGCCGCGGATGAGTTCTGCCAGCGCCTCCGGCTGCGTCGCAGGGGAGGGGCGGCGTGGCATGGCGAGGGCGGCGCAGGCCCGGTCCAGCAATTCGCCCGCCGCGGCAATGCCGTCGGCCGCGACCACCAGCCCGTGATTGCCCAGCACCACGACATTGGTGGCGGGCTTGAGCCGCGCGGCGATCGCCTGCGACAGGGTCAGGCCCGGCTTGCAATAGGGCACGAAGGCCCAGTCCACGCCGGGCAGCCCGTCCAGCCGCTCGGCCAACAGCACCTCGGCATCGGCGCGGATGGCCAGGGCGATTGTCGACACGCAATGGACATGCAGCACCACGGCGAAGGGGAAGACGGCATGCACCGTGGTCTCGATCGACGGCCGCAGCCCGCGGGGATTGTGCTCCGCCACCACGAAGTCGCGGGCGGTCTCGGCGGCGGGGTCGCCGTTGCGCATCGCCTGCAGCAGCGGGTCGAGCCGCACCGGCACCAGGATCTCCTCCTCCTCGGCCCGGGCCAGCCAGGTGCCGGAGGCCTTGATCCACATCGTGCCGCCGCGCTTCAGCGAGGTGTTGCCGCCGGCAGCTTGTACCCGATCGGGATCTCGGCCGAGTTGCGCGGAGAGGGTGCGCAGGGCGCGGAGATCGGGATCGGTCGCTGGGTCGAGGGTCATGGGCAGGGCTCCCGAACCGGCAGATAGAGTTTTGCGTTGCCTCTCCCGCTTGCGGGAGAGGTCGGGCTCGCGGAGCGAGACCGGGTGAGGGGATTTTGTCGAGGCCGGTGCCAGCCCTCACCCGGACGTCCTGGCGGACGTCCGACCTCTCCCGCCAGGCGGGAGAGGCAAAGCGATGGCTCTTGCTTCAACCAGCCCATCACCGCCCCGCCGCCTGGGCAGCCGGAGCCGGTGCCGCGTCCAGCCATTGGGTGAAGGCCAAGGTCTCCTCAGGCGACAGGTGCAGACCGTGCTTGGTCCGGCGCCGCAGGATGTCGTCGGCGTCCTCCGCCCATTCCTGCGCCCGCAGCCAGGCCGCCTCGCGCTCATAGAGCAGGCCGCCGAAATGCCGGCCGAGATCGGCCGTCGACCCGGCGCCGTCCAGCAGCGCATCGGCCCGGGTGCCGTAGAGCCGGCCGTAATGCAGCGCCAGCGCCTCCGGCAGCCAGGGGTGGCGGCGGCGGAACTCCGCCAGCCAGCGCTCGAAATCGGCGCCGGGCATGTCGCCGCCGGGCAGCGGCGACGCCGCGGTCCAGGCCGGGCCCATCGCCGGGAAGAACGGGCGCAGCCGGTCCAGCGCGTGCTCGGCCAGCTTGCGGAAAGTGGTGATCTTGCCGCCGAACACCGACAGGATCGGCGCGCGGCCGCCCTCATCGTCGACATCGAAGACATAGTCGCGGGTGACGGCCGAGGGGTTGGCGGCGTCATCGTCGAACAGCGGCCGCACCCCGGCGAAGGAATGCACCACGTCCTGCGGCCCGATCTGGCGCTGGAACGCCCGGTTCAGCACACCACAGAGATACTCGACCTCCTTCGGGTCGACCGCGACCTGGTCGGGGTCGCCGGTCTGCGGGATGTCGGTGGTGCCAATCAGCAGGTAGCCGTGCTCATACGGGTTGATGAAGATCACCCGCTTGTCTGTGTTCTGCACCAGATAGGCCTGCGGCCCGTCATAGAACTTCCGCACCACGATATGGCTGCCGCGCACCAGCCGGATCTTCTTGCCGGACTTCAAGCCGGCGGCGCCGGTCAGCACCTTGTCGACCCAGGGGCCGGCGGCGTTGGCGACGGCGCGGGCGACGACGGCCCTGTCCGCCCCGCCGCCGGCCGGGCGCAGCACCGCATGCCACAGCCCGTCGCGCCGCCGCAGCGACACGCATTCGGTGCGGGTCAGGATCCCGGCGCCGCGCTCGGCCGCGCCGATCGCGTTCAGCACCACCAGCCGGGCGTCGTCGACCCAGCAGTCGGAATACTCGAAGCCGCGGCGGAAGCGGTCCTGCAGCGGCTTGCCCTCGGGGGCGCGGTGCAGGTCCAGGCCGCGGCTGGCCGGCAGCTTCTTGCGGCCGCCGAGATGGTCGTACAGGTACAGCCCGAGCCGCAGCAGCCAGGCCGGGCGCAGGAAGCTGTCATGCGGCAGCACGAAGCGCATCGGCCAGATGATGTGCGGCGCTGCCGCCAGCAGCACTTCGCGCTCGATCAGCGCCTCGCGCACCAGCCGGAACTCGTAATATTCGAGATAGCGCAGGCCGCCATGCACCAGCTTGCCGCTGCGGCTCGACGTGCCCTCGGCCAGGTCGCCCTTCTCGCACAGCAGCACCGACAGGCCACGCCCGACCGCATCGCGGGCGATGCCGGCGCCATTGACGCCGCCGCCGACCACCAGCAGGTCGACGACGGGTTCCATCCCTTGCTCCGCCCCAGCCGCCATCGCTGCTTAGGCCGCCTGCTTCGGGCGCGGGCCGTAATCCTTGAACTTCTCGATCACCCGGTCGATCTCGTCATCCGGCAGGCATTTCGGGCCGCCCAGCATCAACGTGTAGACATACTGCTTGGCCAGGGTCTCGACCTCGACCGCCAGCCACATTGCCTTGCCCAGGGCCGAGCCGGTGGCGATCAGCCCGTGATTGGCCAGCAGGCAGGCGGTGCGGCCCTGCAGCGCTGCGATGGCATGCTCGGACAGCTCCGGCGTGCCGTAGGTGGCGTAGGGCGCGCAGGGGATCGAATTGCCACCGCCGCAGGCGATCATGTAGTGCAGTGCCGGGATCTCCTGGTGCCGGATCGCCAGGATGGTCGAATACATCGGGTGGCAGTGGACGATGGCGTTCACCTCCGGCTTGCGGCGGTGGATGTCGAGATGGAAGCGCCATTCGGAGGAGGGGCGGTGGTCGCCATGCTCCCAACTGCCGTCCATCGTCATGGCGACGATGTCGCCCGGCGTCATCTCGTCATAGGGGACGCCGGTCGGGGTCACCAGGATGCCGTCGCCCCAACGGGCGCTGATGTTGCCGGAGGTGCCCTGGTTCAGCCCGTTGGCGTTCATCTGCCGGCAGGCGTCGACGATCTTGGTGCGTAGCTCGAGTTCGGTGGCCATGATGGGTTCCTAAGGGTCAGCAGAGGCGGAGCAGGGGCTCGCCGGCCAGGTAGCGCCGGACGTCTTCGGCGATCAGCCCGGCGGCGTAGGTGACGGTCTTCACCGAGGCACCGGCGATGTGTGGGGTCAGGGTGACGTTGGGCAGCTTCAAGAGCGGCCAGTCCTCCGGCGGCGGCTCGACCGCGAAGGTCTCCAGCATCGCGCCGCGCAGCTTGCCGGAGACCAGCGCGTCGTACAGCGCGTCGTAGTCGACCAGCGGGCCGCGCGCGGTGTTGACGAACACCGCGCCGTCCTTCATCGCCGCAAAAGCCTCGGCGCCGATCATGCCGGTGGTCTCGGCGGTCACGCGCGGATGCAGGGTGACCACGTCGCTCTCGGCGAGCAGGGTCTCCAGCGCCACCTGCTGCACGCCGTCGGCGCTGTCGGCGGGGTCGAGCTGGACATAGGGGTCGGTCACCAGGATGCGGCAGCCGAAAGCCTTCAGCAGGCGCACCACCTTGGTCCCGACATGGCCGTAGCCGATCACGCCGACCGTCATCTCGGATAGCTCGCGGCCGGTCAGGTCGGCGCGGTACAGGTCGCCGCGCCACTGGCCCTGCGACAGCGCGGTGTGGCCGCGGGTGATCAGCCGGGTCTCGGCCAGGATGGCGCCGATGGTGAACTCGGCCACCGCGCTGGCGTTGCGGCCGGGCGCGTTCACCACCTTCACGCCGCGCGCCCTGGCCGCCTTCATGTCGATGTTCACCGGCCCGCCGCGGCTGACCCCGATCAGCTTCAGCGCCGGCAGCCGCTCCAGCATCCCGGCCGAGATCGGGGCCAGATGCGTGACCAGGATCTCGGCGTCGCCGATGAAATCGACGATCTCGTCCGGGTCGCCCATGAACTCCTTCAGCCCGTCCAGGCCGGTGCCGGCATAGCCATGCACCATCGGCTCGTCCGGCCAGGGCTGCTCCTGCGTGCGGATATCGAGCGCCGCCGGAATCTTCTCCAGCGCCTCCACGAACAGGCTGGGCAGCATGAAGCGGTCGCCGATCACGGCAACGCGACGTCCGGTCATCCTTCGGTCCTCAGGTCTTCCAGGGCATGCCAGATGGGGCGCAGGGCCCGATAGCTGGCGCGGTACTGCGGGAACAGGCGGTCGTACTGCGCGACCAGCGCCGGATCGGGCATCTCGGCCTCGGCCAGCAGCGGCGTCACCCAGCGGGCGCAGGCGGCGTCGATGTCGGGCAGGATGCCCAAGCTCAGCGCCGCCACCATGGCAGCGCCGGCGGCGCCGACCTCCTCGCGCTTCACCAGGCGGACCGGCGCGTCGGTGGCGGCGGCCAGGATGCCGCGGACGGTGGCGCTGCGTGCGGCGCCGCCGGCCAGGCGGATCTCCGCCGGCGTGCCGCCGACCGCCTCGTAGCAGTCGCGGCTGGCGAAGCCGAGGCTCTCATAGATCGCGCGCAGCAGGTCGCCGGCGCCGGCGCTGCCGGACAGGCCGATCACCGAGGCGCGGGCGGCGCTGTCGACGAAGGGCCCGCGCTCCCCCGCCTCGGCGATGAAGGGGTGGTACAGCAGCCGCCCCGGCCTGGCCGCCGCCGCCTTGGCGTCGAGCAGGCGGATCAGGTCGGACCGTTTCGGCAGCGTCGCCCCGGCGGCCGCCGCCACCTCCTCGACCACGCCGCACAGCCAGTCGATGTTCAGCGTTGCCGCCATGTTCGAGACCATGGAGACATAGCTGCCCGGGACGACGAACGGCATGGTGTAGCCGACCTCGTCGCCCAGGGTCACCCGGTCGGCCCCGAACACCAGCCGCATATGGGCGCCGGTCGAGCCCAGCACGGTGAAGCCGGCGCGGCCCTCGGGGTCGTAGAGGCCGGAGCCGAGGGCGCCGCACAGCAGGTCGACCGGGGCCAGCACCACCGGCGTGCCGGCGGGCAGGCCGGTCGCGATCGCAGCCTGGGGCGTCAGCGCCGAGTTCTGGCGAACGCCATCGACCATCGGCGGCAGCAGCCGGGCCTCGTCCTTGAGATCGAACAGCTCCTGCACCTCCGGCGCGTATTCGCGGCTGCGGTAGTCGCCGAAGGTGAAGGTGCCTTCCGAGACGTCGGTGACCCGCTCGCCGGTCATCCGGAAATACAGCCAGTCCTTGCAATGGAAGGCGGTGGCGGCGCGGGCCAGCGCCTCCGGCCGGTGCCGTTTCAGCCACAGCAGCTGGCCGGACTGGTTCGACATGTTCAGCATGGTGCCGGTGAAGCGCTGCACCGCCTTGGCCGTGCCGCTCTTGTGCAGCTCGGCCACGATCGGACCCGACCGTCCGTCATGCCACAGCATGGCGCGGCCGACCGGGTCGCCGTCGCGGTCGATCAGCCAAGTGCCGTCGCCCTGGCCGGTGACGGCGATGCCGGCCACGCGCAGGCCCCGCGCCGCCAGCTTCGCCGCCAGCTCGCGCAGCACCAGCGCGGCGTCGTCCCAGGTACGGTCGAACTCCTGCTCCATACCGGCGCCGTCGACCGGGATGGTCGTGTTCGGCCGCGCCGCATGCTCGACCGGCGTGCCCTCCAGGTCGAAGGCCACGGCCTTGACCACCGAAGTGCCGGAATCGAGGCCGATCAGGACGTCCCGGCTCATGAGAGGCACCTGGATGAGGAGCGACCCTGCTGATCTTCGCGCCTCAATGAAGCAGAAGCCGTCGCGAGCATAGGAGAGCGTGGCCTCTCCCGCTTGCGGGAGAGGTCGGACATCCGAAGGATGTCCGGGTGAGGGCCAGCGGCCTCGCCAGGCTCACAGGGCTGGCCGCGAGCGAGCGCAGGACCCACCCTATCCTGAAGCGGTGATCCTGGTGTCACGGCCGGCTGGCCCTCACCCGGAGCCGCTTCGCGTCTCCGACCTCTCCCGCAAGCGGGAGAGGCCACGCGCACAGCGCTCGAGGGATGTGCGAATGCCATGGACTGCGAGCTCATGCTGCGGCCGCCACAGCCGGGCGGCCGCCATGGGCGATCGCCATCTCGCTGTCGCTGTCGAACAGGTGCAGCGCTGATTCCGGCAGGGCCAGCGCCAGCCTCGTATCCGCCGCCGCCTCCAGCGCCCGGTCGGTGACGATGGTCAGACGCACGCCGTTGACGTCCAGCGCGATGTGGCTCTGGTCGCCCAGCCACTGGTTGGCGATCACCGTGCCCTGCAGCTGTGTCTCGCCCGCCCGGGCGGTGCCGACGCGGATCTCATGGCCGCGAATGCCGAGATGGACCTTTCCGCCCTCGGCCAGGCCGGGACCGGCATGCGGCAGGCGGAAGCCCCCGGCTTCGCCCTGCACCTCGACCGCCAGGCCGCCATTCTCCCGCACCACCCGGGCTGGGAACAGGTTCATCGGCGGCTCGCCGATGAAGCCGGCGACGAACAGGTTCGCCGGGCGCCGCTTCAGATCGGTGGGCGAGGCGAATTGCTGCAGCCGGCCGCCCTCCATCACCGCGATGCGGTCGGCCAGCGCCAGCGCCTCGGTCTGGTCATGGGTCACGAAGACCGTCGTCATCCTGTGCTCGATCAGATAGTCCTTGATGCGCGCCCGTAGCACGGCCCGCAGCTGCGGTTCCAGCTGCGACATGGGCTCGTCGAGCAATGACAGCTGGGCTCGCCGCACCAGGGCCCGGGCCAGGCTGACCCGCTGCTGCTGGCCGCCGGAGATCGCCTGCGGATAACGGTCCAGGATGTCGCCGATCTCCAAGAGGGCCGCGACATGCGCCACGCGCTGCTGCACCTCGGCCTTCGGGATGCGGTCACGCAGCAGGCTGAAGCCGATATTGTCGCGCACGGTCAGCGGCGGGTACAGGGCATAGCCCTCGAACGCCATGGCGACGTTGCGCTCGGCCGGGCGCAGATCGTTGATCACGCGGTCGCCGATCCGGATGGTGCCTTCCGACACGCTCTCGAACCCCGCAATCATGCGCAGGGTCGAGGTCTTGCCGCAGCCGGAGGAGCCGAGCAGGCCGACCAGCTCGCCGTCGCGCAACGCCAGCGACACGGTGTCCACTGCGCGGATCGGGTGGGACAGCCGCGGCCCGTAGATCTTGGAGACGGCGTCGAGCGTCAGGGTTGCCATCGATGGTCCTCAGGCCGTCGCGGCCGGCAGGCGGGCGCCGGTCTCGCGGTCGAAGCACAGCGCGCGGGCGAGGTCCGGCCGGGCCCAGGCGCGGCGCCGGCCGCGGCCCAGGTCGTCGCCCTGGTCCTCCGGCCGGCTGGCCAGGATCTCGGTGCCGTCGGCGGCGCGCAGCAGCATCACGGTGCGGACATTGAGCGGCGTCACCGCCTCCAGGTCGACCGGCACGGCGTCCTCGGCGGGCTCGAACCGCACCTCGACATCCTCCGGCCGCAGCCCGACCAGGCAGGGCTTGCCGGCGGGCACCGCGGCCGGCGCCGGGAACTCGGTGCCGGCGATGCTGATGCGGCCGTCCTGCGCTGCGGTCTCGATCAGGTTGATCGGCGGATCGCCGAACAGCCGGGCGATCCGCGTGTCCTGCGGCTTGCCGTAGATGCCGGCGGGGGTGTCGACCTGGCGGAAGCGGCCGTCCAGCAGCACGCCGACCCGGTCGCCCAGCGCCATCGCCTCCTTGTAGTCCTGGGTGACGTAGAGGACGGTGGCGCCGACCGCGCGCAGGAGGCGCGGCAACTCCTGCCGCATCTCGTAGCGGATCTTGGCGTCGACATTGCGCAGCGGGTCGTCGAGCAGCAGGACCGATGGCGAGCACACCAGGCTGCGGGCCAAAGCGGTGCGCTGCTTCTGCCCGTTCGACAGCTGCTTCGGCAGGTGGTCCAGCACATGGCCGATGCGCAGCAACTCCGCCACCTCCTGGACCCGCTTCCGGATCTCGGCCTCGCCGGTCCGCCGGGCCCTGAGCGGGCTGGCGATGTTCTCGAAGGCCGGCAGGTGGGGGTACAGGGCGAAGTTCTGGAACGCCATGCCGACGTCCCGCGCCTCCGGCCCCTGGCCGAGGATCGAGGCGCCGCCGATGCGGATGTCGCCGGCCTCCGGCTGCAGGATGCCGGCGATCAGGCGCAGCAGCACCGTCTTGCCGGCGCCGGACGGGCCGAACACGACGACGAACTCGCCCTGCTCGACCTGCAGGTCGAGGCCGTCGAGGATGCGCGCCTTGCCGAAGCTCTTGCCGAGGCCGGCGATGTCGAGGAAGGCCATGGTCGTCACCCCTTCACGGCGCCGAGGCTCAAGCCCTCGACCAGATAGCGCTGGGCGTAGAGGGCGAGGGCCAGGGTCGGCAGGATCGACAGCACCAAGGCCGCTGCGATCTGGCCGTAATTGATGCCGGACGCGGTGATGAAGGCCAGCGCCCCGACCGTGACCGGCTGGATCGAGCTCGACCCCAGGATCAGCGCGAAGATGAAGTTGTTCCAGGCGAAGATGAAGGCCAGCAGGGCGGCGGCGGCGATGCCCGGCCGGGCCAGCGGCACCGCGATCTTCAGGAAGGTGCGCAGCCAGGAATGGCCGTCCAGCCGATAGGCGTTCTCGATATCCTCGCTGATGTCCTCGAAATAGCCGCGCACGATCCACAGGATCAGCGGCAGGGTGATCAGCTGGTACACCCAGATCAGCCCGATATAGGTGTCGCTGAGGCCGAGGTCCTGGAAGTACAGCTGCAGCGGCAGCAGCACCAGCAGCGGCGGGGCGAAGCGGAAGGACAGCATGGTGAAGGCCATGTTCTCGCCCAGCCGGAACTTGAACCGGGCGAAGGCATAGGCCGCCGGCACGCCGAGCAGCAGCGACAGCAGCACCGAGCAGGCGCTGAGGATCAGGCTGTTCAGCAGGTTCTGCATGTAGTCGATCTTCAGCGCGCCGACATTGGTCGACAGCTCGCCGGCGATCAGGGCGGCGTAGTTCTCCAGGGTGGGGGAGAAGATGACGCTGGGCGGGCTGCGCAGGATGTCGGCGTTGGTCATGAACGACATCAGCGCCACCCAGACCAGCGGGAACAGGAAGAACAGCGCCACCAGGGTCAGCAGGACGCCGTGGAGGATCCGGCCGCCGATGCCACTTGCATGGTTCATGGCTCGCCTCCCGTCACGCCCGGCCATGCGCGCGGGCGCGCAGGCGGAGCCATTGCTTGATGAAGACGTTGCTGAGCGCGAAGGTGATCGCCCACAGCACCATCAGGATCGCGGCCGACCGGCCGATATTGGTGAAGGTGAAGGCCTCGAGATAGGCGCGGATCTGGAACAGCATCAGCCGGTCGCCCGGGCCGCCCTGGGTCATGGCGTAGACGATGTCGAACTGCTGGATGCTGTCCAGCATCCGGAACAGGCTGGCGGTCAGGATATAGGGCAGCAGCATCGGCAGGGTGATGCGGAAGAACACGAAGCTGCGCGGCACGCCGTCCAGCTCCGCCGCCTCGAAGGGCTGGCGTGGCAGGGCGCGCAGCCCGGCCAGCAGCAGGATGGCGATGAAGGGCGTGTAGACCCAGGTGTCGACCAGCACCACGGTGAACATCGCCGAGGCCGGGTCCGACGCCCAGCGGAAATCGGTGAAGCCGAGGCTGGTCACGAAGTAGCTGAGGATCCCGAAATTCGGGTTGGTCATCAGCTTCCACATCAGGCTGGCGATCGCCGGGGCCACCATCAGCGGCAGGATCAGCAGCACGCTCATCAGGTTGTTGATCAGGCTGCGGCGCACCAGCAGCAGCGCGATGCCGAGGCCGAGCAGCAGCTGCACGCCGACGGTCAGCAGGGTGTAGGTCAGCGACGCCTGGATCGTGCCCCAGAACCGCCCGTCGCCGAACAAGGCCACGAAGTTGTCCAGCCAGATCAGCTTGCGCCCGGCCGGGAAGGCCAGGTTGTAGCGCTGCAGCGAGTAGTACACCGCGGTGGCGAAGGGGATCAGGATCCCGATCGTCACCAGCAGCGCCGGCAGGCTCAGCAGATAGGGCAGCAGGCCGGGGCCCGTGCTGCGGCGCGTTCGGGGCGCGGTGTCGGCGGCGATGGTGGCCACGGGGCAAGGTCCTCTCGGAGACGGTCGCTGAGCCCCGCCCCCGCCGGGGGAGAGAAACGGCGGGGGCGGGGCTGCCGCGCGGGCCAGCGGGGCGAAGGCCGGTCCGCGCGGGACGGCGTCAGTCGGCCAGGCCGGCGTCTTTCAGCTGCTGGTCGATGAACTCGGCCAACTGGTCCAGCCCCTCATCGACCGGGATCTCCTTGGCGTACATCTTCTGCAGGCTGGCCGCCCATTCCGTGGTCAGGTTGAAGAACAGCGGCTGTGGCGTGAAGTAGATCTTCGACCCGGCGGCCGAGGCCTTGTACTGGTCGAGATATCCCGGATAGCTCTCCAGCCGCTTGTGGAAGTCGCCATTGTCCCAGACCGACTGGCGCACCGGGTTGACCAGGTCGGCCTTGGTGGCGCCGAAGGTGGTGTGCTCGGTGCCGCTGGCCCATTGCACGAAATACCAGCCGGCCTCGGACATCTGCGAGAAGGCGCTCATCGCCAGCGACCAGATCCAGACATTGGGCGTCGGCGCCGCGGCGCCGGGCTTGGCGCTGAACGGGTGATAGGCCAGGTGGCCGGCCTCCTTGGTGCCCTTGTTCTGGAAATAGCCCAGGATGTCGGCGTCGAAGATCATGGCCGAGGCGCCGGCGCCCAGGTCGTTGCCGACCTCGTACCAGGTGTAGGTGGTCCAGTTCTTCGGCCCGCCCTTTTGGATCATCTCGATCCAGAGCTTGGTGAACTCTTTGGACTCGGCGCTGTTCATCGCCGCCTTCAGCTTGCCGTCGGTGACGGCGAAGTCCTTGCCGCCATAGTTGGTCAGGCCCGACAGGTAACCCGGGTGGATCGTCGCCCAGCTGCGGCTGCCGCGCACGCCGACGCCGTAGAAGCCCTGGTTCAGCGCGCTCAGCTTGCCGGCCTGGTCCACCATCTCCGGCAGGTCCTTCGGCGGCTTCATGCCGGCGGCGTCGAAGATCCGCTTGTTGTAGGCGACGCTGTTCAGCTCGAAGCCCCAGGGCACGGCCCATTGCTTGGCGCCGTCGCCGCCCAGCGGCTGGCCCGGCACGCCCGACCAGGCGGTGGAGGAGCGCAGGCCCGGCAGCACGTCGTCCCAATTGTAGGCGGCCGCCGTCAGCTCGGGGTTCTTGATGTACTGGTTCATGTCGGCCAGCCAGCCGGCCGGGCCGTACTGCCAGGTCTGGTAGGCGCCGGTCATGAACACGTCGTATTGCGGCGACTTGCTCGACAGGGTGGCGGTGACCTTGTCGAAATAGACGTCCTCCGGAAACACGTCGTAGCTGACGTCCAGGCCGGTCAGGGCCTTGAAGTTGTCGAGGTTGGCGATCATCGCATCCGTGTAGGGATGCTTGTTCAAGAGCAGGCTGATCTTCTTGCCGGAGAACTTCTTGAAGTCGGGGCCGGTCGCGGCGAGAGCGCGGGTGCCGGCCTGGTTCAGCATAAAGCCGGCCGCGGCACCGCCGAGGCCCAGCTTGGCGGCGCCGGTCATCAGCTCCCGGCGCGACAGCCCTCCGGCGAGATGGCGGTCGAAGATGTCGGTGGTGCGCTTCATCGGTGGTCCTCCCAGGATTTGTGATTGTCAGCTGGTCTCACGCTGCCGCCGCGGCGGCGGCCGGGCACCCCGGCGCGCGGCCATGGCCAGCGCCGCGGATTCGTCGATGATCAGGTCGGTCACCATGCCGCTCGCCAGCGCCGCGGTGATGGCGTCGGCCTTGATCGCGCCGCCGGCGATGGCGACGACGCGGCGGCCCTTCAGGTCGGCCAGGCCGACGCTCAGCGCCCGGTCGTTGACCTCGGAGGCGACGCGCCGGCCCTCGGCGTCGAGGAACTGGCCGACCAGGTCGCCGACCGCGCCCTTGGCCCGCAGGTCGTCATATTCCTCGCGGGTCAGGACGCCGGTCTGCAGCATATGCGCCTGCGGCCCCAACTCGCCGATGCCCACTAGGCACAACGTCGCCCGGTGGGCCAGGGCCAGCACCGCCTGGACGCTTTTCTGCGACAGCATCACCGCCTTGTCGCCCAGGCTGTCCGCCGCCATCGGCACGGGCATGAAATAGCCCTCGCCGCCGGTCTTGTCGGCCAGGCGCTGCACCACGTCGAACGGGTTGGCGGAGGATTTCCGGGTCAGGCTGCCCAGCAGCGACACGAACTTGGCCTCGGGCGCCGAGACCCGCGGCAGCCGGTTGACCAGCGCGGCCAAAGTGCGGCCGTGGCTGACGCCGATCACCTTGTCGCCGGCGGTCTCGAGGTAGCGGGACAGGTAGGCGGCACCCTCGGCCCCCAGCGCCTCGAACGGCTGGTCCTCGTCGTCGATCGCCGGGACGACGCGGCAGAAGCCGAGGCCGTAGCGGTCGATCAGCCCGTCCTCCAGCTTCAGGCATTCGGCCGGGCGGCCGGCGATATGGACGCTGACCAGCCCCAGCTCCTCGGCCAGCGAGATCAGCCGGTGCACCTTGACCCGCGACACGCCGAGCCGGTCGGCGATCTCGCCCTGGGTCAGGCGGCGCACATAGGACAGCCACGCGGCGCGCGTGGCCAGGCTGACCTGCTCATCCATCCCGTCGATCCAGCCCATTGCTCTGGTCTGTAATTTTTTACACTGACTGAACAGAATTTCATCGTGGCGCGGATCGATGTCGCCGTCAACCCTCGGAGGGGGCGCCAGCGGGGTGGTGCCCGTCGGCAGTATGAACTCCGAGAGGTTCTTCGGCTTTGCGGGCGTATCAAAGGTCCTTCAGGCCGATGCCGAAGAGGTCTTCGTGCATGTGGCGGACCGCGACTCCCAAGCCGCCGATCAGGGCGGCGCGGCCGCCGAACCGGCTGATTTCCAGGCGCGGCGGGTAGGGCGTGCAGCGCGGCAGGAAGCGCCGTATCGTGTCGACGAGTTCCGGCCTGGCGCCGATGCTGCCGCCCAAGATCACGATCTGCGGATCGAGCGTCGCGCCGATCGCGGCGATCGCCAGCGCGACCAGGCGCGCGGTTTCCTCCACAGCGGCGGTGGCGCTGGGCTCGCCCATGCCGATCGCGCTAAACAGGTCCTTGAGCGCTCCGCCCTCTGGGCCGCCGAAGCCTGTGTAGCGCCGCAGGAACGCCACGCTGCCGACGGCGTTTTCGAACGTGCCGGAGGTGAATCCGCGCGGGTCGAACGGATCTCCGCCGATCGGCAGGTAGGCGATCTCGCCCGCCGCGCCGCGCGCGCCGCGCACCAGCGCGCCGTTGGCGACGATGCCCATCCCGATGCCGGTGCCGAGGGTGATGAAGGCGAAGTTCGCGACATCGGTGCCATGGCCGCGCCACTGCTCGCCGAGCGCGGCGAGGTTGACGTCGTTCTCGATCAGGACGGTTGTGCCGAGCCGCTCGCCGAGCAGCAGGCGCATGTCGATCGAGTCGATGCCCGGCACATTGGGCGCCGCGCCGATATGGCCGGTCGCCGCATCGAAGACGCCGGGCGAGCCGAGCACGACAAGGCGCAGGTCGCCGGCCCTTGCACCGATCTCTGCCGTGAGCCCCCGCAGGATCGCGTCGCATTGATCGACCAGATGGGTGCCGCCGCGTGGATCTGCCAGCGCCTGGGCTTCGGCAACAATGGTTCCGGCGAGGTCGCCGATCGCCGCGGCGATCTCGACGCCGCCGAGATCGATCACCGCCGCGATCCCGGCCCGCGCATTGAGCTCGTAGGTGACAGCGCTGCGACCGCGCCGGCCGTCGGTCCGGCCGCTGGTCCGCAGCCAACCATCGCCGACCAGGTCCTGAACAACCTCGGACACGGTCTGCTTGGAAAGTCCGGTGAGCTTGGCGATGTCTGCGCGCGAGATCGGGCCATTGGCGAGGACTGCCCGGATCGCCGCATTGGTCGAAATCTTGCGCGCGATCGGCTTGGTGGTGGATGCGGCCGATGTCGCCATGGCCTGGATTTCGATCTCCTGGATCAATTAGTCAGGGTCCCATTCCTAATCAGTGGCGGAGCATGGCATCGATCGGCGGGGTGCGCAATCATCGATCGATTACTCAGACACTCCTGACGTCTTCCTGAGGTTCGTCCGGCCAATTTGTCAGCGTCGTTGACAAAAATGAACGCGTCTCTGTAGGTTGGCTCCGGGGGCTGCACAGTCCGGAGGCCGGCAGTGACGGTAGCTTCGTGGGAGACGGAAACCGCTATGGGCGGCCCGTATCGGTCGGCATGGAGCGCCGCCCGGACTCCGCATCATGCGCGTCGAGCCGGCCCGGCGACATGCCTGGCGATGAGGCATGAGCTGCGTGTTGCCGCAGCTGCGTGTTGCCGCCGTCGACGCGCGGGGCGCGTCATGAGAGCGGCCGCCATCCGGTCAGGGAGTCAGCCTCATGGCGAAGATCGCGTGGCCGTCGCGGCTGACATCCGTGAAGCCGAGATGCCGGTAGAATCCCTTGGCGCGTTCGTTGTCCGGCGCGACGCCGAGATGCACGCCGGTGATGCCCGCCGCCTTCAGCGCCGCGAGCTCGGTCTCGATCATCCGGCGGCCCCAGCCGCCGGACTGGGCTTGCGGCAGGATGTTGATGTGCAGATGCGCCGGGTACTCGGCCAGCAGCCAGTCCGCATGGGACTCCGGCCGGGCGATGCGTTCGAGGATCTCGGCATCCCGCGGGCGCGTCGGCTCGAACCCTGCGATGTCACGGCGGACCTGCGGCCACCAGTCCTGTTCGAGCCGTTCGGCGAAGGCGGCGGTGTCCGGCGCCGCGAGGACGTAGCCGATGGTGCGGCCGTCTTCGACGAGCACGAAGGCGAAGTCCGGTGCGAACTTCAGATACGGCACCGACCAGACGTAACCCGGCAATCTCGGGTCGCCGTAGAGCGTGCTGGCGTCGTCGCCGCTGGCAGCGGTTTTCAGGCAGATCTCCGAGAGCGCGGCAGTATCGTCCCGGGTGGCCCGGCGGATGCGGCGATCGGCGGCTGTGGCGGTCATCGTCTCTGCGATCCTTTCTCTGGCGCTGCCGGGCAGAAGCTAAGCGAATAAATGAGCCGGGCAAACACGGCGATGATGGAGGAGCGGTCGGCGTGCCGTTGCGCCGATCGGGGCTTTGACACCAACCAACCGAGCACAAACAGGGGTAAGCCAATGCTGAAGATCATCCAACACCACGCGTCGGCGCTGGGTCCGCGACTGGCGATGACCGCCTTGGCCGTTTGCCTATCCGCTTCGGCGCACGCCCAATCCGTGAATGTCTGGGACGACTATACGTTCGAGGGCCAGATCGCGGTGATGGAGCAGCTCAACAAGGAGTTCGAGGCCGCGCATCCCGGCGTCACGATCAACCGCACCGCGCGCACCTTCGACGATATGAAGCTGACGCTGAAGCTCGCGGTCTCGGCCGGCGACGGCCCGGTGATCACGAAGGTCAACCAGGGCGCCGGCGACATGGGCGCGATGGTCAAGGAAGGCCTGCTGCTGCCGGTCGATGATTTCATCAAGAAATACGGCTGGGACAAGCGCCAGTCGGACTCGGTGCTGGCGCGGGACCGCTGGGCGGAGTCCGGCCAGTTCGGCGAGGGCAAGACCTATGGCATTTCCGGTCTCGGCGAGATCGTCGGCCTCTACTATAACAAGAAGATCCTCGACGATGCCGGCATCGCCCCGCCCAAGACCTTCGAGGAGTTCGTCGTTGCCCTCGACACGCTCAAGGCCAAGGGCGTCCCGCCCTTCATGATCGGGACGGCCAAGCAGCACCTCGCCCTGCACATGATCGCCGCGATCGATCAGGCCCATATCGACGCCAGCAACCGCGCCGAGCTGGACGACCTGATCTACGGCAGGGGCGGCACCTGGAACACCAAGGGCAACATCGAATCGGCCACGCTCGTCCAGCACTGGGCCAAGGACGGCTACTTCTATCCGGGCTACCAGGGCATTTCGGCCGATGACTCGGTGCAGCTGTTCATCTCCGGGCAGGGCGCCTTCCTGATCTCGGGCACCTGGTACTTCGGCGACATGAAGAACAACCCGGACATCCACTTCATGGCCGTTCCGGGACCCAAGGGCGTCTCCAAGCCGCTGTCCGTCGGCGGCGTCGACCTTGCCTGGGCGATCACCAGCCTCGCCAAGGACAAGGCGGCGCAGGATCTGGCCGGCGCGTATATCGACTACATGGTGTCCGAGAAGGCCGCCACCACATGGGCCAATGCCGGCTATCTGCCGGCGACGTCGCTGCCGGCGGATGCCAAGGTGACGCTGTCGCCGCTGCTGGCCGAAGGCATCGCGATGTGGAAGGCCATCAACGCCGACGACGCGCTCGGCCACTATCCCGACTGGTCGAGCCCGACGATGCTGAAGACCATCGACGACAACACGCCCCATCTGCTGGCCGGTGACCAGACGCCCGAGGCGTTCGTCGGCGCGCTCGACACGGACTATCAGGCCTATCTGAAGAGCAAGAAGTAAGGTCGCCATGGTGGACCTGCCACGGCCGCTCCCCGGCGGCCGTGGACCGCTTCGCGCGCCATCCGCACTAGCAATCGGCCGCCCGGCGGCGGCCAAGCCATGCGGCTCCACGGAAGTCCGGTATGAAACGCTCCAGGCTCGACGCTCCCGCGCACAGGAATCTCATCTATGTCCTGCCGGCGCTGACCCTCTACGCGGTCTTCGTGTTCCTGCCCATCCTCGCGGCGCTCGGTCTGAGCTTTTCGGACTGGAACGGCATCAGCGCGCCGGTCTGGGTCGGGCTCGGCAACTACAGCAACCTGTTTGCGGATTCGCGGTTCTACCTCTCGCTGCGCAACAACGCGGTGCTGATGCTGTTCTACTGCCTCGTTCCGCTCACCGCCGGCATCGTGCTTGCGGCCGTGGTCTGGAACCTGAGGCAGCGCGAACAACTGGCGCTGCGCACCTTCTTCTTCCTGCCCTATATCATGCCGACCGCCGTGCTCGGCATCATCTGGGCCTGGCTCTACAACCCGGCCTTCGGACCGATCAACCGGATCCTGCGGGGGGTGGGGCTCGGCGACCTCGCCCTGCCCTGGCTGGGGGACTTCACCTTCGTGCTGCCGGCGGTCGGCGTGGTGGCGAGCTGGTACTTCTTCGGCTTCTGCATGGTGATCTTCCTCACCGGCATGCAGAGGATCGACCCGTCGCTGTTCGATGCCGCGCGGGTCGACGGCGCCTCCGGCCGCAAGGTGTTCTTCTTCGTCACCCTGCCGCTGCTGCTGCCGGAGATCAGGGTGGTGCTGCTGCTCACCGTCATCGCGTCGATCAAGAGCTTCGACCTGATCTTCACCATGACCAGAGGCGGGCCGGCCAACGCCACGCTGGTGCCGAACATCTACATGTACCAGCTCGGCTTCGAGCTGAATCGCTTCGGCTATGCCGCCGCGGTGGCGATCATCGGCGCCGTCCTGATCTTCACCGTCAACTATCTGATCCACCGCTTCGTCCGTCCCGCCGGCGAAGGAAGAGCATGATGGACAAGGCTGCAGGATCCCTCAACGCAACGAAGCTGCCGCTGCGCTTCTTCCTCTGGCTGTTCGCGATCATGACGATCTTTCCGTTCGCGATGCTGCTGCTCACCTCGATCAAGAGTCAGCCCGACCTGCTGCGCGGCGCCTTCGTCCTGCCGGAATATCCCCATTTCGAGAACTATCTGCGTGCCTGGGTCGACGGGCATTTCAACATCTACTTCTGGAACTCGATCATCGTCGTGATCCCGGTCGTCGCCATCAGCATCGTTCTCGGCACGATCAGCGGCTTCGGCTTCGCCTTCCTGAGCTTTCCGTTCCGGCGCGCGCTGTTCGTCATCCTCACCATCGGCATGATGGTGCCGACCGAGGCGTTCATCATCCCGCTCTACTACGAGATGCGCTATCTCGGGCTGGTCAATACCTATGCGGCGGTGATCGTGCCGCAGATCGCGATGTCGATGCCGTTCGCCACCCTGTTCATCGCCAGCGCGATGCAGCAGGTGCCCCTGGAGATCCTGGAGGCGGCGGTCCTCGACGGCGCATCCCGCCCCCGCATCCTGATGAAGGTGATCATTCCGATAATCATGCCAGCAATCTCGACGCTGGCGCTGTTTCTGTTCATCTGGACGTGGAACGAGTTCCTCATCCCGCTGATCCTGGTCAACGACGACGCCTATCGCACGCTGCCGCTCGGCATGCTGTTCTTCCAGGGCCGCTACACGGTCAACACCCCGGTGCTGACGGCAGGCGCCGTGATCGTCATCTCGCCGCTCGTCGTGAGCTATCTGGTCTTCCAGCGCAAGTTCATCGAGGGCCTGACGGCGGGTGCAACGAAATGACGCCCGCACCTCCTGATCGGGACGCGCCTGGGCCGCTGATTCATGGTCGGAGGCTCTGAAACATCGGGCCGACGCGTTTCAGCCGCGCCAGCTGCGACCGCGTCGCGGCGATCTCGGCCCGCTGCGCCCTGATGTCGCCGAGGCGGGTGGCGAGGCTGTCGATCGACTCGTTGAGCGCCTTCCAGTCGCCTGCCCTCAGCTCGCGCTCGCGGATCGCCTTGCGCGCATCCTCGAAGCGATCGAGCGCCTGGTAGAAGCGGCGATCCTTCGACGCGCGGGGGGCGAAGATGGTGTTCGCCTCGTCCTCCAGGCTCCGCCGCAGATCGCTCAGCCTGCGCAGGCCGGAGGCCGCGGCGAACAGGCTGGCGCCGGCCTCGCCGTCGCTGCGCAGCATGTCCTCGGCGCTTCGGCGCAGGGTCTCGGCGTTGAGCCCGAAGGCGCGGCTGAACACGTCGCGCGTCAGGCTGCCGAGATAGGGCAGCAGGGCGTCGTCGGCGATCGGGCTGTCATCGCGCCCGAGCAGCGTGTTCTTGTTGCCCTCGTCCACCTTAGGGCCTAGCACGGAAGCGCGAAACACCAGCCAGCCCTTAACATTCGCCGGCAACCGGGATAGCTTGCCGGCGGCCGGGCAGGGCCCCAGGCAGAATTCCGGAGCGAGCGGTGGTTGCGAACATTCTCCACGAACTTCCCGTCGGCAAGCGCGTCGGCATTGCATTCTCGGGTGGTCTGGACACCAGCGCCGCCGTGCACTGGATGCGGGAAAAGGGCGCGCTCCCCTGCGCCTACACCGCCAATCTCGGCCAGCCCGACGAGAGCGACTATGACGACATCCCCCGCAAGGCCCTCGCCTACGGCGCCGAGGCGGCGCGGCTGATCGACTGCCGGTCGCAGCTGGTGGCCGAAGGCATCGCCGCCATCCAGTGCGGCGCCTTCCACATCAGCACCGCCGGCGCGACCTATTTCAACACCACGCCGCTGGGGCGTGCGGTGACCGGCACCCTGCTGGTCGAGGCGATGCGCGAGGACGGCGTCGACATCTGGGGCGACGGCAGCACCTACAAGGGCAACGACATCGAGCGGTTCTACCGCTACGGGCTGCTCGTCAATCCGAACCTGCAGGTCTACAAGCCGTGGCTCGACCAGCGCTTCATCGACGAGCTCGGCGGCCGCAAGGAGATGAGCGAGTACATGGCCGCGGCGGGGTTCGAGTACAAAGCCTCCGTCGAAAAGGCCTACTCGACCGACAGCAACATCCTGGGCGCCACCCATGAGGCGAAGGACCTGGAGTTCCTGAACACCGGGATCAACATCGTCAAGCCGATCATGGGCGTGGCGTTCTGGCGCGACGACGTGGCGGTGAAGGCCGAGACGGTGTCGGTGCGGTTCGAGGAAGGCCGGCCGGTCGCCCTGAACGGGCAGGGCTTCGCCGATGCGCTGGCGCTGTTCAGCGAAGCCAATGTGATCGGCGGCCGCCACGGCCTCGGCATGTGCGACCAGATCGAGAACCGCATCATCGAGGCGAAGAGCCGCGGCATCTACGAAGCGCCCGGCATGGCGCTGCTGCACATCGCCTATGAGCGGCTGGTGACCGGCATCCACAACGAGGACACGATCGAGCAGTACCGCAGCAACGGCCGCCGCCTCGGCCGCCTGCTGTACCAGGGCCGCTGGTTCGACCCGCAGAGCCTGATGCTGCGCGAATCCGCCCATCGCTGGATCGCACGCGCGGTGACCGGCGAGGTGACGATCGAACTGCGCCGCGGCAACGACTATTCCCTGCTCGACACCACCAGCCCGAACCTGACCTATGATCCGGAGCGGCTGACGATGGAGAGCGGCGCCGGCGCCTTCACCCCGGCCGACCGGATCGGGCAGCTGACCATGCGCAACATGGACATCGCCGACACGCGGGAGAAGCTGTCGGTCTACTTCAAGACCGGGCTGCTGGGCGGCACGGACGCCACCCTGTCCCTGCCGCAGCCGGGCGCGGCCAAGAAGCCGTAGCGGATCCCTCGGCGTCACGATCGGACACAGAGCCCCGCCCCGCAAAGGCGGGGCTTTTGTTTCTCCCGGCGATGGATCTTGGTATCCTCCGCTCCGCTCGAGGAGCGACCACAGATCGCCGGAGGTCCAGCCGGCGGTTTGCGGTGCATTAAGCAGCTTTGCCTACTTCAATCGGCGTTGACGCAATTGTGTTTGAATGTGAGTAATATGTTAAATTTGTTTGATCGACTACCGGATAAGATATTTCGGCCGTTGGCGGCGTCCAATCGCCGATTTTACGCGGCGCTTCTGCTGCATCTCTATGATCGCACCTTTGGCTCAGTCGGAGATACTCCACGTCGAGTGGATGTTATTGCAGAGATTGGCGACTTCATCGAGCTCTATAGCGTGACGAATGGTCCGCTGGAGGAAGATGCCGAGATCACGGCCGAGCAGCGGCGCGCCGCCTCGCGCGAGGCCAAGGGACAGGACCTGCGTCGGTACTTCGCCTTTGCGTATCTGGTCGACTCCGGCTGGCTGGTCGAGATGCGCGACCGGTTTCGCAAGCTGGTCGATCTCGCTCCGGAAGGCCGGCTTCTGCTGCGGGAATTCCAGAAGATCGTGTCCGGCGACACGCGCTCCTATGGCGGAGCCGTCCTCAACGTCCTGGGCAGCCTGGAGACGGCCGCCGCCAATCCCGACGACCGCTCCGAAGGCATTCGCAACGCCTGGCAGTTCTCCCTTGATTTCTCCCACCACCTGCGGACGCTCGCGGCCCAGATGCGGCGCGTCGAGGAGCATGTGCTGTCGCAGGAAGGCCTGCGCAGCCTGTTCCGGGCTTTCTTCGAGGACTTCGTCTCGAAATACCTGATCGAGGACTACAAGACCCTCTACACCAAGAACAACCCGTTCCGCTTCCGCTACGACATCCTCGAGCGGGTTCGCCTGATCGAAGGCGATCCGCTGCTGCTCACCCGGCTGGCGCGGGCCTATGTCCGGGAGGGGCGGGGTGCCGTCGACGCCGTCGCCGAGCAGGCGATCCTGCATGAGCTGCAGGAGGTCTACCGTGTCTTCGACGGCATCGACCGGCAGCTCGACGTCATCACCGAAACGCAGCTCCGGATCGAGCGCAAGATCCAGACGGTCGTCCGTTATATGGATCGGCATGATGGGGGCGCGATCGAGCGGGCCACCCAGGCGCTGCAGAAGCTCGGCGGCGCCGGCATCGATCCGGCGGGCGAGATCCCGATCGATCCATATCTCTTCATCCTCGACCCATTGCTGGGCGGCGACATCCTCTATACCCAGCGGGCCCCGAAACGGGCGATCGGCCGTTCCCGCCTTCGCGAGGTGCCGATCGACCCGGCCCTGCAGGCCTTCCATCGAGCCAAGCTCGACTACGCCAAGCGGGTGGCGGTCTCACCCAAGCGGATCCAAGATTTCCTGGTCCGGGTCCTGGAGGGGCGCACGGCCATCCGCGGCAGCGAGATCCCGGTGGAGGGAGTCGACGATTTCGTGGTGTTCCAGCGGCTGCGTGACGTCCCGTTCATGTTCGATGGGCTCCTGGCCCGCGAGTTCCAGGTGACACTGCTGGAGCGGCGCGCCGCCAATGAATGGCTGGATTTTCCCGATTTCGAGATCAGGCGTCTTGACCGCAGGGAAGCACAGCATGCTGGGTGAACTGAAGGAACTACGCGATCTCGTCGATCTGCAGGACGACCATCGCCCAGGGCGAGGCATGCCGGAGCCACCGACTGAAGAAGAAGTGACGCGCTGCATCCAGGTTCTGATGTCGCGGCAATGCATCTATCCGCATCAGCATCACCTTGCCAGGTCCTACAACATCATGGCCACGGTCGAGTACCAGGGCTTCTTCCGGAAATATTTTTCTGCCATGGGGCTCGATTTCCATTTCGACACCCGGTCTCGCATGGTTGCCTTGCGGTTTCCCGCGGTGGAGAGGCGCCGGTACGACTGGCAGGCGAGCCGACTGAAGCGGGACGAGACCCTGGTTTTGCTCGCCCTCAAGCTCGCCTATGAGGAGGGCTTCCGAGCCAACATCATGGGGGCTCGGGGCGACGTGGAGATTACGACCAACGACCTGGTCGACAAGCTCGAGATGCTCGCCCGCGTGACGATCGAGGAAACTCGCCTGAACGAGATTCTCGGTCTGCTCAAGCGCAAGGGTGTGCTCGAACTGGGAGAGCGCGATCCGGTGGAGCGTGTCCGCCCCCTGACCATCCTGTCGGGCATCGAGGTCGCGGTGCCGGAATCATACGTCCAGCAGATCAGCGATTGGGTTGATCAGCTGCCGGCGGCCGCGCCCGATTCCGTCGAGCCCGGCGACGGCAGTGAAGGTGGCGACGACGAGAGCGATCCTGTGAACCCCGGGGCGGTCGACTAATGTATCAACTCACGCGCATCAGCCTGATCAACTGGTATCTGGTCTCGGCGCGGGATGTCGAGATCCGCGACGCCACGGCGTTCATCGGCCCCACCGGCGCAGGCAAGACCTCGATCCTGGACGCCATCCAGACGGTGATCTGCGGCGGCAGCCATCGCCATGTGCATCCGAACGCCTCGGCGAGCGGCAAGTCCGACCGCAAGATCATCGACTATTGCCTCGGCTATCTGGTCCCCAAGGCGGATGGCGGCGAGCCGCTGCGAACCGACTGCGAGTCGATCCTGGCGCTGACCTTCGGCGAGGAGCGGTTCGACGGCACGCGTCACGACATCGCCGTCGGGCTGGCCATGACCGCGCGCCAGGAGGATTCGCGCGAAGTCATCCTCACCCGCTTCATCGCGCCGGGGCACGCCTTCTCGGTCGAGCGCTGGAAGGATGTCGATGAGGAGGGGAGCTATATCCGTCGCTGGGAGGAGATCGAGCGGGAGCTCAAGCGAATCTGCCCTGAGATGCGCCCCTATCGCCACGGCGCGGAGCGCTTCGTCGCCGATATGCTGGCCGTGATGCGCCCTCGCGGCAAGCAGCCCGATGCCCGGCATGTGCTGCAGGCCTTCTCCAACGCGGTCACCTTCAAGCCGATCTTCGATCCGACGCAGTTCTGCCGCGCCTATATCCTCGAGCCGGACCCGCTGGAGGTCGAACGAGTCCGGGAGTCGATCGCCCGCTGGCGCGAGATGGTGGCGACGATCCAGACGATCGAGGAGAAGCTGAAGCGGCTCAGATCGGTGCGGCAGCGCTACGCCCAATGGGGCGAGGCCTTGATCGGCCGGGCCTCCGATCTGTGGGGGCGCGGTTGCGCCCGGGTCGAGATCGACCGCCTCGGCCTGCGCAAGGCCGGCCGTGCCCTGGAGGCCGTGAGGAGCCGTCGGAACAACGAGGAGGCGCTGCAGAAGGCTCAGGGCCGCGCCCTCGAAGAGGCCGAGCAGGAGCTGAAGCAGAAGCAGGCGACGCTTGCTGCGGCCGGGCTTCAGGACAGGCTCGGCCGGATCGGTCTCGAGCGGGAGCTGGCACTGAAGGATCTGAAGCCGCTCGAGACCCAGGCGGCCTCAGTGCGGGAGGTCCTGCAGCTCGCGGCCAATCTGCGTGAAGCCCGGCCCTTCATCTCCGGGTCTGCGTGGTCGATCGTACAGGCGGCGAGCGAGGCCCTGGCCCGGCTGCAGTGGACGCCGGGGCTGGACTGGCTGCCGCGACACGGCCGCGACGTCGCCGCGTGCCTCGCCAGAGTCGTCACGCTGGCGGCGCTGCCCGAGACGTTGGATCCCCAGATCGCGCATCAGCTCACCGAGCTCGGACGCCTCCGGGGCGAGCGCGACGCCGCACGGGATAACCTGGCCCGCTTGGCCTCCGGGGCCACGCCCCTGTCCCGGCACACACAGGCTTTCCGCCGGCTGCTCGGCGAGGCGGGGATCGAGGCGACGCCGCTCTGCGACGTGGTCGAAATCACCGACGAATCCTGGCAATTCGCCGTCGAGGCGCTGCTGGGGAACGGCCGCGAGGCCCTGATCGTCGATCCGGTGCGGGTCGGCGAGGCGAACGAGCTGCTGTACCGCAACCGCAATCAGGCCGGACTGCACAATTGCCGGCTGGTGAAGACCACGCGCACGCACACCGTGCGCACCCAGGTAGATCGCGATAGCCTGGCCGCCGTCGTCCGAAGCGACGATCCGCATGCGCTCGCCTATGTCGCGACCCATCTCGGCGGTTTCCGGATGGTGGACGGTGAGGCCGAGCTGGAGCGTGCCGACCGGGCGGTGATGCGCAACGGCAAGACCACCTCCGGCCTGGCTTATTCCGTCCAGCGTGACCTCGCGCTGATCATCGGCCGCCGGGCGCGGGAGGAGACGGCCGAGGCGCTGCGGCGCATCGTCGACGACCTCGCCGGGCAGATCGCCGATCTCACGCGGGACCTCAAGCTGCTGGAAGGGGCTCGGCGAGTCGCCGACCGGTTGGCGACCTTCCAGGTCGACGTCGAGGAGATCGCCCTTCGGCACGACGAGATCCGGCGGACGCTCGAGGAGCTGGACCGGCGCCAGCAGAGCGTGTTGTCCGAGGAAGAGGCCAGGCTGGTCGCCGAGATCGAAGGCCTCAAGACTGAGATCTCGGAGTACAAGGCTGAGCTGCGGCAGATCGACGAGGCCCTGAAGTCCGCCATCCAGGAGGTCGGCCGGGCCGAGAGCGAGCACGGCTCGGCCCGCCGGGCGCTTAAGGCCTCCGTCACGGTCAAGCGGCAGGCCGCGGCGAACTTTGCGGATTCCGAGCTCGAGGGCGTTCTCGAGTGGGCCGACGCTGAGACCCGCAGCGGCGTCCTTGGCGCGGTCAACCCTTGTCTGGCGCAACGCTTGCAGCTCGCCGACGACGGCCGGAAGGCGATCGCTGTGTTCGAGGAGCAGTACCGGATCCATGATGCGGCGCTGCACAACATCGACACCCGGGTTGCTCGGCTGGCCAACTCGGCCCGAACCGGTTTCGATGACTACCTCAGGGACTACGGCATCGAGCGGCCGATCACCGACCAGCAGCCGTTCACGGCCGACTACGCCTGGGTGGTACGCTATCAGATCCGGCTCGAGCAGAATGAGCTCAGGGCGTATCGCGAGCAGGCGGAGCGCGCCGAGAAGGAGATGTACTTCACCTTGAAGGAAGACCTTCTCGCCAAGCTGAACTCGAAGTTCCAGAAGCTCGACATCCAACTGCGGACGCTCAATCAGCAGCTGAAGCGCCACCGCTTCACCGGCCAGTTCTATAAGTTCCGGAAGAAGCCGGATCCGGCCTATGACCGGATACGGCGCTTGGCGATCGAGGTCGGTAGCAATCCGGAGCAGGCCCAGGCGATCGTCGAGGGACGCGCGGGCGACCTGGCGTTGCAGGCGGCGATGAGCGAGCTGAACGAGTATCTGGAGCACACCGGCGGCAGCGGCCTGGAGGACTACCGGAACTACTTCACCTACGACTTGGTGATGTTCCCGCCCGAGGCGCAGGACGACGATTCTCCGGAGATCCAGGACGAGGACTTCAAGCGGAAAGGGCTGATCTCGCTCAGCGCCCGCGCCACCGTGGCGTCGGGCGGGGAGGGGGAGGCCCCGTTCTATGTCGCCATCGCCGCATCCCTGACGCTCGCCTATTACCCCGGCGGCCACCCGGGGGCGACACCCAGCGGGATGGGGCTGGTGCTGTTCGACGAAGCGTTCAAGAAGCTCGACATCCCGAACACCCAGTCCCTGATCCGCTTTTTCAAGGATCTCGGCCTCCAGATCGTTCTCGCTGCACCCGAGGACAAGCGGCCGACCTTCACTGAAGTGCTGGATTGCATCGTGGCCGTGAACAAGGACCCGGTCCATCAGGTCGTGCATCTCGATTCGGAGTTCCCGACCCCCTATGCGCGGGAGCAGATGGGTGCCATCAATCCCGAGCACGTCGGGATCGAGGGTTATCGCCGCCGGCTGACCGAGGGGGTGGATGCCTAGGGAGGGGCTCGCTTTCGCCAACCGTCTGCTGCATCGCCTGCTCGACCGGGTCGAGCTTCGGCCGGAACGCAAGCAGCGCGTCATCGAGCGTCTGCCCGCCCGATCCTGGCTGTCGGAGGACCGAGAGGATCTGCACGCGCGCCTTGCGGCGGCCGAGGCGGAGGGCGGCATCAGCCTCGAATGGGGTAAGGGGGCGAACCGGCACAATATAGACGCCGCGGTTCTGAAAGACCCGGACCGCCTCTATCGATTCCTCGGCCGCATTCCGCTGGCGGTTCGCGCGGAGGCAGCGGCCGCCGCGCTCCGGGACCGGCTCGCGGGTC
Organism: Mycobacterium sp. KBS0706; assembly: GCF_005938675.2. Lineage (GTDB taxonomy): Bacteria > Pseudomonadota > Alphaproteobacteria > DSM-16000 > Inquilinaceae > Inquilinus. The sequence continues at coordinate 77,870 of NZ_VCCH02000027.1, forward strand.
AGCCGCAGCAGCTGGCTGCGGTGCTCGACGAGCTCGTCGCAGGCTGGCGGGTGGGCCGGACCCTCGTCCGTGACCTGGTCCCCGATGATCCGGATGCCGTGGTCAAGGTGTTCGCGGCGGCGGCCGCATTGCTCCAGCGGTCCATGGACGGGTTGGATCTTCGGACGTTCTCGCGCCGGACGACGGGGGACAGCAAGTTCCTGGAGCGGAACAAGGCGAAGATCATCGATGTGCTGCGGCAGGCCGAGGCCTTTCCCGACGATCTTGATGCCGACGAGGTTCTGGCCGTCCACGGCATCCTCAAGCATCCGCAGCCCTGCCTGCTGGCGGGAGCCGTGACGTATCGGGGCGCGCCGCTGCCGGCGGATCCGTTCCTCGGAATCGCGCCGGAGATGATCGACGGCATCGGCGTCGCCGCCCGGCCGCGCTGGATCCTGACGATCGAGAACCTGGCGAGCTTCAATCGGCAGGTCCGCGAGGCGGCCGATGGTGGGGTGGTCGTCTATACCGGCGGGTTCCCGAGCGATGCGGCCCTGTGGCTCATCCTGAAGATCGCCGGGGCGGCCGATGGTCCGATCTTCCACTGGGGCGATATCGACGGGGGTGGCATCAAGATCGCATACCGCCTGGAAACCGCCCTGGCACGGGTCGGCCGGCGATTGGCCCTGCATCTCATGAGCCCTGAGATCGCCCGCACCTGCGGCGTGAAATGCGAGCCGGCGGCTCCGTTTAGGCACGTTCCAGCCGACAGCATAGTCACGTCGCTCGCGGAGTTTCTCGCTGGCCCGGATGCTCACCAGCTTGAGCAGGAGGAGCTGGATCCGGTGAGTCCTTTGCCGATCGACAGCTGAGGGGGCGCCTCGGACGATCGCTCATCCATCAGGCTCCGGCGCTCACTCCCCGCGCAGCACGGTGGTGGAGAGTGGTGGCAGGGAGATCACCAGTCGGTCGTGGCCCTCCGCCTCGCGGATCGTCACGGGCGGCCGCTCGGCGGCGATGCCGCCGCCGCCATAGACCCGAGCATCGGAGCTCAGGATCTCCCGCCACCGCCCCATCGGCGGGACCCGGATGCCGTAATCTGTCCGCGGCACCGGGGTGAAGTTGCACACCACCAGGATCGGCGGGTCGCCTTCCGCGCCCAGCCGCAGATAGGCGAAGACGCTGGCCTCGGCGTCGCCGGCCACGGTCCAGGCGAAGCCGGCGGGCTCGGCGTCGCGCCGGTGCAGCGCCGGCTCGGCCCGATAGATCCGGTTCAGGTCGCGGACCAACCGCTGCAGGCCGCGATGCAGCGGATCGTCCAGCAGGCGCCAGTCCAGCTGGGCGTCGTGGTTCCACTCCCGCTCCTGGCCGAACTCGCCGCCCATGAACAGCAGCTTCTTGCCCGGCGAGCTCCACATGAAGCCGAAATAGGCGCGCAGATTGGCGAAGCGCTGCCAAGTGTCGCCCGGCATGCGGCCCAGCAGCGAGCCTTTGCCGTAGACCACCTCGTCATGCGACAGCGGCAGCACGAAGCGCTCGCTGAAGGCGTAGAGCAGGCCGAAGGTCATCGCATTGTGGTGGTATTTGCGATGGATCGGGTCGTGCGCCATGTAGCCGAGCGTGTCGTGCATCCAGCCCATGTTCCATTTGAAGGAGAAGCCGAGGCCGCCCTCCGATTCCGGGGCGGTGACGCCGGGCCAGGCGGTCGATTCCTCGGCGATCACCACGGCGCCGGAGTGGCGCTCGGCCACCAGCGCGTTCAGCCGGCGCAGGAAGGCGATCGCCTCCAGGTTCTCGCGACCGCCATGGGCGTTGGGGATCCACTCGCCGGGCTTGCGGCTGTAGTCGCGGTACAGCAGCGAGGCCACCGCGTCCACCCGCAGCCCGTCGAGATGATAGCGGTCCAGCCATTCCAGCGCGCTGGCCAGCAGGAAGCCGGCCACCTCCGCCCGGCCGAGATTGTAGATCCAGGTGTTCCAGTCGCGGTGGAAGCCCTCGCGCTCATCCTCGTGCTCGTAGAGGGCGGTGCCGTCGAAGCGGTGCAGCCCGTGGGCGTCGCCGGGGAAATGCGCCGGTACCCAGTCCAGCAGCACGCCGATGCCGGCCCGGTGGCAGGCGTCGACGAAGCGGGCGAAGGCCTCCGGCGGGCCGAACCGCGCGGTCGGCGCGAACAGGCCGAGCGGCTGGTAGCCCCAACTGCCGGTGAAGGGGTGCTCGGTGATCGGCATCAGCTCGAGATGGGTGAAGCCCATGCCGGCGACATAGGGCACCAGCCGCTCCGTCAGCCCGTCCCAGTTGAGCGGCCTGCCGTCCTCGCCGTGCAGCCAGGACCCGGCATGCAGCTCGTAGATCGAGATCGGGGCCGAGGCCGCCTGCCGCTCGGCCCGCCCCTGCATCCACTCGCCATCGGTCCAGCGGAAGGGCAGGGGCAGCGGCACCACCGAGGCGGTGCGCGGCGGCGCCTCGGTCTCGCGGGCCAGCGGGTCGGCGCGCTGCGGCAGCGCATGGCCGTGCCGGTCCACCAGCTCGAACTTGTAGAGATCGCCATCGGCGACGCGCGGGATGAACATCTCCCACACCCCGCCGTGATGGCGCAGCCGCATCGGGTGGCGCCGTCCGTCCCAGCTGTTGAACGCGCCGACCACCGAGGCGCGCTGGGCATTCGGCGCCCAGACGGCGAAGCGGGTGCCCTCGACCCCGTCGATCGTCACCACCCGGGCACCCAGGCAATGCCGCACCGCCTCGGGGTCGCCCGCGGCCAGGCCGTTCAAATCGGCATCGCTCAGCAGGATCCCGAAGCCATAGGGGTCCTCGGTCTCCTGCACCGCGCCGCCCGGCCAGGTGATGCGCAGCAGATAGGGCTCGTCCTCGTCCAGGACGCCGGCGAAAACCCCGGTCGGGTGGACCAACTTCAGCGTCGCCAGGCGGCGTCCGCCCGTCCGCGCCACCGCCTCGACCCTGTCGGCATTGGGCAGGCAGGCGCGGACCACGGTGCCGTCCCCGGTCGGATGGGGGCCGAGCACCGCGAAGGGATCGCCGTGGCGTCCCGCCGCGATCGCGTCCAGGGCGGCGGGATCGAGGCCGGTCGGCAGCGCGACATCAGGCATGGGTCAGAACCTTCGCTTCGGCGGCGAGCTGGTCGAGAAGGGCGGCCAGGCCGCGGATCGGCAGGCCGATCCAGCCAGGCCGGTTCGCCGCCTCGTAGCGGATCTCGTAGGCCGCCTTCTGCAGCGAGAACAAAGCGATCAGCGCCTCCTCGGCCTCCGGCGTCGCCCAGGGATGCGACGCCGCCCGGGCGACGTCGCGATAGGCGTCGAGGAAAGCCTTGGAGGCCTCGTCCCGGTACCGTTGCAGCAGGGCGGTCCGCTGCTCCCGCATCGCCTCGGGGATGGAATCGCGAGTGGCGTCGTCGGCGGTGGCCGCGGCGTAGTCGATCGACCGCAGCAGGCCGGCGACGTCGCGCAGCGGGCTCGATTTGTGCCGGCGCTCGGCGATCGGCCGGGTCGGCTCGCCCTCGAAATCGATCAGATAGGCGTCGCCCTGCGCCACCAGAACCTGGCCGAGATGGAAGTCGCCATGGACCCGGGTCTGCAGCGACCCCCGCCCGGCCGCGGCCAGGCGTTCGACCAGCCGCGCCAGGCCGTCCCGGCCAGCCAGCAGCCGCTTCGCCGCCACCTCCGTCGGGGCGTCCGGCCAGTCGCGCATCGCCGCGACCGTGGCGAGTGCGCCGTCGATCTCGACCCGCGCCTCCTCGACCCACGCCGCCACCGTCTTCGCATCGACAGGCTCGGGCGCGAAGGCGGGATCGTCGGAGGGCTGGGCCAGGACGGTGTGGATCTCCGCCAGCCGCCGTCCGATCGCCGCGGCGAAGCCGGCCTCGTCGGCGAAGCCATCCCCGTCGGCGGCGCCCTCGGTCAGGGTCATCTCGTCGACGGTCCGGCGGAGGTTGTCCAGGCTCCAGCCCCAGCCGTCGCCCTGGTTGCGGACGAAGCCCTGGACGATCGCCAGGGTCCGCGGCTCGCCGTCGGCGCCGATCCGCACCACCTCGCCGAACAGCGGGGCGATGTTGCTGGCGCCGTGCTCGGTCAGGTAGCGCCCCATCTCGGCTTCGGGATGGATGCCGGGGCGGATGCGCCGGATCACCTTCAGCACCAGCTTGTCGCCCAGCACCAGCGAGCTGTTCGACTGCTCTGCCGCCAGCCACTGGATCTCGGTATCCGGCGGCAGCTCGAACCCCTCCATCCGCGTCGTCGGCCGGAACCGGATCTCGCCATCATCGGTGGGGACCGTGCGGCCGGCCTGCAGCCCCTCGATCATGGCCAGCGGCAGGTCGCGCAGCGAGAAGGCATCGGTCAGGAAGCCGACGCGGCGGCCGCGCCGGACCCGGGCGACCGCCAACTGCTGCTGCAGCGCCGGCAGGCCGTTATCCTCCCAGGCGATGCCGAGCGGCACCTGGTAGCAATCGGTCGTGCCGCCGGCGGTCGCCTCCACCTGGGCCAGCATCAGATCGGTCCCGGGCAGCGGCGTCGCCTTGGCGATATGGACGCTGTCGATGCGCCGGTCCTTGGCCGCGAACCAGCGGCGCTTCGGCAGGTAGGCCGGCAGGCTCTCGCCCTCCAGGATCTGCCGCGACGCCGGTGACAGCACATCGGCCAGCCCGTCGCGCAGCACCAGGGTGACGAATTCCGGCATCTGCTCCGGCGGCTCGTGGTGCCAGCGCGGCGCCGTGGCGTCGGCGTGCAGATGGAACCAGTAGAAGCCGTAGGGCGGCAGGGTCAGCAGATAGGTCAGCTGGCCGATCGGCGGGAACACGGTGTCGCCGGTCATCTCGACCGGCGAGCGGCCCTCGAAATCGGCGAGGTCCAGCTCGACCGCCTGCGGCGCGCGCGACAGGTTGGCGACGCACAGGATGGTCTCGTCCTCGAAGCTGCGCAGATAGGCCAGGATCTTGCGGTTGCCGGGGTAGAGGAAGCGCAGCGTGCCGCGGCCGAAGGCGCGGTGCCGGCGGCGCAGCGCCAGCATCCGGCGGGTCCAGTTCAACAGCGAATGCGGGTCGCGCCCCTGGGATTCGACGTTCACGGCCGGAAAGCCGTAGAGGGCATCCATGATCGCCGGCAGCACCAGCTTCTCCGGATCGGCGCGGGAGAAGCCGCCGTTGCGGTCGGGCGACCATTGCATCGGCGTGCGCACCCCGTCGCGGTCGCCGAGATGGATGTTGTCGCCCATGCCGATCTCGTCGCCGTAATAGAGGACGGGCGTCCCCGGCATCGACAGCAGCAGGCTGTTCATCAGCTCCATGCGCCGGCGGTCGCGCTCCAGCAGCGGCGCCAGGCGGCGGCGGATGCCGAGATTGATCCGGGCGCGCCGGTCGGCGGCATAGGTCTCCCACAGATAGTCGCGCTCGCTGTCGGTCACCATCTCGAGCGTCAGCTCGTCATGGTTGCGCAGGAAGATCGCCCATTGGCAGTTCTCCGGGATCTCCGGCGTCTGGCGCATGATGTCGCTGATCGGGAACCGGTCCTCGCGCGCGATCGCCATGTACATCCGCGGCATCAGCGGGAAGTGGAACGCCATGTGGCATTCGTCGCCGCGGCCGAAATACTCCTGCGTGTCCTCCGGCCATTGATTGGCCTCGGCCAGCAGCATGCGGCCCGGGTAATGCGTGTCGAGATAGGCGCGGATCTGCTTCAGCACCGCATGGGTCTCGGGCAGGTTCTCGTTCGAGGTGCCCTCGCGCTCGACCAGATAGGGGATGGCGTCGAGGCGCAGCCCGTCGACGCCGAGGTCGAGCCAGAACCGCATCACCCGCAGCACCGACGCCAGCACCCGCGGGTTGTCGAAGTTCAAATCCGGCTGGTGTGAGTAGAAGCGGTGCCAGAAATAGGCGCCGGCCACCGGGTCCCAGGTCCAGTTTGACGTCTCGGTGTCCAGGAAGATGATCCGGGTGCCCGTATAGGCCTGGTCGGTGTCGGACCAGACATAGAAGTTCCGCGCGGCGGAGCCGGGCTTGGCCCGCCGCGCCCGCTGGAACCAGGGGTGCTGGTCGGAGGTGTGGTTGATCACCACCTCGGTGATCACGCGCAGGCCGCGGCGGTGCGCCTCGGCGATGAAGCGGCGCGCATCGGCCATCGTGCCGTAATCCGGATGCACCTCGGTATAAGCGGCGATGTCGTAGCCGTCGTCGCGCCGCGGCGAGGGATAGAAGGGCAGCAGCCACAGCGTGTCGACGCCCAGGCTGGCGATGTAGTCCAGCTTCGAGATCAGCCCCTTGAAATCGCCGACCCCATCGTCATTGGCATCGAAGAACGACTTCACATGCAGCTGGTAGATGACCGCGTCCTTGTACCAGGACGTGTCTTCGAAGCCGGGGGCGGGGGAACGCTTGAGCATGTCACACCTCCTGCGCCGGACGGACGCGCCAGATCGCGAAGGGAAGGGCGGGATCGAGGCGGATGTGCTGGATCTTGCCGTGCCAGGTGAACGCCTCGCCGGTGATCAGGTTCTCGGCCGCCAGGGCGCCGTCATCCGGCAGGCCCCATTCCCACAACGGGATCTCGATATCGGCCTCCTGCGGCCGGTGCGGGTCGAGATTGATCGCGACCAGCAGGACGTTGCCGCGGTCGGGCGTCGCCTTGCCGTAATAGAGGATGCTGTCGTTGAAGGCGTTGTAGAAGGTCAGCCCGAGATGGCTGTGCAGCGCCGGGTTGGCGTGGCGGATCCGGTTCAGCCGGGTGATCTCGGCGACGATGTTGCCGGGCCGGTCCAGGTCCCAGACGCGCAGCTGGTACTTCTCGCTGTCGAGATACTCCTCCTTGCCCGGGACGGCTTGGGCCTCGCACAGCTCGAAGCCGTTATACATGCCCCACAGCCCGGACAGCGTCGTCGCCAGCGCGGCGCGGATCAGGAAGCCCGGGCGGCCGCTGGTCTGCAGGAATTGCGGGTTGATGTCCGGCGTGTTGACGAAGAAGTGCGGCCGGAAGAAGTCCTTCGGCGCCGTCGTGGTCAGCTCGGTCAGGTAGCTGGTCAGGTCCGCCTTGCTGTTGCGCCAGGTGAAGTAGGTGTAGCTCTGCGAGAAGCCGATCTTGGCCAGCCGGTACATCACCTTCGGCCGGGTGAAGGCCTCGGCCAGGAACACCACGCCCGGATCGCGGCTGCGGATGTCGGCGATCAGCCACTCCCAGAACGGGAAGGGCTTGGTGTGCGGGTTGTCGACCCGGAACAGCCGCACGCCCTCGCCGACCCAGAAGGCGACGATGTCGCGCAGGGCTCGCCACATGTCGGGCAGCGCCGCCTCGGCGTAGAACTCGACATTGACGATGTCCTCGTATTTCTTCGGCGGGTTCTCGGCGTAGCGGATGGTCCCGTCCGGCCGCCAGCCGAACCAGCCTGGATGTTCGCGCAGCCAGGGATGGTCGGGGGAGCATTGAATGGCGAAGTCCAGCGCCAGCTCCAGCCCGTGCTCCGCCGCCGCGTCGCGCAGCCGGCGGAAATCCTCAATGGTGCCGAGCTCGGGGTGGATCGCGTCATGGCCCCCTTCCTCCGAGCCGATGGCGTAGGGGCTGCCGGGATCGTCCGGCCCGGGGGTCAGGCTGTTGTTGCGGCCCTTGCGGTTCTTCCGGCCGATCGGGTGGATCGGCAGCAGGTACAGGACGTCGAAGCCCATGGCGCGGATCGCCGGCAGCCGCGGGATCACGTCGTCGAAGGTGCCGTGCCGGTTGAGGTCGCCGCTCTGCGACCGCGGGAACAGCTCGTACCAGCTGGCGAAGCCGGCGGCGCGGCGCTCGGCATCCACCGCCTGCGGCGGGTCCTGGCGGATGGCGAAGGGCCGCCGGTCGGCCCTGGCCATCAGCGCCGCCGTCTCCGGCGCCTGCAGCCGCGCCAGCCGCTCCGCCGGCGCGGCCTCGGTGAAGCCGGCCAGCAGCGCGTCCAGCTCGGCCCGGATCCGGCCCCGGGCGGGGGGCTTGGCCTGCTCGACCAGCAGCCGGCCTTCCTCGATCTCGACGGTCAGGTCCAGCCCGGCCAGCTGCTTCTTGCGCAGGTCGGACAGGTAGGTGCCGAACACATCGCGCCAAGCCTCGACGGCGAAGAGGTAGCGGCCCACCCGCTCCAGCGGGAACTCCCCCGCCCAGCGGTCGTTGCCGGCCGGCGCCATGCGCTGCTCGCGCCAGGCCCGCTCATCCTCCGGCCGCCACAGCAGGGCGACGGCGGTGATCTCGTGCCCGTCGGTGATCACGTCGGCCTCGACCCGGACGCTCTCGCCGGCGGTGCGCCGGACCGGGAAGCGGGCGTGGCCGGGGGAGGGGGAGACCGCCTCGATCGCGACCCGCGGGGCACGGACGGCGCGCGCCAGGTCCAACTCGGCGATGCGCGACGGGGCGGCGGCAACCGGCGCGGCGCGCGGCGCCTCCAGCACCCGGGTCTCGCCCGGATCGAGCGTGACCGGGCCGTCCAGCCCCGCCGGCGTACCGCCCAGCTTGTCCGTGAACGGCCCGAAATCCCCGCCGATGCCGCGCAGCACCGGCGCCGGCTGCAGCGTCGCCGGCCGGTGCAGGTCGGTGTTAGCCAGGATCAGCTCGGCCCGGTCCGGCGCCGCACCGGCCGCGGTGCGCAGCAGGGCGACCACCGTGGCCTCCGGGCCGGTCAGGTCGCGCAGCGCGGCGGCCTTGCCGTCCGTCCGGCCCAGGGCCGTGATCGCGGTCGCTATCTCTTCGCTCAGGTCGAAGGGCGCCGTCTCGCGTGCCCAGCGCAACTCGGAATCGGCCGGGCCGATCGGGGTCTCGCGGGCGGCGAGCTCGAAGCCCATCGGCAGCAGCAGGCCGTCGCCCGCGGCGACCGCCAGCCGCAGCGATCGCCGGTAGGCCCGGCGCAGCAGGGTCGGATGCCGGACGATGGCGGCCAGGCGCGGCCCGGCGATCGGCTCTGGCGTGGTGATGGCCGGCAGGACGGGCGCGGCCATCTCGGGCGGCGATCGCCTCCAGCTGTCGAGCAATCCGGCAGTGGAGAGGGTGGCGTCGAAGCCGCTGTCCCGCAGCAGGGTCTGGTCGGTCGCGGGATCGGCCCAGGTGCCGAACCAGATGCCGGGCGCCTCCTGGCGGGTCCCGGCGATGACGCCCGCCCACTGTCGGGCCTCGTCCGCATCGGAGACACCGCAGACGAAGCCGCCGATGCCCGCCTTCACCAGCGCCGCGAGTGCGCGCGACAGCCCGGCATCCTTGCGCAGCACGACATCTCCGCGCTCCGGCGCCCGGCGCGGATCCGGCGGCTCTTCGCCCGGCGGCGTCTCCCCCGCGTCCACAGGCACGATCCGGCCCGCCAGGTCGAGGATGACGCCCAGCCCGTGGCTGCGGCAGGCCGCGACGACGGCGTCCAGCCCGGCCGATCCCCAGGAGTCCGGCGAGGCCGCGATCATGACGTGGCCGAACCCCATCCGCGCGACATGCGGCAGGATGGCGCTCAGGAATTGGGGCGGGATCGCCTCGGGCCCGGCCGGGATGGAGTAGAGGTGGCGAGGTCGCGATCCGGGCGTGGGGAGGCTATCGTGGGTATTTTGGCGCGACCGAAGGGCCTGTACGGGCATTGTCCACCCTCCCGACAGTTGGCTTCTGTCGTGGTGAACGCGGGTCGCGTCGTGGCGGTTCCTGTCTTTTCAGAATGGCCGCGCCTGTCGTCATGGAGCGGCTGGTTAAGGGTGAACGGCAAACAGGGGGCAACTCTTATAGACTGCGATTCAATTTTTAATTGTCATGCCCGGGCTTGACCCGGGCATCCAGGGAATGTCGAAGCCGCTCTGGGTGGCCCCTGGATCGCCGGGTCAAGCCCGGCGATGACAACAAAAATGGCCGGCCCGCCGCAGAGGTCAGCGCGGCGCGTACTGTTCGTCGGTCACGTGCTCCAGCCAGTCGACATTCTTGCCGTCCAGCGACTCCGAAATGGCGACATGGGTCATGGCCGTGGTCGCGGTGGCGCCGTGCCAGTGCTTCTCGCCGGGCGGGATCCAGACCACGTCGCCGGGGCGGATCTCCTCGAGCGGGCCGCCCTCGCGCTGGATCCAGCCCTGGCCGGTGGTCACGATCAGCGTCTGGCCCAGCGGATGGGTGTGCCAGGCGGTGCGGGCGCCGGCCTCGAAGCTGACGATCGCGCCGCCGACCCGCGCCGGATCGGTGCGCTGGAAGCGCGAGGCGATCCGGACCGTGCCGGTGAAGTACTCCGCCGGGCCGGGCTGGGCGGGCGTCGCGCCGTGGCGAACGATGTCCAATGTCGTGCTCCCTTGCGTCTCGGAACCCTCGCCCGACGGCAGCCCGCGCGCCTCGAACACCGGCTTGGCGACCGGGATCGCGGACATCGCCCTGGGCCAGCCGGCATAGAAGGCGAGATGGGTGATGACCTCAGACAACTGCGCCTGGGTCAAGCCGTTGTCGAGCCCTCGGTTCATGTGGCCCGTCAGCTGCGCCGTCTGGCCGGTCGCGATCAGGGCCGCGATCGTCACCAGGCTGCGGTCCCGCGGCGACAGGCCGGGCCTGGCCCAGACATCCGCGAACAGCACCTCGTCGGTGTAGTCGGCCAGCGCCGGCGCCACCGCCCGGACATCGGGCGGGGCCACTCGCGGGACAGCCGGTTTCCGCTCCTCCGCCTGGGCCGATGCGGCCAGGGAGGCCATGGCGAGCAGGGTGGCGGGCAGCTTCATCGGTCAATCTCCGTCGTCCGTCGGGGAGTTCGGAAGATGGGCCGTGCGGCATCGGGCCATTAGAGCCGCGGGGGCGCATGGAGCTATCGATCGGGCTCATCAATGCAGCCGCGGATCTCCGCGATAGCGCAGCGTGTCGATCAGCAGCGACAGCGCCGGCGAGCATTGCCGGCGGCTGGTGTAGTACAGGTGATAGCCCGGGAAGGGCGCGCACCAATCCTCCAGCACGCGCACCAGCCGCCCCGCCGCGACATGGTCCTGTACCTGGTCCTCCGGCATGTAGCCCAGGCCGAGCCCGTCCAGCACCGCGTTCAGCCGCAGGGCGATGGTGTTGAACACCAGCTGCCCCTCGACCCGCACCTTCAGCTCGTGCCCGTCGCGCTCGAACTCCCAGGCATACAGCCCGCCATAAGTCGGCAGGCGAATGGTGATGCAGTTGTGGCCCGTCAGCTCCTGCGGCGTCCGCGGCGGCGGCCGGCGCGCGAAATAGGCCGGCGACCCGACCACCGCCATCCGCATGTCCGGGCCGATGCGCACCGCGATCATGTCCTTCGCCACCTGCTCGCCGAGGCGAACGCCGGCGTCGTAGCGCTCGGCGACGATGTCGGTCAGCCCGTAATCGACGTTGATCTCCAACCGGATGTCCGGATAGTCCGGCAGCAGCTTCGCCACCGCCGGCCACAGGATCGTATCGGCCGAATGCTCTCCCGCGGTGATGCGGACGGTGCCGGCCGGCTTGTCGCGCAGCGCGCTCACCGCCGCCAGCTCGGCCTCGATCTCCTCGAAGCGTGGGCCGAGGCTCAGGACCAGGCGCTGCCCGGCCTCGGTCGGGGCGACGCTGCGCGTGCTGCGGGTCAGGAGCCGCAGGCCCAGCCGTTCCTCGAGCCCGCGGATGGTGTGGCTCAGCGCCGACTGGGAGACCCCGAGCTGCGCCGCGGCCCGGGTGAAGCTGCGCTCGCGCGCGACCGCCAGGAAGGCGACCAGGTCATTGAGGTTCTCCCGCGGCATTCATGAGCGTCCGTGATAAGTCCATGCCAATTCTAGCATCTAATCGCAAGGCGCCGCGCGTCCCAGATTCTGGCCGACACATTCAGGAGACAGGACATGCAGAAGCGCAAACTGGGCCGCGGCGGCCTCGAAGTGTCGGCCCTTGGCCTCGGCTGCATGGGGCTCAGCTTCGGCTATGGCCCGGCGGTCGAGACGGCGGCGGGGATCGCGCTGATCCGCAAGGCCGTCGATCTCGGCGTCACCTTCTTCGACACGGCGGAGGTCTACGGCCCCTTCACCAATGAGGCGCTGGTCGGCGAGGCGCTGGCCCCGGTCCGCGACCAGGTGGTGATCGCCACCAAATTCGGCTTCGACATCGATCCGGAGACCGGCAAGCAATCCGGCCTGAACAGCCGGCCGGAGCATATCCGCCAAGTCGCCGAGGCCTCGCTGAAGCGGCTCCGCACCGACGTCATCGACCTGTTCTACCAGCATCGCGTCGACCCGAATGTGCCGATCGAGGACGTCGCCGGCGCGGTCAAGGATCTGATCCGCGAGGGCAAGGTCCGCCACTTCGGCCTGTCCGAGGCCGGCGCCGAGACAATCCGGCGCGCTCATGCGGTGCAGCCGGTCGCGGCGCTGCAGAGCGAATATTCGCTGTGGTGGCGCGAGCCGGAGGCGGAGATGCTGCCGGTGCTCGAGGAGCTCGGCATCGGGCTGGTCCCGTTCAGCCCGCTCGGCAAAGGCTTCCTCACCGGCGCGATCAGCGACAGCACGACCTTCGACAGCGGCGACTTCCGCAACATCGTGCCGCGCTTCTCGGCCGAGGCGCGCAAGGCGAACCAGGCGCTGGTCGACCTGCTGGGCGCCATCGCAGCCCGCAAGCGGGTGACCTCGGCCCAGATCGCGCTCGCCTGGCTGCTGGCGCAGAAGCCCTGGATCGTGCCGATCCCCGGCACCACCAAGCCGCACCGGCTGGAGGAGAATGTCGGCGCGGCGGCGGTCGAGTTGACCGCCGAGGAGCTGCGCGACATCGACGACGCCCTCTCCGGCATCGCCGTGCAGGGCGCCCGCTACCCGGAGCATCTGCAGCGGCTGGTGGGGCGCTGACTCGCGGCTAGCGCGTTCGCCTTACTTCCCCCAATCCGTCATCCCCGCGAAAGCGGGGATCTCGCAACGCTTTCACCGGATAGAGATTCCCGCTTGCGCGGGAATGACGGCAAAGGGATAGCTCGCTACCGCATCCCCTGGGCGATGCGGTCGGCAAGTTCGCCCAGCGCATCGCTCATGGCCCGGACCTCGGTGGCGATGCTGTCGTCGGCCGGGCGGCGGGTGATGCGGGCCGTTTCCGTCTTGGCCCGGCCACCGGATTTGCGCCGCAGCCGCCACTGCGCCTCCAGCACCACCGTGCCGTCGGCCTCTGGGTCGAAGCGGCTGAGCGCCAGCTCGACCGTCAGCGCCTCGTCGCCGGATAGCGTCCGGCTGGTGGTGACCACCGAGCCGGACGGAAGCCGCGCCGTCAGGTCG
>NZ_VCCH02000269.1 GCF_005938675.2 Mycobacterium sp. KBS0706
CTAGGGCATCTACAGATTGTGTGCGAAGCCGGCGGCGAAGGCGCGGAAGAAGGCCAAGCCGTTGTGGAGGGTGATGGGTCCGGGCGGTTTGGCTTCGTATTCGTGCCAGCCGCCGAGCTTGGCGATGACCCAGGCGGCCCAGGAGAGTGAGGGCTCGGGATGGGGGTTCTTCTGGCGCGCGGACTTGCCTTGCAGGCGCTGGTTCAGCGCGGCCAAGGCAGTGATCTCATGTGGGGAGAAGGTAAGGCTTGCCGGCTGCCGATCACGGCCGTCGCGCGCCTGGAGGAGTTGCATGACGATGGCCGCCGCCTTGGCGGCGATAGCCACCAGCTTGCAGAGGCGATCGGCGCTGGCCATCTGGCTGTCTTCGATCTTCAGGCCCTGGCGCTTGAGGGTGCGGAAGAACTGCTCGATGAGCCAGCGCTGGCGATACCAGGCGACGATCTGCCAGGCCACGGCAACGCTGTCGATGCGATGGGTGGTGAGCAGGATCCAATGCACCGGCTCGCTGCCCTTCGGGGGATGCGGCTCGACGACCTCCACCGCATGGACCGGCAGGCTCTTGGGCAGGTCCTTCTCCAGGGTGTTCTTGGGCCGTTTGAGCTGGACAGCCGCAAAGCGCAGCTCCAGATCGGCGGTGCGCGGGGGGCGGTCGGCGCGCTCGCGCAGCTCCAGCTCCGCCGTGGCGACCACCGGCCGGTCCGCCAGTACCGTGCGCACCGTGCCGCCTGCCAGCAGGGCATGATCGTCCCGCAGCCGCGTCAGGAGATGGACGGTGTCGGTCGGCGTCAGCGCCCAGTGCGCGTAGAAGTCGCCTTCCCGGTCGTCGATGATCGTGACCAGACGGGCCGCCGCCAGCGCCTCCTTGGCCGCTTCCGCGGTGGCGATCCAGCGCATCGACTCCTTGTCCGCCAGCCGGCGTCCGGCGTGCGGGCTATCGACCTCGCCCGGGCGGTTCCACACCTGGCCGCCGACCAGGCCGAGCACGGCGCCGCTGTCGGCATCGACCCCGATCATGGCGTGCAACAGCACGCCATATGCGTGGCCTTTCTTGATCTTCCCCAGCCCGCGCCGGGTCTCGGCCGTCGTCGCGAACTTCAGCTCGCTGGTGTCCTGGATGGCCAGGACATGCCGCCCAGCCGCCGCCAGCCGCGTCTGCCCGCTCCACCCGGCGATCAGCTTGTCGACGCTCACCCGCTCATTGGCCAGAAAGCGCCAGAACCGCATCTGCGCCGACCAGCTCCCCTGGGCCAGACGGCGCAGGCACACTGTCGTGCACGACACCATGCGCTCGAGAAGCGCCGCCCCCCTTTATCGAGGCGCCGATCCCCGAACCGTCCCAGCGACCGATCCATGACGACACTCCGGTTGCCCAAAGTGTCGCACAGAGAATCACACACCCCGATGCGACCGGAAGCGACAACACTCTCCCCGAGTCAATCTGTCGCTCCAAAGATCCGTAGACGCCCTAG
>NZ_VCCH02000270.1 GCF_005938675.2 Mycobacterium sp. KBS0706
TGGTGCTGGGCATGCGCCCGGCCGACCCGCTGCAATATGGCCGGCTGGTGCTGACCGGCGATGGCGGCCTCGACCGCATCGTCGAATTTTCCGAGGCCAGCCCGGACGAGCGCCGGATCGGGCTGTGCAACGCCGGCATCATGACCTTCGACGGCCGCCGCCTGCCGGAGCTGATCGGCGCGCTGACGGCCGACAACGCCAAGGGCGAGTTCTTCCTGACCGACACGGTCGCGGCCGCCCGCGCCCGTGGCTGGGCCTGCAGCGTGGTCGAAGGCGACCATGCCGAGGTGCTGGGCATCAACTCCCGGGTCGAGCTGGCCGAGGCCGAGGCGATCCTGCAGGACCGGCTGCGCCGCCACGCCATGCTCGAGGGTGCGACGCTGGTCGACCCGAAGACCGTCTGGTTCTCCGCCGACACCAGGGTCGGCCGGGACGTGGTGATCGGCCCGTCGACCTTCTTCGGCCGCGGCGTCACGATCGAGGACGGGGTCGAGATCCTGGGCTTCTGCCACATCGAGGGGGCGACGATCCGCGCTGGCGCCCGGATCGGGCCTTTCGCCCGGATGCGGCCGACCACGGTGGTGGGCGAGGGGGCGCATATCGGCAATTTCGTCGAGCTGAAGGCGGCCGACCTCGCCGCCGGGGCCAAGGCCAACCACCTGACCTATCTCGGCGACGTCTCGGTCGGCGCGAAGAGCAATATCGGCGCCGGCACCATCGTCTCGAATTACGACGGCTACAACAAGTTCCGCACCAGCATCGGCGCCGAGGTCTTCGTCGGCTCCGACACCGTGCTGGTGGCGCCGGTGACGGTCGGCGACCGCTCCAACATCGCCGCCGGCAGCGTCATCACCCGCGATGTGGCGCCCGACGCGCTGGCGATCGGCCGCGCCCGGCAGGAGGACAAGCCGGGCTGGGCGCCCGGCTATCGCGAGAAGAAGAAGGCTGAGAAGGCCAAGCGTGCGCAGGAGAAGGGCTGATGTGCGGCATCGTCGGCATCGTCGGGACGCAGCCGGTCGCGTCCCGCCTGGTCGAGGCGCTGAAGCGCCTGGAATATCGCGGTTATGATTCCGCCGGCATCGCCACCCTGGTCGACGGTCGGATCGAGCGCCGCCGCGCCGAAGGCAAGCTGGTCCATCTCGAGGCTCGGCTCGGCGAGGCGCCGATCGACGGCACCATCGGCATCGGCCATACCCGCTGGGCGACCCATGGCCGGCCGACCGAAAACAACGCCCATCCGCACGCGACCGGCCGGGTCGCGATCGTGCACAACGGCATCATCGAGAATTTCCGCGAGCTGCGCCGCGAGCTCGAGGGCCATGGCCATGTCTTCGCCACCGAGACCGATTCCGAGATCGTTGCCCATCTGGTCAGCCACTATCTCGACCGGCAGATGGCGCCGCGCGAGGCCAGCGCCGCGGCCCTGAAGCGGCTGGAGGGCGCCTTCGCCCTGGCCTTC
>NZ_VCCH02000271.1 GCF_005938675.2 Mycobacterium sp. KBS0706
TGGACTGCACCCCCGACGTGAGACGGGATAATTAGAGACAGGTCAGGTTGATGGATGCCGTTGCGGCAGGGGCGCGCCCCTGCCGCAACGGCGGCAAAGTGGCTTCGTATTCCTCCGGCGTCAGGTAGTCGAGGGCGGAGTGCAGCCGCTGGCGGTTGTAGACCTCCTCGATGAAGCGGCTGATCTGGGCCCTGGCGTGAGCCAGGTCGCGATAGGTCTGTCCGTCCACCTCCTCGGTCTTGAGCGTCTTCATGAAGCTTTCGGCCATGGCGTTGTCGTAGGGACAGCCGACGCGGCTCATGCTGGGCTGGATGCCACGCGCCCGGAGCCTGTCGACGTAGTCGCCGCAGGCGTACTGCACCCCACGGTCGGAGTGGTGGATGAGCCCGCCTGCGATCACCTGGCGCCGATCGAGCGCCATCTGCAGGGCCGCCAGGGCGAGGCTGGCCTTCAGGTGATTGTCCAGCGCCCAGCCGGTCACCTTGCGGCTGAAGGCGTCGATCACCACCGCCAGATAGACGAAAGCCTCGTCCAGACGCACGTAGGTGATGTCGGCCACCCACAGCTGGTTGGCCGCGGTCGGGACCAGGCGACGCGCCAGGTTGGGCCAGATCGGCCAGCCGTGGCGCGCGTCTGTCGTCGGCGGCCGGTAGGCCGCGCGCCTGAGGCACAAGAGATTGTCCTCGCGCATCAGCCGCAGCACCCGCTTGCGGTTGACCGCCCAGCCCTCCCGCCGCAGCAGTTCCCCGATCCGGCGGTAGCCATAGAACCGGTGAGCCAGCGCCAGACGCTGGATCACGTCCCGGAGCGCGGTCTCCTCCCGCCGCGGCTCGCTGGCCGCCCAGCCGCGGTAGTAGGCCGCGCGGCTCAGCCCCGCCAGCACGCACATCCGCTCCACCGACAGCGACATCGCCGCCGGCGCACCGCCTTGCCGACGCGTCATCGCCTGGATGAGGGCGAAGACGCTGTCCCGCCAGGCCCTTCGCTCGGCCGGCGTGACGCCTCGATCTGCCGCAAGGCTCGCTTGAAAAAATCCAACTCCAGCTGCTGCTGGCCCACCTTGCGGCTCAGCTGCTCGATCTGCCACCGGGCCTCAGCCAGGTCATTGGCCCGGCCGGCCGCCAGACGCGCCGCCGACAGCTGTGACGCCTCCGCCTTGCTCGGCCGCCCGCGCAGCCGCAGCGCCTCCGGACCGCCCAGACGGCAGGCATCCCGCCACCGGTACAGGATCGCCCGCTTGATCTCGAGCTCCCGCGCCAGCGCGCTGACGTTCTCCCCGGCCTCGATCCGACGCACCGCCTCCAGCTTGAACCCACGGCTGAAGCTCCGGCTCTCTCGCTTGGACATCGGTTCTCCTTCTCAGAGAACTGTCCCTATTTTCTCTGTCTCACTCCTGGGGGCCACTCCAGC
>NZ_VCCH02000272.1 GCF_005938675.2 Mycobacterium sp. KBS0706
TCCCGATCGCAGCGACGGGCGAGCGAGCGAACTCCGGTCTCTCCGCGGTTCAAGCGGAGGGCTTCGGCGGCGACGTCTCGCATTATCCGCTCGGGCTGCTCGTCCTGCCTGGCGAGCAGATCCAGCTGCGCTTCGGCTTTCGCCCGGACCTGTTCGATCGCGAGGCCGTGGAGGCGATCGCCACCCGCCTGCAACGCGTGCTCGACGCCATCATCTCCGATCCCACGCGCGCCGTCGGTACCATCGAGCTGCTGGGCGTCGAGGAGCGGGCTCGGCTGCTGTCGGGGCGGAATGCGGCGGGGGCTGCGGTGCCCGGCGAGACGGTGCCGGCGCTGTTCGAGGCGCAGGTGCGGCGGACGCCGGATGCGGTGGCGCTGGTGCAGGGCGGTGAGGTGGTGAGCTACGCGGAGTTGAACCGCCGGGCAAACCGCCTGGCGCATGTGCTGATCTCGAGAGGCGTGGGTCCCGAGGATGTCGTGGCGCTCGCCCTGCCGCGGTCGGCGTCGATGGTGGTGTCGGTGCTTGGGGTGCTGAAGGCGGGGGCAGCATACCTGCCGCTGGACCCCGAATACCCGGCGGAGCGCCTGGGATACATGCTCGACGATGCCGGGCCGCGCTGCATCATCACGACGGGAACGGCGGTTTCAGCGATCCCCGCGGGAAGCCCCGTACCGGTGCTGCGGCTGGAGGATCCGGCGCTGTCGGCGGCGCCCGAGCACGACCCTGGCGACGGGGAGCGGACGGCGCGGCTGCGGCCGGGGCACCCGGCCTATGTGATCTACACCTCCGGCTCCACCGGACGCCCCAAGGGCGTGGTGGTCCCGCATCGCAATGTCGTGCGGCTCTTCGACGCCACCGACCATTGGTTCAGCCCGGGGGCAGATGACGTCTGGACGCTGTTCCACTCCTATGCGTTCGACTTCTCGGTCTGGGAAATCTGGGGAGCGCTCCTTCACGGCGGGCGCCTGGTGGTGGTGCCCTTCGCCGTCAGTCGTTCTCCGAGCGAGTTCCGGAACCTGCTCGTCCGGGAGAAGGTGACCATTCTCAACCAGACGCCATCCGCCTTCTATCAGCTGATGCAGGCCGACAGCGACGAGCCTGCCTCCCGGCAGGCGCTCTCTCTCCGCTGCATCGTGTTCGGGGGAGAGGCGCTCGACCTCGAAAGGCTGGCCCCGTGGTACAGCCGGCATCCGGACGATGCTCCGATCCTCGTCAACATGTACGGGATCACGGAGACCACCGTCCATGTCACCCACAGGAGGCTGAGCCGGAGTCTGATCGCCGGCGGCGCCGGCAGTCTGATCGGCGAGCCGATACCCGACCTCGCGGTCTACGTGCTGGACGGGGGATTGCAGCCGGTCCCTGTGGGGGTGTCGGGTGAGCTGTATGTGGCGGGTGCGGGC
>NZ_VCCH02000273.1 GCF_005938675.2 Mycobacterium sp. KBS0706
TACCCCATGCCGATTTACACTCCGGGAAGTATCCGTCGTCCAGATGCAGCGGTCGGCCGAGCCGGCGGCGGATCGCCAGCACCGCGGCACGGCGCAGCTCAATCGTCGAGAGCGAGCGGGTTTCGGACAGTGCGGTGAGGTGCATCGCCAGCCAGGACGCGTCTGCGACCGCCGGATCGAGGCCGAAGCCGAGACACCATTCGCTCCACTGCCGCCAGGCCGAGCCATAGGCCTTGCGGGTGTTGGCCGAGAGCGAGGCCTCGACCAGCGCGTCCGCGCGCTCGGCCAGGCGGCGGATCTCGGCAATCTGCGCGTCGGTGAGCGCGGCGTCCGGCTGCGCCGCGGCCGCCATTGTCTCGCGCGGATCGACCGCCGTGATGTCATCTTGCATGGTCCCCTGCCCTCCCCCGCTCACGGGCCCGCCGGCAGGGCCCGCGACCACAGCACCTCGACCGGGTGGAACCGAAACAGCGCGATCCGGTGCAGCACCGCCGGACGCGGCCGCCAGGCCGCGACGGCGTTGCGGACCGCCGTCGGCACGGCGGCCAGGCGCTGTCCCTCGCCCAGCGTGACGTGCGGCACCCAGGTCTCCGGCAGGTAATGCGCCCAGCAGCGCGGGCCGGAGGCTCAGGTCGCCTGGTGATAGGCGCGATGCAGGGCGAGCAGCTCGGCCGTGACCACCGGCGCCGCGAACAGGACCGCGGGCGGCCCGGGAACAAGCCCAGGCTCGCCAGCTGGATGCCGAGCACGTGCTGCCGCTCGGCGAAGCGCTGCAGCGACACGGTGACCGCCGCCGGGACCAGGCGGTCATAGACGGCGAGCCAGAGATGCGGGGCGACCCGGGCCCGCCGCGGCGTCATCGCGTCCGGATCGGCCCGCTCGATGGCGTAAATCAGCGGCGCCAGGGCCGCGGCGCTGTGCGGATCGAGATCGAGGTGGACGGCGAAGGGCACGAGCGCACCTGGAGCTGTCGGCGCGACCAATCCTACGCGCCGTCGTCCGGGGTCGCGGCCGCGGCGTGTTTGTAGGTCGCCCAGGTATCCGCCGCGCAGCCGGTGTTCCCCGCCCGCTGCATCCAATATCGCCGGCGCGCCGCGTTCAGCGCCTTCAACCACGCCATGCCGGCCTGCCCGTCGGCGGTGGGTTCGCGATCGGCTGCTGTGGTCACGACGCCCCTCCATGGCGGCGCCCCGGGCGCCCCCTGGCGCGCCGCGCTGGCCGCGTTCATAACGAGTCTACCGGGTCCCGACCGCCGCCGGAAGCCCCAACGCCCGATAAGCCCCCTTATCGGCCAACGTTTTCAAGCAGTTGGTATGTGCGCAGCGGGTGAGGAGCGGCCATCGCGCCAGGCTCCCGAAAGCGGACAAGGCCGGATTCGAC
>NZ_VCCH02000274.1 GCF_005938675.2 Mycobacterium sp. KBS0706
AGCGAGGTGCCGAGGTCGCCCTGCAGCACGGCGCCGGACTCGGCCCCGCCGTCCGGCCGCTCCGGCATCAGCGCCGGCAGGCCGATGCGGTTGCCCTCGATCAGCACCGCGGCCATCTGCACCGGCGAGATCCGGGCGGCGGTGCTGAGGCCGGATGCCCCAGGAATCGACAGCCCGCTCCAGTCCACCTGCGGCAGCTTCTGCCCCCACCAGGCAACCAGCGCCCGGCCGGCCTCCGCCTGGGTGATGCTGCTGCGGCCCAGCGCCTGCCGCGCCGCCATCATGCCGATCATCTCGGCCGACAGGTTGTTGCTGTATTTCAGGACGCGGGTGACGATCACCGGCAGCGTCTCGCTGTCGTGCCGGGCGATGATCGTCCCCTCGGCCGTGCGCGGCCCGATCGTCGGTGCCGGCAGGGTGATCCCGGCGTCGCGCGCGAAGCTGCGGAGGATCTCGGCCGCGGTCGCCGAGGGGTAGCGGATCGGCAGCAGATCGGAGCCCTTGTCCGGCAGCCGCGACGACAGGATCCAGCCCTCATGGCCCTCGACCGGACGATAGGGCGTGGCCGCGCCCTCGCTGACATCGACCCAGGGCAGCGTGACGTTGCGCCCTTCCGCCACCGCGTCGGCCCGGGCGTCCAGGCGCCCCTGCCGCGTCTGCCAGCTCACCCGCAGGGCGTTGAAGTTGACGGCGAGGCCGGTCAGGCCGGGGTTATAGGAGGCGGCCAGGGGCTGCAGCCGGTCGAGGAACGGCAGGGCCTGCAGCACCGTATCGTCGACGATGAAGCGCCCTGTCACCTTGGTGATGCCGGCCTGCCGGATCTGGCCCACCAGATCGGCCAGGTCGTTGATGTCGAGGGTGGGATCGCCGCCGCCGATCAGGGCCAGGTCGCCGCGCAGCACGCCGCCCTCGACCCCGCCGCCGGCGGTGACAATGGTGGTGAAGCGGTGGTCGGCGCCGAGGATCTCGATCGCCGCCAGCATGCTGGCGACCTTCATGGTCGAGGCCGGGATCATCGGCCGCGTTGCCTGCGCGCTGTCGATCAGCTGGCCGCTCTGGGCATCGAACAGGATGTAGGCGACGTCCCCGGCGGGGAGCCCGCTGCGGATGGCAGCCGCCCCGGCTTGGGCCCTGGCGGCATCGACCGGCAGGGCGGCCGTCAGCACCAGCAGCAGGAACAGGCGAAGCAGTCTCATCATGGGCACGGGCCGGCATCCTCCGCATCGGGTCGCGCCCTCCTATAGCTCCGGGCGCGACGAGTCGGAAGCGGCCGTGAGGCCGGAACGCGCACGGCCCCACCAAGGGGGCCGTGTCGGTCGCTCTCCCGGCGGCGCTGCCGCCGGTCGGACGGGGTCGG
>NZ_VCCH02000275.1 GCF_005938675.2 Mycobacterium sp. KBS0706
AGGTCGACGCCGAGCTTCGGCTCGTCGACCACCCGGGCAGTGGCGCCGACCGTGGCCAGAACGGCTTCCAGGTTGGTATGGTACCGGGTCCTGAAGGGGCCGGACAGATTGCCGTCGACAGTGAGGGATATGTAGTCGAGGTCGACGAGCAGGCCGATCCGCTCGTAGCGGACCGTGCCGACGATCATGCCAGCGAAATCGAGATCGCTGAGGATGTCCGAGAAGTCCTTGTCGATCGACAGCGACGGGACACTGCGATCGCCGCGGCCGCGGTCGCCGCGGGTGCTGCCGCTGAGCGAGGGCAGCCAGGCATAGGGCGTGATCCGGACGAACCACGGACCTGCCGCGGTGCTCGCAGGCGGCGGCGCAGCCGCGTCCTGCGCCACGGCCGGAGCTTCGGGGGGCACACAGCACAAGGCTGCGACGACCACACCGATCGCCCGTGCTCGCCGGGTGGCGTCGGCAAAGGCCGTCACCATTTCGGCTTTCCTCCCTGTTGTCGGCCCGCCGTCGATCAGGCGGGCTTCTCCTCGGCCAGGCATCACGCCGCCGCCGTCATTCCGTGACTGTCACCGGCCCATGGTGATTTGGATGGCATCGGCGCCGAGGCTCAGCATCAGGCCCTCCCGCTTGGCGACCAGGTGCATGACGACGCCGTCGTCGTTTTGCAGCCAGAGATCACCGCCGCTCGTGGTGCCGATGGCAAAGCCGTAGCGGCCCTGGGCGTAGGTCCCCGGGAACTGATCGATGCTCTGCAGCTTGTAGACCTCGCCACGAGCCTCGACCGTCGACAGGCCGATGCCGCCGACGCCGACCCCGGCGACCTTGAACGGGTAGCTCCGGCCACGGAAGAACAGGGTGCCGCCGCCGGCGGTGCCGCTGCCGAGATAGGCGGCCTGGACCTCATGCATCTCCACGGTGCCGTCCGGCGCCTGACCGGCAAGCGTCGGGGGAGGGCCGGACTGCTGGCTGGAGCAGGCAGCAAGCAACATGACGGCCAAAAGACCGGCATGTGACAATCGCCCGTGCCACAGACCGTGGCTGCGAATGCCGCGTGAGTTCATGTGCGTCTTCCCTCAAACTTGCTAATTGATTCAAGAATTCGCCGGTGATTGCGTAAGACCAAGAACGGCCTCCAGAACTCCTCGCGAAAGGCCGACCTCGATCTGGTTATCCAGGAAACAATTGCTGTGTCAGGTTTCGGATGAGGCCCACAAACTTGGGATCCTCCGGCCCGGTCGCCTGATCAAGATAACCAGATACCGCCGAGGCCTCCCCACCACCGGCGCAGAACGCCGCCCTGACGACGATCGGCCGCTGCGCTGCCGCTGTCGGGAG
>NZ_VCCH02000276.1 GCF_005938675.2 Mycobacterium sp. KBS0706
TGTGCAACCGGAGAGATGGTTGACACTATGGACCGGGGACATGGTTGACAGTTTCCACGGTTTGTTCTGGTGCTGCAGTGCGGCCCGGCCGGGCCGCACTGCAGCGGCGAAGCGTTCGAGTGTTGCGGTCGATCAGGCCCAGATCAATGTCGGCAAAGCGGACGATCCAATCGCCGGTCTGGGTCTCGGCGATGCCAACGGTTTCACCGACCAAGGCCTGGGAGATGAAGACTTTGTCGCCCTGCCATTTGATGTCGCCGGCAGAGCGGACGCGGCGGACAGCATGGTCGGGATCGTACCAGGGCTCCTCGATCCGGTTGGGATAAGGCCGCGGCGAGTGGCAGTAACGGCTGGCCGGGGTGTCCTGGCCGAGAGCCTCGTGCGGCCGGATGTGATTGAAGCTGTGGCGGAAGGCATCGAACCGGACTTGCTGCGCGGCGATGCTGTCGGCCGGCGGCCGCGCGGTCTCCCGCTTCAGCGTGCCGTGCATTCGCTCGTGCCGGCCGTTCTGCTGCGGGCGCCCCGGCGCGATCCGCTCCAGCCGAAGCCCGAGCTTGATCCACGACACCGACAGCCGGCTCAGCCCGCCGGCCCCGGAGGAGGCGAAGGGCGGGCCATTGTCGCTGCGGATCGCCCGGGGCAGCCCATGCTCGCGCAGCGCCCGCTCGACCACCGGCGCCACCCCCTCGGCGGTCGGCTCCACCACTTGGCAGGCGATCAGGTAGCGGCTGTCGGCATCGCTCAGCGTCAGCGGATCGCAGCGCTCCCCGTCGCGGGTCCGGAACCAGCCTTTGAAGTCGATACACCAGACGTCGTTCGGCGCCGACACCTCCAGGAACGGCCGGGTCACAGGCTGCGCCGTCCGCCGTCGCCGTCGCGGCTCGCTCAAGCCCTCCCGCCGCAGCAGATCGCCGATCGTCGATGCCGCCGGCCAGACCTGGCCGGGCTCATGCCGCCTCAGCCACGCCTGCAGCTTCTTCGGGCCCCAGTAAGGCCACTGCCGCCGCAACTCCACGATCCGCGCCGCCACTTCCAGCGCCAGCGTCTGCGGCCTGACATGCGGGGCCCGCGACCTCGCCTGAAGGCCCGGCCAGCCCTCCGACCGCCAACGCCGCACCAGCTCGTATCCCGTCTCACGGCTGATCCCGAAGCGCTCACACAGCACCGTCATCGGCTCGCCTCCCGCGAGATACGACACGATGAACCCCGTCTTCTCCTCCTCCACGCAGGTCTCCCTCCACGGCATCGGCAAGCCCTCCCTTGCCGAGCAGGAAACCTGTCAACCATGTCTCCGGTCCAATCTGTCCAGACTCTCGCCGGTTCGGACC
>NZ_VCCH02000277.1 GCF_005938675.2 Mycobacterium sp. KBS0706
GGGGAGTCGGCGACGGCGATGCCGGCGGCCTTCAGCGCCTCGATCTTGTGGTCGGCGGTGTCATGGCCGCCGGAGATCACGGCGCCGGCATGGCCCATGCGGCGGCCCGGGGGCGCGGTGCGGCCGGCGATGAAGCCGACCACCGGCTTGGTGGTGCCGCTGGCCTTCAGGAACTCGGCACCCATCACCTCGGCGTCGCCGCCGATCTCGCCGATCATGATGATGCCCTCGGTCTCCGGGTCGCCGAGGAAAAGCTCCAGCGCGTCGACGAAGTTGGTCCCGTTCACCGGGTCGCCGCCGATGCCGATGCAGGTGGTCTGGCCCAGCCCCGCCGCCGTGGTCTGCGCCACCGCCTCATAGGTCAGCGTGCCCGACCGGCTGACGATGCCGATCTTGCCGCGGCGGTGGATGTGCCCCGGCATGATGCCGATCTTGCACTCGCCCGGCGTGATCACCCCCGGGCAGTTCGGACCGATCAGCCGGGTGGCCGATCCGGCCAGCGCCCGCTTGACCTTGACCATGTCCAGGACCGGGATGCCCTCGGTGATGCACACCACCAGCGGGATCTCCGCGTCGATCGCCTCCAGGATCGCATCCGCGGCAAACGGCGGCGGCACATAGATCACGCTGGCGTTGGCGCCGGTCTGGTCCACCGCCTGGGCCACGGTGTCGAACACCGGCAGGTCGAGATGCTTGGTCCCGCCCT
Source organism: Mycobacterium sp. KBS0706 (assembly GCF_005938675.2). Taxonomy (GTDB): domain Bacteria; phylum Pseudomonadota; class Alphaproteobacteria; order DSM-16000; family Inquilinaceae; genus Inquilinus. Next base: position 707 of record NZ_VCCH02000277.1, read on the forward strand.
TGCCCGGGGTGACGCCGCCGACCATGCGGGTGCCGTAGGCGATCGCCTGCTCGGAATGGAAGGTGCCCTGGGCCCCGGTGAAGCCCTGGCAGATCACCTTGGTGTTCTTGTCGACGAGCACGGCCATCACGCGGCCTCCTTCACGGCACGGACGATCTTCACTGCGGCGTCGCCGAGGTCGTCGGCCGACAGGATCGGCAGCCCGCTCTCGGCCAGGATCTGCTTGCCGCGCTCGACATTGGTGCCTTCCAGACGCACCACCAAGGGCACGTGCAAGGAGACTTCCCGCGCCGCCTCGATCACGCCCTCGGCGATCACGTCGCAGCGCATGATGCCGCCGAAGATGTTGACCAGGATGCCTTCGACATTCGGGTCCGACAGGATCAGCTTGAACGCCGTGGTCACCCGCTCGCGCGTGGCGCCGCCGCCGACATCCAGGAAGTTGGCCGGCTCGCCGCCCTCCAGCTTGATGATGTCCATGGTCGCCATCGCCAGGCCGGCGCCGTTGACCATGCAGCCGATGTTGCCGTCGAGCTTGACGTAGTTCAGCGACGCCTTCTCCGCCTCGGTCTCGGTCGG
>NZ_VCCH02000278.1 GCF_005938675.2 Mycobacterium sp. KBS0706
ACCTGAATGCGCGCGGCACGCTGTTCACGGTTCAGAAGGCGTTGCCGCTGCTCAACGATGGCGGATCGATCTTCATGACCGGGTCGGTTGCTTCGATCAAAGGTTTTCCCGGTTACAGCGTGTATGCGGCGAGCAAGGCGACGCTGCACGCATTCGCACGCGGGTGGCTCAACGAACTCAAGGGCAGGAATATCCGGGTGAACGTGCTGCACCCGGGGCCGATCGCCACACCGATGCAGGACCAGGTCCTCACCGAGGAGGCGAAGCAGATGTTCGAATCCCTGATCCCGCGGGGAAAGATGGGTCGTTCTGAGGAAATTGCGGCGGTCGCGCTGTTTCTGGCTTCGGACGATTCGAGCTTCGTGAATGGGGTGGAGTTGTCTGTCGACGGCGGCTTCTCGGCCATCTGAAATCGCGCCGGGTCGCGGGAGACGACTGATCGGCGGGAACTCGCGCGTCCATGGTGGAACGACTTCCGCGCTGAACGGTCGGCCCGGCCCCGCGAAAGTCGTTCACGCGGGACGCCTGCGCGAAGGTCGCCACACAGCGGAACGGATCACCCAGCGCCGTTGAAGGCCGGGGACTCAATACCAGCACGGATCGGAGAAGTATTATGAGCTACGCGATTGTTGGGTTCGGCAAGATAGGCCAGGCCCTCGCCCACGCCTTCGCCCGCAAGAACATCGACGTGACCGTCGCGAGCCGCCAACCGCCCGAGGCTTTGGCACCGCAGGCTTGGGCGATCGGGCCTACGGTCGCCGCCAAGTCGCTGCGGGATGCACTCGAGGCCGACACGATCATCTTGGCGGTCCCGTTCGCGGAACATCGCGAGGTTGCGAAGGCCCTGCCGAGCTGGAAAGGCAAGACGGTAATCGACGCAATGAACGCGTTGGTTCCCCCTGAGGAGCTGGATAGCCTCCCGTCCTCCGCCTTCGTCGCGAAGGCGTTCACCGGCGCCAAGCTCGTGAAAGGTTTCAATCACTTGGTTGCGGCCACCCTGGCTGCCGATCCGATCGTCGAGGGCGGGCACCGGGTCGTCTTCCTGTCGAGCGACGACGAGGACGCGATCGCTCCCGTGGCGGCCTTGGCCAAGCAACTCGGGTTCGCGCCCGTCAAGCTGGGAAAGCTCAACGAGGGTGGCGCGCTGGTGCACGCACGCGGCCGCATTTGGGGCCAGCTCATCTTCCAGGATTTGTTCAAGAAGGAGCAGTAACGGATTTACCTTTCACTGTCAGAGGTGCTGCTAGCCCGGGCCCCGTCCATAAGAGTCC
>NZ_VCCH02000028.1 GCF_005938675.2 Mycobacterium sp. KBS0706
AAGCCGCAATCGATTCGCGACGAGCAGGACGACCGCCTGGCCATCTGTGTCCTGCTGTGCCTTCTCGCCGCGCACCCCGACCTTGGCGAGGAGGTCGGCGAGGGCTTCGCCAGGATCGAGATCGCCGATTCGGGCCTCGATGCGCTGCGCCAGACCCTGCTGGCGCGAACCGCTGATCCACAGCCGACTCGATCCTGCCTGACTGTTCCCGAAGCCGATGGATTGCCGCCGGCGCTGGTCGACCGCATTCGCAGGAAATGGCCCTTCACCCGGCCGGAGGCTCCTGTGGAAGAGGCGCGCGCCGGCTGGGCCATGGTCATGGGGCATCTCGAGCTGCGCGCTCTGCGGCGCGAATTCGCGGATGCCGCGCGCGATATGGCCAGGCTGGGGACAGAGGCCGCGCTGGAACGCTGGCGCGGGCTGCGCCAGGAGATCGAACGTCGGACTATGAGCGCTGCGTAGCCTGGGCTTGGGCAAAGAGGCGGGATAGCGGCCACATCCGCTGAGGCACCTGTTGGGCGCGGCTCACCGCGGCCGGTTCCTATGTGGCCGCACCGGATCGACATCGCTCTCGGAGGGAGGCTCGGTTTTTGCCGCCCCGTGTGCCGGCGCCTGGCCGCGCAGTCCGGACGCCACGAAGCTCACCGGAGCGCCCCGCTGGGCGCTCTCGGGAAGGTCGGCAGTCCAGCCGACAAACAGGTGGCCGTCCTGCCGCATCAGAAAGTTCTCCCCCTGCCATCCGACCAAACGGCCGTCGTAGCGCTGGCCGGGCGTCGTCGTGGCGACGTAGAGCTCATTCCAGTCGAATGGCTTTCCCCCGACCTCCTTGATGCCGGCGAGGAAACGTAGGGCCTCGCCCAGCGGGCGCACGCGTTCGGGGTCGCTGATCTCGGCGAACATGCGCCGCATCATATCCGGCTGCCGCTTGCTCGCCTGGACGCTCGCCTCGATCATTCGCTCCTTGCTGATCACGCTGAAGTCGAGCTCGTGCCCGGCTTCGCCCGCCAGGGCTTCAATGAATGCACGTTGCGTCCGGCCGTTACCCTCACGGAAGGGGTGCAGAGCGTTGATGCCGGCGAAGAGGTCCGCTGCCTGGCGGGAGAAGGTTTCCCGGTCTAGCCCTTGCAGCTGATTGTGGTGCTCGAGCGCGGTGAAGATTCGCGCCGCGCGGGGGGCAATCTCATCCGGCGTGGTGAAGGCCGCCAGCGGTCCGCCGTCATATTCCCGCTTGTACAGGTTGGTGGTTCGAGGTTCCCCGGCCCAGTCGTAGACGTCGTGGAAGATGTACCGATGCGTCGCCTTCAGCCGTTCAAAGTCGAAGGGGCCTTGCGGCCCCTCCGTTTCGATCAGGAACAATCGCGCTCTGGAAAGATCGGCTTCCCGCTGTGAGAGCTCGTCCGCATCGGCGATGCCGAGCCGGTTGCGCAGCGTACCGTTCGGCTGGACATACGGGTCAGGCGCCATGCAGCGCCCGGGTCTGCGCTCCCATCTCCTCATTCGAGATCTCGCCGCGCAGCCAAGCCTGGGCGACGGCCTCGGCCTCCGGCGTTGCCGTCAGCCCCTCGATCCGCAGGCTGTGGGTGGCGCGCTCATAGGCGCGGCGGCGGCGCTCTAGCTCCTCGGCAGCGATTGGCGGGACCGGGGTCCGGCGAGCGGCGACAGCCATTTTGCCCTCCTCATCTCTGGTCAAGCATCATAGCTCTTTTTTGGCGGAATTCCAAACACTTAGGCTCTGAACCGAGCGCCTCGTCCACGCGGTTGTGTCGGGGCGAAAGGCGAGGCAAGGGCGCCAGCATCAGCCTCGCCGCCGACGTCATCACCACCGAACGGATCCTCTCCCACGTCCAGGGCTGTTTCGGCCGCGCGCCGCGCCGCAAGCCACCGCGAGAGCGTTGAAGCACTGACACCGATCTCCCGGGCCACCTCCGTCTGCGATCGTCCTGCGTCGAGCAGCGCCGCGGCCCTGGCCTCCTTGTCGGGGGTCATCGCTGTTCGGCGCGGGGCCTCGTCGCGCGCGGCGTCCTCGCTCGCCGCCACGAGCTCCTCCAGGGCCTGGTCGTCGATGTCCCAGCTCTGCGGTGACCCGGCCTCCGGCATCGCCGACGGGTGCCCAGCCTGTACCGTGGGCGGCAGCGTTTGCGACAGGATCTCCATCATCATCGTCTGGTGCCGCAGATTGGCGTCCGCCAAGCGCTGCTCCTTCCGAATCCGCTCTCGCGCCTGCTCGATGCCCGCGTCCCCGCCGGCGAAGCCGGCCATCGGCGACCGCACCGCCACGAAGTGCGGCAGCCGTAGCTCCTTCGTCTCGGGCATGTCGCCGGTGAAGTAGGAGAGGTATCTCACGACCCTCGCGCCGCCGCGGCCCGTCGCGTCGCCGGCGCCGACGATCATGGTGAACTCGCCGTCCTTCTGCTTGTTCAGGTCGTCGACGCTGATCCGCTCCCGTTCCTCCATCCGGCTGGTGCGCGACAGCTCGGGCGCCCCAATGTCGCCGGGGTGGTACTGCGCCTCCTGGATGACCTGGACCTGGGTGCGGCCGCCGGCGCCTGCGAGCTTGCGGAACGTGTCGGAATCGTAGCCGCTGGTCGTGCGGCCCGCATACTTGACGTTCGCGTTGCCCCAGGTCCTCTCGCCCTCGACCTTGTCACTGGCGAGCAGGTCGTCATAGGTCTGGATCCCGAACAGCAGTGAGACCAGGAAACCGCGCGCCTGGGCGAAGGCCTTCGCGAAGCCCTTCACCAGGTAGTAGCCGTACTCGTCGAGGATGATGAAAAACGGCGTCCGCGCGTTCTCGGCGGCGGCCTCAATGATCTGGCGCCGCGATCCCTCCATCGGGGTGTCGAGGAATTGGGCGAGGGCGCCCTTGATGGCGGCCACCGACAGGCGGCCTAACATCTCCGAGCCCTTCTCGCTGCGCTCGAGCGAGGGCAGCAGCACCAGCAGCAGCCGGCGATTCAGGATGACATCCCGGAAGTCCACCTCGCCGATCTCGTCGTTGTAGATCTTCCGATAGCCGAAGGTCAGCGTGCCGATCGCCGGCACCATCTGCGATTCCAGGTAGCCGTGCTGGTTGAGGGTCTCCTCGCGCGACAGTTTCGGCCCGTCTCCGGGCGGATCGCCGTCGCGGCCGATCGCCGGCCGGGGGTAGCAGATCTCGGCCTCGCCGTTGGGGCCCGGCCCTGGACCGCGCCAGCTGCGCTTGAACTCGATCCAGACCATCGGGTCGAATTCCGGAAGCAGATGCGGCACGCGCGGCCGCGTCTCGGTATAGGCGGGCAGCGAGTTGAGCGAGAACTCGATCAGCCCGAAGTCATGCGCCTTCATCTTGGCGAAGAGCTGGGCGAAGCCGCTGCCGCGCACCCTGCGGCCGTTGACCGTCTCGTTGCGGAGGTCGACCAGATTGCCGCGCAGGTCCTGGAACACCCCGAAATGCACCAGGTTCTCGATCCGCTGCAGGTTGACGAAGCGGGCGAAGAGCTCCGGGTTGGAAACGACGAGCCCGGCGCGGCTCAGCCGAGCCAGGCTCATGGTCACGCCCTGGACGAACGAGATCGCCCGCTCCTGCCAGGATCCGTCGCCGCTTCCGGTATCCGGAAGCAGGCTGACCAGCAGCTCCGATTTCATGTCGGCGGATCCAAGCGCGACCGGGTTGAAGGTGTGCGAGGATTTTGCGTCCTCGACCGCGTCGTGGTCGCGGCCGCCCTTGATAAAATTCATCACCAGGAAGTCCTCATCCCGCCCCATGATCCGGGCGATCCGGAACATCGAGTCCCGGGTCTTGTGATGGGCCTTGCCGTCGATCAGGATCGCGCCGGAGCCGAGCATCATGGCGTTGTGGACGAATCCGAGCAGCGCCTCTGTCTTGCCCGATCCGGTGGTGCCGACCATGCCGCCATGGGTGGTCACGTCCCGGCAGCTCGACCAGACCTCGCGGCCGGAATTGAACTCACGGCCGATATAGACCTCGCCGTCGCCGGGCTTGCCCGTCGTGCGGTCGAGGAAGGTGGAGCCGTCGGCGTTGACCCAGGCCGGCACCCGGAACGGCATGTCCCACAGGCGGCGCCGGTAACGTCCGCGGTGGTAGTAGAGGAAGAAGAGCGGGATGGCGCCGAGCAGCACGATCGCCTCCGGTAGAAGCGGCACCCAGCAGAACAGGAGGGACGCCCCGGCCATGGCGCCGAACAGCTTGAAGGTTCCTGCGGGGCTATCCGCCAGGTCCGACAGCTTCTGCGGCAAACTGCGGACGTCTTCAATCCGGGTGCCGTGTCGGATCTCCTGCTGGCGCTCCACCCCCTCGAAATGCACCTTCCTTCCGGCCATCGCCTAGTTCCTCTCAAGCCAACGGGCGATCTTGCCGGCCCGGCGCCAGGCCACGATCCCGCCAATCGCAAACACCGCCGTCAGCAGGACCGCCGCGACGAGCTGAAGCTCATTCCCGGATGTGAGGTAGAGGCCGAGCGCACCGCCGCCCGTCACGGCGCAGCACACCAGGGCGAGGACGACCGTACGCCGCAGCTCTCGCAGCACCCGGCTCGGCTGGCGCCCATCCAGGACCGGCTGCGGCGCCTCGGCCGCGTGCCGCGCTGAGCGCCAGGCCGCGGCTCCCAGCGCCCCCAGCTCGCTCGGGCGCCGCACAGGGTTGAGGAATCGGAGGACGCGCCAGATCATGGCTGCCCTCCCGGATCGTCGAGCATCTGGCAGATGTTATCGACGCCGATCTTCAGGCCGAACGTGTTGCCGACGAGGGTGGTCGCGTCGACGATGAAGAAGCACACGGTGCCGGCGATGAAGAAGACCCAGGCCTCGCCCATGCCGCGCCGGTGCCCGGCGGTCACCTGGTAGGAGACCATGAAGCCGCGGTGAATCGCGGTGACGCCGATGAAGAAGAAGAACAGCACCACCACGGCGTTGATGCCCTGGCAATAGGTGCTGCTGCCGACATCCGGCTTCGTGTAGGCGAAGATCGTTGTCTCTCCGGTGCCCCCCAGGACGAAGGTGTTGCCCGATTTCCACAGGAGGAAGGGCATCACCACCATCGCGCCGCCGATCAGGAGCTTGCCGACGACACCGAGCCAGGTGACCTCGCGCCGGCCGGGCGAGATCGCCATCGCATAGGCGTCGCCGAGTGCTCGCCCGGTTATGATCAGGCCGACGATCGCGATCAGGATCGTCACCAGCTCGGTCGCGACCGGGAACGCCGTGGCGAGGTTGATCAGAAGCCTGCCGAGATCGGCCGTCATCGCGTGGCCTCCTGTCCAATCAGCCGTCGCACGGCGAGACTGACGCCGATCATGCTGGCGCCGGCCATGGCGGCCGCCGTCAGTTGTGGCAGCAGTGGCGACGCCTCGGGGTCGCTGCCCCTGATCAGCCAGGCCATGCTCGCGGCCAGGAAGACGAAGCCTCCGACTTCGACCCCGAGGGCCAGCCGGCGGACGACCCGTCGCGCGATCGCGGACAGCGTCGAGGCGGATTCGGACACCGAGATCAGCTCGATCACCGCAAACAACACGACCGCGGAGGCGACAGCCCGCATCGATCCATCGCTCCACAGGGAGCTGTCCCCGCCCTCGATCCAGCCTGGGCCAAGGATCCACAGCGTTATGTGCAGCGAAGCGTGCACGGTTGCGATCGCTGCCAGCGTCGTTGCGATCACCTCGATCGCGATGTCGATCACTGTGAAAAAGGGATTGCGATCGCGTCTCATGGCGTCCGCTCCTCGCTTTGGGGTGGCTGCCGCTTCTGACGTTGGATCGCCTCGAGCCGGTCCAATCTTGCTTCGATCGCAGATAGCCTCGCGCCGAGCTCACGGATCTCGAGGCGGTCGAGATCCTCCGGCCGCGGCGGCAGCTGATAGGGTGAGACCGGCGTGCGATCCGGCACATATTCCGGCCCGGCAGCCTGCGCCGGCAGGGTTGCCAAGGCGATGGTGATCGCGGCTGCGCGCATCATGCGGCTCTCACCCGCGCCGCGGTCGCGCGCAGGCGCCGCACCGTGTCGTCCGTCAGATACTTCCGCGCCTCGACCCGGAGCGCCCGATAGGCTTCCGCGAATTGCGGCGTCTCGATCGGTCCTCCGGCCTGGCGCTCCGCCAGCCAGTGCGCCTGGGCGCCGGCGGCGATCGGCGTCGAGGCCGGCGCCCCCACGACGCGCACGAAACACCACAGGGGATAGTCGACGAATCGGAGCCACCGAAACGATTCCGGGGGGAAGATGCCGGCCGTCCTGGTTTCGACCAGCACCGTGGCGAGGCAGCCGGAGAGATAGTGGTTGCGCTTCAGAAGCCCGAGCAGCTCCGGATGTTCCCGTGCCACCGCGTCGGCCAGCCAGCGACGGTCCGGCGCCGCCGGATTGTCCTCGCGCAGCACCTCGGCAAGCGTCAGGCTGCCGTCGGGAGCGCCGTCGGCGCCGAGCACCAGCTTCGTGCCGTGCCGCGCCTTCAGCGCGTTGAGGTGGCGCCAGACATCGTCCATCCGGCGCGCCACCGCCGAGACGGTCCCGGCGAACGCTTCCGCGGTGCCGGCCTGGTCACGGCCCGCGATCCGTTCCAGCCCGGTCCTCAGCAGGATCGCGGCCGGCCAGGGTAGGGCCTCGATCGCCGCCTCGACGACCGGCATCGTCAGGAACGGGTTCGGCCCTCCCAGCGAAAGCATCAGCTCTTCCCGGAGCCGATCCTCCCGAAGCACGAGGTCGGGACCGGCATAGGTCCCCGCAGGCACCTCGCCCAGGGGCGGGTCGAGCACCTCGACGATCGCGCCCGTCCGTTCCAGCAGGTCCAGCGCCCGCTCGGGCATTCGCGCCGGGCCACGATCGAGTGGCATCGACGACAGGTCATAGTCGAGGAAGAACCGGTTTGCCGGATGCCGGCGGCTCTGGGCCTCCATCACCGCCCGCCATCCCCGCGGCTTCGGTGATGCGGCCAGCCCGTCCAGATGGTCCAGCTTGACCCTGATGATGGCCACGGCGCCGATCGCTGCCACCAGCACCGTCATGATCAGGCCGAAAGGCACCGACGCCTTAGCCATCGCCATGACCCCCGGCCGATAGGATGCGGCCTGGGCGAACACTTGGTCCCAGCCCCCGCTCCACAGCGGCCATGTTCCGGCACTCTCGACCATCCGCAAGGCGTGGAACGCCGACCCCAGAAGTCCCGGCTTGGCGAACCACAGCAGCGAGACCAGGAGATACAGGGCGCCGAGGAAGAACAAGGTCAGGCCCGGTATCGTCTGCAAGAACTGTTTGGGCCGCTTCTCCATCACTCGCTCCTCCGCGCCACGATGCGCGGCCCGTTGCTGAAGCTGCCGGCGCTCCGGCCTTTGCCGCGGCTCTTCCTCCCAGATCCCTTGCCGCCCGACATCACCTCGTCGATCAACGCCGATGCGCGGAGCTTGCTCAGGCTTGGCCAGCCCGGCGGTGCCTCCATCTGCCCTTTGTCGATTGCAGTCCGCAGCACTGCGATCTGCTTTTCGCTCGCGGGCTCGGCCGACAGGCGCGCCTTGGCCTGGCGGTCCGCCCGCTTGACCGCAGCATCGATCCAGGCCGAGAGCTTGCCGCGGTCGGCCGCCACCGCGGGGTCCAACGCCTCGCCCAGCCGCTCCGCCAGCTGGGCTGCGAAGACCTTCTGCGTCGCGGACGGCGCCGAGCCTACGTTTTCATCGAGCCAGGTCCTGCAGGCGGCATAGGACCCTTCCACATTCTCCGGCAGGACGAGGCCCCGCTCGGCGGCAACCGCCCTGGCCTTCGCGATCATCGCCTCGCTCGGCGGCCGCTTGATGGCCCCCTCGCTGGCCGCACTCTCCTCGGCAAGCTGTGCATGCAGCCGGGACACCACCGAACGGTAGTCGGCGCGGCCCTCTGCGATCGCGTCGAGCTCCTCTTCCATCGCCCGCGTGAAGGCCAGCTCGATGAAGCCGAACCGGCCGCAAAGCGCGTCGACCACCATCATGCCCTTCGCCGTGGCGCTCAGCTGCCGCTTGCCGTCGACCGCCACATAGTCGCGCCGCACGATCGTCTCCATGATCGCCGCGTATGTCGACGGCCGGCCAACGCCTTCGGCCTCGAGCGCCTTGACCAGCGTCGCCTCCGTGTATTGGGGCGGCGCCTTCGTCTTCTTCTCGACCACCCGCCCGCCGGAGGCGCCGAGGATCCGGCCCGGCTCCAGAATTGGGACCGGATTCGCCACCACCTCGTCCTCGCCCTCCCCCTCGCCGGCGTCGGTCTCGACCGCGGCCAGCGCCATCCATCCGGCGAAGATCCGCGTGCGGCCTGTCGCGTCCAGCCGGATCGCGGCCTGGTCGAGCGGTTCCGCTGCTTGCAGCACGGCCTTGCGCACCTTGAACCGGGCGTCGGCGAGCTGGCTCGCCATCGCCCGCTCCCGGATCAGGGCGTACAACCGCCGCTCGGCGTCGGTTTCCCCGGCCTCATCCGCCTCGAAATGCGCCGGCCGGATCGCCTCATGCGCCTCCTGGGCGCCGTCCTTCGCCTTCCAGCGCCGCGGCTGCGGCGCCACCTCGAGCCCCAGCTCGCGCGCCCGGCGCCAGATGGCCACCACCGCCTCGTCCGAGAGGTTGGGGTTGTCCGTCCGGTGATAGGTGATGGCCCCCTGCTCGTAGAGCCGCTGCGCCGCTTCCATCGCCGCCTTCGGCCGCAGCTTCAGCCGCGTGGACGCAGCCTGCTGCAGCGTCGAAGTCGTGAACGGCGCCGGCGGCGCCTGCGTCTCCTCCTTCTCGGTAAAGGCTTCGACGGAGAAGCCGCGCAACAGGGCCACCCGTTGCGCGAAATCCCGGTCCAGCCAGTATTCCTGTCCCGGCGGCAAGTGTGGCTTGACGCGCCACAGAGCGGTCCACGGGCCGCCCTCGCCATCCGGAAAGGTGATCTCCACGCCGTAATGCCTGGTCGAGGAGAAAGCCTCGATCGCCCGCTCACGCTCCACGACCAGCCGCGCCGCCGGGCTCTGCACCCTGCCGGCGCTCAACCCCGCGCCGCCCTGGCGCGACAACACCGCGCTGACCATCCATCCGACCAGCCGGTCCAGCGCCCGCCGCGCCTCCTGGGCCGCGACGAGCTTCAGGTCGATCTGCCGCGGCTCCGCCATAGCCCGGCGCACCGCCGCAGCGGTGATCTCCGTGAAGGTGACACGCCGCGGCTGCTTCAACCCGAGCACCTGCTGCAGGTGCCAGGCGATCGCCTCGCCCTCCCGGTCCGGGTCGGTCGCGAGATAGACCTCGTCTGCCCGGGCAACCGCCGGCTTCAGCCGAGCCACCACCTCCGCCCCGCGTTCGGTCAGGACGTAGCGCGGCCGGAACGCAGGCGGCTCCACGCCGATATCGCCCTTGTCCGGAAGGTCGCGAACATGCCCGACGCTGGCCACGACCTCGTGGCCAGCCCCGAGATACTCGCGGATCCTCCCGATCTTTCCGGGACTCTCCACGATCACCAGTCGCATTGGACAGGCTCCCTTTCGCGCGCCGGTCAATGCGGCCGGTTTGTCTGCCTATGCTCTTGCCGGTGGTCGTTTCCCTGGGTGGGGAGCGGCGCCGGCGCCTGGCGCGGTGCCGGGGTGTGCTCTGCCACGCGATCTATCACGACGTCGGTCGTGTAAACCTTCTCCCCGTCCTTCTCGTATGAGTTCTGGCCGATGGTGCCCGTCAACGTCAGGCGGTCGCCGACCTGGGCTGTCTCCAGCTGGCCGCGAACACCTTCGTCGAACGCCTTGAAGCTGTGGTACCGCGGTTCTCCGTCCCGGCTTTCCGAGACAAGGCTCCCCATGGTGACCTTGTCGTTCGCCAGGAAGCCACGGCGCACCTCACCCGTGACCGTCAGCGTCGCCTCATGCGCTGCGCCCGGGTCCTCGCGGTCGATCCGGCGCGCGATCACGTCGGTCCGGTAGGTCTCCTTGTCACCCTTCGGAAAGACGTTTTCGTGCACCCGGGCGTCGAACCGAACCGTGGCGCCGTCCTCGATCGCCGACGCGACGCGGCGCGCCGCGGCGTCAAACAGCAGCACCTGGTTGTACCGGCTGTAGCCATCGGCCAGATCCGACCGCACCGTCACTGCGGTCATGCGGTCGAACTCCGTCTTGCGCTCGACCGTGCCGGTGATCGACGCATGCGCGCCCGGGATAAAGTTCTGCTGCTGGGACTGATTGGGTTTCATGACTTCAGACCTTTCGATCGGTTGCGACAGATCGGTCCGAGAGTTCGTCTCCAAGGGTTGAGGTAAGGTGGAATGGGTGGTCGCCGGCGCGATGCCAAGAGTCCTCTGCGCCAGATCGAGTGCTTCGGCTGCGCGTTCTGCGGCGCCCGCGGCGGTTTCGGACACGATCATCCGCTCGCGGTCGTTCTCCAGCCAGTATTCCAGCTGCATCGATTCTTCCTGGGCCACCTCGCCAAATGCCGCGAAGCGCTCCCAATCGGTGTCGGCCAGATGGAAGAGCTCATCCACGCTGTACTTGGCGGCCGCGACCGCGTCATATGCCTTCCATTCCGCACGCAGCTGATCCGCTCTCGCAGCCAGCTCCTGCGCCCAGACGAGTCGCGCCGCGGCATCCGGTTCCGGCCAGAACTCCCGGATCTTCGCCAGATCCGGCAGCCCGCGCACCAGGTCCTCCGGCTCGCCCAGGCTCAGCGCCTCCGTGTTCCGGTACATGTCCAGGCTGAACGCCTCTTCCGGAGACAAGGCCTCGCCCCTCTCCTGTCTCGCAATGGCCTGCGACACCGGCGGCAGCAGGGACTGCATCTCGAGGATCGCGGCTGTCGCGGCGTCGTGCGCAGGCCATTTCCGGTCCAGCTGGAGGTTGGATCTGGCATCCCGCATCTTGGTCTCGATGCTGCGGAGCGAGCGCTCCCGCTTCCAGGCGACCTCCCAGTCTCCGGCCTCAGCTGTCAGTTCTGCCTTCGGTTGGGCAAGCGTCTGTTCCATGGGCTCGAACCTTTCGATCGGATGCGATGGATCGGTTCGAGAGTTCGTCTCCAGGGGTTGGAAATTGTATGGGGCCGACCTCAATCGACAAGCCCAGCGGGCGGCGGCCACCCGCTGCCGATTTTGACCTTGCCGTCCTGGCCCCGGATGACGAACGCAGGGACGCCTTCGATCTCCTGCGGCCAGCCGCGCGCCAGGGCCAGGAATCCTGCGGTATTCTCCTCGGACTTGGCCCGCAGATCCGCAGTCATCTCCGCCGCCGGAGGCGCTGGTCCGAACGCCGCCTCGAGCACAGCCTTGCCCTCGCCGGCCCGGCCGAGCACGGCCGCGACCCGTGAAGCGTTCGGCGCCTCCCGTCCCAGCGCCGTCACCGGCAGCCACAACAGGTCCATGTCCTTGGGGGCCAGATCCGTCCAGGCGGCATGGCAATAGGGACAGCGCGGGTCGAAATAGACGATGCCGCGCGGCTCGGCGCCGGCGACCGGTGCTGGCCGCACGCCGGTCAGCACCTGGCCGAGAGCCAGCATGTCCTCCGCCGACGCGGCCTGGTGCGGTGCCGGAGCTGGTTGGGCCGACGCGACGGACGGTGCGGCCGCCATCAGGGGCGACGGCTGTACCGGCATTGCCGGCCCCGCAGCGGGCACCGGAAGAGCCGGCGTGCTGGACGGCCTGCCAATCGCTTCCGGAGTCCCCGACGCCGCGAGGGCTGTCGGTGCCCGTGGCTCGAAGACACCGAGCTCCGCCAGGTCGCGCCCAGTATAGGCCAGGATGCCGACGCTGATCACCAAGGCGCCGGCCCAGATTGTCGTTCGCGCCAGTCCGGCTGATCCCGAGTGAACCTCCTGCATAGAGGTGGGTGGATGGTGTTCCACCCCATGGGCCAGCCGTACCGCGATGCGCTCCAGCCGCGCCCGTTCTTCCTGAAGCTCCCGGATCGCCCCGACGATCGCCCGCGACTGCCAATGGTCATGGTTCCTGCTCATGATCTCATTTCCTCATGCTGCACGGGTCTAGCCGCCGCCCTCGGCGACAGGACGGCGGAACAGCCTCTTGAGAGCTTCACGATTCTGCTGGCCGCGCCCCATACGACCCGGCACCGCCGGCAGCGTCGTCGCGCCACGGCCGAGCGGCCCGGCCGGGTTGACCGGCGCCACCACATGGTCGGACAGGTGGTCTCGGCCCATGCTGCCGACGTAGCCGCCGATCAGCCCCATCACGCCGTCCCCGAGCCCGGAGATGAAGCGGCAGGCCACCAGCACCACCACGAAGCAGGCGATGCAGTAGAACACCGCCAGGATCCCGAAGAAGACGATGCCGAAGAAGCCGCCGCTCGGGTTCGCCAGCACGAACATCGTGGCGAACACCAGGTCGACATAGGGCGCCACGATCCGTGTCGCCGCCATCATCACCACCAGGCCGGCCACGATCAGGAACGGCCGCAGCAGCAGCCCGAACAGCGTCTTCACCCCCGGCAGCGCCGTGTCCAGCCAGGTCCCGCCTCGCGCCGGGGAAAAGAATGTCACCAGCAGCACCGGCACCGAGAACATGCACTCGATCACCAGCCCCAGCCAGCCGACGATCGCGCCGACGTAGTAGAGGATCGGCACCACCGGCAGCACCACCATCAGCGCGATGCCGGCGCCGCCCACGATCTCGATCATCCGCTCCAGGAAGCTGTCGATCGTCGTCACCGCGCCGCCCACAAAGGGCAGGTCGGCGCCAAGAGACGACAGCATCTCGGCCGATGCCAACACACCCAGCACGTTGAACATGCTCGCGCCGAGCTGCTCGTACTGCAGCATCGGGTCCGCCGCCCGGTCTCCGGTCATTGTCCGGGTCAGGTCGGCCCAGGTCCGGCCGAGCGTCGCCTTCGCCTCCCCAGGTTGGGTCAATCCGGTCCCCGCAGTACCGGTCCCGTTCGTCTCCTCGCCGGGGGGTGTCCACACATCCTGTAGCGTCGCGAGCCGGGCCTGATGATCGTCATTGGCGCGGACCAGGCCCGCCAGCGTCGAACTTTGCTCGATCGCGCTCGCCCCGAAATACTGCCGGGCCGACGACGGCGTCCGCGGCACCTCCACGGCCATCGCCGCACGCAGCCCTGCGACTGCCCGGCTGATATTCGCCCCCATCCGCTGCCAGCTCGCGGCAAACATCCATCCGTCGCCGCGAGCGGATTCCTGCAGGCTTTGTCCGAGCTGGAATTCCCCCATTTGCTGGGTCAGGCCGCCGCCGACCTGGCCGAGATACGTCTTCGCCGCCAGGACCGGCGCCGTCGCCGCGATCTGTTCGATATCGGCATCCGTGCCCTGTTGTGTGCCGCGGATTATCCCCGCGATCCTGAGCGCCTGAGGGCCGAGGACGTTCTGCACAGCATCGATCCCCGCCTTCATCGTGACGTTGACCGCCAGCGCATCAATCTTCTCGCCCATGTCGATCGCGGTCGATCCGAACTTCAGGTCGCCGAGAGATAGTTGGTCGGTGTTGAGCCCCGACTTCACGAAGATCTTCACGCTGCCGCAGAGCGCCGCGCTGTAATTGTAGTTGTTGCGGTTCGCGTTCTCCCAGCCCGGCCCGCCCGCGCCGGGCGGAGGCTGTGGCTTCGATGTGTCCCGGTACAGCCAAAGCCTTGTCGTCCAGCCGCTGAAACCGCCATCGACCGTCTCCATCGACAGCGACGGCGATTCCAGAGCGAGGGCGTTGGCGATGTCGTCGAAGTCCCTGGCGCAGACCTCCATCGCCGTCATCTGGCGCAGCACCGCCGCGAACTTCAGCACCGTCTCACGGTCCGGCCGGTCGATCCCCGCACTCGGCGACGTCGTGTAGTCGCCGGCCGACACGATGGCGTCCGCCGTCTTCGTCCAGGCGTAGTCGGCGAGGCCGATCCCGGAGGCCGCCAGCCACACCACCAGCAGCTGGATCAGGCTCATCCCCCCTTTGATCGGAAACAGCAGCACACCAGCGCCTGCAATCCGGCCCATTGTCCGGAACGGGCTCGCGCCGCGCCCGCCGACCTGTCCAGTCGTCGCGCTCTCCGCCGAGCCCTCGAGGAAAGTCAGCGTCGCGATGATCGCCGCGAACACCAGGATCGCCAGATTCAGCGTCCCGTAGATCGTCCCCAGGATCGAGCCCTGGGTCTCGTAGCTTCCGCTGCCGTAGAACGCCCAGCTCGCCGCCCCGTTGCTGATCTGGTCGAGGAAGCCGACCCCAAAGGGGCCTTCCCGCGGCGTGAACAGGCCGGTGGTGTTCTCCATCGCCTTACTCCGTTGCCGCCAGCGACGTCGCCAGCGTCGCCGTTTCCAGCTCGTCGAGCTGGGATTCGAGCCGCGCCAGGTCGAGCAGCACGGCATCGAGCCGCGCCTCCTCCTGGTCGAGCCCCCGTGGACCCAGAGTCACGAGCCCCAGGCGCCAATCCTGGTTTTGCGGGCCGGCGCCGTAGCGCGCGATCACCCAAGCCAGGGAGTCAATCACCGACACCTTCCCCAGCTCGGCCTCGGCCGCGGCCCGCACCGTCTGCAACGTTCGGACCAGCGGTCCCCGCAACGCCCGCAGCCGGGCCGCGTCGACCGCCGCGGCGGCCAGGGCCACCGTCCCACTCCCGCGCTCGCTCGCGCTCGGCGGCGGCAGCCCCCCGATCGCCGAGATCGTGCGGTCTTTCACCTCTGCCGGCACCGAGGCGTCGAGCAGCACTGCAGCCTTCTGCTGAGCCGTCCAATCTTCGAGCCGCGCCCGCGTCGCATCGCCGAGCCGGGCATCGGGGCTGATGCTGTCGATCTCACCGGGCTGGCTCAGCGTTCCCGCCCGCGCGTCGAGCTGCGTGACGCCGTCGCCCAGCTGCGCGCCCTTTTCGGCCGTCACGCACGGATCCAACGCCTGCCCGGCCGGGCCGTAACTCTCCACGGTCTCGGACAGCGCCTGCCTGCGCATGATCTCGCTCGAGGTGGCGGCCAGCGCCTGCGCTGCCGCTCGCGCCGCCGTCGCATTCTGGTCACCATCCAGCGATTTCTGCTTGGTCAGGACGGCGATGATCGAGGTCAGGATCTGCGTATTGATCGCCTGCTGCTGCGACACCGCCGCGCCGAGCCCGTCGACGCCGGCATTGAGGCTGCTCTCCGCTGAGGAGTGGCCGCTCCGCCACTCGCCGTCGTTGACGTATTTGCAGGCCGCGACGGCCGGTCCCGACGCCAGAGCCACGACCGTGGCCAAGCCCGCGACCGACAATGGGCCCTTCATCGCGCACCCCCCGCCAGTCCGGCGCCCGCGTCGATCCGCACCGCGGCGTCGGCCGCGACCGCCATAAGGCGGCGCAGGCGTCGGTCGAGCCGGTCCGCCATCATCGCCGCCTTGGCCGCCTTGATCGCAATCGTGTCCAGCTGCGTGCCGCGACTGTCGCCTGCGACCATCGTCGCGCTCCATGCCATGCCCCCGTCGAGGCCTGACCAGCGCCGGGAGATCGGATCCATCGGCGCCGGCGGCGCCACCGCCACCATCGCCTCGAGCGCGGCCGAGCGCCGGGCGCCGGCCTCGCGCTGCGCCACCAGCCGCACCGCCTCGTCGGCGCCGGAGCCGTCTCCAAGGGGCTCCGGCGGCCCCATGACGAAGTCGATCCAGGCTTTCGCCTTCTCCTGGTCCCCCGACAGGAGGTCGTCCGGGCTCGGCAGCGCGCTGCCGCCATTGAACCGCTGGTACCAGTCGCGCCGTTCCTCTTCGGTGCCCGTCTCCCCTGGCCGATTGGACACCGCGTTGCGCAGGTTCTGCCGATATTGCGGCGTGGCAGCGATCTGGCCCGCCGCCGTCGACGCCAGCGTCACCAAGTGGCACGGCTCGTAGCCCACCGCCTGGAAGCGGTCGACCTTCTCCTTCAACGCCAGCGCCTGCCACTGGGCGTTCATCACCCCAGAGGCAGCCTCCAGGCTCTTCGTCAGGGCCGTAGAGGCCGCCTCCGACGACAGGTTCTCCTGGCGATTCAGGATCGCCAACGCCGAGCTCAGCTGCTGCTGCTCGGCCACCGCCTGGGCAACCAGCTTCGACTGCACGCTTCCGATCGTTTCCGCAACGGAGCCTTCCAGCTCGCTCGTCCGTTCGAGCACCCGCTCCTCGACACCGGCACACGACGCGGCCAGGGCCGCGCCGGGAACCGCCGTGATCAGTGCCGCGACCGCTAGAGCCGCCCGCCTCACCGCTTCCTCCCGGGAGACGATATTTCCGCTATTCCCGACATCACGGCTCCTCCCTCTCTGCGGCGACCGCGTATCGCGCCGCCATCACGGATGCGGCGCGGCGCAGTTCGGCCCAACGCCGAACCTGGTTTGCCGTCGATGCGGATGCCGGCGTCACCGGCGGCAGCGGCATCCCGACCGCAAGCAGCGTGGCTCTCTCGCCGCCCTCCTCGTCCCCGACCTCCGGCACGGGCCCCACCCCGGCGAAGGCGCGGCGCGCGTCGCTGTTCGCCAGGCTGCGGCCCGTCATTCCTGCGTCGTCGACCGAGCGGTTCCCGGCCCGGCCTGCCGATACCTCCGGACACGTGCGCCGCGAGGTGGCGTATTCCCGAGCCGCCGGCAGCTTAGCGAGCGCCAGGCGCTGCGATTCCGTCGCGCCGGCGAAGCCCTCGACCGACTTCCTCAACTGCACCGAGACCTGCTCCTCCGACAGCCCCGTCTGCCGGGCCATCGTCGCGATACCGCTCAACAGGCCGTCGACCGTCGCGATCCGGGCTGCGAGCGCACTGTCTGTCGCCGACTGGGCCCGGGCTTCCGGCACGAACGCCGACGACGCGAGCACGGCGACGGTGATGACCACCGGCCTCATGAAGGGCCTCCATGGGGCGCCTTCGGCCCCGAAAGGGTGCGGCCGCGATCCGTTTCCCCTACTCTCGACCGACAGGCCGCAGCCTGACGAGCTCCCCTCCCGCAGGGGACGGACCTTGGTGTTCTCGGCCGGACCGCGCGGCCTCTGGAGACGCGGGAGGAAACCATCAGCCGCACTGCCCCAGAAAGGCGCAGCGCAAGCGCTTCTCTTCGTCGGATTGTCCTGACGTCGTCGGGGACGACGAGGGCGGCGGCGCCGGCGGCGTGTAGGTCAGGACTGGTGGTGGCGTGAAGCTCTGCGACTTCAGGCTGTAGTTCGACCCGCCGCCGCCGTAACTGCCCAAGCCCGTCAGGTTGATCCGGTCGAGACCGCCCCGGTTCGTCACCCGGTCCAGCGCGTCCTGGATCGCCCGGTCCGGGCTCACCACCTGGTTCATCACCCGGCGCATGTTGCCGACCGCGCTGCCGAGCTGATCATTCAAGACATCGCAGACCTTTTGCTTGGCCGCGTTCAGCACGTTCTGCCCGAGCTGGTCGGTCAGCGTCCGAACGAGGCCCAAGGGGTCGGGAATGATCGACGACACGTCGAAGGTTTGTAGAAGGCTGCTGTCGATGCAGCTTTTGGCACCCGAGAAGAAGTCCGCCGGGTCGACCTTCAGGCCATCCAGCAGTTGGATTTCCCGCTGCAAGGCGGCGTCCGCCGCCTGCGACACCGGGCACTCGGACGCGGCCCAGGCCCCGCCCGACCACAACAGCACCGCTGCCGCGACGCCGACCACGCCACCACGCATCGTATTCACTCCAATGATGCCCCAGCACCCGGCTGGGACGTGCCGTTGTCCGCGCGGCGCCGCTCGAGGCGGTCGACATCCGCCAGCACACGCATCGCCCAGAGCAGCCCCAGCCGTCGCTCCGCGTCCATGCGCTGCGCCTCGATCTGCAAGTCCTTGTTCGCCATGATCGCCCGCTCGATCGCGATCCTCTTGCGATCGGCAAGGACCTCCGCTTCCGAATTCCAGGTGTCGCTCGATTGCGGCGATCCCTCGACCAGCGGCGGCACACCGGGTTCTGCCGTATCCGGCACACCAGGCTGAACCGGCTGCAGGTTCGCATAGGCGATACCCGTGATCGCCGAGACGTCGTAGCCGACGCCCTTTCCGAAATACGTGCACACCGAGACGCCGTTGCCATCGATCGCCGGCGACGTCCCCCGGCCCGCCTTCGGCGCCTCGCACCCACCCCGTATAAAGGCCTGGATGCGGCCCAGTCCGAACTGCATGCCGAATAGGATGGCGCTGTCGTCGATGACGAAGCTTTTGCCGCCATAGCTCACTTGCTGGCCGCGCAGCTGACCGAGATACGGTCTGACCTGGCTCCAGCTCGTCCGCGCATACGTCAGGTAGACTTGCACCTGGCCCGGGCGATCGGCCTTGAACTGTTCCTTCGTGCCGCCATAGAGGCTCGTGAACGTCGCGCCGCAGGCCTGGAAGAATCCGACACAGCCGAATTGATTGTCGGATTCCCAGCCGCCCTCGGCCAACGAGATCCGGGCGGCGAACGGTGCCAGGTTTTCCGGCATCCCGCTGGCGATCAGTTCCGATTGTGGCACCCCGGCCCAGGCCGGCACCGCGGCGCAGCTCGAGACCAGCACCAAGGCCAGGGTGCCCGCCCTCACTTCAAGGCGCTCCGGTCGAGCGCGAGCACCCCACCCCGCCCGCCGGGCCACACGGCCTTGCCGTCCGTCCCGGTCCCACCATCGAGTTCGCTGAGATCCGAACAGACGCGGTAGATCATGTCCGCGCCGCGCTCCGGACTGGCCGGCGTGCCCACGTAGACATAGTCGTCGAGCAGCACCGCATCCGGCTTGCCGGGCCGCCGCAGCACGACCCGAACGGGACACTCCGCGTTGCATCCCGGCTCCTCGAGCCGAGATATGACGACCTCGCCGTCCGCGATCTCCGCGGACCCAGCCTCGACATCGACGCCGAAGGTGAGCGGGCGCCGGGCGGCGCGGATCTCCTCCTTTGACCAGATCCCGGCTGGGTCTGTGCCGGTTAGCGTTGTCGGGTGCAGACGAACAACCACCCACGGGGCCCTCTCCGCCGCATGGATCGGCTGCATCACGGTCGTGGCGAGCGCCATCATGATGGCGGGCATAAGAATAGTGTTGCGAGACAAGAGTAGATCTCCCGTCGATGATTTGAGTGAGTGGTCCCGATCCGGCCAGCACGTCTAATCGTGTCATGGCGGGTGCTTGCCGTCCTTTTGGGAGGCGTCGGGAATTTTTAGGGGGTGAGCGAATTACTATTGCAGGATCGCAAACCTAGCCGCATACTACAAGGGGTAATCTTGAGATGGGCAAAAAATGTTCAGTCCCTCCAAGCTCTCCGACAGCATGATCGGACTATTCGTCGGAAAGGCGCGGCAATGGCGTGTCACGCCCGTGAGCTTTGCTACCGGCCGAGAGAATGTCCTTTTGTCCAGCCAAGTCGACGCCATGGTTTCGACACGCGCGCGATGCATCGCGCTTGCGATCGCTCTCTGGATATTCGGCCTGCTGAATGCCGCCGGCGTCGCTTGGGCCCTGTCCGGCCGTCTGGACATCGAACCCTATGTGGCCGACGGCAGCATCTTCGGATGTCAGCCGACCGCGGTCCAGGAGCCCGCCCAATGAAGAACTTCGAGGTCATCCTCACCGAGGCTGCCGTCGTCACCGACGCATTGAACCGCGGCAAGCTACTGTCCTGGCTGCTCGGCGGCTTCGTCGCCCTTTCTCTCTTGCTCAACCTGGTGCTGGGCTACGCCCTGCTGCACGTCTACCCGATCAAGGAGTTCCTCTGGACCAGCGATGCTCGCGCCGTCTGCGCCGCGATCCCGCTGAGCGAGCCCAATATTTCGGCCGCGCGCGTCAAGGACTTTGCAGCCGGGACCGCCGTCACGCTCTGGAGCTTCGACTACCAGAACTGGAAGCGCACCATCGATACGGTGCTCTCCGCCAACTTCACCCGCGAGGGCCGCGCCGCCTACATGAACGAGCTGCAGAGCCTCGGCATCATGAAGCGCGTGGTCGACGACAAGTATGTCGTCACCGCCATTTCCGACGGCGAGCCGATCATTATCGAGGAGGGCAGATCCGCCGGGCGCTACTTCTGGAAGATCCAGGTGCCGATCCGGGTCTTCTACCGCACGAACGTCGATGTCAGACCCGAAAACCGCGTCTTCGAATTCACCCTGAGACGGGTCGACCCCTCCCCAGCCAACACCAACGGCATCGCGGTCGACGCCGTCGCCTCCAAGCAGCGGATGGAGACTCGATGAGACGCGCCATTCTCCTCTTGGCTCTTGTCGCCGTTTCCTCCGCGCAAGCCGCGGACGCACCCGCGCCCCGCTCCGCCCGGGTCACCTGCCCAGCCGACGGCGCCAAGGCCGATCCCGTCGCGATGCTCGAGATGGAGGCGCTGCGCCGCCGCATCGTCGCGCTCGAGGAGCGCGTCGAGGGCCTGGAGCTCCAGCTTCAATCGGAATTCTCCGCAACCCCTCAACCCCAGGAGGACAGGCCATGAGGCGCTTCCCGCTGGCGGCGTCGCTGGCCGTGGCTGCCATTCACACCGCCGCCCTCGCGCAGACCCCCGCCACGACTGTCCAGGCCATGCCCGAGACCGTCTCACCGCAGCAGGCCGGTCAGGCCACCGTCACCCAGCCGGCGGCCGCCAACCAAGGTGAGCCGCCGCCGCCGGCGCCGCTTACGCCCGAGGATCTGGAGCGGCTGCGCCTGGAGATGCTGCAGAACGACAGCGCGACGCAGCTCACCCCGGGCGAGATCGGCTCATTGCGTGACCGCAACCGTGACACCCAGAGGGCGCTTTCCTATCCCTCCTACGAGACCACCCCGCCCCCCGTCGGCCAGCGCCGCGAGATCCAGGTCTCGCCATCGCCCAACACCCCGCCGTATCCGCTGGTGCTGTGGAAGGGGATGGTCACGGCGATCACCTTCCTCGACCGCACCGGCAATCCGTGGCCCATCCTCCGGGTCGCCCGTGATCCGGGTGCCTTTGCCCTGAACGGGCAGGGTTGCGCCGCCGGCGGCGAGCAGAGCGAGATGTCCGCCGGCGAGGGCGACCGCATCACCACCATCACCGTCATGCCCTGCGCATTTTGGTCGTGGGGCAATATCGTCATCTCTCTCGACGGCATGACCGCCCCGATCATCTTCCAGGTGTCGAGCGGCGCCAAGGAAGGCTATGCCGCGGCCGTCGACATGGGCATCACCGTTCATCTGCCCGGCACCTCGCCCCTCAAGCCGCAACGTCCCGCGGGATATGCCGCCGCACCCGACGACGCGACCGGGTTCCGGCCCGATGCCGCCCTGTCGGAATTCCTCAACGGCACACCGCCCAAGGCCGCTCGCCCCGCCAAGGTCCTCAGCAGCGCCGACGCCGCCGCCTGGATCTACGGCGGCGCTCTCTACCTCCGGGGCAACTTCACCGTCGTCAACCCGGTCCATCAGGCCCGCGCCGCCTATGGGGAGCTACAGGTTTGGCGCTTCGACCAGCCGGTTAGCCGCATCCTGGTCAAGGATCGCAGCGGCGCCGAGCAGATCGTCACCCTCGACTTCTGAGGTCCGCCATGCCGTTCGATCCGAAACACCGCATCTACCTCTACGCCGGCGTCGGCGCCCTCACCGCCATCGCGATCGCGGGCACCATCGCGCTCGTCAGCCTCAACCGAGGTCCGGCCTCTTCGGGCATGGCCGGCGCCGAGCTCAACAGCGGCGTCCCCGCTCTGCGCAACGACTACATGCGCCCGGTCGGTGAGGCCGAGGCCTCGCGCCGGGCCGCCACCAACACCCAGCAGGTCGACGCCGCCGCCGCCGAAGGCGGCACCGCCATCGCCCAGCCGGTCATCGCCGAGAGCTACCCGGCCGGCTCGGATCGCGACGAGATGCTCCGCGCAGCCCAGCCCGATGCCTCGGCGCCGACGCCTGCGCCGACTGCCCAGACGAGTCCGGCCGCGGCCCAGCAGCCGATCATCATCTACCAGACCGCCCCGCGTCCCGCGCTTTCGCCCGAGCAGCTCTCCACCTATCGGGACAGCATCAGCGCGCAGATGAAGCTCACCGCACCGGTCCCTCCCCGCTTCACCGTCGTGACGTATCCCAAGCCCGCTCCGCCGGCCCCTGCAGCGGCGCCTGCGGCGGCGCCGGCACAGGGCGGCACCGCTGCCGGCACGGCCGGGCCGCTGGCTTCTCGCGTCCTCGCCCAGCCCGGCGACATCGTCTATGCGACCCTCGACCAGGGCTTCAACAGCGACGATCCGCGGGGCCTCCCGGTCTTCGCCACGATCCGCGATCCCCGCGACGGCGGCCGCGGCCCGCTCGACGGCGACCGCCTCATGGGCAGGGTCACCTACTCCGCAGAGAACGCCTCGCTCACCTTCCAGAGCCTGATCCTCAACGGCCGCTCGGTGCCGATCCAGGCTATGGCGATCACCGAAACGGACGCCCGGACCGGCATCGCTGGGGACGTCGACCACCACACCCTCGAGCGCTACGGCTCGCTCTTCATCGCCGGCCTGCTGCAAGGCGTCGGCGAGGTCGGCCAGATCCTCGCCCAAAACTACGACGCCACCGTCTATCCCGACGTCGGCGCCATCCGGTACAGCAACCGCGATGTCGACTGGGCCACCGCCGGCATGGGCGTGCTGCGGCCGCTCGGCACCCAGATGTCCAGCTTCGCCGGCCGCGGCTTCGACCGACCACCAACCGTTACCGCCCCGGCCGGCATGGGCATGGGCGTCATCTTCACCCAACCCGTCAGCCTCTGACCCTCCAGAGACATTCCCGTGACGTCCAACCAGTCGACCCGCTCCCTCGGCCCGGTCATCGCCATCGGCCTGATCGGCTTCGCCGGCTACGTCATCGCCATCGGGGCCAGGAACGTCGCCAGAGCCCTAACTGTGCCCGCAACCCTCGCGGCGATCGAGCGGCCCCCGACGTGGCAGCTCACGGTTCTCGCCGTCGTCCCCCTTGTCGTTGTTGCTGTCCTCGTCGCGACCTTCATCTGGCGAGCCCAGCGCTGGCGATCATCCCTCTTCCGGCACGTTCTCCAGGCACTGGACATCGGCGCCGCCGCGACCGTTGCGCTCGGCATCGCAGCCTATGTCGCCTTCGCTGCCCGCTACCGCCCGCTCCAATCCTATTTCGACCAGTTCCCCGACGACGCCGGCGCCCAGTTGGCCGCCGCCCTTTATGCCTCGGCTTGGCTGACCATCGCCTTCGGCGTTGCCCTCGCGGCCATCGGATTTCTCGCCCGACGCTTCCTCCTGAAGGCAATGACAACATGACCGGCGATACCCTCACGCTCGCCGACGTGCTCAGGGGCATCGTCGACATCCTGAAGAACGGCGTCGCGGACCTGGTGATCATCGTCTGCGGGGCCATCGGTGTCGCCCTCTGCCTCTACGCGATGTGGCGCCTCTACCTCAGCACCATCGAGTCCCGCGCCATGGGTGACGATGTCCGCACATCCACCGGCGCCACGGCCGCCTTCGTCATCGCCGCCCTCCTTGCGCTCGTCGGCCTGGTCGCCGCGCGCATCTCCTCCCTCTACACCGGGACCTGACTATGGCCGCTTACGTCGACCGCTACTGCGACCTCGCGGGCATGGAGACCGACAGCGCTCTTAAGGTTCTCCTCGGCTCGGACGGCTCCTTCTGCACTCTGATCCGCGTTCACGGCGCCGCCACCATCCTGTCGGCCGAGGAATTCGCCGAGGCCATGTCCCTGCGCCTCGCCGAGCCGCTCGGGGCCCTCATGAAGAAGCCCGGCCATCTCCTCTCGATCAGCTTCGAACGCCACACCAACACCGATGCCTCCGCCGATCGGGCCGGTGCCTTCATGCGCGGACGCTCAGACGGCAAGGCGCTCGACGTCGCCGGCCTGATCGCGGAAACCGAGACCATCATCCGCCAGCAGACCGTCGAGGAAACCATCCTCATCGCCTGCTGGACCTTTCCGGAGGCGGCGGCCGCCTCCGAACGGGCCCGCGATCGTGCCGAGAACGCCCGCCAGGCCGCCGCCGCTGGTCCGCTCGGCATCGGCCTGGTGCGATCTCTCCGCCTCAAATGCCTCGACGGCCTTCACACCGCCTTCGTCCACCAGATCACCGAGGCCCTCGAGAACGCCGGCCTCGCCCTCGAAATCCTCTCCGGCCGTCCCGACGGAACCCGGCCCGATCTCACCGAGATCAGCCGCGCCCTCCTCTTCCATCAGACGCCGTCCGACTGGCGGCCGCGCGCTGTCAACGAGGCCACCTACTTCCAGCCCCGACCTGTCGGCGCCGAAACAGACCTCTCCGGATTCTTCGCGCCGCCTCTCTCTCACCAGCTGATGAACGCGGGCGCGACCGTCTCGGCCGATCACACCGAGATCGCGTTCGGTGGACGCCGCTACTCTCTCGCCGTCGTCACGCTGTTTCCCCGCTACCTGCCTCCGTTCAACCTCATCCCCCGGGCGCTCGCGCATCTCCGAGTGCCCTTCCGTGTCGCCTTCCATCTCGAAAGCGGACCGGTTGCCGGCGACTGGACGATCGTCATGAAGCGACTCCTCGCCGGCGTCATGGCCAAGCTCTCGCCCGCCAATTCCAACTTCTTCCACGCCGTCCGCGCCATCGAGGCCGCGACCGGCCAGGACCTCGCGAGCTTCGCGCGCACGCGCATCGTCGCCACCACCTGGATCGAACCGTCGGAACCCGCCGAGCTGCTGCCGCGCCGTCGGGCGCTCCTCGTCCAGACCCTCATATCCTGGGGCGAAGCCAGCGTCGCCGACATGACGCCTGATCCCTTGCGCACCCTCGTCGAGACCGTGCCGGGCGCCACCATGAGCGGCGTCGCCGCCCCCGCCGCGATCGTGCCCATCGAGGAGATGGTCCGGGCCCTCCCCCTTCATCGCCCCGCACCGGTCTTCACCCAGGGCGAGACCGTGTTCCTCGATCCTGTCGGCAAGGTTTCCTATCACCAGGCCCTCAGCCCTTCGCTCGCGCACTGGCTCCTCCTGATCTTCGCCAGTCCGGGCAAGGGCAAGTCGATGTTGCTGAATCGCCTCAACTTCGATTTCTGCGCATACGGCGCCGGCGGTCGCCTACCGCTTCTCGGCATCATCGACAAAGGCATCTCGTCCTCCGGCTTGATCCGCACGCTTTCCGAGGCGCTGCCGGTTCACCGCCGGCGTGAGGTCGCCTATGTCCGTCTCCTCAACAATCGCGACCACGCCATCAATCCGTTCGACCTCGGCCTCGGTCTTCGCTCCCCGCTCGAGCGTGAGCGCATCTTCATCAAGAACTTCCTCAAGATCCTGCTCCGGCTCGACGATGAGGTCGGATCCGAACTCGTCGACCGCGTCATCACCCGGGCCTATCGCATCAAGAGCGACCTCGGGATGTCCACCTCGCCGAACCGCTGGCAGCGGGGCGACAACCCCGAGCTGGACGCCTTCTGCGCGCGCGAGGGCATCCCGCTCCACGATCGCACCACCTATTGGCAGATCACCGATGCCCTGATGCTGCGCGGCCATCACGACATGGCTGCGATCGCCCAGCGCGGCGCCGCTCCCATCCTCGAAGACATCGTGGGGGTCCTGGCGCTGCCCGAGCTCGAAGCCGACTATCCCGATCACTGTCGCCGGGCGGCGCGCACCGCGGAGGCCGCGGTCGCCGAATTCCCCCTGTTCGCACGGCCGACGGTCCTCGACCTCGGCGATGCGCGCGTTGCGTCGATCGACCTCAACGACGTTCTGATCAGCGACCCGGCCTCACCGGATGCGAAGCGCCGAAACGCCCTCATGTTCCTGGTCGCGCGTCATCTCTTCCTAC
The DNA here is from genome assembly GCF_005938675.2 of Mycobacterium sp. KBS0706. Classification (GTDB taxonomy): domain Bacteria; phylum Pseudomonadota; class Alphaproteobacteria; order DSM-16000; family Inquilinaceae; genus Inquilinus. The sequence goes on from NZ_VCCH02000028.1 coordinate 25,589, forward strand.
GGCGCATCTCCGGCCGCGACGACGAGATCCCGCACATGGATCTGCCCGCCGCCGATCCCGATGTCCGCGCCGCCTATAACGCCTGGTGGCGGCGCCACTTCGCAATCATGCAGGAAACCCCCAAGCGCCTCTGCATGGACGAGTACCACGTCACCGGCGGCGGGTCCTCCATCGCGGCCCAGGTCGAGGCCGACACGCGCGAAGGCCGCAAGTGGGGCCTCGAGATCATGCTCGCCAGCCAGATGCTCAGCGACTTCGGCCTGCTCCGGAATCTCGCCTCCGCCGTGTTCATCCTGAACGCAGAGAACGACGAGGTCCGCGCCGAGGCGAAGAAGATCTTCGGCTTCTCGTCCGTGGTCCATGACGTGATGCTCCGCGACCTCACCGGACCACGCGAAGGCCGCGGCGCGAATTTTCTCGCCCGCTATGCCCTCGACTCCGGCGAGCGCTGGCTGCTCCTCAACAATCGGGTCGGCGCCCGCCTCCTTTGGGCTCTCACCACCAAGCTGGAGGACCGCCTGCTGCGCGATGAGATGTATCGCAGGCTCTCCACCTCCGAAGCCCTGGCCTTCCTCGCCCGTCGCTTCCCTGACGGCACCGCGCTGTCCTACTGGCAGCGCCTGGTCGAAGAGATCAGCGACGAACCTGTCGCTGTCCGCGCGGCGAACGCCCTGCTCGCCGGGTACCTCCGCCTAGTCGACGACACGTCGCCGGCCGGCACCTCCCACCGCAGATCCGTCGCTTGAAGGAGATCTCCATGCGAACCCCGTCGCGTATCGTTGCCGCTGTCGTCAGAGACCGCATCACGACGTTCACGCTGCTGCCCCAGGCACGGCTCCATCTGCTGCTGGCGGCGGCCACCGTCATGGTCGCTCGCAGCGCGTTCGCTCAGACCACTGCCGACCCGTCCGCACCCCTGCCCCAGATCTCGGCGGCCCAGACCGCCGCCAAGAAGTCGACGCTCAATGTCACGGACTTCAAGGCTGGGTCGACCAACTTCACCGACGTCCTGATCTTTGGCGGTGCGGCCGGCGGTGCCGCCTGCGTCCTTTATGCCTTCTACGAGATGTATATGGCGAACAGGGACGAGAGCGGGCGCCGATCGAGTGGCCGAGCCGGCGTCAGCCTCATCATTGGCGCATGTCTCGGTGTCTTTGCCGTGTTCATGGCGCTGGTCCAGAACTACGCCACCGGCAACCAGACCGCCGGCTGATGGCACAGGCGGCGGCTCCGGTTGCGGCGTGCAGCGCGCTCTCAGCCCGCGTCCGGCGGTGTCTCGCGCGCACCCTCGCTCGGAACCCCCGGCAGCTCGGCCGGTTCCGCTGCCGCCTGCTTCTTTTCCGCCGGCGCTGCCTTGCGCACAATGCTGCGCAGGTAGCCCGGCGTCACCTTCACCCCCGCCTGGTGGAGGTGCTCGGCGATCGCCGTCAGCGGGATTTTCTTCTCTATCCCCTCTCGGATCACCGGCATCAGCTTCTCCACCATGGCCCGCGTGCCGAGCGGCTTGTCCGCCGGCGCCGGCCTGCTGGTGGCCCGGTACAGCTGCCGAAGCTTCGATGCCGCTTCCTTGCTCACGCGATCGAAGCTGGCGCGGTCCCACTGCTGCGCTTTCTGTGTCGCGGCGCTCGTCATCTCAATGCTCCTGTTGTGACGCGTCGAGTGCCGCGAAGATACGAAGAGAGTGGCGCGCTTGTCGATACTGGAAAGATGTCGATCTGTTCTCAGATTGTAGCGCCCTTCGCGATGGTAGAAGGGCGTTTCAGTGTTGCACTACAAGTAACAAGGGAGAGACAGGATAGGGGATGTCCGTACATGAAACGCAAGCGTTCATGTTCCGGCATCCCATCCTGTGCGGCCGGTCTCGGCGCTGCGCTTCTCAATCCGGCCGATCAACGTCACTCGGCATCCATCGCTGTCACCAACAAGGACACCACGGAATGACACCTCTTCCGCCTCGCGGCACGACACTCCTGGCGCCCTCCGACGAGGGCTTCGTCCAGCACGAAGACGGCACCTTCGCCGCGTGGTCGGAGGCGTTCGAGCACATCGATCAGGCGACGCTCGACGCGCTCGATCGTGAGCGCGATCGCGTTACGCGCGGTGATGCCGCCCGTCGCGCCGGCGACGCCTCCTAACCACACGCCGCGATGCGCCAGATGACCAAATCCGAAAGACCCCGCGGCGGCCTTCGCAGCGACCGGCGCCATTGGAAGAGCTTCCGCGTGTCCGATGTCGAGCTTCTCGAGCTGGAGGCGAAGGCCCGGGCTGCCGGCGTCACCGTTTCGGACCTCATCCGTGACGAGCTGCTCACTGGCGAACCCGACCCGACACCACGCGATGGAGGCACAGGGCATGACCGCTGAGGGGAGCTCCGCTGCCAGCAAGACCCGGCGCTTCGAACTGCGCCTCAGCGACGACGACCGCGAGCGGTTCCAAGCGATGGCCGACAATGCCGGCATCACTCTGTCGGAGTTGATCCGGCGGCGCCTTCATGGGGCGAAGGTCGTTTCGCGTCGCGATACGACCAGGCTGTTGAACGAGATCCGGCGGCAGGGCGGGCTGCTCAAATACCTCCACATGCGTGGTGAACCGGTTCTCGATACGGCACAACAGGTCGCCAGCACCGCGGATCGCATCGAGGCCTTCATCGTCGCGCTCGACGATCCGGCCAGCAGGGGCACGGAACCGTGAGCTCCTCGGTCGTCGCGAAGAAGGTCCCTGCCGGCACCCTCGCCAATGATGGCAAGGCTGGGCGGATCCGTCGCCTGGTCGAGTACATCCTGGCGCCGGAGACCGACAACGCGGCGGAGAAATGCGTCCATTGGAGCGAGCAGGGATTCGGCTCCAACGATGGGCGCGCGATCAAGCAACAGATGATCCTGTCCGCCGAAGCCGCGACGAGAAGCTCCGACACGGTCGCGCACTACGTCATCTCCTGGCAGGCCGGCCTCGCGCCATCCAACCGACAGATCGACGATGCTGTGAAGGAACTCCTCTCGGCACTCGGCGCGGCCGAGCACCGCGCGGTCTGGGCGGCACACAGCGACACCGACAACATCCACGTGCATGTCGTCCTGGATCGCGTCCATCCCCTCACGGATCGCGTGCTCGACCTGTACCGCGACGTGCCGAAGATCCACCGTGCCGCGAAGACGATCGCACTCGCCCAGGGCTGGGGTCCGGTGATGGACAGCCGCTACACCGTCGACCGTGCTGCGGCACGCGACCGGGAGCCTGCCCTGTCCCAGAAGGCGATCCTGATGGAGGCGAAGACCGGCACGATCTCGGCGCAGCGCTACGCCCAGACCGTCGTGCCGGACGCGATCGCCGGCGCCAAGTCATGGGAGGACCTGCACGCCCGCCTGGCGCAGGCGGGGCTCTCCTTTGCGCCCCAGGGCAGCGGCGCCGTCATCCGCATCGGCGACACCTGTGTCAAGGCCAGCCGTGTCAGCCGGAGCGGGTCGCTCTCGCGTTTGGAGAAGACGTTCGGCCCCTTCCGTCCCGCCAGCCCGGCGCCACACTCCACGCCCGAGCGCAAGGCGATTCTCGGCGAATTCCTCATTGCCAGGGATGCACATCGCGCAGCACAGGACGCGGAGCGGAAGCTTCTTGGCCAGCAGCAGGCTGCGGCTCGCGCTGCCCTGAAGACGGAGTTCGGCGCTCGACACAAGTCCATTGTCGGCGACCGGTCCATACCGTGGAAGAAGCGCGACCTGATGCGCCGTGTCCTGGCCGCCCAGCGCGCCAAGGCCATGGCGTCCCTGATCGAAGCACATCGCCTCGAACGCGCCGTTCTCCGGCGCGGCCAGGAGCGCTTCCCGCGATACCGCGATTGGAAGATCCAGAAGGACGCCGCAGCTGCAGCGCTGGCCAGGCCCACAGCTGTCGGTGTCGGTGCCGGCGGCACCGCCTCGGGCCGCGGCGTACGACCCGAGGCGATCGACATCCGTGGCTACACCGTCACCATCTCGGGCGACGAGGTGCACTACACCCTCGCCGGCCGCTGGCAACCCTCGATGATCGATCACGGCCGCTCGATCGCGATCTACGACGCCAACGACGCCGCGATCCGCGCGATGCTCCAGCTCGCCAACACCCGCTGGGGCGGGCTGACCCTCAGCCAGGCAGCCCCGGAGCTTCGCGCGCGCTTCGCCGAGATCGCAAAGGCGGACCACTTCGCCCTCTACGACGGCACCGGCGCCGCCCTCTCTCCTGCTGCGATACGCCACCAGGCGGTCGCCGCCCCGCAACCCACCACGACACGGAGGCCATCGTCCCGATGACACCGACCGCATCCATGCGTCTCGCCCTGTCGATCATCCTGCTGGCATCGGCACTCGGCGCCTGCACCGCCCGGCCGGCTGCACCGACCGACGGCGGCACGATGAAGTTCGTCGCCGACACGCTCACCGCCAAGGGCGTCCGGCCGTGACACGCGACATTCTCGACGAACTCAGGCAGCGCATCGCCCTGCACCGCGGCGGCGGCTACCCGACCAACTTCTACGAGCGCGTCGTCGCCGAAATCGAAGGGCTCCGCACCGCCAATGCCGCGCTGGCCGAGAAGCTGCGGGCAGACGCATCCGTGCGGTCGCCCAAGGCATCCACGAAGGACAACCGATGATTGACCGTCACCACCTGGGCGCCATCACCGCTGCTGCGTTCCTGTCGTTCATCTCGCCGATCGCCGCGGCGGCTGCCACGCCTTCGCCACCTCAGCCGCCAGTTCTGGACGGCGCATCTTCGCCGTCGCTCAGCGATCTCAGCGATGCGGACAGCAGCTTCTACGAGGGCGCCCGCGAACAGGGTGAGGAAGGCGGCATCCGCGAACGCACCCTCGCCGAGGCCGCACGTGGCGTCGGCATCCGCGGCGGCTATGCCGACGAGGCCCGGCGCATCAATGCCGCGCTTGAGCGCCAGTTCGCCCAGCGCCTCAACCGTCGCTTCGGCTTCTCGTCGCTGATGCTCCGCGACGGCACGGTCGTGCCTCCCGTCGTCACGATGATGACGTCGGTGGAAGAGACGTCCGGCGACACCTTCCTCTACACCTCGGTTGGAGCCTACGAGATCGTCAGGGATGCCCGGGTCGCGATCAAGACACCCAGCTGGCGCGAGTATCTGACCCTGCCGGTCGCGGACCCGACGCCACCCCAGGGCTTGTCGCCCAAGACATCCGACGAGCGTGAGCTGTGGCGCAAATCCGTCAACGAGGGGTGGCGGAAGGGAATCGATGAGGCTCGAGAGGAGTTCGCAGCCTCGCTCGACCGCCTCATCCGCGACTATGACGGCATGCTCCGCTACCGCGACCTGCAGCGGCAGGGCATCCTCTCCGCCCCGACCGTCACCAAGCGGAACGCCGGGTATCGTGTCACCGATGACGGCCGCCGCGCCTTCGTCGACGAGTCCGTGATCCGCATCACCGTCATGCCGAAATTCAAGGCCCGGGCGCCCAGGGGAGCGGGCCGGCCCTGATGATGAAGCTTCCCACCTTCGCCGCGATCGTCGCCCTGGTCGCGGCACATGACCCGGCGTTCGCTGCGAAACAGCACGGCCAGTCCGTGGCTCTCGATCCCGGCGGAATCGAGGTCGTCGACGGCGACACCATCCGTGTCGCCCGCGGCTACCGCCTCGGTCCTGACGATCCGATCGGCCACGGGCGCATCCGCTTGCTCGCCATCGATACGCCGGAGCTGCACAACCCTCGCTGCGCGAATGAACGCGTCCAGGGACGCGCCGCGGCTGACAGGCTGCGCGAACTGCTACAGCGCGCCGCCGTCGCGCGCATCGTCCTGACCGGCGACCGCGACAAGCATCGTCGGCCTCTCGCGCGCCTTCTCCTCGGCGACATGGATGTTGCCGACATCCTGCTGCGCGACGGCCTGGCTCTGCCCTGGCGCCCCGGCCGCCCGGCCTGGGTGCAGCGCGGGCTGCACTGGTGTCCCGACTGGCAGCCACCTCCCGAGAACTGAAAGGACCAGCCGATGAGCCGTTCCACGAACCTCGTCATCTTGTCGGGGCACCTCGGCAAGGGTATCGATTTCCGCACCACGGGCCGCAACAAGCCCGTCGCCTCCTTTTCCCTCGCCACGGACGAGGGCTACCGCAACCGCGAGACCGGCGAGTGGATCAACCGCGCCGCCTGGCACCGGGTGGTCACGTACCAGCCGGCACTCGTGGAAATGCTCCGGAAGCATGGCACCAAGGGCCGCTTCGTCGAGGTTGTGGGCAAGCTGCGCCACCGTGCCTATCGCCGGCCCGGGGAAGATGCCGATCGCCAGGTCGCCGAGGTGCTCGTCGAAGCCTCCGGATCCATCATCTTTCCGGTTCCCGAGCGTGTTCCCAGCGAGATGGAGGAGACGCTCGACACCATCCAGGCCGACATCGACCAAGCCCGCGCCGAGGGCCGGCTCGGTGGCGACGACAACGTCGGCGCCGACGATCGGGAGCTTCCGAAATGACCGGCGTCTGGGAGGGACCCCATGCCCCCGAGGTTTGGCAGGGGCCGCAGCTCTCCGACCGCGAGGACCTGGTCCAGCTTCTCGCCCTCGCTGCCCGCCTGGGCGTCGCCGACGTTCTCTTCCAGACCGGCCGACCGGTCCTCTGCAAGCTCCACGGAGAGATCATGGCGCTTGCCCCGTGGCCGCTTCAGAAGCTCCACGTCGAGCGCGCCATGAAGTGGATGACCGGCGACGACTCCATCGTCGCCCGTCTGATCGGCCGTCAGGACGTCGATAGCGCCTTCAACGTGCCCGACCACTCGCAGCGCGATGAGCAAGGCATGCCGGTGCAACATCGCTTCCGCTTCTGCGCAACAGCCTGCGACCACGACGGGGGCACCGGCTACCAGGTGGTGCTTCGCTACATCCGCAGCCGGCCCCCGACGCTCGAGGAGGTCGGCTTCCCTCCCGAGCTGGTCGAACGCATCGCGCCGCGGAATGGCGCAATCTTCATCGCCGGGCCCACGGGCTCTGGCAAGAGCACCACCTTCGCCGCCTGCATCCGCCACATCCTCGAAGGCCATACGGCCATCTCCGGCAACATACTCACCTACGAGCACCCGATCGAATACCTGTTCGGCGACATCCCCTCCCGCTGCTGCACCATTGCCCAGCAGGAGATCGGTGTTCACCTCCGCAGCTTCGCCGATGGCGTCCGCAATGCCCTGCGCCGGGCTCCCGACCTCACCGTCGTCGGCGAGATGCGGGACGCTGCGACGATCGAGGCCGCGACCACGCTGGTGAAGACGGGCCATCCGCTGTACGGCACGGTCCACGCTGATTCTGCCGCTCAGGTTTTCCGGCGCCTCGCCCAGACTTTCTCCTCCGGCGAGCAGGACCAGGCCCTCGCCGATCTCCTCGACACCACCAATCTGATCATCTTCCAGCAGCTCGTGCCGGCCGTCGCCGGCGGCCGCATCTGCCTGCGCGAGTGGCTGATCGTCGACGACAGGGTCCGCGAGGCCGCCCTCTCCGCCCCGCGCCTCGCCGTCACGAGCGTCCTCCGCAACCTGATCGCCACCGGCTCCGCCGGCCGCTCCCTCGTCACCTCCGCCACCCGCGCCCGCGCCGAGGGGCTGATTTCCCCCGAGACCGAAGCCCGCATCCTTCACAGTGCCGGCAGCGCGGGAGACACACATCATGCGTAGGCGCCACCTCCTCCTCGCCATCGCAGCCGCGGCCTCCTTCAGCCAGGCCGAAGCCGCCGAGCTCGCCAGCGCCGAGGCAGCTCTGGCCTCGGACCTGGATCGGCTCTGGGTCCGGCGTGACGATCCCCTCTGCCCGGAAATCGATCTGCGCTTCCGCAAAACCAACGACCGCTCCGTCGACCGCGACGCCCTCCTCCACCTCTCGTGGTTCTGGCGTGACATCAAGGACCATCAGCGCGCGGTCTGGATCGATCCCGAACTCTTCGACCTCCTGTCGCGGCTGCAAGGGGCCGCGGCGGCCCTCGCCGGCGTCCGTCGGCCCGTCATGCTGCTGTCAGGCTACCGCACCCCCGAACGCAACCGGACCCTGGAGGGCGCCGCCCGGCGATCGATGCACGTCTTCGGCCGCGCGGCCGACTTCACCATTCCAGAGTTCACGCCCTCCCAGGTCGGCGCCTTGGCCGCCATCCTCGGCGCCGGCGGCGTCGGCCTCTACGACCGCTTCACCCATGTCGACACCGGCCGTCCCCGCGCCTGGGGCCGCATTGCAACCCGGAGAATCCGCCGGTGAACACCGACCACATTGACTGGCGTTGGACCTCCGCATCGCTGTCCATTCTCGGCCTGCACTACTCGGTCCTGATCTTCCTGCCGCTGCTGCTGTTCTCTCAGCTCAGTTGGTGGGTCGTCATCGCCTGCGCGATCTACTGCGCCTTCCTGGCCTGGTGCAGGCACAAGAAACTCGCCCCCTGGGCCATGGTCCAGTTCCTCATCGTCCGCCTCCACCACGGCGATCGCTACAGCATCCGGAGCTGGCGGTGAACTCGACGGCCCGACCCGTCCGCTGCCCGAGTTCGGCACCACGTTCGGCATCGGCGCTGCCGGGCCGATCGGCCATGCGTAGCCGCGCGCCTACCACTCCGGGCGGGCGCGCGATCGCGCCGGCCAAGTCGCGAGCGGCTGGAGAGACGGCCGAGAGACCGAGCCTCGCGGGAGTTGAGATCTTGGGCTTCCCCGTCGCACCGACGGCTTCGCCGCTGCCGCCGCAGGGGGCACGGCCCCCTGCACCCCCAAGGGGAGCGCGATCACCATTGGCCCGAGCCGCCTGCTGGCTGGGGATCCTCCTGGCGCTTGCCGCCGGCGCGAGGCCCCTGGCAGCGGCGGAGCCAGATCCGTGGTCGTGTCCGACCTGGATCGCTATCGCCGAGCGCGCCTACGGCATCCCGCCCCAGCTCCTGCAGGCGATCGGCCGGGTCGAAATCGGCGATGCCATCAACCGTGGCAAGACCGGATCCTGGATGCTCAACATCGCCGGCCGCACCGTCGCGCCGGCCTCCTTGGCCGAGGCGCTCGATACCATTATCCTCACGCCAGAAACCTCGATCGACGTCGGCTGCCTTCAGATCAACCTTCGCGCCCATGGCGCGACCGTTTATGCGCGGGGCTGGCTTCTCTATCCGAAATACAACGCCGCCTACGGCGCCTGGTATCTAACTTCACTGTTCCAACTGCACGGCAGCTGGGGGAAGGCGGCCGCAGCGTATCATGCGGGCTCCAATCACGAGCGCGGCCGCAGTTACTGCCGCCGCGTCGCCGCGGCCCTCTCGCTGATTCGCCGGGCCGACGCCGGTGCCTTCGTCCTGTCCTGCTGATCTTGAGAGAGGTCGAGAGCATTCCCCTGGTCCAAGGCCCAGGCAACCGACGAAGCTGCTCGAGTCAGGCGGTCTGCTTGGCGCCGGATATGGTACGCGGAGCGTTGCGAGGCTCAAGATCGACAGGCCTGATCCCGGGGATCTGCCTCAGCTCATCCGCTCCCGCTTCATAGACCGCGACAGAACCTCGGTAGCCGCATTCTCGCGCGAACTGCAGCAACCGACTGAAGTCTCTATATGTCCGGTCGGAGCCTCGGGTAGTGCGAAGAATCCGGAATTCAGGTCGCCATGAAGTACTGAAATAAGGTGCGTACTCGCTACCAGCGTCGCCTGAGCGTTCTACAACAATCAGGCGGAGGATTGTTCCGTTATCGCGGATATTATCTTGAATTTCCGACTCTAGGAGGCCGGCATCGGCGAATCGCCCGTTCTCAATCGGTAGCATCTGGGCGTGAATTGCTGGTGTCTCTGTCTTGATCTTGCGAACGAGCGCATCGAGATAGACTGCTAGCGCGCTTTCAATAATCTCCCGATCACCATCGTCAAATGGGGGGAAGGTATTAACCTCGTGGCGGTTGCCCACGAGCATTGCACATCCACTTGGCTTGTCGAATGCCCACATAAGGTATGGCACCCCAATACAAGCTCTCAAGGTGAGAGCGGCTGTTTCGGCTCGATCGGTGGTGCCAGTCGTGTAGTAAAATGCTGGAGGGCGGGGGAGGTCCAGAGTCTCAGGGGGGCGCGAGCTCGAAAAGCCCGTTGATGCAAGTATCGTGAACGTGCTTGAGCTGGCGTCGGCAACCCGCAGCAGCATCGCGCGATCAAATAGCGCGTTCTCACAGATTATCGCCAGCGTCTCCGAGTTAAACGAATTGGAGCCCGTGTTCCGGTCCCATAGCCGATAGATCTCGCGCATCAGCCGGATTACGGTTCGTCGCCGATGAGATTCCCGGAAAGTTGCAGCCTGCTCTTCGGTCGCGCGCGACAGGCGAGCCCCGAGTTCATTACACTCGCGCTGGTAGTAAGCCAGCTCCCGCCTGAGACGGTCTAGATCGTCGGCTCCGTCCGTCACGGGTTGTACCGCATCACAGCGAGGAGGCCGGTCCAGTCCAGCGCGCGAGGCTCACCATCGAATGGCGCAATCTCGACGCCAGAGTATAGCCCGATCAAGGGCGCCGATTGATCGAGGCCGTCGACCACCAAGCTCGCCTCCTCGCGCGCGGCACCGCTGCGGATGCTCGCCCGGCCTGCACAATCGATGTAGAGCGAGAACAGGGTGTCTCCCTGCCCGATAATTTCGTTTGCCGCCCTTACCCCACGACGGACCGAGTCCAGCATCAAAGCGTTATCCCTGGCCATGATCTGCACCTTGGCGCCTAACTCGAAATCGGCTTCGAAAAGAGTAACCGATCCCTCGGCGGGATCACCCGTCAGAATGAGACGGTTCACATAGCTGTGCTCGTCAAAAGGAGCGAATTGGTCACCTTGCTTTTGCCCCAGCGTTGCAAGCAGGGAGATCGTGCCTTCAGGCCCCGTTGTCATCGGGCGTCCGAGGCGCTGTTCCAACACACTCAGGGCCGGCTCACCGTCAAGTTCATAGACCACCGCTCCGTCAATGCGAGTGATCTCGAGGAATGAAGACGCAGGGACACACCCGTTCATGACAAAAGTGTCCGCTTTAACGCCCGACGGCCAGGCCAGGGCAACCAAGCCGTGCTTTCGCACGTCTCTGCCGTCGAATATCCAGCCCTCCGACAAATTGAGATCCGTTAAAAGTCCACCGCCTAGGACCGTCGGCCTCTTGTGTCGGCATCCGTCCATAAGGCCGGCCACGATTCTGGTAGCCATATGCAGCTTCAGCGGAGGATTTGCCGCAACGCTGTCGTAGAATAGCGTTATCGTATCGCCGTAATTGATCCTTTCGGAAATCTCGACGCCGAGTCGTCGTGAGACTTCGTATTCGCCATCAGTAAGGTCATCAGCGATTAGTACATGAGGTGTAACGGAATCAGAAAGTAGAGCTAGAGCCGTAACTTCAAGGCCGCTGTACCCAAACGATTCTCCAGCGATGGCGCCTGCGGCTGCCCCGCCTACAATTGGAATATCTCCGTATTTGTCCCGAAATTGTGATAAAATTCGGAAGCCGTCGAGCTTCCCACCACAAAATACCAGCAACATTTTGGGACTTACGTTGCCAATCGCTTCAATGCACTTGAGGGCCGCAAGTTCGGGGCTCGCTGCGCGGCCATATCCCGTGACAACCGGCGATTTTGCTGTTTGCAGCAACATCAGTCGACCGCTCCACGCATCCTCTCACCTTGGCTGAATCAGCCATACCACACGTGGCGAAGGCTGTCTCTCTTTCGGGAAAATCAATCGTAACACGATTTTAGAATTTTGGCGCTTTCCAAGCGCCCCGCAGCGTGGCACAAAATCCTAAAATCGCATGGGCCGATTTTCCCATTCCTCAGGTGGAGTTTAGGACTTGAGACAGGCGGCTAGAATCACCCACGAGAGGCCATTCACTTGGCGCCCGCGGATCTTCAGGAGCTGGTGCTCGGACCAATCTCATGCTGCCGGGGTGCTCGAATCTACACGCGTGTTTTCGGCCGCCGACAAGCTCGAGATGAAGGACTGGCTGAAGCGGGCAGCGGATTTCGGCTATAACGCCATCTGCAAAGGCATCGCCGATCGTCCAGAAAACCTGATCGAGGTGTATGGGCCACTTGAGCTTGTCCCAGTCGCTATCGTGTATCCGGAGGGCGATCACGGATACGTATTCGAAGGGTTCGACGGAGAGATTCGCGAGACGATGTCGCTCTGCGATGCCCTAGACTTCGTTCGCTACGGATGACCGGCCACGCCTTCAATTGGCCGCGGGCAATGTTGGGCACTGACTATCGCATCCAAGCGACGGCATCTTTTCCGCATTGGCCAACAGGCTGTCTCTTCTCGACCTACTTCGAGCCTGACTTATCCGCTTTGTCAGCGCGTGCTCGCGCTCGCCGGCGTCGTCGGATTTCTGCCTCTACTGCTGAGCGCACGAACGCGGCCCTGTCCTCGCCGGGGTTCAGCACGCCATCTAGACGTGCAAAGGTTCCCTCAACGAACCGAGCTACCATGTTCTCGATGTACTTCTTCGGCCGCGCCATGCGCAGCGGTTTCGGCCAAGTCTCCGTCGGCGTCAACGCGATATCTCCTCGCCCAGACAAAGCGCTTGCGAACAATGCGCTTAACAGATATCTATTAAACCGGCAATGCGAGATATCGCGTAAGGATCATGCATTGCGGCAAAAGCCCGTAACTTCTGGAGGTTGCCTCCTCCAGCGAGATAGCATGTGACACATAGCGCATGTTGCGGGATGGCGTGGTGAACGTCGTCGCAAAACGAAATGGTACGGACGTAAAAATGCACATCGTTTGTGACGCGACGGCAGATCCCCCTATCCGATTCGAGGGTTCCTCGCGGTGCCCTTTGCATTCCAAGAACCGGGGAGATTTGAGCGAATAAGACAACGGCAGTGAAATAGAGCAAGGCCGGACAGGTGTTCCAGCACCTGCCCGGCCGCACCGAAGGGTGTTCCAGCACCCGACGGAAGTTGCCCCGAACGCCTCATTGACCGGGAAGTCTCATGACTCGCCAGAGCAGCATGGACGATACCACGTCCGCGCAGAACAACAGCCATTCGACTGTTCGGTTCCTCGCCGCCCGCCTTCCACGGCGTGACACGGCCGACACTCCTTCTGTTCGTGCCCGCCGGATACGGCAGCACGAGGAGTTCGACCTGCCGCTCTATCAGGCTGCGCTCGCCTCTGACGCGGGCGCGATCCGAAAGCTTTGTCCTCAAGTCTCGCTAAAGCGCGCCGGGGTCATGATCGCAACGGCACGGGCGTTCGCCCGCATCTCCACGGGATGGGACGGTGATGCCTTTTACACCGTGGCGTTCGACCAGACTCTTGGCGTCTGGCGTCGGGTCCTGCTGTTCAGCGGACCCGTCCCGGTTCCGCACTGTGCCGTCTGCGGGCGCCCTTCGATCTACCGACTTCGGGACACGCCCTTCTGTCGAAGGCACAGCCCAGACCACCTTGACCGCCGGGCCGAGTCGCTCTTCTCCGGTCCCGTCGTCAGCGGTCACTGCCACACCAGGCCGGCAGCCGCACGGGATCTACCCATCAACCACTGAGGAGGCGCCATAGAGACCCAGCAGATAGCGCGAATTACACGAGGCCGGTCGGTCTGTTCCGAACGCCCACCGGCCTTCTCCCTTCCAGCGGGAAACCATCAGCCGCTGCAGCAACCCGGGGCACCAGACTATGGCACCGTCACCCCACGGCCCGGAACGTCCAGCCGCAGGCTCGCCTCGGCATCTCGGCCCGATCCTGCACTACCTTCTGCACCGCGTGGTTTGCGGCTTCTACCTGTCCCTCCGCCTACTCGTTGTCTGGCCAGGGGCCTGCCTGGGTGCCATCGTCATCCGCCTACCCCTGCTGTTCGGTGGCCCGCAGCCTGTCGTCGATGCCTATTACCGCGACCTGCCGGCCTCGGTCGCCCGAGGTCCTGCGGCAAAGCCCGCCCATCTCAGGGTGCCCGTTTGCCCAGAGGAACGACCGCGCGATCATCCCGCCCCATGTCCTGCGTTGGGTGTCGAGGAAAGGGCCATCCCGGAGCTCGTGAAGGGCACAACCGCTGCAGCCCTGGGGCTTTCCCTCCTCACCGTCTTCGTGTCGGCCCTCTTCGCCTGCTTCATCTGGACCGGTAGGGGCAGGAAAACCCTCAGAAGCCACGCCCCCGCGCCTCCGATCGTGCCGGGCAGCCGTTCGAAGGTCTCGCCGTGAGCACCGCAACTTCCTCCAGCGGCCAGGGGACCGGCAGGCCTGACACCTCTTCGCCGGCTGCCGTCGCCTATCAGGGTAAACCGCTCGATGCCTACACCAAGAAAGACCTCATCTCGATCATCGAGTTCCTCGTCGCGGACTACGACCTCCTCGCGTCGGAACTCACCGACTGCCGGCAAGTCCTCGACCGGGCCCTCCGCGTCAGCAGCCGCGGATTCGTCCGCGGCCGCCTCCCCCGCCCCTGACATGCCGCCGATCCTTTTCATCCCCTGCCGCCCTCAGGAGGGTGAGCTCCAGCCTTATGGCGAGATCAACGGATATTGCCTCGGCCGCCTCGCCCCCGAGCTGCGCCGCTACTACCGGCCAGGCGGGCGCATGGCACCCAACTCCTGGATCTTCACCGGTGCGCCGCCGGACATCCCGCGCGGCATCTTTCGGCCGCGATAGCCATGCGCCCCGGTTCCTCCCCCCATCTCCGTGACCTTGTTCCAACCCCTGCCGGTCGCTGTGCCGTTCCAGCGCTGGTCCAGGAATGGCTCGACCGCGACGATCTCCACGCCCGCAAGCCACCGGTCGTCGCCCAGCTCCTCGCCTGGCACCGCATCAATGTTCCCGGTGGCGAGCATGCCATTATTCTGAAGAACGCCAGTCTCCTGCCCAGGATTCTCGATTATGAGAACGCCCGCCAAGCGGCCCGCGGCGCTGCGGGGCATCCCCATCGCCGGATCCTCGACCTCGAGCCGCTGCCGAGCCCGATCCCGCATATGCGCTTCGACCCGAGCCGGGTCCGCATCGGCCGGGGCTGGCGCCTGCAGTACAAGGGCATGCAAGGCTCCTTCCGTCTTCGACTGACCGACTCGCACCAGATTTTCTTGATCGCCTGGGGGCCCACCGCCAAGACCACCGAGATGGCGATCGGCACTCGCGCCGCCTTCGAGCTCCTGTACGAGCGGTTGGAGACCCGGCGCCGTCGGTTGCAGGTCAACGCTCCCAAGCGCGGCCTGTGGCGGCTCGACGACACCGAAGTCGGCAACCGTCGGGTGACGTTCTTCGAGCCCGCTGCGCTCGACGCTCCGAGCGCCCTCCGCTTCGCCAGCCACCCCGCGTACCCGGTCCTCGAGACCGATCTCCTCGATTTCTTTGGCAATATCGGCTGGTGGACCCGCTACAGCCAGCCGGGCATGCGCAAGGTCCTCATGGCCGGGCCGCCGGGGACCGGCAAGACCTCCATCGCCCTGGCGCTAGCCGCCAAGCTTCACCCGGGTTTCCTGGTCGTCCAGGCCCGCGACAGTGTCGACGTCGTCCATGCCGCTGAGCGCGCCGCCGCGGCCGGAAGGGCCACCATCATCCTCGCCGAAGAGATCGACATGTTCCGTCGCCCGGACGGCGAGGCCCTCAATTGGCTCGACGGCAGCGCCACCCCACGCAACCCCTCCGGCACCTATCTGATCGCCACAACCAACTATCCACGCTCGATCGATCCGCGGATCCTCCAGCGCCCCGGCCGCATCGACCGGATCTTCCGCGTCGGCGCTCTGAGGACCCGCGCCGCCGGCGACGTCGCTATTTCCTATCTCGGCGAGGATGCCGCCAACCTGTCAGCTCGGGAACTTGGCCAGGTGCTCGACCGCACCACCCCGGCCGAGGTCCGCGAGATCATTAACCTGGCGCTGCGCTCGCTGCCGCCCGGCACTCCCCTCTCCCCCCAGCATCTTGCCGAGACCCGCTCCGCCCTGAAGCAGAGCCTCGCCGGTGCCGTCGACCTTGGCGATGACGATCCCGAGTCCCGCGAGCGTCTGCATGACCAACTCGGCCCCATTGATGAGGAGGCCTGATGCGATGCCGCCGGCCACCGCTGTCTGCCGCCGACCGTTCGTTGCCAACGCCCTCGACGTGTTCGGCGGCTTTGCCGGCATATTCTGCTGGGCTTGGTTCGTCGGCACGCGTCATTGTGTCGATGCTTCAAGGCATTGTTTCTGTGGAGCGACTGCACACCAGCCTTTGTGCCGGTGTGTCTAGGTTTGGGGTTCGTCTCGTTGCGGGCGCGAGGCGAATCCCCATACCATTCATGAATCCGCAACCGCGCATGAGGGGGCCGCCGATGATCCAGTAGCCCAGACAGAACGAACCCCGACCGAGAGGCCCGGCCGGGGGTTCACAAAGTTCAGTGCTCGCAACCCTGAATCTAAGCGAACCCCCACAAGCCGGTCAAGCGAAACCGATTCCTCGGCGCGGGACGACTCATCCTCAGATTCGGAGTGACCCGCATGACCGCTGCTTCGCAGCCGGCAAACGATGGTCTGCACCCGCGATCCAGGCCGACGGCTCAGAACAAGTTGGCTCTGCTTGACGCTTCGTGGGTGTGCCATCACTTGCCGGAGCTCGCTCACCTTACACAGGCCGACAAGGCCATACTCTGTGCGCTCATCCGCCACATTGATCAGGGCAGCCTCGACGCAGGCCGAACGACCGTGTTCCCGTCGACGCTCTGCCTCGCCCTCGACACCGGATACACCGTGCGCCAGGTTGTGCGCTCGCTGGCCCGGCTCGAGACGTGCCAGCTGATCCGCCGGTTCACACAGCCGCGCTGGCGAACGGCGCACACTGATCTCTCCGGCTTCATGGCAGTCGCCGCCGACGCGCTGGAGGCACATGCACAGGAAAAGGATCGGCAGATTCAGACGGTCCGCCGGGGACCGATCGCCGTCCTCGTCGAGCCCGACATAGAGTCCTCCTCAGAGGACATTGAGTCCTCTCCAACAGAAACAGACATTGAACCAGAAATACCTGTCAAACAGAGTGACGCTCCGCGCGGTCGATTTCGTGGGCGGCCGGACTCGCCGGCCGCACCTCATCGCACCATCAAGCCCACCACCCACGCCAGCGCCGACGGCGAGGCCGCAAATTGCTCGCCAAGTCGAGCAGGCTTTTCCGCCGGCGCTGAAACGGGACCATCCATCCCGGCGGAAATGCCCCGCGCCGCGCTTGTGGCGGCGTGGGAGGCGGCCCCAACGTTCCGCCGGCTGGTCGATGTCGACCAGCTGCACTCCGCTCCCGTCGAGGAGCTGGCGGCCGCCGTCGAGAGCGACTACCTGACGACGGTCACCGGGGTGCGCAATCCGCACCACATCTGGGCCTGGGCCGTGAACCGGCATGGCGTCCTCGGCGCCGTCCGCGGCTGGCTCGTTGCCTGCGACACTCCACCCTCGGCGGAGCGGCCCGATCGCAACCCCGGCGGCTGGTTCACGACCTTCGCCACGTCGGAGAAAGCCTGGGACCTGTCCCGCAACCTGCGCCAGATCGCCCGGGCGGCCAAGGCGGCTCCAGCTCCGGTGGCTGAGGAGGAGCCGCCAGCGGCGTCTCATGTGGCAGAGCAGAAACTCGAGGCCGGGCTGACGGCGCTCGATGCCGAGGCTTCTGCCAGCACTCTTGCCGCCTATCGCTCGGCCTGGATCAGCGCTCTCAGCCGGCGTGTCGGCAGTTTCCGCGCCGAGGCGGTCTGGAAGAGCTGGTTGAGCCAGGCCGAGGTGATCGGTGTCGATGATGATCGGTTGCAAATCCGGGTCAGGGGCAAGGCAACGCCGGGCCACCTGTTCCAGAATTTCGGCGACGTTTGTCGTATCGCTGCCCAGGCCGTCGGCTATGACGGAGCGGATTTCAGCGCAGGTCTGGCGGTCCGATGAACGCCGGCGTTCTCGCCCGCCGAGGCGGGCCGTGGGGGCCGAGGGCTTCGCCCTTCTCTCCCCCGAAGCAGCTTCCGCCCAGCTGCCTCCCTTCGGTCGTGCAGCCGGTTCCCCGCGAAGCCGCTTCTCCCCTTCCATCCCACCGGTCGCCCGGCTCCGGGAAGCATGTTCACGAACATGCTTCGCCTTCAACAGGAGGACTGGATGGTCGACTTCAGTAAGTTCCGAGATTGCACGGCCACTGAGAGACGATGATGGGACGCAATTCGATGCCCACCTTGGGTGAGTGGCGGGACGGCAAGATGTACCGGTTCGCCATGCCCGGCGACCAGCCTTGGTACGGCGACATGAACCGCGAGCTGATCTCGTTCGAGGTCCACACGACGACATTCGGCTCGCGCGGCTCTTCGGTGGAGTCCTCCATCCTCGCGACGGCCTGGGCGGACGGAGTAACCGAAATGCTCGCGGCCTTCTACAGCGCCGGGTACAGCAAGGGGCTTCGCGACGGCGAGGCGCAAGCCCGGCGCAACATCCGGTTGGCGCTTGGGCTGCATGAGTGAGGGAAGACAGCTATGGGCATCAGATACGCCGTCTCCTATCTGCGCGAGCAGATCAAGGCCGCTCCCGATACCCTCTACATCTTCGGGGACAACTTCGAGCGAAAGGGCTTCGGCGGCCAGGCGGCCGAAGCGCGCGGGGAGCCGAACGCTGTCGGCATTCCGACGAAGCGCGCTCCCTCGATGCGGCCGGACGCCTTCATGACGGATGCCGACCTGGAAAGGCTTCAGGCGGAGGCACGACTGGCGCTGGACCGGCTGCGCCGACACCTCGACGCCGGTGGCGATGTTGTCATGCCCGAAGCTGGGATCGGGACCGGTCTCGCCCAGATGGCGACACGGGCGCCGGCCTGCTGGGCCTGGCTGTGCGCCGAGCTCCGATCCCTTGGCATCGAGAATCCGGCTTCTTGACCTGGGCGGTCTCGACGAGATGGGAGCGGTTGCGGGAGCCCGGCTCCTGGCATGGTGGGGGGAGCCCGGAGCCGGACTGCCGGAAGGCCGTATCGGTTGCGACCCTCAGGTGCATTGCGCTCCGATTTTGTGATCCGATCCAGGACCGACGGCCCCCCTTTTTTCAACCGTCACAGGTTGCACCGGGACGGTTCCCCAGGTGCCTTCGCCCTCCCGCATCGAGACGGCTCGGCTGCCGGCGCGGAACCGGAACGCGCTCCACTCCGTAGGTCTGTCGAGGAGGTGCTCAGCCATGACGAAGCGCGAGCTCATCGATACCGGCACCGACAAGCGCTATGTGCGCCGCAATGAAAAGGGCCAGTTCAAGGAGTCCGACGATGTCGGTCGGTCGTTGTCGCGGGATGTCCGAAAGAAGGCCAAGACGGTCTCGAAACCAGGCCAGGGCGACCGCGGCGACCGTCGCCGCACGAAGTAAGGATCACGAGTGGGCCCGCCCCGTCGCGGTCCGCGACAGGCCGGCATGGGCCATGCCATCCGAAGGGGACCGTATCGAGGGCACGGGGGTGCTCTACAGTCCGCGGAGCGGGACAAGCTGGACGGGTCGATACCGCGTCGCCTCCCGCATCCGTCGCAATGCATCAGCCCATCGCCCCTACGGCGCCTTCCTCACCGACACCGACGTCGATATCGGCTATCTCGACGAGTTCATCGCTGGAGCGGACCTTTTGCTGCAGCTCGAAGATGGCCGGACGGTGAAGGTCAAGGTCGGGGGCATGGGCTACCGCAAGCTGGGGCTGTTCGGTGCCCGGATGCAGTGATTGTCCGGATCTCAAAAAGCGTGATTACGGTGACCGGCCCAGGTGAGCCCCGGCCGACTGTTTCAGCTCCACATTGCTCTCGCCTTGGCGCCAACATCGACGCGCGCCCGAGCGGCGTTCGGCCCCGCCGCCTGGGCGGCGACGGCGCTGGACCAGGTTGAGACCTCGAACAATCCAAGGATCTGTGATGGGATGAAGCGCGTCCGCGGCGCGTAGACGTGCCGGTCGCCGCGCTTCACTTGACTGTGAGTGTAGAATCGATGGGGCATGACCAGGTGCAGATCGTCCTTCGCCCGGGTCATGCCGACATGGAGAAGGCGGCGCTCCTCCTCGATCTCCTCCGTCGACCCGGTGCCGAGATCGGACGGAATGCAGCCATCGACCGCGTGCAGGATATGGACAGACCGGAATTCGCGGCCTTTGGCGCTGTGGATGGTGGACAAGATCAGGTAGTCGTCATCGAGCAACGGCGGCCCGGCCTGGTTGCCGGTCGCGTCCGGAGGATCCAGCGCCAGGTCGGTGAGGAACTCCGACCGCGAGGCGGAGCTGGTGGCGATCTGCGCCAGCTGGACCAGATCGGCCGCACGGATCTCGGCTTCCTCATGGATCCGTTCCAGGTGCGGCGCGTACCAGTGCTGGATCGCATCAAGCTCTGCTGGCCAGGCCAGGTCGCGATCGCGCAGGACGCGCATCAGGGCGGCCAAATCTGGCCAGGCTGCAGCCGCGGCTGCAGGTGGCTTTGCCCCGGCGAGCGCTGCAAAAGGCATCAGCGCCGATGCCATCTCGTCCAGCACCCGGCCGGAATGGGCCGGGCCGACGCCGGGCAGCAGCTGCAGAACCCGGAAGCCCGCCACGCGATCGCGCGGGTTCTCCGCCCAGCGGAGGACGGCCAGCAGGTCTTTGACGTGCGCGGAGTCGAGGAATTTCAGGCCGCCGAACTTGACGAACGGAATGTTCCTCCGGACCAGCTCGACCTCGAGGGCGCTCGAATGGGTGGCGGTCCGAAACAGCACGGCCTGCTGCTTCAGCGGCACTCCGGCCTCGCGGTCTTCGAGCACGCGATCGGCGACATATCGGGCCTGCTCGATCTCGTCCGCGACAGTGACGAGCCGCGGCCGCTGCTCCGAGAGCCGCTCCGACCACAGCTCCTTCGCATAGCGCTCTGGGGCCAGGTTGATGACCGCGTTCGCCGCCGCCAGGATCGGCTTCGTCGACCGATAGTTCCGGGCGAGCGTCAGCACCGTCGCTGGCGGCGCGAACAGCCCCGGGAAATCCAGGATGTTGCGGACCGTCGCGGCGCGGAAGCTGTAGATGGCCTGTGCATCGTCGCCGACCACCGTCAGGCCGCGGCCATCGGGCTTCAGCCCGGTCAGGATGGAGGCCTGCAGGCGATTGGTGTCCTGGTACTCATCGACCAGGACATAGTCGAACCGGCTCTGGATCTCGGCCGCCAGGTCAGGATCCTCCATCGCTTGAGCCCAGTGCAGAAGCAGGTCGTCGTAGTCCAGCACCATCTGGGTTTGCTTGGCCTCGACGTAGGCGGCGAACAGCCTGCGGAGCTCGTCGCCCCAGCTGGCGCACCAGGGGAAGGTGCCCTTCAACACCTCGGCCAGCGGCAGCTGCGCGTTGACCACCCGGGAATAGATCTCGAGGCAGGAGCGATTGGTCGGGAAACGCTCTTTTGTCGCGGATAACCCAAGCTCATGGCGGATCACGCCTATCAGGTCGGCCGAGTCTTCGCGGTCGTGAATCGAGAACGAGACGTCCAAGCCCAGCTGGTCGGCATGGTCGCGTAGCAGTCTGGAACCGATTCCGTGGAAGGTGCCCGCCCAAGCGAGCGTCGCGGCGGCACCCTCGCCCAGCGCCCGCGCGGCGATCCGCTCCGTCCGGCGTTTCATTTCGTCGGCCGCACGGCGAGAGAAGGTCAGCAGCAGGATCCGGAACGGATCGGCGCCAGCCTCGATCAGCCGCACGACCCTGTGTGCCAGGGTGTTCGTCTTGCCGGTGCCCGCGCCGGCGATGACCAGGAGCGGCCCCGCGGGGTCGTCGCCAATGCCGAACTCGACGGCCGCGCGCTGTTCCGCGTTGAGCGTGTCCAGATAGGTCAGGGGCTGAGCGGTCGACTCGGCGGCGTTCATCCAACCAGTCAGCATCATTCGCGGTTTGTTCGCAATGTGCTTGGGGGTCCAGTCGCGCTGCTGGTCTCGCCGTTTGCCGGTCACAAGCTTGGCTCGACTTGAATTGTACCTCACTTGATGCCATATTCGGCGTCAAGTGAGGTGAAGCCATGACTGCTCTAGCCTTGTCGCCCGAAAGTCGCAGGATGCGGCCGCCGGTTCAGACCTTTGCTGAAGAGGAGGGTCGGCGCCGCCTGACGCCGGCGGCGCTGACGGCGGTTCGCAACCTCGCCGTGGCGTGGAACGTCACCGTCGATCAGATCGCGGCGCTGCTCGGCGTGTCAACCAGCACCTGGGACCGGATCCGCTCCGGCTCGTGGCAGCAGTCCCTGTCGCAGGACCAGCTGACTCGAGTGTCTGCCCTGGTCGGGATCTACAAGGGGCTCCATCTGCTGTTCGCAGACGATATGGCCGATCGTTGGCCGCAGCTGCCGAACTCGGGACCTCTGTTCCAGAACCTGACCCCGGTCGAGACGATGCGGACGGGTGGCATTCCCGTCATGCTCGAAGTCCGCCGGTATGTCGACGCCCTGCGCGGCGGCCTCTGATCCTCCATAGCCGCACCGCGGGAGCTTTTCGTTGGCTGATCTGTCCTACCCGGTCGAACGGCTCGCTCTTCAACGAACCGTTCGACTGGTCTCCACGGCGCGACTTCGAGATCCTGTCCTTCTAGGCTTGGTCGCAGGCGACCAGCTCGGTGACCTTGAAGAGATCGAGAGTGCGACCAGCGGCCGTCTGGTCGCCAAGCGGCAAGGCACGGATGGGATCGCTGCGGACGAATTCATCGGCAGTCATCCCCATGCAAACTTCATCAACGCTGCCTTCGCCTACTTCCGGCCTCGGGCGCTGAACCGCTTCAACGGGCCGGGCCGCGGCGCATGGTACGCCGCTTTCACGACGGAGACCTGCCTGCGCGAGGTGGTTTGGCACATCACTCGCGAGCTCGACTATGTGCGGGAGTATCGCGCCGTGGTCGAGTATGCCGAGCTCTTCGCCAGCTTCGCCGGGGAGTTCATCGATCTCCGAGGGGTGACGCCGTCGCCGGCGTGCCTCGATCCGGATCCGGAGATCGGATACCCCCACGGGAACGCACTTGCCGATTCCGCTCGCGCCGCGGGCTACAACGGGATCATCTATCCCTCGGTGCGCGATCCCGAGGGAACTTGCCTCGTCGCCCTCTGGCCGCATGCGGTGCAGTCGGTTGCGCAGGGCGCTGTTTGGCGGGTTTCCTGGTCGGGAAATCGGGAACCCGATATCAGTCAAGCGACCGCCTAGGACGCGGCCACGGAGACGCTTTGCCCTACAGAGCTGCCATTCCGGGCACGTAAGCTCCGCCGGGTAGGGAATGGTCGGCCGGCGATGTTTTGCGAAAATGCGGTGGAACCCTGGTTCGGTGAAGCACCGTTCTCCTGTGGTGATCAGACTGCCCCCAACTGCATCTTTGGACAGAATCCCCGGGATCGATGTTCCGCTCTCGCTGGAGCCGATGGAGGCCGAATCCGTGAGCGGGCTGCCGGAGGGCTCGCGCTGGCAGTATGAGCCGAAATGGGACGGGTTCCGCTGCGTCACCTTCAAGGATGGCGATCGCGTTGAGCTCCAGTCCCGCAATCAGAAGCCGCTCGGCCGCTACTTCCCCGAGCTTGTCGAGGCTCTGGTCGACCTACCTCTCGACCGGTTCGTGTTTGATGGAGAGATTTTGGCGTTCATCGAAGGTGAACCGACCTTCGAGGTGCTGCAGCTTCGGCTCCATCCGGCCGCGAGCCGGGTGGCGAAGCTTGCCGAGCAGCAGCCCGCCACCTTCATGGCGTTCGACCTGCTGGCGGGCGAGGATGGAAAATCGGTCATCTCCCGCACTTTGCGCGAGCGACGTGCTCTCCTCGAGAGCATGTTCGAGGGCATCGACCCTGATCTCGCAAGGGTAATGCTGTCGCCGGCGACCACAGACCGCGACCTCGCGCTCCGGTGGTTGCGGGAGATCGGGCACGGGCTCGATGGCATCGTCGCGAAGCGGCTCGATCTGCCGTACCAGCCCGGTGATCGGGCGATGCGAAAGTACAAGCTGTGGACCACCGTCGATTGCGTTATCGCCGGCGTCTACTACAAGCAGCCCGGCCAGCAGCTTGATTCTCTGTTGTTGGGCCTCTATGACCGCGAAGGGCTGCTCCACTACGTCGGTCGCGTGCGTGTCGGAAAGGCGGATCCGGAAACGGAGCGGCGGATCCGGCCGCTGATCGGCGGCAGGCTGGCATTCAGCGGTCGCGCGCCAGGCGGACCGAGCCGCTGGTCAGGTCGGGAGCGCAATCCGATACCGGTGAAGCCGAAGCAGGTGGTCGAGGTATCCGCCGACCACATCACCGACAACCACATGCGCCATGGCGCCCGGCTGCTGCGCTGGCGGGACGACAAACCGCCGAAACGCTGCACCATGGACCAGATCGCTGGCGGGCGGAGCGGTGCTCAGGAGGTCTCATGAGCGACGATGACGGCCTGTGCCCTTGCTTTCCAGTTTGCGGCTGGACGATGGGAACGCTGCCGGAGCGGGGCTGCCTGGTCCAGATCCGGTACCTGCCGGCGCCGATCTCCTCGAACGAAGTCGCCCTGACCATCCCGCTCGCGCTCACCGCCGAACAGGCGCGGGACCTTTCGAACCACCTCGCCTGGCTGGCCAATGAGGCGGAAGGCCGGACCGATCCGATGCCACTGACGAGGCAATAGCGTTGCCCGACAGGAAATGCGGCCTGGGAACCATCATTCGCTGCGCTCCGTCATTCATGGCGTGGAGGTAACAGCCATGAGCAAGCGAGAACTGATCGATACCGGCACCGACAAACGCTACGTCCGCCGCGACGAGAAGGGCCGGTTCAAGGAGTCCGACGACGTCGAGCGATCCCTGTCACAGGACGTTCGGAAGAAGGCGAAAACCCCCGCGAAACCGGGCCAGGGCGACCGCGGCGATCGTCGGCCTTCCAAGTAGCCCCCCGATGTCGAAGGCGAAGCTCGCACCCTATCGAGCCAAGCGCGATTTCAGAAAGACGGCGGAGCCGAGCGGCAACGTCGCGATCGCGCCCTCGGACCGGCTGCGCTTCGTCGTCCAGAAGCATGCGGCGACGAGGCTGCACTACGATCTCCGCCTCGAACTCGATGGCGTGTTCAAGTCGTGGGCGGTGACCAAGGGGCCGTCGCGGGATCCAGACCAGAAGCATCTCGCGGTCGAGGTTGAAGACCACCCGCTCGACTATGGCGACTTCGAAGGCACGATTCCGAAGGGCCAATACGGCGGCGGAACGGTACAGCTCTGGGACCGCGGCTACTGGCACCCGACCGGGAGGGCGTCGGCGCGCCAGGCGCTCGCCAAAGGCGAGCTCAGGTTCACGCTCGAGGGCCAGCACCTGAAGGGCGGATGGATCCTCGTCCGGTTGAAGGGGGAGCGCTACGGCGGCAAAAAGACGAACTGGCTGGTGATCAAGCACCGCGACGAGTACGCGGTCGAGGGCGACGACGCGTCCCAGCGGCCGGACAAGTCGGTTGCTTCGGGCCGGTCGATGGCGGCGATCGCTGCCGGCCGGGGCCGCGGTCCCCGCCCCTTCATGATGGCAACCGGCGCCGCGGCGCCGGCCGACGCTGTCTGGGATTCGAAGGCCAGAAAGGCGGATCGGGCGGCGGCCACCGCGCCGTCGGCACGGGCAAAACGCCGGCGCGCAGCGCCGCCTGAAATGCCCGATTTCATCGCCCCGCAGCTCTGTCTGTCGGTCAGCCGGCCGCCGACCGGCGATGGATGGGCGCATGAGATCAAGTTCGACGGCTATCGCCTCCAGCTGCGCGTGCAAGATGGTGAGGCCGCCCTGCGCACCCGGAAAGGGCTGGATTGGACGCGCAAATTCCAGGCGATCGCCGAGGCGGCCGAGCAAATCCCGGACTGCATCATCGACGGCGAGGCTGTGGCGCTGGACGAGAACGGCGCACCGGACTTCGCGGCGCTGCAAGCGGCCCTGTCCGATGGCAGGTCTGAGGACCTCGTCTTCTTCGCCTTCGACCTGCTGTTCCATGGGAGCGAGGATCTCCGCCTTCGGCCCCTCTCCGAGCGGAAGCAAGCCCTGAAGGTCCTGCTGGAACAGGAGGGTCAGGGAGTCGCGACCCACATCCGATACAGCGAGCATTTCGAGGAGGCAGGCGACGCGGTTCTCAAATCGGCGTGCCGCCTGTCGCTCGAAGGCATCATCTCGAAAAGGCTCGACGCACCCTACCAGTCGAGACGATCGGACAGCTGGACCAAGGCCAAATGCCGCGGCGGCCAGGAGGTCGTGATCGGCGGCTGGACGACGACCGGGAAGCGCTTCCGATCGCTGCTGGTCGGTGTCCGACGAGGCGACCATCTCGTCTATGCCGGCCGGGTCGGCACGGGCTTCGGCGAGGCTGTCGTGTCGAAACTGCTGCCTCGGCTGAAGAAGGCCGCGTCCGACACGTCGCCATTCAGCGGAATCGGGGCGCCACGCAAGGACGCCTCGACGCATTGGGTTCGCCCCGAGCTGGTTGCCGAGGTCGAGTTCGCCGGCTGGACCGGATCCGGCATGGTGCGCCAGGCCTCCTTCAAAGGGATCCGGGAGGACAAGCCGGCAGCGGAGGTGCGGGCGGAGGAGCCGGCGCCCGCAGAGGAGACGGAGCTGGCCCAGCCCGCACCCGATGGCCGTGCGAAATCCGCGCGGCCACAGCGAAGCGGCCGAGCGGAGGTGATGGGCGTTCCGATCAGCCATCCGGACAAGGCCATGTGGCCCGATGCCGGCGATGGCAAGCCGGGGACCAAGCTCGACCTGGCGGAATATCTTGCGGCGGTCGGTCCCTGGATGATCGGCCACATCAAGGGCCGGCCCTGCTCGATCGTTCGCGCTCCCGACGGCATTGATGGGGAGCAACACTTCTTCCAGCGGCATGCGATGCCAGGGACGTCGAGCCTGCTGACGCTGGCCAGGGTGTCCGGCGACCGGAAGCCGTATCTAAAGATCGACCGCGTCGAGGGGCTCGCCGCGATCGCACAGGTTGCCGGCCTCGAGCTCCACCCATGGAACTGTCAGCCCGGGGTTCCTGATCAGCCGGGCCGGCTCGTCTTCGACCTCGACCCCGGGCCGGAGGTCGAGTTTGCGATAGTGGTGGAGGCCGCACGCGAGATGCGGGACCGGCTCGAGGCGCTGGGCCTCGTCAGCTTCTGCAAGACGACCGGCGGCAAGGGTCTCCATGTGGTCACGCCGTTGGCCAATCGGCGGCGCGGGAAGGCTGTCACCTGGCCGGAGGCGAAGGGTTTTGCCCAGGCCGTTTGCCGCGAAATGGCTGGGGACCAGCCGGACCGCTATCTCATCAACATGGCGAAGAACCGGCGCACCGGCCGGATTTTTCTCGACTACCTGCGCAACGACCGGATGTCGACGGCCGTCGCCCCGCTGTCGCCGCGCGCCCGTCCGGGCGCGACGGTATCGATGCCGCTGACCTGGTCTCAGGTCAGATGGGATCTGGATCCGAAGCGGTTCACGATCCGAACCGTACCCGGTCTTCTGTCGAAGACCACGGCCTGGGATGGGTATTGCGACGCCGAGCGCTCGATCGCGGATGCCATCAACCGCCTCAGCAGCATGAGGGCGGCCGCATGAAGCGCGCGTCCGCTCGGCCCGGGCATCGCTTCCCGCGACCCGAGACTGGCGGTCCCGGGGGATAGCGTGGCAGCACGTTTTCGGCTTGGTGATCGTGTGCGCTTGCGATCCGAGGTCGCTATCGGAAGCCTCTGGGCGTACAGGGGGGCCGTCGGGATTGTGATCGATACGGTCGAGCTTCCGGGCTCCATCCACCGCGTAACGGTGAATTTCACGCTCAAGTATCTGAAGAACCTCGAAGATCAAAACGAAGCGATGTTCGAATTGATAGCGCGGGGCACATCCTGATCATCTTGATCATGCTGCAGATTCCCCGGGGTTGAGTTCGGCAATGGGAAAGGTCAGCGTCATGACGAGACCCTCTCGAGGCCACTGCCTTTCTACAGCACCCTTCAACTGCGCCTTTACCGTACCGTCGATGAGCCTGGTGCCGAAGCCGTCTGTACGGGACGACGGCGAGAGCTCCGGCCCGCCGCGCTCGATCCAACTCAAGCGGACCGTAGATTCGTCCATGTCGAGCGAGATCTCGATCTTTCCATCGCAGGTCGAGAGCGCGCCGTACTTTGCAGCGTTTGTGGCGAGCTCGTGGAAGGTGAGAGCCAGCGGCGTGATGGCGTTACCAGATACCGGGACCTCTGGACCGATGAGGGAAATACGCGCTCCGGCCGAATCTTCGAAGGGCGAGACAATCGTTTGAACAAGCGCCTGAACGGTTGTCGGCGTTGGGAGACGGTCCCGCGTGAGGTCGGTAAGAGTCAGCTCGTGAGCGCGAGACAGGGCTCGGAGCCGGCTCTGGACCGCGGTGATCAGCTCCTGTGCTGAACCGCCCGACCTGCCGCTCAGGGAGACAATGGCGCTCGACAGGGCGAAGAGGTTTTTGACCCTGTGGCTCATCTCATGAAGGAGAAGTTCCTGTCGTTCCTGCGCTCGCCTCTGCTCGGTGATGTCGCGAATGATCGTTGATGCCCCGATGATCTTGCCACCGGAGTCCTTGAGGGGTGACACGGACCAGGAGACTTCGACCAAACTACCGTCTTTCCGGCGCCGGAGCGTCTCGAAATGATCAGTCCTCTCGCCAGCGCGGATTCGTGCGAGGAACCCGATCTCTTCGTCCCTTCGGTCTTTGGGAACCAGGAGAGTCAGTGGCCGGCCGATGACCTCCTCGGCGGAATATCCGAAAAGCCGTTCGGCTGCGGCGTTCCAGCTCCTGATTATCCCGTCGAGGTCTTTCGACAGGATGGCGTCGTCCGAGGATTCCACGATCGCTGCGAGCCGCATGGCGGCCTGCTCGGATGCGTGTCTCTCTGTGACGTCGATCATGATGTTCACTGCGCCGCTCAGGGCCCCTGCGGCGTTGAACAGCGGAGTCGGATACGCGATCACATGCACGGTGCTGCCGTCAGGACGCTCGACAATAATGGCCTCGCCGGCGATAGACCGCCGTTCCCGAAGCGCGCGGGCAGTCGGCGCTTCGTCGTGAGAAATTGGATTGCCGTCGGGCGAGAGCAGCTTATGCGCCGCATTGAACCGCGCTTCGCCGATCGTGGGCCGGCTGCCCCAGACCGTTATCGCGGCCTCGTTGAAAAAGGTGATCCACCCCGCGGCATCGGTCATATAGACCGCAACAGGAAGTGTCCGCAGAAGTTCTTGCCATTGCAGCTCGGTGGCGAGGTTTGTCAACCTCAGCCGCGTACTTGGCCCGGGCGCCGTTGCCTCTGATCCATTCATCGAAGAAGCCTGCGCCTGCGCCGCCCAACGACAGTTGCCGTAACGCCTTGAGACGTACGATACCACGATCCTGAATGGTTAAAAGGCCGCACGTTTGGAGTGCCTGCCCCCTAGGGACATGCGCGGCTTTACAGGAAGGAGCGCAGGACAGCTTCGATTTGATGGGGCTGGAACGGCTTGGCCACGACGGGACGGTCAGCGTGGGAGGGCGCGATTTGGTTTCGCGGTTTAGAGGTCACGAATGCGAAGGGGACCTGCCGATTTTGAAGAATGTGGGCAACGGGATAGACCTCGATTCCCGGAGCGAGTTCCACGTCCAGCAGGGCGGCGTACAACTCTTCCGTCTCGGCAGCTGCCAGAGCAGCCCTCAGGTCTCCTAACGGGCCGACAACCTCGAAACCTGCACCTGAAACAATTGCTTCAATTTGGGCTGCAACCATCCACTCATCCTCAACAACGAGGACGCGCCGCCTATCATTCGAGCTGGTCATGCCGGTCTCCGCGAACCGCTCTCCCGGACAATGGACTGGGCGGTGCTTTGGTCGCCGAGGTAGGTACCTCAAATGAAATAATTTTGAACCCCATTGATGGCCGTTCGCAAAGCGTTCGAGCCCAGGCGACATTCATCGCCACCGGATCCAAGATGGCTGGCGGCCCCGCGATCCGAGGCCGCCCTTGGTACGTGCGCCTGCAGACTTCAGGCGCTCGCCGCTTTTGCCACTGCCGGCTTGCGGGGGCGCGACGCCTTGGTCGGCGCCAATGGCGCAGGAGCCACGGCCGGCTCGGTGCGCCGAGTACCGAGGCCGATCGTCTTCGCCAGCGTGCTGCGCTGCTGGGCATAGTTGGGAGCGACCATTGGATAGTCCGCCGGCAGACCCCAGCGCTGGCGATACTCGTCCGGCGTCATGTTGTAGGCGGACGTCAGATGACGCTTCAGCATCTTCAGCTTCTTGCCGTCCTCGAGGCAGATCAGGAAGTCGGGCGTGATCGACTTGCGGATGGACACCGCCGGCTCCGGCCGAGCCGGCGCGGTTGACTCCGCTGCCTTCCCCAAGCCGCTGAGAGCGCCATAGACCTGCGCGATCAGCGCCGGGAGGTCCCCCTGGGCCACGTTGTTGTGTCCGACGTGGGCCGAAACGATCTGGACGGTAAGGCGGCGCGTCTCATCCGCCGTGGACTGAGGAGATGCCGAGCCAACTTCGCTCATCAAATTACTCCGGTAGGTTCGCGAAAATGCAGCATTACAAATCCGCGGGTTAGCACCGACCAACTATAATCAAGGCTTCGAAGTTGCAACAGCCTTGTTCTTTGCTTCGCAGCATTTCATGGGGCCTCAAATCCAGATAGGCGACCGGACCTTTGATGCGCTCCGGCCGGAAGAAATTCGGGTCCGCCGGAAGCTTACGGCTTACGAAGATCCCAGCATCGGTGACAATCTAGCCTCTGTGCCCATATGAATCGCCATGGCTTCGTCCGACAGCACGACATCGGAGCATCTGGCCGCACTTGTCCGTCTTCAGGCGGAGAGGGCCCGCGCCAACGGCCACAAGCCGGGCCAGATGGTCGAGGGCGCGGAGATCATCGTGATCCGGCGGAATCCCGAGAGCGGCCGGAGGGAGTACGGCCTCCTCAAATGGGGTTTTGTGCCCCATTGGGCGCCGGATATGTCCCGACCGCACCTTCACGCCCGAGCCGAGACCGTCGCCGAGCTCAAGGTGTTCGCCCAGGCCTTTCGCCGACGTCGCTGCGTCATCTCGACGGACTTCTTCGTCCAGCGCCGGACGATCGGCCAACCCGAGGGGCGCCAATTCGCCATCGGCATGGCGGACGGATCCAGCATGTTTGTCGCAGGCATCTGGGAAGGCTGGAACGAGAAGGGGAGCGACACCTCGATCCGTACCTTCGCCACGATCACGGTGCCGGCGAATGCGGTCGTCGCGGAGATCCATGATCGAATGCCGGCTATCCTGACCAAGGAGCAGCTGCCGTTTTGGTTCGGCGATGTTGAGATGCCGCTCACCGAGGTCCAAGGGATGCTCCGCCCGTATCCGGCCGAGGGC
This sequence comes from Mycobacterium sp. KBS0706, assembly GCF_005938675.2. Taxonomy (GTDB): domain Bacteria; phylum Pseudomonadota; class Alphaproteobacteria; order DSM-16000; family Inquilinaceae; genus Inquilinus. Next base: position 56,794 of record NZ_VCCH02000028.1, read on the forward strand.
ATGATTCGCTGGCCAGCGAAATCCCCGCGCCCGGCCGGAGCTGCGGAGGAGCAGCAGCCGGACGCCGAGCCTGACCTGTTCGGGCCGCAGCCATGAGCGCTCTACCTGCGCCCCAGATCTTGTGGACCTCAGTTAGGCAGGTACACCATCTGTAGCATTTTACGAATCGACTCGACTCCGAGCAGATTTGTTCTATTTTTGTTCCTGTTCACCTCTCGTTCCCTCACCGCCACCGGAAACTCCTCTGGTGGCTGCCCTGGAGGTCTGACATGGACTTGAGCGTCACCACCAAAGCTGCCGAAGCCGATTTCGATCCCGAACAGGTCCGGGCAGAACTCGACCGCGCTGCCGAGCTGGCCATGGCGAGTCCCGCGAGCCAAGCCGCCTGCGATGTCATGAGCCTTGTGAGGCGCAAAGCGCCAGTGATCAAAACCATGCCGGTGACCACTCGCTTCCGGGGAGCCGGCGTCAGGACCGACGAAATGGATCGGTGGTGGGCCAGCTGGGGCTGCAACGGCCAGAGCTACTCGCTGTACCTCTCGATGTACGGGCCCTTCACCAGCAAGAAGGCTGACGGCACCACCGGCGTGCAGATCCACGGCGACGGCTTCCTCTCCCTGGATGTCGATGGTGAACAGGTCATGGCGCTTCGCGTCGAGCTTCGCTGCGACGATCCAGACAGTCGAATTCTCGTGGTCGGCGCGACGGAATTCGAGGCCGGCCAATGGACGGAAGTTGTCGTCGAGCTCGCCCGGCGCTTGGCCGACGCCACTGCTCCGAAGCCACGCCGGAAGGCAGCCTGACCATGGTCGCTCGGCCGATCCTGAGCATTCCGAAGGACCAGCCCGACATCGGCGGCGGCCGGGACTACGCGCCCGGCCACGTCGAGGTCTTCGAAGAGCGGAGCGGCGAAATCATCGGCCGCTATGACCCGCAGACCGAGCCGATCAGCGTGCTGATCGAGCTGGTTCATCAGGCGGTTGAGGCTCGGCGGCGACCAGATTGGGCGACTCTGCCGACCTGTCCGATCCCGGAGGACCTGCAGGCCCACGTCTACGCCATTGATCATCGGGGATGGGCCTGGTCCGACGAGGACGAGTTTCCGGAGGGGGTGCATGTCGACCAGCTGCGCGCCTATCTCGCGATGCTCGGTGCGAAGGACGAGGACGAGGAGCCGTTGCGGCTCCCACTGGATGAAGCGATTGCTCTGCCCGAGGCCGAGCTCCGTCGACGTGTCGAGCAGATCCTGATCAACTTCACTGACTACCCGACGAAGAAAGAGTTTCCGCCGGAGTTCCCCTGGGATGCCTCACGGCTCAGCCGGGCCGAGATCCTCGATCTGGTTCACCTCTACGCGTTCTATTTCGACCCGGATCGCAGCCACCCTTGTCCGTCCCGCCAGCAGCTGCGCACCCATGACTCACGACAGCGGGATTTCTGGGCCGCCTCCGGAACCGTCCCCCGGCTCGACAGCTGATGTCCCCGCGCAGGCTTCGGCCTCGCGTCTCGCCGAGATCCGCGCGGCCGTTCGGGCCCTGGATCCCGGCAGCGACCCGGATCTCCCATCGGTGCCGATCGGTGTGCCGGCAATCGATTGCCATCTCCCCTGGGGCGGCTTGGCCCTGCCGGGGCTGCACGAGATCGTGGGGATGCCGGCCGACGGCGCTGCGGTCGCGTTCATCGCCGTCCTGCTGGGGCGCCTCGGCCGCGGCCGAGCCGTGCTCTGGTCGAGCATCCGCCGGCCCGGGCTTTACGGCTACGGGCTGGCCGACCTCGGCGCGGATCCTGCCGGCCTCCTGCTGGCGCGCGGCCGCCGCCCCGAGGACGTGTTGTGGCAACTGGAGGAAGGGCTGCGCAGCGGCGCCACGGCCGCCGTGGTCGGCGACGGTGTCGCGCCGGATCTGACCGCCAGCCGCCGGCTGCAGCTGGCGGCCGAGGCGGCACGATCGCCGGCTTTCATCCTGCTCCCTGCCGGCATGGCGGCGCCGCAGTCGGTGGCGGCGACCCGGTGGCGGGTCATGTCCCGGCCGAGCCCTCAGGGCCGGCCGGTCTGGTGTCTGGATCTGCAGCGGTGCCGAGGAGGTGCCCCTGCGCGATGGTGTGTGGAATGGGACGATGAGGCGGTGGCTCTCAGTCTGGCTGCCGAGATGGCCGACGGATCGCTGGCGACGGCAGCGGAGTGAGGCGGCGCCGGGGCCGCTGGTGCTCTATGTCGAGGAGCACCAGGCGCTCCGGGTCCACGCGGTTGACGGCGCCGCGGCCGCCGAAGGCCTCGCCCCAGGCCAGCCGCTGGCCGATGCCCGAGCTCTTGTCCCGAATCTTCTCGCGGCGCCGGCAGACCTGGCCGGCGACGCCGAGGATCTCGGCCGCCTCGTCGATTGGGCGCGGCGCTATTCGCCGCTCGTCGCCGGCGACGGCGCCGACGGCATCCTGGTCGACCTGACCGGTGCCGCGCATCTTCAGGGCGGCGAGGAGGCGGTGCTGGGCGACATCGTGCAGCGCCTCGGCCGAGCTCGGCTCGAGGCGCGGGCTGCGATCGCCGATACCGCGGCACAGGCCTGGGCCTGGGCCTGCTTCGCCGGCGGAGGCGTCGTCGGCGTCGGCGCCGGCATCGGCACTTTCGCGCCGCTGCCCGTCGCGGCCCTTCGTCTGCCGCCGGCGCTGATCGAAGGCCTGCAGCAGCTGGGGCTTCGCCGGGTCGGGCATGTCTCCCCCCTGCCCCGCGCCCCGCTAGTCCGGCGGTTCGGCCGCGAGATCGTCGTGGCCCTGGACGCGCTGTCCGGCCGCCAGGCGACGCCGGCGACGTTCCAGGCCGAGGCGAGAACCTGGCGTGGTCGCGCCTCACTGGTCGAGCCGATCGGCACGGCCGAGGCGATCGAGACCGCGCTGCGCGCGCTCCTCGAATCTCTCTGCGCCGAGCTCGCCGTCGCGGGCCGCGGCGCGCGCATCCTCGAGCTCACCCTGTTCCGGGTCGACGCGACCAGCCAGCGCGTTGCGATCGGCACCAGCCGGCCGCTGGCGGACGCCACGGCCGTGTTGCGCCTCATCCGCGACCGGATCGCCGAGATCGACCCCGGATTCGGCATTGAGGCAATGTTGCTGGAGGCGGCTGAAACCGACCGGATCCTGCCGGCGCAGGCGGACCTCGCCGGCGGCCGCGACACCGGTGCCGATCTGGCCGACCTGATCGACCGGATCGAGATCCGCAGCGGGCCGGGCAGCGTTCGCCGTGTTCACCCGGCCGATCGCCACTGGCCGGAGGCGGCGGGGGTCGAGGTGCCGGCGTCATTGCCGCCGCCGGCGCCGGGCAGCTGGTCCCTTCCGGTGCCGCGCCCGGTCGTGCTGTTCGAGCGGCCGGAACCGATCGCGATCGAGACCCGCGGCTCGGCGATCGACGCCTTCAGCTGGCGAGGCCTCCGTCACCGGCTTCATCGTGTCGTTGGTCCCGAGCGGGTCGAGCCCGAATGGGGCTGGGACACGCCGGAGCGGACCCGCGACTACTACCGGGTCGAGGACGATGGCGGTCGCCGCTACTGGATCTTCGTCACCGCCGGGGAGAATGCCCCCGCCTGGTTCCTCCACGGCCTGTTCGCATGACCTATGCCGAGCTCCAGGTGACGACCAACTTCAGCTTCCTGTGCGGCGCATCGCATGCACACGAGTTGGCGGCCCAGGCGGCCGAGCTCGGCCATCGCGCCATCGCCGTCACCGACCGGAATACGCTCGCCGGCGCCGTGCGGCTCCACCAGGGCGCCAAACAGGCCGGGCTGCGGCCCGTCATCGGCGCACGGCTCGACTTCACGGATGCGCCCAGCGTCCTGGTCTATCCGACCGACCGGGCCGCCTATGGACGCCTGTCCCGGATGCTCACCACGGGCAAACGCCGGACCACCAAGGGGGAATGCTCCCTGCAGCTGGCCGACCTGGTGGAAAACGCCGAGGGCCTGCTGGCTGTCGCTCTGCAGCCCGATGGTCGACTCACCCGGGCTGCCGGCGAGCAGCAACTGCAGCACCTCGGTACGCTGCGCGCCACCTTCGGCGATCGTCTCTATCTCGGCGTCCAGAACCTGCTGCGCGGCGACGACGCCCGACGCCTGGCCTGGGCGGTCGACGCCGGCGCCCGCCTCGACATCCCGTTGGTGGCAACCAACGACGTCCACGCCCACGCGCGAGGCCGCCGCGCGCTGCAGGACGTCATGACCTGCATCCGCGAGCGGACCACCCTCCGGGCGGTCGGTCGCCGGCTGCACGCCAATGGAGAGAGATACCTCAAGGACGAGGCGGCGATGCGCGAGCTCTTCGCCGCCTGCCCGGAGGCGGTCGACCGCACGGCCGAGATCGTCGAGCGCTGCCGCTTCGGCCTCGACTCGCTGCGCTACGAGTATCCGATCGACACCATTCCCGCGGGCAGGACGGCGCAGCAGCACCTGGTGCAGCTCACCTGGGAGGGGGCCGCCCGGATGTATCCGGACGGCGTGCCGGACAAGGTCCGCGGGATCCTCGAGCACGAGCTCGCGCTGGTCGACCAGCTCAGCTACGCCCCCTACTTCCTCACCGTGCACGACATCGTCTCCTACGCCCGCGGCGAAGGGATTCTGTGCCAGGGCCGCGGCTCTGCCGCGAACTCGGCCGTGTGCTATGTCCTCGGCATCACCGCGGTCGACCCGGCGCGCTCGGACATGCTGTTCGAGCGCTTTATCAGCCCGGAGAGGAAGGAGCCGCCAGACATCGACGTCGATTTCGAGAACGAGAGGAGGGAGGAGGTCTACCAGTACATCTATCGCCGATACGGCCGCGAGCGGGCCGGCCTGGCCGCCACGGTTATCACCTACCGCAGCAAGAGCGCCATCCGCGATGTCGGAAAGGCGCTCGGCCTCTCCTCAGACACGATCGACAGGCTCGCCCGGTCAGCACCGGGTTGGGACCAGGAAATGACCGCCGCGCGGCTGCGCGATGCGGGCATCGATCCGCGGGATCGCACCGCCCGACGTGTCCTGGCGCTGGCCGGCCAGCTCTATGGCTTCCCGCGCCATCTCAGCCAGCATGTCGGCGGCTTCGTCATCACCAGGGGCCGGCTGGACGAGAGCGTGCCGATCGAGAACGCCGCGATGGAGGACCGGACCTGCATCGAATGGGACAAGGACGATCTCGATGCCCTCGGGATGCTGAAGATCGACATCCTCGCGCTCGGCATGCTGACCTGCGTCCGCAAGGCCTTCGAGTTTCTCGAGGCACGAACCGGCCACCCCTTCCGCTGGCACGACGTGCCGCCGGAGGACCCGGCCGTCTACGACATGCTGTGTCTGGCGGATAGCGTCGGCGTCTTCCAGGTGGAATCTCGGGCGCAGATGTCGATGCTGCCGCGGCTGAAGCCGAGATGCTTCTACGATCTGGTGATCGAGGTCGCGATCGTCCGGCCGGGGCCGATCCAGGGCGACATGGTTCACCCCTATCTCCGCCGGCGGCAGAACAAGGAGCCCGTGGCATTTCCGAAGGAGGAGCTGCGGCAGGTGCTGGGCAAGACGCTAGGCGTGCCGCTGTTTCAGGAGCAGGCGATGGCGATTGCGATAACTGCGGCTGGATTTTCGCCGGGCGAGGCCGACCAGCTGCGCCGGTCAATGTCGGCCTATCGCCGGACCGGTCGGGTCGCTGAGTACCGCGATCGGATGGTCAGCGGCATGGTCGCCCGCGGCTACGACCAAGCCTTCGCCGAGCATTGTTTCAGCCAGATCGAGGGCTTCGGCGAGTACGGCTTCCCGGAATCGCACGCCGCCTCCTTCGCCTTGATCGTCTACGTCTCCGCATGGCTCAAGCGGCACCACCCGGCGATCTTCTGCGCCGCGATCCTCAACTCCCAGCCGATGGGCTTCTACGCGCCGGCGCAGCTGGTCCGGGACGCCCGCGAGCATGGTGTTGAAGTTCGCCCGGTCGACGTCAACCATAGCGACTGGGATTGCGCGCTCGAAACCGGGCCACGCGGCCTCGCCGTGCGGCTCGGCATGCGCCAGGTCAAGGGAATGCGTGAGGTGGACGCGGCACGGATCGCGGCCGCCCGCGGCGACGGCTACAACGAGCCGCGCGAGGTCTGGCGCCGAGCCGAGGTCACCGTGGCCACCCTGGAGCGCCTGGCCGAGGCTGACGCCTGGCGCTCCATGGGTCTCGACCGCCGGAGCGCCCTATGGGCGATCCGCGGGCTCGGCGACGTGCCCCTGCCCCTCTTCGAGGCAGCTGACCGGAGCCGAAGGCCGGGCGACAACCGGCCGTCGGTCGAGTTTGCCGGCGAGCCGCAGGTCCTGCTGCCGGCGATGACGCTCGGCGAGGAGGTGGTGCGTGACTACCAGTCGCTGCGCCTCTCCCTGAAGGCGCATCCGATGTCCCTCCTCCGCCGGCACGTCGCCGGCGACGGTATCCTCTCCACGGCCGAGATGCGCGCCGCCAAGGACGGCAGCTGGGTCGCCACCGCCGGCCTGGTGTTGATCCGCCAGCGCCCGGGCACGTCCAGTGGGGTGATTTTCGCCACGCTCGAGGACGAGACGGGCATCGCCAACATCATCGTCTGGCCGCAGGTTTACGAGCGGTATCGCCGCGCCGTTGTTGGCGGCCGCCTCCTCGAGGTGCGCGGCCGCCTGCAGAAGGAGGGGCTGGTCATCCACCTGATTGCCCGGCACGTCATTGACCGGTCGCCGCTGCTGCGCGAGCTGGGGCGGCTCGATGGACCGGAGGAGGTCGAGCCGCTGCTGACTGAACGCGAGGCGGTCGATGCGATGCCGGGATCGCGGGATTTTCGGTAGTGGGAGCAACGCGGCTCCCCACGGCCCTCACAAGGGCGCGCGCGTCCAGGGGTGGGTCCGGCCGATCAGCGTGCGAAATCAGATCAGCGATGCCACCGCCGTGCGGCCACCGGCCAGGCGCTGGTATTCGGCATCGTATGCCGCCTGCAGCTCCTCACTGTCGCCCTTCGGACCGACCCGGGCGACGTGAAGCTGGTCGTCGGCCAATGGCAACTGCATCGCCACGGGATCTGCGGTCGTGAGCCAAGCCTGCCATTTGTCTGGGGTCAGGATCACCGGCATAGCCTTCTCGTGGATCGGCTTCACGATGCTGTTGGGCTCGGTGGTGAGGAACGAAAACAGCTTGTGTTCGCCCTCGATCCGATCGGCCTTGGTGCCACGGGCGCCCGTCCACGGGCGCCAGATGCCAGCGAAGCCGAAGAGTGGGCGCGGATTCGAGGACCCATCCTTCGCCGCAAACCAAGCCACCGGCTTCTTCTTCGTGACCGGATCTGGTTGGGGCATGTACTCGCTGAAGGAGGTGGCCGGCACGATCACACGCCACTCCGGCTTCAGCCAGCCCTTCCAATAGGAGCTCGAGAGATTGCGGACGTTGGTCACGTAGGACGGGTTTTGACCGACCGGGGGGAAGCCCCAGCGCATCATCTCAAGGCGCCGGCTGCCGTTTGCGCCGAGCCGCAGCACCGGTGCCGGGTAGTCCGGGAACACCGATGCCATGCCGGAAAAGTTGCCGAGGTCGATGTCCAGCGCGTCGGCCAGCCGGGCCAGCTCTTCCTGCGTGGTGTTCACGGCATACAGATTGCACATCGCGGCGGCTCCCCTTGGTCGGCAGCATTGTGCACAGTCCGGCTGGCTTGAGAAAGCCGCACCCGTCTCGCCCCTTGTCGATCGGCCCCGCCTGCCACAGACTCGGAATGAGCGAGTTCAGCGTTGGGGGTCACCATGAAGACGCCGGTCGAAAGCCTGCGAGACGCCATCGACGACTACGCCAGCTATATCGAGGACACGTTCGGTCACGCCGAGGCGGTCCGTTCGGCGTGGCACGCGATACTCCGACCGATCGACGCCCATGTGCAGGCCGCAGGCTTGGCTCCGGGATTCTTCGCCCGCCGCATCGAATTCGACCCATGCCCTGGCGAACGGGACGCCGACGATCAGCGAACCGTGGTCCGCCTTGAGCTGATTTCGCACGTCATCCCCGACGTGGTGATGCATCTCTCCACCGAGGACACGGACGCTGTTCCTCGCCTGGACATCCTGACAGCGATGCGGCGCGGTGTCGGCCTCCTCGATCGGGAATGGGACGAGCTGGAGCCGATCGTCGCGATCACTCGCTTCATCGACCGGCACAACGCCAGGGCGGCCACGGAGATGGCATAGGCGAAGCCGAGGACCGAGGGCGAACCGATGGAACGATGCTGCGTGCCGGGATGCGGAAAGTGGGCGCCCTTCGGTCATGACCCAGCCCAGGGACAGGGAAACGGGCCGAGTGGGTGGTATTGCCTGGATCACGATCCGGCAAAGGGACAGGGCACACCAGGGTTGCCACCTGAGCAGAAACCGAAGCTGGGCCCCCCAGTGGCTCCTCGCAAGCTCATCTAGCGGTCTGAACCAGGCGGGAGGCAGGTCGCCCCCGCCGGCGTCGCCACCGGCCTGCGCGCCCCGGCCGATCAGGTAGGTTGAGCCGGAATCAGGTGCCCGCGTGCCGGGCGGGCCAGTGTGTTCTGCTAGACCAGCCGTGCGGACGACCTCGGGGCCGCCTTTGTCGCGTGCAGCTTGAAAGCGACCTCGGTCCGGTTCCGGGCCTGCAGCTTCCGCATGATGCTGCGCGTGTGCACCTTCACGGTGCTTTCACAGAGGTTCAGCTCATAGGCGATGATCTTGTTCGGTTTCCCGCGGGCGATGGCGTCGGCGACTGCAGCCTGCCGCTCCGTCAGGCCGAACGCGCTTTCCGCATCCGGTGCAGACTGCCGCTGAGCGCCGCCCGCGCCAAGGAACGCGCTGGCCGGCACAAACACGCCGCCGGCGATCGCAAGGGACAGCGCTCCGATCGCGACACTCAGGCTGACGCTGGTCGGAATATAACCACGCGCGCCATGGGACAGGATCTCGAGGACCTGGGAAGGATCCTCGCTGTCGCCCATCACGATTACCGGGATCTGCGGATACTCCTGCGTCAGGCTTTGCAGATCTGCCGACAGACCCGTATCGTCGCTGCCGGTTCCACCGATCCCGATCAGAATGGCCGACGCGCTGTGCCGGTTCTCGTCGGACAGCCAGTCGCCGATCTCGGCATAGGCCCGGCTGCTGAAGCCTCCCTCTGCCGCCCCAAGGGCGGTCGTCAGCAGCTCCCTTCCAAGGGCACGGCGATCGACGATCGCGATCAATGAAGTGGCGGGACGATCGTCCGCAACGGCCTGAACGCACGAGCTGCCAGTTGACGTGAGACCCCAAGCGCCTTCCGCCTCCGACCGAGGCGTCTGAACCATGGCCGAGGTGGGTTCACCCGCATCGCGATTTTCTTGCCTGTACGCAATCATAGCCCCTCCTGTTCCGGCAGGTGGCCTGCCATGACAAATGTTTTTCCTCATCTCCTCGGATCCGATCAGCACGGCCAGAGTCAACCAAAATGGCTCCGCAGCCGATCGACAATGCTCGACATTTTCCGAGCCACGTTTCCCCCGGTGGGATCTGCAATTACATCCAAATTAGTTCATAGCGGTCTATGTAGGAACTAAATGCCAAACGAGGCGGCGCCGTCAAGCGCGATTCATAAAATTTTAGGATGAATCGATCGAAAGAGCATCCACCTTTCGGATCAATGGGCTACTCCCAGGAGCGCTGCCCGCCTGCTCGCCGTCCCCGGCTGATCACGTTAGCCGCTTTGTCCGGCGAAGGGTGCATTGGCGGCAATACCTTGAGGTGCCCCCATCACCCAAGGCCACGGAAGCGGCCAGCAGCCCGTGCGCTCGGTAGGGTCTGAGACCCGGCCCGGTCCTGGGCTTCGCACGGATCCCGAGACGTGTCCGGGGTCAGGAACCATTCGACCAAGGACTGGCGTCGATACCAACGACCAGAAGTCCATCGACATCGGGATCTCCCAGCCGGATTGCATCCGCCTCGGCCTGCAGCAGCCCTACAAGCTCGTCGAACTGCACGTAGCGACGTGGGTTCTCTAGCAACCATTTTCGTGGTTTGACACAAAGGCACAGAAGTAGAACGCCGTATCGCGAACGCGCCGTTCGCATATACTGCCCGATCAATTGCGCCCTTAACGTTTCCACGAGGCTAAGGAACGTATATCTTTTCTTATCAATCGGTTTGATTTCGATGCTCACAATACCAGCGACTGCGCTCCGAATTCGAATGTCGGGTTCTTTGTGGTCAGCAACTTCCTCTTCTCTGACGACATCGAAACGGCGCCGACTACCACCGGCCAACCGACCAGCGAAGTATCGCTGTACAATCTCTTCGCGTACGCCATTAGGAAAGATCCCTCGGTCGCCGAAGTCGCCTTTCTCGAAGTCGGCGCGGATATCGCTCAATCGTGAGCGTACCAGTAAATACAGCTCGGCTCCATTTCTCGGATCGCGCTCATACTGAGTTTCGAATGCGGCGACGTCAGCCTCTCGCCAGGCCTGAGGTTCGACGGACATTTCGAGGTGGCGTAGCGAACCCTCTCGGAAATAGATCCGCGCACCGCCGAGACTGCGGTCGCGCGAGAGTGCCTCAAGCGCATCGTGCGCCGCTTGTCCTGGGATGGTCTCGAGGAAACTGCCGATCTTCCCTCTAACCCTGAGTACTCGATCTGAAATGGTGATTCGATGTATTCCGGCACGATGGGCGTCATTCTCTACGGGGAAATGACGGTAAATGAGCGGTATCGCGCGCAACAACCAGCTGGGATTTCTCAAATACTGTGTCTTAACTCCGTCATCCTCATCCACATCGTTGTAGAGCTGTAGCATCAGATCTGAAAGTTGCTCCCGGGCCGTCGTATCTGCCGGCGAAAGATGAGCTTCCAGAAAATCCCAGGCCTGATGTACGTCAACCTGCATCCAGCCTCGAAGCCAGGCATACGCACCCGCGGTCTGGCTGGCCCAGACCTCTTCCGCGCGGCGGCCAAACAGGCTCGCCAGGTCCCCCCGGCCAATGGTCGATTGATCGAGCACTCGAAGGCTCGCCTTTAGGGCGGTGGGGCCGAGCGCGCTCGACGTCGACACCGTCGTGAGAATTGTCTCGGCCATCGCCGCGGCGATCGCGGGAACTTCCGCAACGGATTGAAGGGTTCGCGGCTCGCCGGTTGCATTGGGACCGAGCTCGTATGCGACCTCCGGAGTGATGGTGTTGGCTATGACCTCGGGCCAGCGGATAGCCAATGCGGCGAGCCATTCTGGGAAACGGTTGAGCTCTCGCAAAGCGTATAGCGTAGCGAGCCGAGCCTCCTCTGCTGATAGGCCGGAGAAATCGAATCCCTCCGCCTCCAATAGAGCAAGGCCCGTCAATCCGAGCACTACGCCGATCTCGGTGTTTGACCCATCACCTCGTGCCGATGGTAGTGGTGGTTCCCACCGACGCCAACATTGGATCAAGCCCTCGCGGGCCGCCGACGCCACCTCGGGTCCGAATCGATGCTCAATCTCGCCGATGTTCCTTTGACCGTACCGGCTGCTTGATCCATCGCCGGCGGACGCCATTAGCGAGACAATGTGGCTGAGCGCTCTCAGATCCGTGCCAGATCGAATCCGATCCGCGCGCTCCTCGAGGAACCTTCTCTCTTCCTGATCGCGTTCCCTCTGCTGCTCTGCTGCATGATTCGATGTTTCGGCCAGACTGGGCTGGCGCTCAGGGCTAAACCAGGTCAGAAGGACGTCCCTCTCCGTCTCTTCCAGCCCCGAGGCGGCAATGGCACCTACAATCTCCGCCACTCGTCCGGCAGGACGCTGATTGATCACCCAGACATCGATCGCAGCGTTCAGCCAGCGGCGCTGCATCTCCGCGCTGTCCGCCGCAGCGGCCTGAACAACCGCCATCGAGATATCCGGCTCAAGTGGCTGAAGAATACGACGCTGAGCAAGCGAAAGGATCGGGCGCCACGGATCCTCATCGGCACCGAGCACGGTCGCGGCCAACAGTGCCTGCCTTGTAGAATCGCGGGTCGACAGCAGATCGGGCAACGCACCAGCATCTCGGGGCCGCATCCGGTCGTGCCGATCCAGCCGTTGGATCAAGAGCAGGGCCGCGGTCATCGGTGGTGGCACGGGCGACTGGGGCCCCATGGTCTCCAGCACCAGCCGTGCGCACCGTGCCACTCCATCCACCAGCCAACCATATCTCTCCGACAGCAATGAATGCGGCCGCCCGGCGGCGAGCGGTGGGCTGGTGGCCAGCGACAACAGGCGTTCGAGCATTTCGACGCGGTTGGCAGCAGGACAGTTGTCGACCCAGTCCTCGGTAACGACAGCGCGCGGGCCTCCGACGACGTCGTCACCTGGCGGTTGCATCCTGTCCAACAATCCGAACAGCGCATCCATCGATATCACGCCGGGGAACAAGCTCTGTCCGAGCACTGCGAGATAGCGGTTTTCAGGGTCGGTGACCGCCTGGGCCGCGGCCCAGAGCGCATCCTTCTCAGCGCGAGTACCAGCGACCCCCACGGTCGCTACGGCTTGGACCGTGGCATCGGGATCCCGGCCGGGATCTCGTGCAAACTCCAGTGCTGCCGTCGCAGATGCCGGCAACATGCCGACCCTGGCGACGTTCAGGAGGAAGCGCCTGACCAACGAGGAAGTCTCATGCCCCCTGATCAACTCTCCAATGGCCGGGTCGATCGAATGATCGGCAATTCTCGCATAGTCCGCGTCGCTAACAATATGTCCGAGCCTGCGGACCTCCTGAAAGCGCGTGGCGAACGCCCGGAGTGCACGAAGGCGGTCCTCTGGCGGGATTCGCCGAGCATCTCCGTAAAGAAGAACAATTTCGGGAGCGGCGTCGATCATCCGGCCTCTAAGACGCTGGTCTGCGCTCGCCACCCAGGCTCCGACCTCGGCTCGCGACGGGATAACTCGTCGCTCCCCAAAGGCCGTGCCAATTACCAAGTCGGCAGCCGCATTGATGGGGCAGTCATTGTCCAGAAGCTTTAAGATCCAGCATGCGGCGAGGTAGCTTCTGGTCGTTCTATGGTGAATTCGCATTCGCCCCGGCAGCGACGGTTCAAACAAGCTGCGCGACAGGAGAGCGGTCATTTCTTCCCCGGACCAATCGGGAAGAAGATCGGTGCTTCGCAACGCGTCACCCCCATCTTGCTGTCGGGATGTCGGGCCTTTGATCGAGGTCAGGCGGCAGAGATAGGTTGCCGCCGCAATCCGCTCAGCAGCGGATCGATTGTCCAGGACCCGAAGTCGATCGATCCGCAGCCGGCCGGGATTACGCTCTCGTAGATGGCCGTTTACGCTGTCATTCAGCATCTCCGACATCGACGTAATTTGGTGATGGCGCAACCAATACTCTGCTAGCCATTCAACATCCCTTGGTCTCTCCGCCAAGAATTGAACGTCATGCGTTGCAAGTGCTCTCATGAATGACTCGAGATCGGTCACGCCAAACACCGGTGTGAGGAGGCGAACCTGGCGGTCGTCAAGCGGGAACAGCGCGAATGTCGCTATCGGGATTGCCCCATTGGTGGCGCCATCTACGGCTGTCCGGATCGCTGTCATTGTCGACGGGTCGTCCGGATCGGGCTCACCGGTCACTTCATCACCGACCGCGAGCTGGAAGTTCGGGACTAGCGATGAAAGCGTTGCCTGAAGCCTTTCGATATCCTCATCATCCTCCCACCCAGTAGGTCGTGAAGAAAAAACGATCCGGATGTTCTCACCAGCGCCTTTGACAGATCGAACGAAGGATCTCAGCGACTTCATAAATGCTGCGGAACTGGCTGCGCGAGCTTCATCTACAGCATCTAGGAAGAATGTGGCGGACTGACCCGAGTGGCGCCAGCGCCGAAAGGCATCTCCATTGGCCGCGTCCAGGGAGTGCTCAAAATCGCTCTCCTCCGCCATTGAATGAAATTCGGCGTAGACCGCATGGCCACCAGAGGCCCTGAGGCGCCGCGCCTGCGCTTGCATTTCCGTCGATTTCCCGACCCCGGCATTGCCGAGAATCACGACGAATCTGTTTTTCAGCACATCATCCCAGCTCTTTGATCCATACGATCGGAGCCATGCCTGGACGCTTCCATCGTCTAGATCATATTCGCCGGGTACACCAAAACGACGATCCAGATCGACATATGCCATTTTGAAATTACTTTCTGATCAACTGCCAGACAGCAAACGCCCCGTGAAATTCCCCACCCACAGGCTTTCGTGCCGCCGGTAGATCCAGGCCGAGCCTGAGCTCTTCCAGCGGCCGTGCTCCATCGCCTTGTCGAGGGGGATTCCGAACAGGTCCGCCGAGGTCATGATACCAGCCCGCAGGCTGTGTGCCGAGAACTCCTCCGAGCCGATGCCGGTGCGGGCCAGCACCCGCTTGACCAGCCGGGCGATTGTGGCCGGGTCGATCGGCAGCAGGCGCCCGCCGGCGTCGGCCAGCAGGTTGCCACCACGGTCGAGGCGGCAGAACAGAGCTCCGGGCGCATCGCCGCGGGCCTCGAGCCAGTGGCGCAGAGCGGCGAGCCCGGCACCGCCTCGATGCCGACCTCGGCGCCGTGCCGCTCCTGATCGGCCTTGGAGCGGCCGACGAACAGCACCAAGCCCTTAGCCGAGAAGGACACGTCCCGAAGATCGAAGCCGGCCAGTTCCGAGCGCCGGAAGCCGGTCAGCAGCAGCGCCATGTCACGTTGCGCCCGCCGCCCCTCCCCTGGCGCCAAGCCCGGCCAGATCCTGATGCGCGCCTGGGGTCAGCGCCAGGGGTGCAGCGCGGAGGTTCGGTTCGAGCAGGGCCGCCTTGCGCACCGGCCGGGCCCAGTCCCAGTATAACTGGGCCGAATCCCGCCGCTCGAACTGCGTGAGATTTCCCGTTTCTCCATCTCCGATGGATAGGGGGTACCTCAAGGTTTTGCCGCCAGAATACGCTAAGCCGGACAAAGCGAGAGCACGATCAGCCGGCGACGGCGGGCGAGTCGTCCTGGAGGCGGAGCGGCCAGTAGTCGAACGGGGTGTGGGCGGCCTGCTCCCACAGGTAGTCGCCGGTCAGGCTGATGTGCTCCCAGCCCAGTGGCGCGACATGGGTCAGCAACCGATCGGGCACCGGGATTGCCGTCGAGCGGAGGTGCTGCACGGTCCGCGGCCCGGCAGCGGCGCCGGAGGTCCGGGTCTTCTAGCCAGTCGAGGGTGAACAAAGTGCGCTCGATCCGGCCGATCTCCTGCAGCGCCAGGTCGAGCAGGTTCTGATGCCGGTAGGCGGCGAGCTTCGTGAGGATCTCCGACGGCGCCACAGCGCCGGCGTCGATCGACGCCACAGCGGCGATTGCAGCCCGCCGCCAGGTCACGCCAAACACGATTCCGGCTTCCAGCCGAAGCTGTCATGGTGCCCTCAATCGCTTGCAAGCTGCGCATTGGGGTGCCAGCTTCGTGAGCTACCTCATGATGGGAGAACGGACGTGTTGTTGGGGGCCCTGTTCACTCGGGACTTCTTGAAGCAGGGCATTATCGAGACTCAGGAATGGAGAGGGTTGGGTGCTTCGGCCCTCGAACAGTTCGCCTCGCAGGTCCGCACCAGCTTCAAGCAGTTCCCCACTGCCGGCGCGCCAAACGAATCTCAGACCGAGCAGGATCTGATTTTTCCGATCTTAGATTTGCTCGGATGGAAGGATCGGCTGACGCAAATCCGCGCTAGTGTAAAGGGCCGCTCAGACGTTCCCGACATGCTACTATTCGAGAACGCAGATGCCAAAGGGAAGGCCAACGCTGAATCCGAGCCTGCCTATAAGTTCCGTCACGGGATCGCAATCTGCGAGAACAAGGCTTGGGACGTACCCCTTGATCGCGCGGGAAGGGGCAAGCTCGGCGACGGCGTGCCTTCGACACAGATTTTGCGCTACTTGACGGTGGCTGAGGTCCAGTCAGATCGCCGCATCCAGTGGGGTATCCTGACAAACGGTCGCCACTGGCGCCTCTACTTTCAACAGGCCCGATCCCGGTCAGAGGAGTTTCTCGACCTCGATCTCGCCGCCATCCTCAGGGTACCGGGCTTTAGCGACCCGCCCGCGATGGACGAGGACGAGCGAACACATTGGCTCAAGGTCTTCATCCTGATGTTCCGCCGCCAGGCATTCCTGACAGGTGCTGACAAGCGCACGTTCCATCATGTTGCCCTGGACGAAGGTCGGCACTGGGAAGAGCGGGTGGCCAAAGACCTCTCGAATCTGGTTTTCGAGCAGGTCTTTCCCACACTCATCAGTGGAATTGTCGCCAACGACCCCCACGCCCCCAAGGCCCTGTCCAGGACATATCTCGCCGAGGTCAAGCAGGCTGCGCTGATCCTGCTCTACCGGCTGTTGTTCATACTCTATGCCGAAGATCGCAATCTCCTGCCAGTGCGCGATAGCCGCTACGAGGGCTACGCTATGCGCACCGGGGTCCGGGAGCACATTGCGAAGCGAATGGAAAGCAAGGAGGTCTTCGCAGAGTCGTTGGGAGACTACTACGGCCGCGTCCAACGATTGTTCCGGGCAATCGCTAAAGGCGAGCGGTCTCTCGGGATTCCTCCCTATAACGGCGGCCTTTTCGACGGTTCGCGCACTCCCATCTTGGAGCGTATCGAACTTCCTGATGCCGTATTCGCACCAGTTGTGGACGCCTTGTCGCGCCACAGCCAAGGCTCAGGAAAGCGCTGGATCAACTACCGCGATCTCTCTGTGCAGCAACTCGGTTCGATCTATGAGGGACTGCTTGAGTTTGAGCCAACAATCGAAGGCGGTAAGGTCGCGATCAAACCCAATGTGTTCGCTCGAAGAGGTAGCGGCAGCTATTACACACCTGAATCCCTGGTGTCCCTGATCATCGAGCGCACGGTCGGTCCACTCATCGACGAACGACGGGAGAGATTTTCGACCAAGGCGGCCGAGATGGCCAATAGCAGCAAAAGCAACTCACCTCGGCTGGAGGACCTCACTGCGCTGGACCCGGCCAGCGCCATCCTCGACCTCCGGATCTGTGACCCCGCGATGGGGAGCGGGCACTTCCTCGTATCGTTGGTTGACTACCTCGCTGACCGCATTCTCGAAGCTATTGCCGAAGCAAAGGCGTCGGTCCCATGGACGGATTACCAGTCGCCATTGGTCGATCGAATCGCTGCATTGAGGGACCGCATCACCTCACAGGCAGCAGCCAACGCTTGGGTGGTTGAAGAAGGCCAGCTGGACGACCGACTAATCGTCCGCAGGCTCATCTTGAAGCGGGTGATCCATGGTGTGGATCTCAATCCGATGGCGGTTGAGTTGGCGAAGGTGTCGCTTTGGCTGCATACCTTTACCGTCGGTGCGCCGCTATCATTTCTCAATCACCACCTGCGCTGCGGGAATTCGCTCTACGGGGAGCAGGTTCGGCCAGTGATGGACGAACTTTCAAAGCGCTTCAATTTGCTGATCAATCGGTACGTCACCAGGGCCCGCAAGGCAGCTGAGGGGATGCGCCGAATCGAGGACCTGTCTGACGTCGACATCGGTGAGGTGCAATCCTCCGCGGCGGCGTTCACCCAAGTAGTGGACGACACGCGTCCTCTAGAGGCGCTGCTCGACCTGCGCCAGGCTCTACGCTGGCTGGGCGTCGATCGCCTTTCCAAGAAGCGACTCCATCCCGCTGTTGCGTCGCTGTTCGACGGGTCCCTTGGCGATCTGCTTGCAATAGCCACCGGCCGGCTACGGCTCGCCGACGACGGTGCGCAGCCCGACCTTACCGGCGGCCAGAGCGCCCGAAGCACCACGATCTCCAAGGCTGAAGTTATTTCCGCGGCGGCTCGCCTCGTGGGCCGCGCCAGCGAGATAATTCAAGAACAGCGCTTTCTCCACTGGCAGGTTGCCTTCCCTGACATCTGGGACAATTGGAACAGCATTAACGGATCTGGAGGCTTCGATGCTGTGATCGGCAATCCACCGTGGGACCGAATGAAGCTCCAGGAGGTCGAATGGTTTGCGGCTCGCCGACCAGGGATTGCTCTTGCTCAGACTGCGGCGGAGCGCAAGAAGATGATCACCGCTTTATTCGATTCTAGTGATCCTCTCACTAAAGATTACGAGCACGCTCAGCGTACGGCTGAATCAGCCGCGCGAGTAGCCCGCACGCAGGGAAACTATCCCCAACTCTCCGGCGGCGATATCAACATCTATTCCTTATTCATCGAGCGCGCCCAAAGCCTTATTCGTCCTACCGGTATGGTTGGTCTCATTGTACCATCAGGTATTGCGTCTGATCTTGGTTCTGCCGGCTTCTTTCGCTCGATTGCCGCCAGCGGCCGCCTCTCGGCACTGTATGATTTTTTTAACAAGCGCAGTAATGGAGAATTACACTTCCCGGATGTTTATTATCGGTTTAAGTTTTCAATATACATTGCAGGTGGCGTGGAACGACATTTTAGATCCAGCATACTTGGTTTCCACCTGCGGGACGTAGAAGATACCTTTGATGCGGATCGATGCTTTCCTCTGACCTCGTCAGACTTCACCCGCGTTAACCCCAACACCGGAACAGCGCCGATCTTCTCATCGGCTCGCGACGCGCGACTGAACGCGGAGATCTATCAGAGGCAATCTGTGTTGGTCGATCGTACCGGAGCTGCGCCCCTAAAAGCGTGGCCACTGCGATATACAACCATGTTCCATATGACCAATGACTCGAATCTCTTCCGGACACAGGCTCAGCTCGTTGAGGAGGGCTTCTACCGGACAGAGGCCAACACCTGGAAGCGTGGAACGGACGAATATCTTGCGCTGTACGAAGGGAAGATGGTGCAGGCCTATGACCATCGCGCTGCGGGCGTGCTGGTCAAGGACGACAACATCCATCGCCCGGGCCAGCCACTCCCTGCCACATTAGGGCAGCACTCTGACGTCTCATGGTCCCCAGCTCCGCAGTTTTGGGTGCCCAAGGGCGCGATCAATTGGTCGAGTGACGTTGATTGGGCAATCGCATTCAAAGACGTAACGTCGACCACGAATGCACGAACGATGATCGCTGCTATTGTACCTAAGACAGGTGCGGGCAATACCTTGCCGCTGCTTATGCCAGACCCATTATCGGAGGCAGAGTACAAGGAGAATGCTTCTCTGGTCGTTGCAAACCTCAATTCCTTTGCCTACGACTATCTTGCCAGACAGAAAGTACAAGGGCAGCACTTGAACTGGTACATTGTGGAGCAGCTGGCTGTTGTCCATCCCAATGCCTATTCTATAACTATCGGCAACAGAACTGCCGCAGAGATCGTTCGGCGCGAGGTATTGAAGCTGACCTACGTCTCCCGCGATATGGTCGTCTTCGCTTGCGACCAAGGCTACAATGGACCGCCTTTCAGGTGGGATGAGGAAGAGAGACGCCACAGCCGAGCCCGCCTTGATGCGTTGTTCTTCCTACTATACGGACTAGAGCGCGCGGCAGCTTCCTATATCCTCGACACTTTCCCTATTGTCCGCGAACAGGATACCGGAAACTACGGTCGGTATTACTCGAAAGATCTGATTCTTGGGTACATGGCTGCATTCGCTGCCGGAGACTCCGATACTCGGATTGCGGCGTGAACTGCACTCCAGGTGGACACATGCGATTCACGTTTCTGCATGCGGCCGATCTGCACCTCGGCAGCCCACTGACGGGCCTCGGCCTCAAGGATCCGGAGGTCGCCCGGCGCTTCGCCTCGGCGAGCCGCGAGGCCTTCTCCGATCTCGTGACCCGGGCGATTGAGGTGGAGGTCGCCTTCGTCGTCGTCGCCGGCGACGTCTATGACGGCGAGTGGCGCGATACGTCGATCGGCCTGTTCTTTAACCGCGAGGTAGCGCGGCTCGACCGGGCCGGCATTCCGCTGTTCCTGCTGAAGGGCAACCACGACGCCGAGAGCGTCGTGACCAAGACCATCTCGCTGCCCGATTGCGTCTCGGAGTTCCCGACCGGCCGGGCCGGGACGTTCCGGATCGAGAATCTGAAGGTCGCTCTGCATGGCCGCGGCTTCCCCGACCGCACCGTTCCCGAGAACTACGCCCTGGGCTACCCCGACCCGCTGCCCGGCTGGGTCAATATCGGCGTGCTGCACACCTCCTGCGACGGCCGGCCGGGCCATGCGGTCTACGCCCCCTGCACCGTCCAGGACCTGGCCTCGCGCGGCTACCAGTACTGGGCGCTGGGTCACGTCCACGAATATGAGGAGCTGTCGCGCGATCCCTGGATCGTCTACCCGGGCAATCTGCAGGGCCGCAGCGTCCGGGAAT
The DNA here is from genome assembly GCF_005938675.2 of Mycobacterium sp. KBS0706. GTDB lineage: Bacteria > Pseudomonadota > Alphaproteobacteria > DSM-16000 > Inquilinaceae > Inquilinus. The sequence goes on from NZ_VCCH02000028.1 coordinate 77,002, forward strand.
GCGGCCCGAAAGGCGCCGTCCTGGTCGACGTCGCCGACGGCCACATCGCCGGGACCAGGCGCTTGGCCCTCGACCGGGCCCGCTGGGCCGTCGCCGCCATCGATTTGACCGGCGTCGAGGATGAGGCCGGCGCCCTGCGGCGGATCGAGGAGGCCATCGCGCCGGAGGCCGCGGCGGCCGAGGGGCGGCTGCTGGCCCTGCGCGTCCGTCTGACCGGCAGCACGCCGCTGCATCGCCGGCTGACGGCCGATCCGGACCGGATGGCCGACGAGGTCCAGGCCGCCGCCAACCGGATCCACGAGGATATCTGGCTCGAACGCCTGCGGATCGAGACGGTGGATACCCACCCCGCGGCCGACGACGCCCTGGCCGCGCTCGATCTCTCCGCTCTCCTCGGGGACCTGGAGCAGGATCCGCAGTTCCAGGCGCGGGCGGCCGAGCTGGTCGCCACCATCACGGGCAAGCTGCCGGGCGGGATCGCGGGCGACGGGCCACCCCTCGCCTCGGATCTGGGCGCGCTTCTGAACGAGGCGCGGGCGATGCTGGTCGCCCGGGCGGCAGCCGGCGCGGCGCGCTGACCGATGCGACTGCTGCGACTGGACCTCGACCGGTACGGGCCCTTCACCAGGCGGACGCTGAGCTTCCCGCCGGGGGCGAGGCTGCACGTCGTCCATGGCCCGAACGAGGCGGGCAAGAGCTGCGCCCTGGCCGCCATCACCGACCTGCTGTTCGGCATCGAGCGGCAGACCCGCTACGATTTCCTGCACGAGGGCAAGGAGCTGCGGATCGGCGCCGAGATAATCGGCCGGGATGGCGGCCGTCTCACCTTCCGCCGGCGCAAGGGCAACAAGAACACGCTGCTGGGGCCTGACGACAGCCCGCTCGCGGACGACGCCCTGCTGCCCTATCTTGGCGGCCTGACGCGCGACGTGTTCTGCCGCGCCTTCGGGCTCAACGCGGAAACCCTGCGCCGTGGTGCCGAGGACATGTTGCGCAGCGACGGCGAGGCCGGCGCCAGCCTGTTCGCCGCCGCCTCCGGCCTGCGGGGCTTGAGCGACCTGCGGCGGAGCCTGGAGGACGAGGCGAACACCATCTTCGCCCCCCGCGCGTCGAAGGACCGCCGCTTCTACCAGGCGCTCGATCGCTTCGAAGACGCGCGCAAGGCAATCCGCGAACGCGAGCTGAGGGCCGGCGACTGGAAGGCGCTCAACGAGTCGATCGGCAGCCTCGCCACCCGTCTCGGCGACATCAGGGCGCAGCGGAACGGGATCGCCGCGGCGCGATCGCAGCTGGCGCGGCTGAAACGCGTCGGCCCGCTGATGCGGCTGCTCGACGAGCATCTCGTCCGGCTCGACGCCTTCGCCGACCTGCCGCAGCTTGCTCGAGGCACTGCCGAAGCGCTGCGCGACAGCCTCGACGCCGTCACCCAGGCCGCGGAGGGGCTGCGGCGGGCGGAGGCGGACCTGGCCACGGCGCAGCAGGACCTCGACGGCATCGTCGTGGACGAGGCCCTGACCGTTGCGGCCGACCAGGTGGTGCAGATCTTCGGCGAGAGCGGCGGCCATGCCGCAAGCCGGCGCGACCTGCCCCGCATCCAGGCGGAGCTCGACGATCTGGAGCGGACCCTGGCCATGCTGGCCGGCCGTCTCGGCCAGGAGCCCGGCGCGATCCAGACAGTCCAGCCGAGCGACGCGGCGCAGGCGCAGCTGCAGCGCCTGATTGCCGACGGCCGGAGCTTGGCGGAGACACGCCGCGGGCAACGGGCCGCGATCGAGCGCGAGACGGCCACCCTCGCCGAGCTCCAGCGTCAACAGGCCGAACAGGGGGGCCTCAGCGACCCGCGGCCGCTGCAGCAGCGGCTTGCCGCGATCGAACCGGTCCTGCAGCAGCTCGACCGCCGGGCCGAGCTCGACCGGGAGATCCGGACCGAGCGCCGGAGCCTGGCGGAGGCGGGCGGCCCGGCTGCTGCCGCCGATCACGGATCTCGATGCTGTCGCGTCCGCGCCTCGCCCGGGGGCGGAGGCGATCGGACGGCATCGCGTCATCCAGGACGACCTGGCCGCGCAGGAACGGCGCGAGCGGGATCAGATCGCCGCTACGGCAACGACGATCACCGCCATCGAGGCGAAGCTCGAGGCCCTTGCAACGAGCCGGCCGGTGCCGTCGGTGGAGCGCATCGCAGCCCTTCGGCGGGAGCGTGATCAGCTGTGGGAGCGATTGCGCGGAGCCCTGTTCGGAGAGCCCGGCGCTCCGCAGGGCGGCACGCTCGCGGGCATGGTCGCCCGCTTCGAGCGCCTGGCAGCCGAGGCCGACCAGTTGTCGGATGAGGCACGGGCCGATGCGGCCCGCGTGGGCGAGCATGCGGTCGAGACCCGGAATCTGGTCCAGGCCCGGCAGCAAGCCGCGGCGGCGCAAGACCGCCTGGCCGCCGTGGAGACGCGCCGGCGCGAGGCGGCAGAGGAATGGCGGGGCCTGTGGATCGGCCTCGCGGTCACGCCCGGCACGCCGGCCGAGATGACCGCGTGGGTGGCGGCGGTGGAGACCTTGCTGCAGCGCCGCGACGCCGTCGAGGCACAGCAGGACAGGGTGGCCGTGATCGATCGGATGGTGGACGACGTGTTGCCCACCCTGCAGGCGATTGCCGCGGCGTCCGGCCTGTCTGCTCTCGACCCGCTGGAGCCGAGCTTGGTCGCGGCCCGGCTGCGCCAGCATCTCGAGGCGCTGGCGAATGGCTGGGACAAGGCGCGGGGCCTGGCGACGCGGATCGAGGACGGCCGGCACCGCATCGAAGAGCTTCGCGCCGCGGAGATCGAGACGGCGGCCGGACTCGAGGCCTGGACCGCCCTCTGGGCCGAGTCCGCACCGAGCATCGGCCAGGCCTCGTCCGCCTCGATCGACGGGGCGGAGGCGGCGCTGGCGGTCTGGCGCGAAGTGCCCGCAACCCTCCGGGAGCTCGACAATCGCGCCCGGCGCGTGGCCGGCCTGCGCCGCGATATCGCGGATTTCGAGCGGCGCGCCGGCGACCTGATCGCCCGCCTGGCGCCCGATCTCGCGCCCCTGCCGGCGGATGCCGCGGTTACCGTCCTGCACGAGCGCGTCACGGCGGCGAGAGGCGCGGCCAGCCGGCGTGCTGCCGCGATCGAGCATCTGGACCGGGCGGATCGCGCCTGCGCCGATGCCCGGCGCGCCCTGGCCGAGGCGGAGCAGAGCCGCGACGAGCTCGCCTCCGACCTGCCGCCGGGCCTCGACCTCGGCATTGTGCTTGCCCGCTGGACGGAGCGGGACAGCCTGGTCACCGCGATCGCCGAGCAGCGGACGCAGCTTGTCCTGCAATCGGATGGGCTGGACGAAGCCTCGCTGCGGGCCGCCCTGGCCGAGTTCGATGCCGATACGGCCGAGGCGCGTCTGCAGGACTTCGCCCAGGCGGATGAGGCCCTGGACCATGCCGCCCAGGAGACCTTCGCCGAGCAGGATCGGGCGCTGCGTCGCCGTGCCGAGCTGGAGCTGGGTGTCGGCGCCGAGGTCGCGGCGCAGCAGCGGCGGAATGCGGAAGCCGAATTGGTCGAGGCGGCCCGCAATTGGGCGGTGCGCAAGATCGGAGCGCTGATGATCGGCGCCGCCGTCGAGCGCCACAGGGCCGGCCAGGAGGATCCGCTCCTGGCCCGGGCCGGAGCGCTGTTCGCGATGCTGACCGGCAGCGCCTATGATGGCGTGGTCCAGGACTACGATGACGGTGACACGCCGCGCCTGGTCGGACGCCGGCCCGATGGCCGGACCATCTCGATCCAGGACATGAGCGAGGGCACCCGGGACCAGCTGTACCTGGGGCTGCGCCTGGCCTATCTCGATGCCTACGCCAATCGGGCGGAGCCGGCACCGTTCGTCGTCGACGACATCTTCGCCAGCTTCGACGAGGCGCGGACGGCACATGGCCTGAAGGCATTGGCGGCGATTTCCGACAGGGTGCAGATGGTGGTGTTCACGCATCACCAGCACGTGGTGGATGCGGCCGCCCGGACGCTTGGAGACGAGCTGGCGGTGCTTTCACTCGGCTGATCGCCGGCAATCGATTATCGTCCAATCCCGCGCCTTAAGAATGTCGAGCTCCCCATCTGCGAAGGCATCCCACCGCATCGCCAGGCACAAGAGATGGGTCGGCCGCGTCATCGCGACATAGTGCAGCTTCAAACGCCCGAGCATGCGAGCGCCCTCGACGACCGGCTTGCCCTTCCTGTTGACCGTCGAGCCCCCCGTCTTCTGGCCGAGCAGCCAAGGTTTCAGCTCGCTCAGATGATGGTCATAATAATAGCTATCGAGCACCAGTGTCGCCGTGTGCGTCTCGGGATGACGACATAGAACGGGCAGAAAACCACGCTAAGAGGACAAACCGGGAACGGCTCTGCGCTCGCACGTTCAGAACTGCGTCAGATCTTAGCAATACCCGCCCCGGTGCCGGAACTCACGCCGGAGCCGGTTTCAGAAAACACATCGATCACCTCATAGCCGGACTGCTCGACGACGCGAATAGCTCATACTCCTCCCGGTCACAGGACCGCTCCGCCATCAGGACCCGCCAAAAAGTTGCGGCTCGCTGTCCCTTGTCGCGACCACCCGATTGACGGCCCCGGCCAAAACCGGTGATCGTAGGCGATCCTGGGGAGCTGATATGAACACAACCCATAGACTCGACCTTATAACCAACAGTATTTCCTATTTTCGAGAGGCAGTAAAGTACGCGCAACAAGAGGCGCCCGATACGAATCATTGGAAGTTCGCCATTATCCACGTGGTCCAAGCAATGGAACTCGCCTTCAAAGAATACTTGAGGCGTATCCATCCGGCCTTTGTGTTTGAATCCATCGACAAACCGGACAAAGCACTCAGCCTGAGAGGGGCCCTGGCGCGCATTCGCAGCCCAGCGATTGGGAAGGTCGCAATATCGGAAAAGGAAAAAGGCAAAATTGAGAAGGCATTGGATCTTAGGAACGCTTTGACCCATTACGAGTTTGACCATGAGCGTGAACACACAGAGCTCAAGTTTGCCGAGATATTCGCGTTTATGATATTTTTCTACAAGACACATCTGAAGATAGAGGCGGCACAGTTCATTGAGGAGGAGCAGTATCAAAGGATCTTCAAGCTCGTAAAGGCTCGTACGGAGCTTTTGGCAAATGCCAAAGGGTACCTATCCCTTGCTGACGTGGGAGAGGTATGGATGTGTAGAGATTGCTTCGAGGATACATTCGTTGTCTCCGAAGCGCAATGCTGCTTCTGTCACTACAGAGAAGAAGTTGCTGAGTGTGAGTTCTGTGGTGAAAATACATTGGCTTCGGATGTGATCGAAACGGGAGATCTTTTTGACTGGGATTATGACGAAGGCAGGTCGATTTTGCTGAACGATTATGGCCTTCCACACTCTGCTTGCCGAGAATGCATCTCCGCCGTGAGGCAGAAGGTCGAAGACCTGCGTCGAGCGAAGCTTTACGAGGATCTATCCAGGGAACTCTTAACATGAGCCGTACTGAGCTCGCGGTGGTATGCGGTCGCTTCGCATGATCCCCGGCAGCGCGCCGGAGGACGAGGCGCGGCACCCCAATCTTAGCTACGCTGACCCATCCATCCGGGACGCAATGACTCCGATCTCATCCGAGGTGAGTCGATTTGCCGCCCAACCCTCCGCGAACCGAACACTCGCCGACCTCGGGAGTTTGGATTCGGGTAGATCGCGAATTTTGACTTTCGCCGGCAGCGACGCGCCCTCGCCAACGAAAAGGGCCTCCTGCTGAGCAAGGGTGGGCAAGGCCCGCGTCATGCCCGACAAACCGTCGGGCAGGAACTTTGCAACGTGCGACTGGTCGGCAGCGTTTGTCAGGCGTAGGACAAGCCAGGTGCCACATTGAGAAATCACAGTGCTCTCAACATCGGCGGGGCGCTGGCTTACTAGCATGAGGCCGACGCCATATTTTCGTCCCTCGCGGGCGATCCGCCGCACGGCCGATTGCGCTGCGGCATACTCTGCTTCGCCCTTATCAGGCACGTACCTGTGCGCCTCCTCACACACCAGAAGAATGGGATCGCGCTGGCGTTCACCGTGCGTCTGATAGAGCTTGTACTGAAACAGCAAACGAGCAATGACGGCGGCCAACGGGCCGGCCACTTCGTTTGGCAGACCAGAAATGTCAATAATTCGTAGGTCCCGATTGTCGCCAGGCGCACCCGGTGCATCGCCGACAAATTGTGCAATCAGGCCGCCAAGTGGCGTATCGGAAGAATCCCAATCATTCATGAGAAAGCGGATGCGGGGGTCCCGACGGAGGACGGCCACTTTGTCCAAAATCGACTTGAATCCCTTGGCGAAGTCCGACTCCGTTACGCGCTCCATTTTCCCGCCTTTTGGACGGGCGGCTTGGACGAAGGCAATATGGTTGGTAAACTCCGCTAGCGAAAAGGGACGAGGCTTATCTCGATCGAACTCCGCAAGCTTTGATGCTTCGACCCCAGCTTTGGGCCTCGGCTCATCATGTGCCGAACCGTCCGTTGGAGCACTCCAATCATAAGAGGACGGTGCTGGATCAACCAAGCCGACACTCACCATTCTGGCGTGAGTTAGCGCCTTGTAGACGATATTGTGCTGCGACGTTGCCTCAAACTCTGTCTTTCCGCTGACAAGCAGGCGAAACTCTTCGGCGGACATGAGCCAATACGGCAGCTTGATCGGCGTCCCCCCGGTTTCGTCCGTTCCGATCGGGTCGTATGCACGGTAAACGACTGCGCGCGTGCCGAAAGCACGTCCGTACTCTCCGTGGGGATCAATGATAACGATCCTGGGTCGGCACACCGCACCCACAGTGGGATGGTGATCAAGAACGCTGTGTAGTATCGCCGCAACCGCACCGGATTTTCCGGAACCCGTTGAACCAAGGACCGCACAATGGAGGCTGAACATCTTGTCGATATTGGCTCGGCATTGCGCGGAATCGGCGCCGACATAGGTCGCAAACGGTACCAGGGGATCGGCCCCGTCTTTCCTTTGGCCCTCGGCGGACTTGTATAATAGTCCCGCCTCGTCGCGCGTGAGCAGATACACGCTCTGGCGCGGCAATGGATAGGTCGAGACCCCACGAGTGAACGAGAGTTGATTTTCGCTCGAATTCCAGACGCCCTCGGCGAACAGCTCGATTTCCATGACCCGCTGATCGGCGTCGGCCGGGATAGGCGTCGCCATCTCAATAAGCTCCTCCGATCGCATCCGCAAAAGCGTCACGAATCCGAAGACGAGACGACGGCCGAAATGAACCTTCACAACGCTACCAATCTGCCCGATTGGGTATACACGCCCTCCGTAGCTTCGGGTGAGCTCAGATACGTCACCAGACAGCTCGACTTTGACGGTCGATCCCGAGACTTCAACAATGGTTCCCACCTTGAGGTCTGCGGCGGATTCAAATGGTGTGGTCACAGGCTTCCCTCCGCGCCGTCGCGGAGGATTTTTGTCACCCCCTCAAACGTCCACCAGTTATGAGCCTTTCCGTCCCCAGGCGCATGAAATGGCCCCTGATTTCCGACATAGAGACCGGCCTCAGTCACAACATAAACCCTGGAGCCCCATTGGGACCCTTTCCAGCGTTCCAGGCAATCAGCCAGTCCTGTGCCTTGCTTTATGAAGGCAACCAAGGTCGTCCGGCTATCCGCGCTCGCCATACAGAGCTCGATTTCCTGATTGATATGGTCATCACCAAAACTGTAGCCGCACACTGCCAAAACATTGTCCTCACCGCCGGAAATCGCGCGGCGAAACAGGTCGAATTGCGCGGCAAACGGATCCCTTTGCGTTGCAGCGTATTTAGTCGCCTGTGGGTGGATAAGTATTCTCCCCCTGCGCGCAGGGTAAAAGTCTAGATCTCGGACCCGCCAGACCTTCCCTTCTACGCCAAGGTGCCAATCAATTGAGCCGTGGAGTTTTACGACGCACGCGCGGATTCCTGTCTTCGGCTCGTCTTGGCCGAAGCGATGCGACCGAAATGCGATTGCGCCGCCCGAGAAGCCATCCCAGTAGGGTATGTGCGCCAAGGCGATGGCGTCCTCAATGAGTGTATCATAGTTGGTCGTAAAGATGCGTACCGGGCGTCGTCGGTCTTGTAGCCCGGCCTGCGCCGTATTGAACAGCGCCGCCACGAAAGCACTATGCTCATCTATGCGGGTCAAAGCATTCGAAGGTGCGCCAATCTCCTCAGCTTTTCCGTTGGCAGCGGGAATGTAACCCCATCGGATCGTCGTTGCGATCCAGCCCAAAATCGCTTCATGGGCGTCAGTGATCTGTTTGTGAGTATATGTCACCGTGTCTATCTGCGCGGTGTTCGCGCGAGACCGTTCCGCCAGCGCCGCGTAGTCGCCCAAATGGCTCAAAAGATGCTCAATGTGCGAGCTATCCGGCAGCTCGGTCCGGACAGCCTTGATCAGGGGCTCGTGGGGGGAACCGACCGCCATTGCATTGATGCGGGACGTGAGCGCGTACATGAGTGGAATTCGTGCCCCATAGCTTACGCCCGCCCCAAGCAACCAGGCCAGGCAGGGCGATGCCAAATGCCGATCAAGCTGTTCGAGCCAGTCATTATCTTGATCAGTCATGCGTTCTCCGATAATGGGTTCTAGTCGTTAGGTCAGATCGATTGGAAATCGGCTGCGTGCCAATCGGTTGTTGTCGGATCGGCTGCTTGAGCCGAAGAAAGTCCGCACCGCAGTTTTCCCTGGTCCTCGTACCTGTCGCGAAGCAATCGCTTGTCGGTGGCGGTGACCGCAGTGAATTCGGCCCGCCACTCACTTCAAACGTCGCGTCAGACTGCGTTGCGGCTGCGATTCATTGCAGGCAGGTCTGTTGCGGCGGCCCTGTCGTTCGACAGATGCGCAATTACGTCTCCACGGTGAGACGGCTTGCTTCGTCGCTTGTTGCGGGAATGGGAGCTGCTGTGCCGCTTTGTGCCATTAAACACCCCAATATGCGGGCGCTGATATCAGAAGCGCGAGATCAAGCAATGCAGCTTGAATATCGCTTAAATCGTGCCACGGCAATGTCGGACGGTGCTATTTCCGAATCTTTCGCGATGGAGCCACTGATGGGAGAGGACCTTCCCTACTTGTCGGCAAGAAGCCTCCCGGTGAAATTCCCCGTCCACAGACTCTCGTGCCGGCGGTAGATCCGGGCCGCCGCGTAGCTCTTCCAGCTCCCGTGCTCCATGGCCTGCTCGAACGGGACGCCGAGCCTGTCCGCCGCGGTCATCATCCCGGCGCGCAGGCTGTGCGCCGAAAACTCCCCCGCGTCGACGCCGGTGCGGGCGATCGCGCGCTTGACCAGCCGGGCGATCGTCGCCGGGTCGACCGGCAACATGCGGCCGTCGGCGCCGGCCACGAGATTGCCGCCGCGGTCGAGCCGGCAGAACAGGGCGCCGGGCGCATCGCCGCGGACCTCGAGCCAGCGCCGCAGGGCGGTGACGACGCAGAGCGCCGAGCCGAGCACCGCCTCGATCCCGACCTCGGCGCCGTGGCGTTCCTGGTCGTTTTTCGAACGGCCGACGTACAGCACCAGCCCCTCGGCGGTGAAGCTGACGTCCCGCAAGTCGAAGGCGGAGAGTTCCGAGCGACGGAAACCGCCGGCGAATCCGGTCAGCAGCAGCGCCATGTCCCGCAGGGCCCGGCGCCCCTCCCCTGCCCCGCCGGTGAGGTCGGTGCCGGCCAGGCCGGGATGCGCGTCCGGGGTCAGCACCAGGGAGGCGGCGCGCAGGTTCGGCTCGAGCAGCGCCGCTTTGCGCACTGGCCGGGCGCCCTTGGTCCGGCGCAGGCCCTTGAAGAACGCCTCGAACTCGGCGTCATCGAGCTGCAGCGGCCGCTTCAGCCGCTTGCGGATCGCCACGACCGCGGCGCGGCGCAGCAGTATGGTGTTCAGCGAGCGCTTTTCCGAGAGGGCGGTCAGGTGCATGACCAACCAGCGCTCGTCCGCCGCGGCCGCCGCGTTCTCCCCCGTCGGGTCGAGGCCGAAGCCGAGGCACCAGTCGCTCCAGGCGCGCCACGCCTTGCCGTAGGCGATGCGCGTGTTTTCGGAGAGCGAGGCCTCGACCAGCTGGTCGGCCTTCTGCGCCAGCGCCTTGATCTCGGCGATCTTCGCCTCGCTCAGGGCCACCGGCCCCGCCGGCGGCGTCCACGGCATCGCCGCGGGCATTTGGACCACGGCATCCTCGATCACGTCGGTCATGGCCGCAATGCGCGCAGCTGGGCCAGCGCCGCCGCCTCCTCTCCCCAGATCCGGACGATGGCAGCCGCGATCGCCGCCAGCGCTCCTGCGGCAAGCGCCTGGCGAAGCCGGTCGCCATCGGCGTGGTCACGCAAAGGGCGCTCCGGATGGTGGCCATACGGTCTCATGGCTTGGCCGATGCAGCCGTCGTCTCGTCGGCAGCGCGACTGCCGCTCCGGGTGGCGCGGCGGCTCGGCTCGGCTTGCAGCATCGCCGCCGCGGCGCCGTTGGCCAGGGTCACGATAGCGACGGCGGCGGCCGCCGCCTGCACCGCCAGGGCGCCTCGGGTGCCGGGCGGGCAGAGCCGCAGCACCCGGCGGCCGCGGGCGTCGCGAATCACCGTGGCGATCGTCCGGTCATCCGGGCCGAAGCAGGCCGGCGCATCCGCCTCCGTCCGCCACGGTGTCTCGGTCGCGTCCCTGCTGGTCGGCACGATCCTCTCCGCTGTGCTGCCGGCGCCGGCGGCGCCCCCGTGCCGACGATTCTACCCGATCCGTGCCGTGCAACAAGCTGTCCAATGCGCGATAACTGCCCCTATCGCGCGTTGATTGGCTGGCGCGGCGACCGGAGCGTCCGCTTTCACCCGAAGCGGTCATTCAGCGGCTTCGGTCCCAACTTCCGCTTTCCGCCCTTCCCGGACGGACTGCCTGGACGGATCGCGTCGAAAGCCGCCGCAGGAGGAGCCTTCCCTTGATGCTCGCACAGGCGCCGTCAGAACGGGATCAATGGCGATCCGTCCTCAGGGTGCCGAGTCCGCTTTCGGGCGAGATTCGATGCCGGAGATGTCCGCTCCGGAGAGGCCTGCAGCGCCTGCGGTGGTCCGCTATGGGCCGGAGCGCACCCCGGAGGAAGGTCAGCATGGTGAAAGCGTTAGTGCCCGTCCGTTCAACGGCCGTTTGACGGCCTCACGCAGCCTGTCCGCCAACCTGCGTTGACGATGGCTTTCCGGACAAGTAGTTTGCCGGACGGGTTTCCGGACGAGAGGCGCGAGGGATGGCAGCGATCGGCTACGCAAGGGTCTCGACGACCGACCAGGACTTGGCGTTGCAGATCGACGCCCTCGCAAAGGTCGGCTGCGCCCGGGTGTTCGAGGACAAGGCATCCGGCGCCAAGACCGACCGACCAGGTCTGACGGCGGCTCTGGCCTTCGCGCGGGAGGGCGACGTGCTGGTGGTGTGGAAGCTGGACCGTCTCGGTCGCTCGCTTCCGCACCTGATCGAGACCGTGAACGCCTTGGAGGCTCGCGGCGTCGGCTTCCGCTCTCTGACGGAGGCAATCGACACCACCACGCCCGGCGGTCGGCTCATCTTCCACATCTTCGGCGCCCTCGGGCAGTTCGAGCGCGATCTCATTCGCGAACGGACCCGAGCCGGCCTAGACGCCGCCGTCGCCCGCGGTCGACGGGGCGGAAGGAGGCCAGTTGTGACTAAGGAGAAGCTTCGCCGCGCCAGAACGCTAATCGCCCAGGGCCTCACGGTCCGCGAGGCTGCGGCACGGATCAAGGTGGGCAAGACCGCTTTGTATGCGGCGCTCGGCGAAACAATCTCGGACGTTTCTGATCAACCGATCTGAAGGTTCTTCCTATGTTCTGACGAACCGGACAATCTGATCACTTCCGTGTCGTGACCCCATCAGCCGGCGGAAC
>NZ_VCCH02000279.1 GCF_005938675.2 Mycobacterium sp. KBS0706
AAGTCGTTCTCGCAGACAACTTTCTCAGATCCAAAGCCCCGATGCACCTATCCCCTTTGAGATATCCGGGCTAGACTCGGCTGTCTCGCTCCAAGGGGTGCAGTCCATAATCCAATCCCTGGACACAAGGTTGCATCGGCAATCCACGGCCGATAATATTCGCTCTCGTCCGGCTCGGGTTCTTGTTCCGAGATGGATTGTGCCTGATATGCAAATCGGAAATTGCAGCTAACGCAGGGGACCGCTATGAGTCTTCAACAGATCCCGCGTGTTGCCGGACTCTCTCGAGAAGAGTTTTATACGAATTACGTCGAACAAAATCGGCCGGTTGTTTTGGAAGACGCAGCATCCGATTGGCCTGCCATATCGAAATGGACTTCCGAGTATCTCGCCAGAAGCGGTGGAGATCAGGTCGTCCAGCTCTGGAGCATCGATCCTCGGAAGCCTCCAGCGCACAGTTATCTTAGAGCCGAAAGTACATTGCGTGAATATATTGCACGGCTGCCCGATGCCGCCAGGGGCGATCCCTACTTGGCGGAGCAGCCACTCAAGAATTTATTCCCGGATTTATTGGCCGACGTCGGCCCGATGCGTTACAGCCGGAGTCATCCTTCTAGCCTATCCATCATGCTGAGTTCGAGATCCGTGGCGGCGCTCCACTATCATCCGCACTTGGAAGCGATTTCTCATCAAATTGCTGGAACCCGTCACTTCATATTGTTTCCGCCAACAGAAACGTCCCGGTTGGATCCGGGGCCGGTTATGAGCCCCCTGTGGAATTTTGGGCGACGCGTTATCAAAGAAGACGAAATTGAATCTATGCGTGAGGAAGTGTTCGAGACGACGCTTACCGCTGGTGAGGCAATTTTTATACCGCTTCATTGGTGGCATACAGTGTTTGCAGGAGCGGGATTGAGCATTCTGGTCTGTGATTTCTTCGAGTATCCGCATGCACGACCGCCACAGAGCGAAATCTCTGTTCGAGTGGAACAAATGCACGCGGCCTGTCGTGAATCCATTGCCGCTTGCGAAGCTAGCCTGCAGCGCGTATCGGGCGTGGAGGACAAGACTCCTTACTTTGAGCACATCATTTCTTGTTGCCGCGCAATCAATGACAAGAAGAAAGAGCAGCAGGTGCTTATCGCGGCGCTGTCCGCTCTACCCGAAACCGCAGGACGACGCCGTGAGATACAGAGTCGCTTAGACGAATTGGCCT
>NZ_VCCH02000280.1 GCF_005938675.2 Mycobacterium sp. KBS0706
GGGAGGGGAATCGCAGATAAGTAGTGGAGAGGGTTGCGAAGGGAGAGAGAAAGGATTCTGTGTGAGCTTTCTCGGGCAGAGGGGGCTCGCGTCGAATGTTGTTGTCGGTGCTTCGAGAGATCCGCGATCCGCGGGACGTGAATGCGCGGCATATTTTGGCGGAGTTGCTGTTCGTGGCGCTGGCGGCGACGCTGTGCGGAGCGAAGAGTTGCGTGGAGATCGCCGAATTTGCCGAGGCGCGAGAGGAGGATCTGAAGGAGATCCTGTCGCTGCCGCATGGGGCGCCGAGCCACGACACGTTCAGCCGAGTGTTCCGCCTGCTCGATCCGGAGGAGCTGGAGCGGGCGTTTACGGCCTTCATGACGGCGCTGCGGCAGGAGCTTGGTCTGCCGCCCCCGCGGGGCGTCGTGGCGATCGACGGCAAGGCCCTGCGGCGCGGATACGAGAAGGGACAGGCGCATCTGGCACCGCTGATGGTGGGCGTGTGGGATGCCGAGACGCGGTTGGCCATCGCTGGCGTCCGGGCGCCGGGCAGGTCGGAGGTGCAAGGCACGCTGGATCTGTTGAAGGGGCTGACCCTGAAGGGCTGCACGGTGACGGCGGACGCGCTGCACTGCCATCCGGCGATGGCCGAGGCGGTGCTGGCGGCCAAGGCGCAGTACGCGCTGGGGCTGAAGGCCAACCATGGGCCGCTGTTCACCGCGGCCGAGGCCGGCTTCGCGACCGCCGGCGACCTCGCCTTCTTCGAGACGAAGGAGCGGGCGCACGGCCGCAGCGAGCGGCGCCGAGCCTCGGTTCTGCCGGCGGCCCGGCTGCGTGGCCGGCCCTCCTTTCCCGGCCTGAAGGCGATCGGCCGGATCGAGGCCGAGCGGACCGGCACGAATGGCCAGCGCAAGGTCTCGGTCCGATACATCGCCTTGTCCCGGCAGTTGTCGCCAGCCCGGCTCGCCACAGTCGTGCGTACCCATTGGAGCATCGAGAACCAGCTCCATTGGCCCCTCGACGTGGTCTTCCACGAAGACGACGCCCGGACCCGCAAGGACAACGCTCCGCAGAACCTGGCCGTCATCCGACGGCTTGCCCAGAACATCTTGCGCACGCATCCGCTCGACAAGCCCATGGCCAGCAAAATGCGGCGCGCTCGTTGGAACAAAGAGTTCTTCTTCGAACTCTTTACACATATGCGATAGCCCTC
>NZ_VCCH02000281.1 GCF_005938675.2 Mycobacterium sp. KBS0706
CCCAGGTCGTAGCCGGCGAAATCCGCCTCGCTGTCGCTGATCACCTGGAAGTCGCGGATGCGGATGCGGCGGACGCCGCTGCGCCCCTCGGCCCGCACCCGCGCCGTCGGCGTCTTCGGGCCGGATTCGCCGGCGGCGACATGGGCCTTGCGGACGGCGATCGCCTCGCGCTTCTGGTCGAGATATTCGTTGAGCGTGGTCATCCTCTGGTCCTCACGGCAAGGGGCCCTCCCGGCGGCGTCAGGGCGGGGCGTCAGCGTCTCGGAAGAGCGCTCTCCGAAACGTGCTGATAAAATTTGTAGAACTATCTTTAAGATCAGTATGATTAGGTAATTATGATTCAGACAACATGAATCTTCCGAGTTTATCGCTCGCGGCGGCGTTTGTTGGCCCTATTGATCACATAAAATTTGTAATTTTTTATGAAAAATACGCAGTGTACGGTGAATTGTGCCGGACAAGCGGGACGGGTCGGAGAGCCCGGCTATACGGGATTTCTGCGTGCCAAAAGTACGTTAGAAAATCGAAAATCATGGCAATTATGCATATGCGGAAGGGAAAATCTTGCCGATCAACACCCATCTGGGCCGTGTGCTGACCCTGGCGATCGCGGCGCTGGCTGCAAGCCCTTCCCTGGCGGCTGACGAGGCGCCGGTCAGCGGCGGTACGCTGATCTATCTGGAGCAGCAGGCCCACACCAACCTGTACCCGCCGGCGGGCGGCTTCTATCCGAATGGCGGGATCCTGAACCAGATCACCGACAAGCTGACCTGGCAGGATCCAAAGACGCTGAAGATCGAGCCCTGGATCGCCGAATCCTGGACCGTCAACGTCGACGCCACGGAATACACCTTCACGCTCCGCAAGGGCGTCACCTTCTCCGACGGCACTCCGCTCGACGCCGCCGCGGTGGCGAAGAACTACGACACCTATGGCCGCGGCAACCCGGCGCTGAAGCTGCCGGTGTCCGAGGTCATCAACAACTACGACCGCAGCGAGGTGGTCGACCCGCAGACGGTGCGCTTCTTCTTCAAGAAGCCGTCGCCCGGCTTCCTGCAGGGCACTTCGGTGATCGGCTCGGGCCTGGTCTCGCCGGCCACCCTGGCGCGGCCCTTCGACGAGCTGGGCGACGCCACCAGGATCATCGGCTCCGGCCCCTTCGTCGTGGAGAGCGAGACGCTGGGCAAGGAGCC
>NZ_VCCH02000282.1 GCF_005938675.2 Mycobacterium sp. KBS0706
TTCCACGTCGTCTTCACCCTGCCGGCTCCGCTCGCCGAGATCGCCTTCCAGAACAAGGCCACCGTCTACGCCATCCTGTTCCGGGCGGCGGCCGAGACGCTGCGCGTCATCGCCGCCGATCCCCGGCACCTCGGCGCCGAGGTCGGCGTCGTCGCGGTGCTGCACAGCTGGGGCCAGACCCTGCATCACCACCCGCATGTCCACTGCGTCGTGCCGGGCGGCGGCCCGTCGCTCGACGGCACGCGCTGGGTCGCCTGCCGGCCGGGTTTCTTCCTGCCGGTTCGGGTGCTGTCGCGGGTGTTCCGCCGGCTCTTCCTCGCGCAGTTGCAGGCCGCCTTCGAGGCCGGCGAGCTGGGCTTCTTCGGCGATCTCGCCGAGCTCGCCACCCCCGCCGCCTTCGCCCAGCGGCTGCGGGAGCTACGGTGCGTCGAGTGGATCGTCTACGCCAAGCCGCCCTTCGGCGGACCCGCCCAGGTCCTGGCCTATCTCGGCCGTTACACCCACCGCGTCGCCATCGCCAACTCCCGCCTGGTGAGCATGACCGACCGCGAGGTCGTCTTCCGCTGGCGCGACTACCGCCATCACGGCAAGGCCAAGGTGATGACCCTCGCCGCTGACGAGTTCATCCGCCGCTTCCTGCTGCACACCCTGCCGGACGGCTTCCATCGCATCCGCCACTACGGCTTCCTCGCCAACGGTCACCGTGCCGAGAAGCTGGCGCTCTGTCGCCGATTGCTCGAAGCGCCGGCTCCGGAACCGGAGGTCGTGCCAACCGAGGACGCCGCCACCTCGCACCGGCACGACCGTTGCCCCTGCTGTGGCAGCACCTCGATCATCCGCATCACCTTGCCGCGGCCATGGCGACTGCCGTCCTGGCGGTCCTCCTTCTGGAACGACACCTCATGACCAGTCCGCGCCGCGACGCTCCCAAGCCGAGGCTGCGCCGGGCACTCTACGCGCCCGCGGGGGCGCTGCGTCGCATCGCAATGGCCACCGCCCCGAGCAAGCCCGTCGCCTCGGGCGCTGGCCGCACCCGTCCGCCCGCAAGGTCACCACATCGCCCGCAGCCACCGTCGCCGGTCACCGCTGGGCTCTGCCACCCCGTCTTCCGCTCGGCCGGATACACCCTCCGGGCCGGACGCCGGTGACACAATCCCCATAGCCCGTGCCCGCCATCCCGCGGGTTC
>NZ_VCCH02000283.1 GCF_005938675.2 Mycobacterium sp. KBS0706
ATACCAATCGTCTGAAGCGATGACTCACGGGGCTTTGCAAGCGGGACGCGGCGTGATTCAAGGTGGCAAACAGCATGGGGTTTGCCATGGCGGCGCCAATCGCGCTTCGGGGGGACTACACGGCGTCGGATCTGCGGAGCTTGGCGCGGCGGACGCGGGACGCTGGCCAGGCGCGCCGGCTTCTGGCCTTGGCGGTGATCCTGGACGGCGGCAGCCGGAGCGACGCCGCTCGGGTCGGGGATGTCGGGCTGCAGACCATCCGCGACTGGGTGCTGCAGTTCAACGCCGATGGCCCATCTGGCCTTCTGACCGGCACGCCGCCGGGGCGGTCGCCACGGCTCGGGGCGGAGCATCGGGCGGCACTGGC
Source organism: Mycobacterium sp. KBS0706 (assembly GCF_005938675.2). Lineage (GTDB taxonomy): Bacteria > Pseudomonadota > Alphaproteobacteria > DSM-16000 > Inquilinaceae > Inquilinus. The sequence continues at coordinate 368 of NZ_VCCH02000283.1, forward strand.
CCGATGGGTCGAGGACGGGCCGCTACCGGCAGTCGACGGTGTGGTCCGCTGGCGCCTCGCCGACCTGGCGCAGCGGCTGTTCGAGGAGTTCCGGATCGTGATCGGCGAGACGGCTCTGGGCCGGACACTGCGGCAGATGGGCTATCGCAAGCTCTCCGCCCGGCCGCGCCATCATGCCCAGGACCCGGCAGCCGCCGCGGCGTTCAAAAAAACTTCCCGGCCCACGTGGCGGAGATCGCCGCGCGCCATCCGGGCCAGCCGATAGAGATCTGGTTCCAGGACGAGGCTCGCATCGGCCAGAAGAACAAGATCACCCGGCGCTGGGCCAAGCGTGGCACCCGCCCCACAGCGCCGCATGACCAGCGCACCCGCTCGGCCTACATCTTCGGCGCCATCTGCCCGAAGGAGGGCAAGGGCGCTGGCTTGGTCCTGCCCCGCTGCACCACCGAGGCGATGCAGTTGCACTTGGCCGAAATCGCTCAGGCCGTGGCCCCGGGCGCCCACGCCGTCGTCCTGGTCGATCAGGCCGGCTGGCACATGACCGACAAGCTGGCCGTGCCGGCCAACATCACCCTGCTGCCGATCCCGGCCCGCTCGCCCGAACTCAACGCTGCCGAGAACATCTGGCAGTTCCTCCGCGAGAACTGGCTCTCCAACCGTATCTTCAAGTCCTACCGCGACATCCTCGATCACAGCTGCTTCGCCTGGAACACCCTGATGGCCCAGCCCTGGAGGATCATGTCCATCGGCCTCCGCGACTGGGCTCATGGGTCATGATTTCCGCTGCTTGGTAT
>NZ_VCCH02000284.1 GCF_005938675.2 Mycobacterium sp. KBS0706
GAGCAGGTTCTGCTGCTCGGTCAGCACGTCGAGCACGGTGCGCGATCCGACCTGCGCTTCCTGCTGCAGGCCCTCCACCGCCAGTTGCTCCGCCTTGACCGCGGCCTGGAACGACTTGATCGAGGCGCGCGCCGTCACCAGCGCCTGCCAGGACTGGACGGCGCCCTGGATCGCGGTGCGGCGCTGCGATTCGATCTGGATGCGGCGCTGGCCGTGGGTGTAGCGGGCCTGGCGCACCAGCGATTCCTGGTTGCCCTGCGAGTACAGCGGGATGGTCACCTGGGCCACGATCGCAGCAGAATCGACGCGCGACTGCGCCCCGCTGCTGGTCTGGGGATGGGAAATTGTCGAATACTGCCGCTGGATTCGCGCCTGCACGTCGATCGACGGCAGCAGCGCGCCGAACTGCAGGTCGATATTGTCGGCCGCGGCGCGCTCGGTGAACACCGCCGCGACGATGCCCGGATAATTCGCCTGGGCCCTCTGGATCGCGTCCTGCATCGAGGATGGCAGCCCGGCCGGCACCGCCGGCGTCTCCAGCGTCCCCGGCGGCTGGCCGATGAAGCGCTCGAAGGTCGCGCGGCTGGCACGCAGCGTGCCCTCCGCTTCCACCCGGCCGGCAACGGCGCTGGCCAGGCTGGCTTCGGCCTGGCTGACGTCGGTGCGGGTCACCTCGCCGACATTGAACCGGTCCTGGGTCGCCTGCAGCTGCCGGCGCAGCACCGTCTCGTTGTTGCGCTGCACATCGAGCGCCGACTGATTCTGAACCACGTCGGCATAGGCCGTCGCAGCGTCCAGCAGCACCGTCTGCTCGGTGGTCTGGACGACGGCACGGGTCGCCATGATCGTGTTCTCGGCCTGATTGACCGAGGCCTGGGTCTGGCCGCCATTGTAGATGTTCTGGGTGACGGTGATGCCGAGCGTGGCAGGGTTCACCTCGTGCCAATAGCCCTCGCGACCGCCGCCGCTCAGCGGATCGCCCTTCTTACCGCTAGGCTGCAGCTGGGCTATGAGGCCACTTTGCGGGACGGCATCGCTGGTGGTGTTGGTGAACTGGCTCTCGATGCTGCCACTGGCGGTGACCTGCGGCCGGTAGCCGGACAGGGCCTGGGCCACGCCTTCATTGACCGCCTTCAGATTGGCGATGTCGGCGGC
>NZ_VCCH02000285.1 GCF_005938675.2 Mycobacterium sp. KBS0706
CTAGTGGAGAGAATCTAACGATTGGTACCCGCGCTTGACGGCGGCGAGGATCTTGTCTGGATCTGCGGTCCAGACGAAGGGCTTCGGGTTGTCGTTTGCCTCGGCGAGGAAGCGATTGATGGCGGTCTGGAGATCGACGATCGAGTGGAACACGCCGCGCTGAAGCCGACGTTTGCTGAGCTTGGCGAAGAAGCCCTCGACGGCATTGAGCCAACTGGCGGAGGTCGGGGTGAAGTGGAAGACGAAGCGGGGATGGCGGCCGAGCCAGGCGCGCACCTTGGGGTGCTTGTGGGCGGCATAGTTGTCGAGGATGACATGCACGATCTTTCCCACCGGCACCTCGGCCTCGATAGCGTTGAGGAAGCGGATGAATTCCTGATGGCGATGGCGCTGCATGCAGCGGCCGATGACCTTACCCTCGAGCACGTCCAGAGCGGCGAAGAGGGTGGTGGTGCCATGGCGCTTGTAGTCGTGGGTCAGGGTGCCGAGGCGGCCTTTCTTGAGCGGCAGGCCGGGCTGGGTGCGGTCGAGGGCTTGGATCTGGCTCTTCTCGTCGACCGACAGCACGATGGCATGGGCGGGCGGGTCGACGTAGAGGCCGACGACATCACGCAGCTTGGCGGCGAACTGTGGATCGGTGGAGAGCTTGAACCGGCGGAAGCGATGCGGCTGAAGCCCGTGTGCGCGCCAGATGCGCTGCACCGAGGAGACGCTGATGCCGGCGATCTCGGCCATGGCCGCGGCGGTCCAGTGGGTCGTCTCGCCCGGCGGATCGCCGAGCGTGCGGGCGACCACGGCCTCGGCCACCGTCTCGGCCAGGGGCGGAATGCGGGACGGGCGTGTCTTGTCGCGCAGCAGGCCGTCGACGCCATCAGCGGCGAAGCGTTCCTGCCAGCGCCAGACCGCGGTCTTGGCAACCCCGGCCTCGCGCATGATGGCGTTGGTGCCCTGCCCATCGGCGGTCAGCAGCACGATCCGGCAACGCCAGACATGCTTCTGCGGGCTGTTGCGATCCGCGACGACGGCCTCCAGACGGGCTCGGTCGACGGGGCTGACGGTGAAACTGATCCCGGGGCGCATGCTCCAGACTCGCATCACCGCCAGCGATGGGGAATCCCTAAGCGGATTCTTCCGTTAGATTTCTTCCACTAG
>NZ_VCCH02000286.1 GCF_005938675.2 Mycobacterium sp. KBS0706
GAATATGAACCCACACTGCTGACAGCACAGCAGGCGAATGCGTGCGCGTGGGGTCTCCAGAGCCGCGCACGGCTCGGGGAAGACGCTCGTCACCATGACAGGCGCATCGTCTATGATGCAGACGGAGGCCGCATCCGCGCCGTTACACACCGGGCAAGGGTGGGCGGCGACACCCGCAGCGCCGGGGAAAACCGACGCTGGGATGCCCCGACGTTGCGTGGCACTCATCGAGCGACCTGCTCCGGTTCGAGCGGTGCCAGGTCCTTCACGCGCAGAAACTCGTTGAGCGTCGATCCGGTAGCGCCGCTGTCCACGTTTTGTGGGCCGCGCTTGGCAAGATAGTCGTCGATGTTCAGCGTCCGCATGTCGTAGCTGAACCTCACGACGTCCGTGTGGTTCGGCACCGAGGCGTGCAGTTGGCAGGTCGAGAACATGAAAAGGTCGCCGGCGTTCTGCACAATGCGGATGTCGGCCGAGTCGACGACCTTCTCGAGCGGCAGCGGGTGCGGCCGCTCTTCCTCTTTAATGTTGGTTGCCGCCGCAAAACGCGAGTTTTTCACCCAGGCATCATAGTCCCAGCCGATGCTGGCGTTCTTCACCGGTCGTTGGAAATACTCGACGTACATCGACATGACCGTCTCGGGCTCGACATCGAAAACCGGAACCCAATAGTTGATTAGCTGCGCTGGGTGCGCGTACCACGTGTCGCGGTGGGCAGCGTAGTTATAGCTCACTCCGCTCGAAAGGTAGCTGCTCGGCGGGATGATGCGGAGGCGGGGCAAGTCGAAATAGGTGCGTTCCGGGTCCGCTCCCATATCGGTGATGATGCGCTGGCAAATCTCTTTGGTAACGGGATCGTTGGTGAAACGCGACTTGATCGGGCCCGCACGGGCGGCGAATTGGTCGACCGAGAGCTCACGGTGCGCCAAGCGTGGATCTGCAACAGAGTCAAATCCGGCGTCGATAAGCTCCCTGGCCCATTCGACCATCCTTGCCCCGGATGTGGGGGCCGAATAGAGGAAGAAGGCCCCGCCGAAGATGCGCTCGCGACGCGTGTTGTCGTCGAGCGCCCGGTTCATATAGATTGGGGTCATGTGCTTAGAGAACCCTTCGTTGTCAAGGGCTTGGGTGCGGAAGGA
>NZ_VCCH02000287.1 GCF_005938675.2 Mycobacterium sp. KBS0706
CCCGAGGTCAGCCGCGTCGCCGCCACGATCTCGTCCGATCCGTCCACCTTCAGCGCCTTGCTGTCCTTGTCGACCAGCGGCGTCAGGAAGGCCACCAGGTTGCGGGCGTAGAGCGCCGAGGCATCGGTGGCGATCCGGCCCGGGATGTTGCGGTACCCGACGATGGTCACGCCCTGGTCCTCGATGACCTCGCCGGGCCTGGTCAGGGCGCAGTTGCCGCCCCGCTCCGCCGCCAGGTCGACGATCACCGACCCCGGCTTCATCGACCGCACCATCGCCTCGTCCATCAGCACCGGCGCCTTGCGGCCCGGGATCAGCGCGGTGCAGATGACGATGTCCTGCTTCTTGATGGTCTCGGCGATCAGCGCCGCCTGCTTGGCCCGGTAGTCCGCCGACATCTCCTTGGCGTAGCCGCCCGCCGTCTCGGCCGCCTTGAACTCCTCGTCCTCCACCGCGACGAAGCTGGCGCCGAGCGACTGCACCTGCTCCTTCGCCGCCGGGCGCACATCGGTCGCCGACACCACCGCGCCCAGACGCCGCGCCGTCGCGATCGCCTGTAGGCCCGCCACGCCGGCACCCATCACCAGCACCCGCGCCGGCGGCACCGTGCCCGCCGCCGTCATCATCATCGGATAGGCCCGGCCGAACACCGACGCCGCCTCCAGCACCGCCCGGTACCCCGCCAGATTCGCCTGGCTCGACAGCACGTCCATCGACTGTGCCCGCGTGATCCGCGGCACCAGCTCCAGCGCGAAGCTCTCGATCCCCGCCTCGGCATAGGCCGACAGGCTGTCCGCGTCGTCATAGGGCTCCAGGACACCGATCAAAGTCGCGCCGCGCGGGATCAGCGACAGCTCGTCGAGCTCGCCCTCGCCCGACCGCAGCGGACGCCGCACCTTCAGCACCACGTCGGCGCCGGCCAGGGCCGACGCCGCATCCGGCGCCACCTCCGCCCCGGCCGCGCGATACGCCTCGTCCGTCACCGCGCTGCCCAGGCCGGCGCCGGACTCCACCGCCACCGTCGCGCCCAACGCCACCAGCTTCTTCACGCTGTCCGCCGTCGCCGCCACACGGCGCTCGCCATCCCGCCGCTCCCGCAACACACCTATCCGCATGGA
>NZ_VCCH02000288.1 GCF_005938675.2 Mycobacterium sp. KBS0706
CTCACTGTCATCGCAGCGCAGGAGGGAGCGGCGATGGCAGGGGTTGAGATCACGCGACAAGATATGACGGCGTCACAGTTGCGGGCGGCTGCGGCGAAGACGGGGGATGCCGGCGCAGCCCGTCGGATGCTGGCGATCGCACTGGTGTTGGAGGGAGTGGACCGGAAGACGGCGGCGCTGAGCTGCGGTATGGATCGGCAGACGCTGCGCGACTGGGTACACCGCTACAACGCCGAAGGGGTTTCTGGCCTGACCAACCGCAAGGCGCCGGGGCCGCGGCCGCGGCTGAGCACCGCGCAGAAGCAAGAGCTCGCGGCGCTGGTGGAGAGCGGCCCAGCCCCAGAGGTGGACGGCGTGGTGCGGTGGCGCCGGGTCGACCTGAAGCGCAAGATCGAGGCGATGTTCGGCGTGGAGATGCACGAGCGCACGGTCTCCAAGCAACTCGCCGCACTCGGCTTCGTGCGGCTGTCGGTGCGCCCGCAGCACCCCAAAGCCGACCCCGCAGCGCAGGAGGCGTTCAAAAAAACTTCCCCGAGTGGGTCGCGGCGGTTCTCCCCGAGCCCGCCCGCGGCAAGCCGCTCGAGATCTGGTTCCAAGACGAGGCCCGGGTCGGTCAGCAGGGCACGCTGACCCGGGTCTGGGCCCGACGCGGAACCCGCCCGCGCGGCCCCCGCGACCGGCGTTACAAATGGGCCTACATCTTCGGCGCCGTCTGCCCGGCCCGCCGGGCCACCGCCGCTCTGGTCCTGCCCAAGGCCAACGCCGAAGCCTTTGCCTTGCACCTGGCCGAGATCAGCCGCCACGTCGCGGCCGGCGCGCAGGCCATCCTGGTCCTCGACGGCGCCGGCTGGCATGGCGCCGACATCGACGTCCCCGACAACATCACGCTTCTCGAACTGCCGCCCTATTCGCCCGAGCTCAACCCGGTCGAGAACGTCTGGCAGTATCTGCGCCAGAACAAGCTCGCCATCTCCGTCTTCGACAGCTACCTCGACATTCTCGACAAGTGCTGTCAGGCCTGGAACTTCTTCGCCCACGACCAAGCCGCCGTCGCCTCCATCACCTCGCGATCGTGGGCTCAGGTCAAG
>NZ_VCCH02000029.1 GCF_005938675.2 Mycobacterium sp. KBS0706
TTTCATGGCGGTAATCTCGCCGGCGAGGCGGCCGACAGCCCGCATCTGCTCGCCGACAGGATCAAGGCCCGCGTCTATGTCGGCGTCGCCGAGGTCGACAACAGCTTCCCGCCGGAGCAGTCGGCCCGGCTGGCCGAGGCGCTGCGGCGGGGCGGCGTCGACCACATCATCGAGAACTATGTCGGCATGGCGCATGGCTGGGCGGTGCCCGACCACAGCGTCTACAATGAGACCGGCGCCGAGCGGCATTGGAAGCGGCTGCTGACCGTGTTCGACGAGGCGCTGGCATAGTTCCGGACAAAGCCGGCGGCGCTATGCCGCCGGCAGCGCCATCGGCTCCTCCGGCGACGCTTCGGCCTCCGCCGCCACGGCGAACAGCCAGTCGCGGAACGCCCGCACCAGCGGCCTGCTGAGGGCGGTCGGCGGCGCCACGAAATAATAGGCGTAGTCGCTCTTCAGATGGTCGCTCTTGAGCGACAGCTCGAAGGGCCGCACCAGCCGGCCGGCGCGCAGGTCGTCCATCACCAGCACCCGCTGCGCCAGCGCCACGCCCTGGCCCTCGATCGCCATCTGGATCAGGAGCGCCGAATCCTGCGTCCGCGGCCCGCGGACCCAGCCGAGCTCCTCCATCCCCGCCGCCCGCAGCCAGTGCTTCCACTGCACCAGCGTCTCGTCGTGCAGCAGGCGGAAGCGGCGCAGGTCCTCCAGCCGGCACAGCCCGGCCTCGACCAGCGCCGGGCTGCACACCGGGAAGGTGTCCTCGGAGAACAGCTTCTCCGCCACCACCCCATCCCAGGCGCCGCTGCCGAAGCGGATGGCGCAGTCGACACGGTCCCGGCTGAAATCGACCAGCCGGGACTCGGCGTCGAGATTGACGTCGATCTCCGGCTGCTGCTCGTTGAAGGACGGCATCCGCGACACCAGCCATTTGCGGATGAAGGACGGGATCGCCGACACGGTGAGGATGCCGGAATGCGGCGGCGGCCGGATCCTGGCCGTCGCCTCGGCGATGGCGTCGAAGGCGTCGCGCAGCACCGGCAGATAGGTCCGGCCGGTGTCGGTCAGTTCCAGCCCGCCCTCGGTGCGGTCGAACAGCTTGGCGCCGAGCCAATCCTCCAGCCGGCGCACCTGCTGGCTGACCGCGGCCTGGGTCACCGACAGCTCCTCGGCCGCGCGGGTGAAGCTCTCGTGGCGGGCCGAGGCCTCGAAGGCGCGGATACCGTTCAACGGCGGCAGGCGACGGCGCATGGTTCCCTCACCGGGTCGAAAGATTCTCTTATCCCGTCCACGAGAATATCCTGTTTGCGGTTTGTTCTCCAGAGCGCGATCTTCAAGGCATTCCCGATGACCGATCGAACGCCTGCCGGAAAGGGACATGCCATGACGACCGCCTGCACCGACCACGTCCAGCATCGCGCCACCCTGCCGACCAGCCGCTTCGGACTGCGTGCCCTGATCGGCGCCGCCGCGGCCACGCTGGGTGTCCGGCGCCTCACCCGGCTGCCGGTCGAGGCGCTGGACGACCACATGTTGCGCGACATCGGCGTCGATGGCCCTACCCCCGCCAGCGACCCGCGCGACCTGCTTCTCCGCCTGTAGCCTCATCCCCCTGCGACTGACCTTGCCGGCCGGCCCCGTCACCCTGCGGAGTCGGCCATTTTCTTGTCCGCGCATCGCAGTGCCGAGGCCGCAATGCCATGCATGCCAGCACAGCCCGCTGCACCCTTGCCAAGGCCCGGCAGGACCGGTAAATCCCGGCCATGCAAGCCGCCGTCATCGTCTTCCCGGGATCGAACGCCGACCGAGACCTCGCCGTGGCACTCTCCCACGCGACCGGACGGCCGACCCACATGGTCTGGCATCGCGACACCGAGCTGCCGCCGACCGACCTGATCGCCATCCCCGGGGGCTTCTCCTACGGCGACTATCTCCGCTCCGGCGCCATGGCGGCGCAGTCGCCGATCATGGGTGCGATCCGCGAGGCGGTGGCCCGCGGCGTGCCGACCGTCGGCATCTGCAACGGCTTCCAGATCCTGACCGAGGCGGGGCTGCTGCCCGGCGCCCTGCTGCGCAACGCCGGGCTGAAATTCGTCTCCCGCCCCGTGGCGATGCGGGTCGAGACCTCGAACAGCCCGTTCACCCGCGGCTACAATGCCGGGCAGACGGTGCGCATCCCGATCCAGCACCATGACGGCTGCTACTTCGCCGACCCGGACACGCTGAAGCGGCTGGAGGACGAAGACCGCGTCGCCTTCCGCTACATCGCCGACCAGGACGGCCGCGGCAACCCGAACGGCAGCCTGAACGACATCGCCGGCATCCTGTCCGAGAACCGGCGGGTGCTCGGCATGATGCCCCACCCCGAGCGCGCCGCGGAGCCGGAACACGGCAACACCGACGGCCGTGCCATGTTCGAAGGCCTGGCGCAGATCCTTTCATGACTCATCCGTCCAACGCCCCCCAGGAACCGGAAGTCACCCAGGCTCTGGCGGCCGAATTCGGCCTGACCGCCGACGAGTTCGCCCTGACCCAGACGATCATGGGCCGGATGCCGACGCTGACCGAGCTCGGCATCTTCTCGGTGATGTGGTCGGAACACTGCTCGTATAAGTCGTCCCGCCGCTGGCTGAAGCAGTTGCCGACAACCGCGCCCTGGGTGATCTGCGGCCCCGGCGAGAACGCCGGCGTGATCGATATCGGCGACGGCCAGGCCGCCATCTTCAAGATGGAGAGCCACAACCACCCGAGCTTCATCGAGCCGTATCAGGGCGCGGCGACCGGCGTCGGCGGCATCCTGCGCGACGTGTTCACCATGGGCGCGCGACCGGTGGCGAACATGAACGCTCTGCGCTTCGGCAGCCCGGACCACGCCAAGACCCGGCACCTGGTGGCGGGCGTCGTCGCCGGCATCGGCGGCTACGGCAATTGCGTCGGCGTGCCGACCGTGGGCGGCGAGACCAACTTCCACGCCTCCTACAACGGCAACATCCTGGTCAACGCCATGACCGTGGGCGTGGCCTCGACCGACAAGATCTTCTATTCGGCCGCCGGCGGCATCGGCAACCCGGTGGTGTATGTCGGCTCCAAGACCGGGCGCGACGGCATCCACGGCGCCACCATGGCCTCGGCCGAGTTCGACGAGGCGTCGGAAGAGAAGCGCCCGACCGTGCAGGTCGGCGACCCCTTCACCGAGAAGCTGCTGATCGAGGCCTGCCTGGAGCTGATGGCGACCGACGCCATCGTCGCCATCCAGGACATGGGCGCGGCCGGCCTGACCTCGTCCTCGGTCGAGATGGCGAGCAAGGGCGGCTGCGGCATCGAGCTGGATCTCGACCATGTGCCGCAGCGCGAGACCGGCATGGTCCCCTACGAGATCATGCTGTCGGAGAGCCAGGAGCGGATGCTGATGGTGCTGAAACCCGGCCGCGAGGCCGAGGCCGAGGCGATCTTCCGCAAATGGGAGCTGGACTTCGCCGTCATCGGCCGGGTCACCGACACCGGCCGCATGGTGCTGAAGATGCACGGCCGCACCTGGGCCGACATGCCGGTGGCGGAGCTGGTCGATGCCTCGCCGAACTACGCCCGGCCGTGGGAGCCGACGCCGAAGCAGCCGGAGATCGCGGCCGCGTCCCTGCCCCTGCCGGACACGGCGGAGGCGGTGCTGACCCGCCTTCTGGCCTGCCCCGACCTCGCGTCCAAGCGCTGGATCTGGGAGCAGTATGACAGCCAGGTCGGCGCCGACACCGTCGCCCTGTCCGGCCAAGCCGATGCGGCGCTGGTGCGGGTGCACGGCACCGGCAAGATCCTGGCCATCACCACCGATTGCACGCCGCGCTATTGCCTGGCCAACCCCGAGGCCGGCGGCGCCCAGGCGGTGGCCGAGGCGTGGCGGAATCTCACGGCCACCGGCGCCTTGCCGCTGGCGATCACCGACAACATGAACTTCGGCAACCCCGAGAAGCCGCGGATCATGGGCCAGTTCGTCGGCTGCATCCAGGGCATGAAGGCCGCCTGCCTGGCGCTTGATTTCCCTGTCGTTTCCGGCAATGTCTCGCTCTACAACGAGACCTCGGGCGAAGGCATCATGCCGACCCCGGCGATCGGCGGCGTCGGCCTGATCGCGGATGGCGGGCGGCACGTCCGCCTCGGCTTCAAGGCCGCCGGCGAAGCCATTGTTCTGATTGGCGAAAGCAAGGGTCATCTCGGTGCCTCGCTCTACGCCCGCGAGATCCATGGCCGCGAAGATGGCGCGCCGCCGCCGGTCGACCTGGCGGCCGAGCGCCGCAACGGCGATTTCGTTCGCGCTCTGATCCAGGACGGCACTGTCACGGCCTGCCACGATCTGTCTGATGGCGGCGTCTACGTCGCCCTGGCGGAGATGGCGATGGCCGGGCGGATCGGCGCCGCCGTGGATCTGCCGGCCGAGGCCGGGCCGCTGTTCGGCGAGGACCAGGGTCGCTACCTGGTGACCGCTGCCGACGGCGAGGCGCTGATGGCGCGGGCCCACGCCGCGGGCGTCCCCGCCCAAATCATCGGCCGCACCGGTGGCGACGTGTTGAAGCGCGGCGACGGCAGTGCCATATCCGTGGCTGAGTTGCGCCGCGTCAACGAGGCGTGGCTGCCCGGATACATGACCGATATCGTCCAGGCTGGAGAGGCGTGAGATGGCGATGGACCCGGCGGAGATCGTCCGCCTGATCAAGGACGGCCTGCCCGGCGCCGAGGTGCGGATCGAGGATCTGCGCGGCGACGGCGACCACTATGCCGCCTATGTCACCAGCCACGCCTTCACCGGCAAGAGCCGCGTGCAGCAGCACCAGATGGTCTATCAGGCCCTCGGCGGCCGGATGGGCAATGAGTTGCACGCGCTGATGCTGCACACCACCGCCGCCGAAGCCTGACCCTCAGCCAGCGAGTACCCCATGGACAATCCCGTCTTCGAGCGCATCCGCAGCGACATCAGCGGCACCGACGTCGTCGTCTACATGAAGGGCACCCCGGTGTTCCCGCAATGCGGCTTCTCCGCTGCGGTGGTGCAGGTGCTGACCCATCTCGGCGTGCCGTTCAAGGGCATCGACATCCTGACCGACCCCAGCCTGCGCCAGGGCATCAAGGAATTCTCGAACTGGCCGACCATCCCGCAGGTCTACGTCAAGGGCGAGTTCGTCGGCGGCTGCGACATCGTCCGCGAGATGTTCCAGACCGGCGAGCTGCAGGAGCTGCTGGAAGGCAAGGGCATCGCCGTCGCCGCCCAGGGCTGAGGTCCTCCGCTTCGATCCGGACAGATGCCCGCCCCCTCCGGGGCGGGCATTGTCATGTCGGCCCGGGCCGGCCGTTACAGCACGAAGTCGGCCGATACCAGGGCGACGGTGCCCGTCAGCTGGATGTGGAAGTCGGACGCACCGTCGCCGTTGACGTCGCCGGCGATGATGACGACTCCCGCCCCTTGGGTGTAGCGCAGCTGGCCGGCGACGCCGGTATACAGGCTGGAGCCGATGAAGCTGAAGGCCTGGTTGCCGGCAACGGCGGTGCTGGCGTCGATCGCCGAAAGATCGATGCGATCGCCCTGGGCGTGGCTGAAATCGGTGATCCGATCGGCATTGGCGCCCACCGGACTCTGGCCGATGCCGGCGTAGACGAAGCGGTCAGCCCCGGCGCCACCGGTCAGCGTGTCCTTGCCGTCGCCCCCGGTGAGCACGTCGTTGCCGTTCCAGCCCTGCAGGGTGTTGGCGCCGGCATTCCCGACCAGGCTGTCGCTGCCCTGGCTGCCGGAGATGTTCTCGATTCCGCTCAAAACGTCGCCCTGGGCGTCGCCGCCGCTGCCGGTGCCGGTGACGAGGCTGACCGCCACCCCGACCATGCCGGTGTAGTAGCTGGCGGTGTCGATGCCAGTACCGCCATCGAGGTGGTCGGCCCCCGCATCGCCCCGGAGGACGTCGGTGTCGGCCCCGCCATAGAGCCAGTCGTTGCCGGCCGCCCCGGCGAGGGTGTCGTTGCCGGCATCGCCGCTGAGGCTTTCGGAATCGGCCGACCCGACCAGGGTGTCGGTGCCGTCGCCGCCATAGCCGTAGTCGTTGCCGCCCCCGCCGGTCTCGATCCGGTCATCGCCGGCCTGGCCGTACATGTAGTCGGTGCCGGCGCCGCCACGGAGGGTGTCGTTGCCGTCATTCCCCGAGAGGTTGTCATTGCCGTCGCCGCCGCCGAGCGTGTCGCTGCCGACTCCGCCATTGAGGTTGTCGTTGCCGCCAGCCCCGTTCAGGACGTCGGTGCCGTCGCCGCCATAGACCGTGTCGTTGCCGCCGGCCCCGGTGATGGTGTCGTTGCCCGTCCCGGCATAGTAGGTCATCAACTCCATGTTGACCGCCCAGCTGCCGTCGCTGCCGGTGGCGCCGTTCAGGGTGAAGGTCACCCCGGTGGCGGTGCCGCTGCGGTCGACATAGAGCGTGTCGATGCCGGCACCACCATCGACCTTGTCGATTCCGGCGCCGGTGGCGATGTAGTCGTCGCCGTCGCCGCCGCTGAGCGTGTCGTTGTCGGCACCGCCATAGATCGTGTCGTTGCCCGCCTGGCCGTAGATGGCATCGTTGCCGGCGTCGCCGTAGAGGGTCTCGGCATCGGCCGACCCGATCAGGGTGTCGGCGCCGTCGCCGCCATAGCCGTAGTCGCCGCCGCCCCCGCCGGTCTCGATCCGGTCGTCACCGACATCGCCATACATGTAGTCCGTGCCGATGCCCCGCGGAGGATATCGTTGCCGCCATATCCGCGCAGCGTGTCGTTCCCCGCCAGCCCGTCGATGGTGTCGGCAAAGGCAGTCCCGTTCAGGGAATCGTTGCCGGCAGTTCCTGGAATGATCGCCATCGTGACTATGCCTTCCGTTCAAACCGCAGGATCTCCCGGCCGGTTCCGGTGCGGCGGACGGCCTGGAGAGGAACACTCAACCTGCTTGGAAACCCTCCGTTCGGCATCAGCCGAACAGAGGGTGCGCGATCTCGACTCGAAGTGTATGGTGGACGGTTTTCGAGTCGGCGCTGGCCATGCCGAGCCCTGGACCCAGGCATGACGAGGTGGGACGGGCGCCGGCAGCCCTCTTCGGTCAAGAATGGCGGCCAACCGCCCCGCGATCCGCCGGGGCGGATATCGTTTCGAGGCCAGGAGGACGCCCGTGGTGTCGACAGCCGAGCAGGATCGGAAGGCTCGGGTCGTGCCCCCTGCCCTCGCTGACGAGTTGCTGATCGACGCCGAGGTCGATGACGTCCCGGCGCCGGCGACGCCGCTGAAGGCCGGGTGGGTGCTGGTCGTCAGCCTGGTGCTGATCGCGCTCAACCTCCGCCCGGCCCTGTCGAGCCTGGGCCCGGTGCTGAAGGAGATCATCGCCGATACCGGCATCTCCGCCGGCACCGCCAGCCTGCTGACCACGGCGCCGGTGGTCTGCCTCGGCCTGTTCGGGGTGCTGGCGCCGCGGATCAGCCGGCGGCTCGGCACCGAGCGCGCGATCCTGGCGCTGCTGCTGGTGCTGGCCCTGGGCACCGCGCTGCGCGGCCTGGGCACCACCCCTGCCCTGCTGCTGGGCGCCGTCCTGGCCGGCGCCGGCATCGGCGTCACCAACGTGCTGCTGCCGGGGATCGTCAAGCGCGACTTCCCGGACAAGGCCGCGCTGATGACCGGCGTCTACACCATGGCGCTGTGCGCCGGCGCCGCGATCGCCGCCGGCAGCACCCTGCCGCTCGCCAGGACCGCCGACGGGTCCTGGGCCACCGCCCTGGCCTTCTGGGCCATCCCGGCGATCATCGCCGCCGTGGTCTGGCTGACCCAGATCCCGCCTCGCCACGGCCCGGCCGCCCATGCCGGCTTCACCGTCCGCGGCCTGTGGACCGACCCGCTGGCCTGGCAGGTCACGCTGTTCATGGGGCTGCAGTCGTCACTGGCCTACAGCGTCTTCGGCTGGCTGGCCCCGATCCTGCGCGACCGCGGCGTCGACGGCGTCGCCGCCGGGATCATGGTCTCGGTCTCGATCATGGTCCAAGTCGCCGCCGCGCTGGTGGCGCCGTCGCTGGCCACCCGCGGCCGCGACCAGAAGCTGGCCGCGGCGCTGTGCATGGCGTTCTCGCTCGCCGGGTTCCTGGGCTGCATCTTCGCGCCGCTGGGCACGGTCTGGCTGTGGATCGTGCTGCTCGGCATCGGCCAGGGCGCCGCCTTCGCCGTGGCGCTGACCCTGGTGGTGCTGCGCACGCCGGATGCCCATGTCGCGGCCCATCTCTCCTCGATGTCGCAGGGCGTGGGCTACACCCTGGCCTCCGGCGGGCCGCTGCTGATCGGGCTGCTGCACGACTGGACCGGCGGCTGGACCGCGGCCGGCCTGCTGGTGCTGGCGATCAGCGCCGTCGCGGCCCTGGCCGGCCTCGGCGCCGGCCGCGACCGGCTGGTTTCGGCCCAAGCCGTTCGACGCTGACCATGGCCGCCGACGTGCATTCCAGCCGCATCAGCTTCGGGGCCGGCGCGGCGCTCAGCGCCTTCGTGATCTGGGGCTTCGCGCCGCTGTACTTCAAGGCGGTCGAGCATATCGGCCCCTGGCAGATCGTGGCGCACCGCATCCTGTGGAGCGTCGTCATGCTGGGCCTGCTGCTGCTGGCCCTGGGACGGCTGCGCGAGATCGGCGACGTGCTGCGCAGCCGCCGCCGCTTCCTGACCTATTGCGCCACCACCACGCTGATGACCGTCAACTGGAGCGTGTTCATCTGGGCGGTGCTGAACGGCTATCTGGTGCAGTCGGCGCTCGGCTACTACCTCAGCCCGCTGCTCAACGTCCTGCTCGGCGTCGCCTTCCTGGGCGAGCGGCTGGGCCGGCTGCAGGTCGCGGCCGTCGTGCTGGCGGCGGCGGGCGTCGTGGTCTCGGTGATCGGTGCCGGCGAGATCCCGTGGATCGCGCTGGTCCTGGCCTCGACCTGGGGCTTCTACGGCCTGATCCGCAAGCGCGAGAAGATCGACCCCTTCGTCGGGCTGATGGTCGAGACCGGCTTCCTGTTGCCGGCCTGCCTGGCCTATCTGCTGTGGCTGTGGAGCCGGGGCGGCGGCGCCTTCGGCCCGGTGGCGGCCGGCGGCGAGGGCTGGGTGATGTCGCTGGCGATCATGGCGTCCGGCCTGATCACCGGCCTGCCGATCGTGCTGTACATGATCGGGGCGCGGCATCTGCCGCTGTCGACCGTCGGGCTGCTGCAATACCTGGCGCCGAGCATCAACCTGGTGCTGGCCACGCTGGTGTTCGAGGAGCCGCTGCGGCCGGCGACCCTGGTGACCTTCGCCTTCATCTGGGCCGGGCTGGCCCTGTTCACCTTCGACGCCACCCGGCGCGCGCGGCTGCCGGTGGCGCCGCGCCACGGCGTCGGCTGAGAGGCTCGCCTCCGAATCAAAAGGGGCGCCCCGAGGGCGCCCCTTCTCGTCGCTGGACAGCCGGCTCAGATCAGCGGCTGTAGAACTCGACCACCAGGTTCGGTTCCATCTGGACCGGGTACGGCACGTCGGCCAGGGCCGGGCTGCGGATCACCTTGCCCTTGAAGCTGCCGTGGTCGACCTCGATGTAGTCCGGCACGTCGCGCTCGGACGACGAGATGGCGCCGAGGATCACCGGCAGCTCACGCGACTTCTGCTTGATCTCGATCACGTCGCCGTCCTTGACCTGGTACGACGCGATGTTGAGGCGCTTGCCGTTGACCAGGACATGGCCGTGGTTGACGATCTGGCGGGCGGCGAACACGGTCGGCACGAACTTCATCCGGTACACGACGGTGTCCAGGCGGCGCTCCAGCAGGCCGATCAGGTTCTCGCCGGTATCGCCCTTGCGGCGCACGGCCTCTTCGAACAGGCGGCGGAACTGCTTCTCGCCGATGTTGCCGTAGTAGCCCTTCAGCTTCTGCTTGGACATCAGCTGCGTGCCGAAATCGGTCGGCTTCTTGCGCCGCTGGCCATGCTGGCCCGGGCCGTATTCGCGGTTGTTCAGCGGGCTCTTCGGACGGCCCCAGAGGTTGACGCCGAGACGGCGGTCGATCTTGTGCTTCGAATTCAGGCGCTTGCTCACGCGCGCGATCCCTTTTCTCTCATGTTGTCCCGGTAGGCCCTGCCAAAGGCAAGGCGGGGCGCCGGCTCATGCGCCGGACCCACGTTCCCAGGAATGGAAGCGGTGAAGAACGCCATTCCGGCCCGGATGTCAAGCCTGAAGCCATGTTCAGCCCGGAAGATAGTGGATATGGGGCCGGCCATGATGCGGCGACCGCTCGACATGGGCGCGGACGCCGAACACCTCGCGGATCCGCGCCTGGGTCAGGATCTCCTCCGGCGCGCCGGCGCAGACCACCCGCCCGTCCCGCAGCAAAGCCACGGCGTCGCAGAACATGGCGGCCAGGTTGAGGTCGTGCAGGGCGACGATGCTGGTCGCCGGCAGCCTGCCGACCAGCGCCAGGATCTCGAGCTGGTGCTGCACGTCGAGATGATTGGTCGGCTCGTCCAGCAAGAGCTCGGTCGGCGTCTGGGCCAGGGCGCGCGCGATCTGCACCCGCTGCCGCTCGCCGCCGGAGAGCGTGTGCCAGGGCTGGGCGCGCCGGCCCTCCAGCCCGACCCGGCTCAGCGCGTCCTGCACCGCCGCGTCGTCGCGGTCGGTCCAGGGCGACAGCGGGCCGCGATGCGGCGTGCGGCCGAGCCGCACCACGTCGAGCACCGTCACCTGGGCATCGGTCGCCGCCTGCTGCTCGACCAGGGCGACGCGGCGGGCGATGGCCGCGCGGGGCAGATCCGCAATGTCAGCCCCGCCCAGCGTGATCACGCCGCTCTCCACCCGCCGCAGGCGGCAGATCAGGCGCAGCAGGGTGGACTTGCCGGCGCCGTTCGGGCCCAGCAGGCCCAGCATCCGGCCGGGCGCCGCCTGCAGCGTGACGCCGTCGACGATCATCCGGCCGCCGGCGGCCCAGCGCACATCGTGTGTGGCGATGGTCATGCCGCCCGCCTCGCCCGATACAGCAGCACGGCGAAGGCCGGGGCGCCGAACAGCGCCGTGACCACGCCGATCGGCAGGATCTGCTGCGGGATGATGACGCGCGAGACGATATCGGCCAGCACCATGAAGATCGCCCCGATCATCGCCGTGGCCGGCAGCAGCCGGGCATGGCCGGGCCCGACCAGGAAGCGCGCCGCGTGGGGAATGACCAGGCCGACGAAGCCGACCGACCCGACGATGCTGACCATGGCCGCCGTCATCGCCGCGGTCGCCGCGAACAGCACCACGCGCACCCGGGTCACGGCGATGCCGAGCGAGGCGGCGGCGTCCGCCCCGAAGGTGAAGGCGTCGAGCGCGCGGGCGTGCAGGAGGCAGAGGACGAAGCCGATCGCCGCGACCGGCGCCGCGACCTGCACGTCCGGCCAGCGCACCCCGCCGAGGCTGCCGAGCAGCCAGAACATCACGCCGCGCGCCTGTTCGGCGTTGGCCGAGGTGGTGACGATGGTCGAGGTCACCGCGTTGAACAGCTGCGACCCGGCGATGCCGGCCAGAATGATGCGGTCGGTGCCGCCGCCGCCCCCCGCCGCCAGCAGCGACACCAGGGCGAAGGCGAGGACGGCGCCGATGAAGGCGCCGCCGGACAGCGAGACCGCGCCGCCGCCGAAGCCGGCGATCATCACCGCCACGGCGCCGGTCGAGGCCCCGGCGGAGATGCCGAGGACATAGGGCTCGGCCAGCGGGTTGCGCAGCAGCGCCTGCAGGATCGCGCCGGACAGGGCCAGCGCCGCGCCGCAGCAGGCCGCGACCAAAGCGCGGCTGAGCCGGTAGTCCCAGACGACGCCTTCCTGGATCGGGCTGAGCGCGAAGCCGGCGCCGAACAGCCGGTTGGCCAGCGCCTGCCCCGTGGTGGCCAGCGGGATCGCCATCTCGCCGATCGAGGCGGCCAGGGCGATGGCCGCGACCAGCGCCGCCAGGGACAGCACGGCCAGCAGCGCGCGGCCGCCCCAGCCATCGCCGAGGAGCGGCCTCACCCCCCGAGCCCGAAGCTCTTGATGCCGTGGGCCAGCGCCTCGATGCCGTCGACGGCGCGGATCGAGGGCTGCATCGCCTGCACGTCCATCACCACGATGCGCTTGTCCCGCACCGCCTCCAGCCGGCTGGTCACCGGGTCGGTGGCGAGGAAGTTCTGCTTCACCGCGGTGTCGTCGGCCGGGTAGCGGCGGCGGCTCATCTCGGCCATGACGATGATCGCGGGATCGGCGGCGGCGATGCGCTCCCAGCTCACCAGTGGCCACTCCTCCTCCGTGGTGATGACGTTGCGGGCGCCGAGCTGCTGCAGGATGTAGGCCGGCACGCCGTTCTTCCCGGCGACGAAGGCTTCGCCGTCGACCTCCTTGCTGGAGAACCAGAACACCACCGGCACGTTGCCGGCCTGGAGTTCCGCCACAGAGGCGATGGCGGCGGCCTCGCGCTGCTGCAGGCCGGCGACCAGCGCCTCGCCGCGGTCGGCGACGTCGAAGATCCGCGCCAGGTCCCGGATCTCCTGATAGACGAGATCCATGCTGAACAGCTGCTTGCGCACGCCGTCGCCGCCGCCGGAATTGTCCTTGGCGACGCAGTCGGCCGGCGAGATGTAGGTCGGGATGCCGAGGGCGGCGAACTGCTCGCGGGTGCCGACCGACCCCTGCGGCCCGACATGCCACTCGAACTGGGCCGTCACCAGCTCCGGCTCCTGCCCGACCACCGATTCGAAGCTGGGGTCGTTGTCGGCCAGGCGCGGGATCCTGGCGTTCGCCGCCTCGTACGCCTTCAGCACCGGGCCGAACCAGACGGCGGTGCCGGTGATGCGGTCGGCCAGGCCGAGCGACAGCAGGATCTCGGTGCTGCTCTGCCCGATCGACACGGCGCGCTGCGGCGCTTTGGCGAAGGTGACGTCGACGCCGCAGTTGCGGATCGTCAGCGGATACTGCGTCGGCTCGGCCGAAGCCGCCGGCGACAGGGCGAGAAGCGCCGCCAGCCCGGCCAGGGCCAGGACACGCGAAGGGAAGGATCGGATTGCCGCCACGGAAGCCTCCTGCCCGGGCCACCCCGCCCGGAAAACGGATTGCGCTGCGACGGCAGGTCTCCTGGCTCGCGGATCATGGCTTCGCGCCTGCCTTCCCACCCGCGCCGCGGGCAGTGGCATGGCCCTGGAGGGGCCGCGAGGACGCTCGGCGATCCGCTGACAGTTGCGGGGGCAGCCACGGATTCCGCCCCTGGAGGAGCGCCACCGTGTTCCCTTTTGATCCCGGATGGGAACCGTCGCCGCGATGTGTATCAGCGACGCCGAGAGCCGGTCAATCGGGGGCGGAGATCCCGGACAAGCTCAGCTGCTGTCCGGCTGCGGGGCCTTGGGCGGCGGGCCTCCGTCTTCGAGCGTGTCCGGCTGTTCAGGCCAATCGTCCCCGGCCTCGGCCTCGGTCGCGACGATGCCTTCCGGTTCCGCGCCGGACGAGCCGGCATTGTCATCGGCCTCGAGGACGTCGTCCCAGCCCTGCGGCAGCCGGCTCGGGTCCAGCCGCCGGCCCAGCCAGCGGCAGATCTCCCGCACGAATTCGTCGGGCGTCAGCGTATCGATGCGGACGTCCAGCACCTCGTCCTCGGCCAGCCTCTCCCACACCTCGGCCCGCAGGCGTTCGGTCGCTTCGGGATCGGCGGTCTGGCCGGCCCCGGCGAGGTCCGCCGTTTCGGCGGCGGTGACCGCCTCGACCACCGCCCGCACCGCCTGCTCCCGCCGCCGGCGGCGGCGCTCTTGCGCCCCCGACTCCTTGGCCTTGCCTCTGCGATGCAGATGTTCGCCGCGGACCCGCTCGGCCATGGCGATCGACAGGCGTATCGAACGGGACAGGCGCGACTGCATCAGCGCGAAATCCGGCGCCTCCTCCCGCCCTGCGGGCGTCACCGTTTGCTGCTGCAGGGCCATCCGCTTGGCTCGGATGTCCATGTCGACCACCTCGCGCAGCTTCTCCAGCACCCATCCCGTCCAGTTCAGGTCGGCATCGGAGGGCTGGGTCTCGCCCGCATCCTGATCGGTTTGCGTCTTGTCCATAGAACATATCATGAACATAGTCGCAAGCTAAAGCAATATGGACTCTGCGTTCGCTCGTATCCGGGGGGGTGCTGCCTGGCCGGCGTCACTCGTCCTCGGTGAAGAAATCCTCGTCCAACCGCTTGAACTCGACCGCCCGGCTGATGCGGACTCCGACATTGTGCTCGATCATCAGGTCGGCGAGACGCTGGCCGTCGATCAGGATCACGCGCTGCGCCAGATGCTGGACGAAGTCCTTCGCCTGCTGGCTGAAGCCGGAGGTCGTGACGAAGACGCCCTTGGTCGCGCCACGACCGACGAGGCTGCCGACGAAGGCCTGGACGTCGGGCCGGCTGTCCCAGCATGTTGACATTTTCATTCGCCTGTTAGATTATTAATTACAATTTCTTGCTAGTTTTAGAAAAAATCGATCTCGCGCCGGCCCGTGCCGGCGCCGGAGCAAGCAGACGCAAGTCTCGGGAGTCAGTCCTCCGACAAGTCCGTCGCACGTTCGATGACTGCCTAGGAGGCTGAAATGACGCAAGATACGCGCGGATCGAAGGATCCTGACGGCACCGCGCATTGTCGGGTCGATATTCATATCGAGAGCAAGGGTGACGTCCATATCCACGCGTGCTGCGCGGAGGACAAGACGCCGACGGAGCCCGAATGCCCGCGTGACTGCCCGCCACCGCGGACCGAGGGTGCCTGCATCCCGCTCGGGCTCGGCTGCAAGCCGAAGCAGAGCCGCGCCACCAAGCTCGAGCGGCTGCGCTCCCGCAGCTCCGTCCCCAGCGCGTTGGCCGCGTCGTTCTTCCAGACGGCACGGCGGCACCTGGCGGGGGCGAGCGCGGCCAACGATTTCGAAGCCGCGGTGTTTCCGGTCTTCGCTGCCATGTCGCCGTCGGTCCGGGGCGTTCTGGCCTGCGCCGTCGACAGCTATGAGACGACGCCTGCGGATCTGCGCGACGCCGGGCTCGATCCCTCGATCCTCGCCGATCCCGCCAAGCCGGTGGATACGGCCACGCTGACCGCGGCGGTGGTCCGGGAGATCACGCTGCGGGCCGCCGAAGCCGCGTTCGGGGACGTCACCGCGCTGGAGGAGCGACCGGGCCGAAATCGGTTCTTCGATCCAGGAGGCGAATTTTTCGAGGCGCAGCTTCAGATCTGCCGGGTCAATGACCTGCGCACCTCATCGCACCGGCCGCCGATTCCGCTGGGCGACCGGCTGCCGGGGGAAATCCAGCAGAGTTGCACGCTCATCCTCGGCTCCGACGGAGTCATCCGGCAGAATTGCAGCGTCCAGACCGGCAACTGCCCCGGCAACCAATTGCCCGACGAGGTCTGCGCCCGGGTGCCCGACATCGCCAATGGCGACAGCGTGATGCTGAGCGGCGTCAACTTCATGAATATCGACATGAAGGTGCGGCTGAAGGCACGGGTCGGGGCCGGCGCTGCGGAGGTGGATGCGCATGTCTTCGGCGACCTGACCACGCCGCTGAACGAGGTCGTCGGCGGGCAGACCGTGCTCATCCGCGACTGCCGCGTGAAGGACCAGGCGAGCTTCGTCGTGCCGGACGACCTGCCGCCGGGGATCTATGAGCTGCAGCTGGCGATGCCGAACACCACCGGGTTCCCGATCTTCGGGCCGACGGTGCTGTCCAACAGCGAGTTCATCAACATCGTGCCGCCGGCAACGGCGCGGTTCCAGATCGTCGCCGAGCGGATGCGCGCCCGGGAGGAGACGTCGCCGCAATCCTTCGGTTCGGACGAGGTGGCGCTCACCTTCCTGGCAGCGGAGCTGCTGGCGGACGGGTCGACCGGCTCGCTGCAGAAGCTGACCAAGCGCTTCGGCGATGTCGATTCGGGCGAGAACCGGACGATCGACCAACCCGTCTTCATCCAGGCCCTGCCCGCACTCGGGATGGCGATGAGCGTGGTCGGCTTCGAGGTCGACAGCGAGCGGGCGTTCCGCGAGCAGCTGAACGACTTCCAGGACGCCTTCGTCGACTATCTGAGCCGGGCCTGGGACAAGCTGAAAGAGGCGCTGACGGCCGGGGCGGGCGCAGCGATCAAGGCCCTCGGCTTCATCAAGGGCGCGATCGCGATCGCCATCGCCGCGGTGATCGGCATTGCCATCATCGCGGTCATTGCGCGCTGGGCACCGGCGGACCTGATCATGGACGACGCCATTGGCTTCTCGGTGATCGAGCTGGCGGAACTGACCAATGTCGATGTGCCCACGGGCGGGATCACCACGCACCAATCGCCGCAGGATCTCGAAGTGGTGGTGACGCCGCTGGACAAGACCGCGCTGACCTATCGCGAGTTCCGGGAGTATGTCGCCGACGACGAGGACAGCCGGTACGAGGTCTATCTGCGCTACAACCGGATCGCATAGGCACTCGCGAAAACCGGCGAGGAACAGTCGAACATTGCGTTCACTCATGGCGCGGCGGCCAAGAGTCAGGCCGCCTGCCCCTGCCAGAAGCGCCGAGCGGCCCATCGCCGCTCGGCTCGATAGAGTTCGCGGCGGCGGGTGGCATAGATCCGGGCGGCCTGCGCCATCTCATCGATATAGCGGCCCGGCTCCGCACGACCTGCCATCGCCCCGGCGACCACTTCGGCGGCGGCCATCCCGGAGCGAAGTGCGTTGAACAGGCCCTGGCCGGCAATCGGGTCGAAGGAGAGCGCCGCGTCGCCGCACGAGATCCAACCCGCGCCGCATGGCGTGTCGAGCATGCCGCCCCTGGCATCGAGCGCCACCACGTCGGCGTCGAAACGCACGGAGCCAAGCAACGCCTCGAGCCCGGGAGCGTCCGCGAGGATCTGCTCGCCGGAGCTCGACCTCAGGCGGGCCGCCTCCCGAGGCTCCGTGTGAAAACCGAACGCCCAGCGGCCCGTGCCGAGCCGTCCCGCATAGATCCAGCCGTCCGGCCGTGCTTCGATGACGGTCCGATCGAGATCGGCGTTCCGCTTGGGCAACCCGGTCTTATAGAGAGCGACCAATGGGGCGGCACGCCGCCGGGCGCAGCCGAGCAGCCGGGCGATGCGGGCGCGCCGCCCGGTCGCGTCGATGATCCACGCCGCTCGGGCCATACCCCCGTCGTCGAGTTCGACGATCCATTCCTCGCCGGCTCGGGCGACCGCGACGACGTCGGCCAGCCGATGCACGGCGCCGGCGGCAATGCCCGCGGCCCTGAGATCCGCGTCGAACCTCCGCCGGTCGAGGCGCAGCCCGCGCCCCGCTGGGTCTCTCAGCGCGTCGGTCGGCACCAGGACGTCCGAGCCCCACGCGACGAGCGATCCGCCGACCGGCCAATGAGGCGCTCGAGATCCTTGGAGCGCCGCCACGATGCCATCAAGGCCGAGACGGCCCAGCAGCCGGAGGGCCGCCCCGGGCAGGGTCTCGCCGATCTTGGGCGTCGCCTTCACCAGGCGATCCACCATCAGCACGGAGAGACCGCTGCGCGCCAGGACGCGCGCGGCGGTCGCACCGGCCGGGCCGGCGCCGGCGACGAGAACGTCCCAGCGCCCGGCCCCCCGCGGCGTCATCGCCGGCGAACGCGGACCGCCCGGAACGCATCGAGCTGTTCGCGGCTCGCCCAACCGGCCTTCTCGACGTTCGTGAGCGGCCGCCCGGCTGTTGCCAGCAGTGCGGTCGCCTGCTGCGCCGCCTCCCGGATGCGCCCGGCGGCGAGCGTCTCGACATAGAGATATTCCGGAATGTCGGGATCGTTCTTCACGCCCGGCCTGACCTCGACGATGCCGAGCTCACCGAAATGCTTGATCATCTGCATCATCGTGGTCACCGGATCGGGCACCTGGATCGCCCGAAGCCAGGCCCGCCGCTGACTATAGGCGGCGATCCGCTCCTCCCGCTCCAGCGACGGATCGACGACCTTGCGGTAGTCTTCCTCCGTCAGCACCTGGTTGGGCACGCGCGCCGCCCAGAATGTCGGCACATAGGGGTCGAAGTCCGGGTCGTATCCCGACCGGCAGAACGCCGTGTCGCCCTGCCAGGGAAGCGCCATCCAGCGCGTGATGTCGCCGGGGCTCTGGGCGTAGAGGGGCCCGTCGACGCGTTGGGCCTTGATCGGCGTCAGGGTCGTGCCGTCGTGCGGCTCCGGCGCACCGGCCGCACGATGGCGGATGCGGAAGGGTTTCGCGTAGAGCGTGGCGTGGCGCATCGGCCAGGTCATCTCGCAGCCCGGATGGAAGGTGTCGGCGAGGCAGTAGTGCAGCGCCGCCTGGTCCAGCATCTGCGGCTGCTCCGCCAACGGCACCTCCTCGAGCGAGGCAAACGGCGGTACGGCCGCGGGCCAGTCGGCGACGAACCGGCCTTCCACCCAGGACCGGAGCAGGGCGTCCTGCAGCCCGGTCATGGGCAGCATGTTGCCCGGGCCGTTGTCGGGAAAGCTGCCGAAGGCATCCCCGTAGATCCATGGCCAGACATGCGGCCAGTCCACCGGCTCGGAGACGCTCGGCTGCGGGGGACGGAAACAATGGTAGATCGCGCGGCGGAGCTCCGCATAGGGATCCGCCTCGTGCGGCAATCTCGGCTTGCGCACCAGCTTGGCGACGAACTCCGGATTGTCGAAATCCATCGGCCCGCCCTTGCCGAAATAGGCGGCGAAGCCCTTGTTGACCCATCCCAGCCGCGACAGCCGGTTCAGGATCGGCAGGATGTCGCGGCTGAACGACGGCGTCTCCGGTGCATTCAGCTGGCCGGCCTGGACGAAAACATCGGCCAGGAGGTCGTACATGGTCCGCCAGCTCACCACGTCCGGCGCGTAGTTCGGCGGCGCCACGACCACCCAGGCGGGCTCGACCGGAAGCTCCACGCCGTCGACCGACACCTTGGCCGTGACCGGGCCGTCGGACGTGTCGTCGTACCAGTCGTCGGCGTTGTTGAAGCTGGTCGGTACGGCCGGGTCATAGACCGGCGCCCCCGTCGGAGAGCCGGAATTGCCGGTGCCGCCGAGCACGAGGAGACGCCCGTGCTCGTCGGTCCGGATCTCCCCGAGCGGGACCGTGACGGGCTGCGGGCCGGCGGCCTGGAAGGTTCCGGTATCGAACGCATGGTCGGGCCCGCCTGAGACCGAGCGCCCGGAAATGCTGCGGGGACCGGGATCGATCGCGAGCTTCGTGCGGTCCTGGACCTTGGGGTTCCGCAGCGGGAAGGCGTTGTCGGGCGCGTTCACGGCCTCGGGGATGTCGAGCGCATACTGGAATTGAAACCACTGCGCCTTACGGTTCACGAGGTGAACCGTCCAGGTGATATCGGCGCTGTCCGACGTCAGCTCGCGCACCACCTGCCCCGCGGCATTGTAGCCGTAGAGCCGAAAACGGGCGGCCTGGCGTTTGATCGCCCCGGTCGCGTCGCGATAGAAAGATGGCGGCGGCGCTTTCGATGGCGGCGGATCGACCACCTCCGGCCCGATAAAGAAATCCGACTTGCTGTCGCCGATCCGGGAAATGCCGATCCCGGGATGGATGGCCGCACGCACAATCGCGTCGTCGCGATCAGAGGGGCTCATATTCCTCTCCTCTCAGAATTCGAGTATGGCGCAATACTACAATTGAGCTTGATCGCCGGATTAATCCGGCATTTTATTCAATTGCCATTTCAATGCGGCAAGACATGGCGATGCTATCACGGCGCTCTTGCCTTGCAACTTACATCTGAGACCTATGGCGTCGCCCCCTTCGCCCCGACCAAAGGCGTGCCGTGATCCTCGAGCCTTCGCATCGGCACGCCACCTCGAAGCCGTCCTCCTGCCCGGCAATGACGGCAGTTCCATGCCTGCGTCCGGTCAGCCAAGACGCATCTTAAGATATATCTTGAAACCGATCCAAATTCGCCATATCTTACGATATATCGAAAATCATGGAGTGAGTTCGATGTTCGGAAGACATCATCGCGGTCATCGCGACGAACACGGCCACCGCGGCGATTGTGGCGGCGGCGACGAGATGTGGGCCGGCGGCCGGGGCCGCGGCGGCCGGATGTGGGGCCATGGCGGCGGCTTCGGCGGCCGCGGCTTCGGGGGAGGCTTCGGCGGCGGGGGCGACCTGATGCGCGCCGGCCGGATGCTGGCCCAGGGCGACCTGCGCCTGCTGGCCCTGGCGCTGATCGAGCAGCAGCCGCGCCACGGCTACGAGATCATCAAGCTGATCGAGGAGAAGACCGGCGGCTGGTACAGCCCGAGCCCGGGCACGGTCTACCCGACCCTGACCTATCTCGAGGAAGCCGGCTACGTCACGGTCGTGGCCGAGGGCAGCAAGAAGCTCTACACCATCACCGATGAGGGCCGCGCCTATCTCGACGCCAACCGCGGCATCGTCGACGCCGTGCTGGGCCGGCTGGCTGCGGCCGGCGAGAAGATCGCCTGGATCAACAAGATGATGGGCGGCGAGCGGGACCGCGAGCGCGATCGGTCCAGCCGGCTGCCGTCGCTGGTGATCGCGGCGTTGGACAATCTGCGCGAGGCGGCGACGCAGAAGCTCGAGGCTGGCGCCGACCCGGATGCCGAGACCCGGATCGTCGAGATCCTGGCCCGGGCGGCGGCCGAGATCCGGCGCGGCTGAGGGCGGCGGCATGAGCCCCGCCCTCCTTCCCTGCCCCGCCCCGGCCCTGGCCCGGTTGCGCGACGCCGGGCTGCGGCCGACCCGGCCGCGCCGCATCCTGCTGGCGGTGCTGGCCGAGGCCGATCGCGCGCTCGACGCCCAGGAGATCCTGGGTCGGGCGCGCCGGCTGGACCCGCGGATCAGCCTGGCCACCGTCTACCGCTTCCTGGCGGCGCTGCGCCGGACCGGCATCGCCGGCTGGCGCGACGAGGCCCCGCAGCGCCTGGCCATCGGCCCGACCGCCCAACCGGCGCCGCGGGTGGAGACGCTGACGCTGGGCGACATCCAGCTGCGCGCCGCCCTGGCCGACATTCTGCGCCAGTTCGGCTACCGCCTGGTCCGCGCCCGGTTCGAGCTCGAGGTCGAGAAGCTGCATCCCGATGCGCCGCTGGCCGACGCGGCGCCGGCCGGCCCGGCCTGGCCGGCGCCCGCCCGGCTCCGGATCGGTTCCTGACGCCGCGCCTGGCCCGGCCTCGACGGAGGAAGCCTGATGTCGGATGCTCTGCTTCTCGCGGCGGCGCTGCTGCTGGTGGTCACCGCCGTCGTTCATTCCGTGGTGGGAGAGCGACGGCTGATCAGCCCGGTTCTGGCCCGCCATGACGGCATCCTGAAGAGCCCCCTCGCCCGCTTCGTGCTCCGCTTCGCCTGGCACATCACCAGCGTGGCCTGGATAGTCATCGCCCTGATCCTGGCCGTGCTGGTCCTGGATCCGACTGCGGTGCGCTGGTGGGCAGCGGTCGGGACCGGCGCGATCTTCACCGCCATCGGCGCGTTCACTGCCCTCTCCAGCCGCGGCCGCCATATCGGCTGGCCGTTCCTGACCGGGATCGGGCTGACGGCCCTCGCGTCCCTGTTGGCCTGAGCCGCTTCGCGTTGCTCCGCCGGGCGATGTACGGTGGCGTCGCGAAGAGGAGGATGCCATGGCAGCCGGTCGGGTCGATTCCGCATCGAGGATCATCATGGCGTCGCCGCACGCCATCTATCGGGCGCTGATGGACCCGGAGGCGCTCGTGGCGTGGCGTCCGCCCGAGGGCATGAAAGGCGAGATGCTGGCCTTCGACGGCCGCGAAGGCGGCCGCTACCGCATGTCCCTGACCTATATCGACACCGGGCCTGAGCTGCGCGGCAAGACCTCCGAGCACGCCGATGTGGTCGAGGGACGGTTCCTGGAGTTGGTCCTGGACCGGCGGGTGGTGGAGGTGGTCGAGTTCGACTCCGACGATCCCGCCTTCGCCGGCGCCATGACGATCACCACCGCCCTGGCCGCCGTCCCGGGCGGCACCGAGGTGTCCATCCGCTGCGAGAACGTCCCCGACGGGATCCGGCCCGAGGATCACCAGGAGGGCATGGGGTCGACCCTGGCCAATCTGGCCGCCTTCACGGAGTGAAAGGGCCGATGGCGGTCGACTTCCTCATCGACGGGCCGGCGGAGGCCCGCACCACCATCCTGCTGGCGCATGGCGCCGGCGCGCCGATGGATTCGGCCGCGATGACCGCGGCGGCTGTGGCGCTGGCAGGGGCCGGGTTCCGGGTGGCGCGGTTCGAGTTCGGCTACATGGCGGCGCGGCGCCAGGGGCAGCGCAAGCCGCCGCCGCGGGCCGAGACCGTGATCCCGGAGTACCGGGCGGCGGTCGACGCCCTCGGCGCCACCAGGCCGCTGATCATCGGCGGCAAGTCGATGGGCGGCCGCGTGGCCTCGATGGCCGCGGACGAGCTGCACGCGGCCGGCCGTATCACCGGGCTGCTGTGCCTCGGCTATCCGTTCCACTCGCCGGGCAAGCCGGCGCAGCTGCGCACCGCGCATCTCGCCGGGCTGGCGACGCCGACCCTGATCTGCCAGGGCACGCGCGACGCGTTCGGCACCCGCGACGAGGTCGCCGGCTACGCCCTGTCCGACCGGATCGAGCTGCTGTGGCTGGAGGATGGCGACCACGACCTGAAGCCGCGCAAGAGCGTCTCCGGTTTCACCGCCGCCGACCATCTGAAGACGGTGGCTGCTGCCGTGTCGGACTGGGCGGATCGGATCATCAGGTCAGTGGGATGAGCTTGGAAAATGCTCGGTCCAAATAAAGGCGAACCCCATATTTGTCATTGCCGGGTTTGACCCGGCAATCCAGGGGCCACCGAGGGCGGCTCATGAAAGCCCCTGGATCCTCGGGTCAAGCCCGAGGATGACACTATTGTTGATTCACTTATTGTTTGAAGCGGCGTTATTCGTCGCCCGATCCCTTCCGCCGGCCGGACAGGGCGACGATCATGCCGTGCAGGGTCCGCACCTCCTGCTCCGACAGCTGGGCGCGCTGCAGGAAGGCGCGGATGTTGCGCTGCATGCTCGGCCGCTTCTCCGGCACCCGGAAGAAGTTGCCGGCGTCCAGCGCCTCCTCGAGATGCTCGAACATGTTGACCAGCTGGTCCTTGGTCGCCGGCGGCGCGTCCTCCTCATAGTCCAGCCGCCGCTCCGGCGTCGCGTCGCCGGCGGTGAACCATTCATAGGACACCAGCAGCACCGCCTGGGCCAGGTTCAGCGAGGAGAAGGCCGGGTTCAGCGGCACGTTGATCACGGCATCGGCCAGGGCGACGTCGTCATTGGTCATGCCGGTGCGCTCCGGCCCGAACAGGATGCCGCAGCCGGTGCCCGCGGCATGGTATGCCCGCATCTCGGCGGCCGCCCGGCGCGGCGTCACCACCGGCTTCAGCTGGTCGCGCAGCCGCGCCGTGGTGGCGTAGACGGCGCCGAGACCGGCGATCGCGTCCTCGGTCCGCTCGAACACCCGGACATGGTCGATCACGGCGTCGGCGCCGGAGGCGGTCGGCACCGCCTTCGGGTTGGGCCAGCCGTCGCGCGGCCGCACCAGGCGCAGGTCAGCCAGGCCGCAATTCAGCATCGCCCGGGCGGCGGTGCCGATGTTCTCGCCCATCTGCGGCTCGATCAGGATGATCGCCGGGCCGCCCAGCAGCGAGTCGCGGGTCTGGTCGGTGCCGGCCATCAGACGGGGGCCGCGGCGCCGGCCCGCAGCAGCGCATAGGTAAAGCTGTCGCCCAGCGCCTCGAAGGAGGCGTCGATGACATTGGTCGAGACGCCGATCGTCGACCAGCGCGTGCCGTCGGCATCCTCGGTCTCGATCATCACGCGCGGCATGGCGCCCGTGCCTTCGTTCGAGCGCAGGATGCGGACCTTGAAGTCGACCAGGCGCAGCGGCTTGAGGCCGGGATAGATCGGCTCCAGCGCCTTGCGCATGGCGTTGTCGAGCGCGTTGACCGGGCCGTTGCCGAAGGAGACTTCGTGCAGGGACGTCCCGCCGACCCGCACCAGCACCGTGGCCTCGGATTCCTGCACCACCTCGCCGCGGGCATTGAAGCGCCGCTCATCAACCACGGTGAACCGGTCCATGGCGAAATAGGCCGGCACCTGCCCCAGCATGCGCCGGGCCAAGAGCTCGAAGCTGGCGGCGGCGGTGTCGTAGGAATAGCCCTCGAACTCGCGCTGCTTCACCAGGTCGACCAGCCGGTCGACATTGCGGTCCTTCGGGTCGATGGCGACGCCGATCTCGGCGAAGCGCGCCAGGATGTTCGCCCGGCCGGCCTGGTCGGAGACGACGAGGTGCCGGCGGTTGCCCACCCGCTCCGGCGCCACATGCTCGTAGGAGCGCGGGTCCTTGGCGATGGCGGAGACATGCAGCCCGCCCTTATGGGCGAAGGCGCGGCCGCCGACATAGGGCGCGCCGGATTGCGGCACGCGGTCCAGCCGCTCGTCGAACCAGTGGCTGAGATCGGTCAGCGAGGCCAGGCCGGCCTCGGTCACCCCGGTCTCGTAGCCCATCTTCAGCACCAGGGTCGGGATCAGGGTGACGAGGTTGGCGTTGCCGCAGCGCTCGCCCAGGCCGTTCAGCGTGCCCTGGATCTGGCGCGCCCCGGCCCGTACCGCCGCCAGGCTGTTGGCGACGGCGTTGCCGGTGTCGTCATGAGCGTGGATGCCCAGCCGGTCGCCCGGGATGTGCCGGGCGACGGCGGTGACGATCTCCGTCACCTCATGCGGCAGGGCACCGCCATTGGTGTCGCACAGCACCACCCAGCGCGCCCCGGCCTCATAGGCCGCCTTGGCGCAGGCCAGGGCATAGTCCGGATTGGCCTTCCAGCCGTCGAAGAAATGCTCGCAATCGAAGCCGACCTCGCGGCCGCGGCCGACCACCTCGGCGACGCTGTCGCGGATCAGCTCGAGATTCTCCTCGCGCGGGATGCCGAGGGCGATGTCGACATGGAAGTCCCAGGTCTTGCCGACGAGGGAGATCGCCTGGACGTCGCTGTTCAGCAGCGCCGCCAGGCCGGGGTCGTTGGCGGCGCTGCGGCCCGGCCGGCGGGTCATGCCGAAGGCGGTGAAGCGGGCCCTGGCCAGCTTCGGCGGGTCGCGGAACAGCGCGTCGTCAGTCGGGTTGGCGCCCGGCCAGCCGCCCTCGACATAGTCGATGCCGAGCGCGTCGAGCTTCCTGGCGATGGCGATCTTGTCGGCCACCGAGAAGTCCACGCCCTGGGTCTGCGCCCCGTCGCGCAGGGTGGTGTCGAACAGCCAGATCCGCTCGCTCATCGTCGTCCTACCACTCGCGGCGCCACAGGGTGCGGTCCGGCTTGTCCTCGAGCGCAATGCCGGCGGCCACCAGCTGGTCGCGGAGGCGGTCGGCCTCGGCGAAGTTCTTCGCCGCCCGTGCCGCGCGACGGGCGGCCACCAGCGCCTCGATCTCGGCGTCGGTCAGCCCCGAGGCCGCCTTCGGGTGCCAGCGGAACCAGTCTTCGGGCGCCTGGCCCAGGAGGCCCAGCAGCGCTCCACCCGCCAGCAACCCGGCCTTGTGCCGGGCCTGCTCGGCGGGGTCGGTGGCCTTGTTCAGCTCGCTCACGATCTCGTGCAGCGCCGCCAGGGCCTGCGGCGTGTTGAGGTCGTCCTCCAGCGCCGCCAGGACCGCCTGCGGCGCTTCCCCCGGCTCGGCCGCGACGGCGCCGACGGCGCGCAGCGCGCCATAGAACCGATCGAGCGCCGCCCGCGCCTGGCGCACCCCTTCCTTTGTGAAGTCGAAGGGCTGGCGGTAATGGCCCGACAGCAGGGCATAGCGCAGCGCCTCGCCCGGGAACTCCTCCAGCAGCTCATGCGGCGTATAGAAGTTGCCGAGCGACTTCGACATCTTCTGGCCTTCGACCTGCAGGAAGCCGTTGTGCAGCCAGGTGTTCGCCATCACCGGCGTCCCATGGGCACAGCGGCTCTGCGCGATCTCGTTCTCGTGATGCGGGAAGACGAGGTCGATGCCGCCGGCATGGATGTCGAAGACGGTGCCGAGATGGGCGGCGGCCATAGCCGAGCATTCGATGTGCCAGCCCGGCCGGCCGCGGCCCCAGGGGCTGTCCCAGCCCGGCTGGTCGTCGGTCGACGGCTTCCACAGCACGAAATCCGCCGGATCGCGCTTATAGGGCGCGACGTCGACCCGGGCGCCGTCGATCTGCTCGTCGCGGTTGCGGCGCGACAGTTGGCCGTAATCCGGCATCGACGGCACGTTGAACAGCACATGCCCCTCGGCGGCATAGGCGTTGCCCTTGCCGACCAGCGTGCCGATCATCTCGACCATCTGCGGGATGTGCTCGGTGGCGCGCGGCTGGACGTCGGGCAGCAGGGCGCCCAGCGCCGCCATGTCCGCGGCGAAGACCTCGCCGGTGCGCCGGGTCAGGTCGCCGATCGACTCCCCATTGGCCTTCGCCCGCTCGATGATCTTGTCTTCGATGTCGGTGATGTTGCGGGCATAGGTCACCCGCGGATACAGCGTCCGCAGCAGCCGGTACAGCACGTCGAAGACGACGATCGGGCGGGCGTTGCCGATATGGGCGTAGTCATAGACCGTCGGGCCGCAGACATACATCCGCACATGGCTCGGGTCGATCGGGACGAAGGTTTCCTTCGTCCGGGTGAGCGTGTTGTGCAGAGTGAGCGCCACGAGTCGCAATCCTGGGTCGGGCCCGCCGGTTCGGTCGGGACCGCGACGATTACCAGATCAGGCGCCCGGCGTCCAAGGGCGCAGGCCGCAGGGCAGCCCGATCAGCGACGCTTGCCGAACCAGCCCTTGCGCTGCGGCACCACCGGGGTGCCGGCCATCAGCGGCGGACCGGCGGGGGCGGTCTCCGGCTCGTCGAACTGCGCGGTCAGGGATGGGCGATGGGCGCGAGCGGCGGCCGACGGGCGCGGCGGTTCCGCCACCGCAGGCCCCAGCCGGGCCGCGCGGGCGGGTTCGGCCGGCGGCCTGACACGCAGGCGCGGTGCCGGTTCCGCCGGCCGCGGAGCCGGTGCCGGCTCGGAGCGAAGCGCCGGGGCGGCCGGACGGGCGACCGGCGCCGATGCAGCCGGGCGAACCTCGGCCCGAGCGGGAGCAGCCGCGCGGCCGAGCGTGGCGCAGTCGACGAAACGGTCGCATTCCGACTGGAACACCGGGTCCATGCGTCGCGCGGGGCCGATGGCGATCACCCGCTTGCCGTGGCGGCGCAGGCTGCGCACCAGCGGCAGCAAGGCGGCGCTGCCCGTCACCAGCACCACGGCGTCGATGCTGCGCTCCAGCAGCCCCAGCTCCATGGCGTCGACCACCAGGCGCAGCGACGCCGCGTCGCGGCCGGGCTCGGCCTCGGTGGTCTGCACCTGGTCGAAACCATGGCGGTGGGCGACACTGCGCAGGTCGGACAGCGCGGCCCAGTCGGCATAGGCGATGCGGCGGGCCGGGCGGCAGACAGTCCCGAGCGCAGCGAGGATGCGGGCAAGGTCCTCCGGCTCGTCGCGGGGGAGCGACGCGACGTCGAGGAAGACCGCGGCCACCGGCAGCGCCGGGGTGTCCTGGGCAGGCAGAGTATCGTCGGTCATATCGGGCTTCTTACTCCCGACTGCGGGTCGGCGCCAAGAGGGGGAGGGTCAAGTTTTAAGCAAGTTTTAGGATGATGGGGCGTTCAGGCCACACGGCCGGACAGGCGGGCCAGCGCCCGCTCCCGCCCGATCCGCGGCAGAAGGCCGCGCAGCTCCGGGCCGTGGTCCAGGCCGGTCAAGGCCAGGCGCAGGGTCAGGAACAGCGGCTTGCCCTTGATGCCGGTGCTGTCGCGCACCGCCGCCGTCCATGCGCCCCAGGTGGCGTCGTTCCAGGGTTCGGGCGGCAGCAGCCCGGCCGCGGCGGCCAGCAGGGCGTCATCGGCGGCCACCGGAGTCACCGGCCCGGTGATCACCCGCCACCATTCGGCCGCGTCCTCGAGCCGCTGCAGGTTCGGGCGCAGCACCGCCCAGGCGGCCTCGTCGACGGCGCCGAGGCCGAGCGCCGCCAGCCGGTCGCGCACCGCCGCAAAGGGCGTCTCATGCAGGATGCGGCTGTTGAGCCGCTCCAGCTCGGCCGAGTCGAAGCGCGGGATGGTGCGGGAGAACTTGGCGAACTCGAACTCGGCGACGAGATCGTCAAGCGAGAGCCGCGGCTCGATCGGGTCGGAGGTGCCGAGCTTGGCCAGCAGGCTCGTCACCGCCAGCGGCTCGATCCCCTGTTCGCGCAGGCTGCGCAGCGACAGGCTGCCCAGGCGCTTGGACAGGCCGTGGCCCTCGGCATCGGCGATCAGCGACAGATGGGCATAGGCCGGCGGCGCGGCGCCCAGCGCCTCGGCCAACTGGATGTGCATGGCGGTGTTGGCGACATGGTCCTCGCCGCGCACCACCAGGGTGATGTCCATGTCGATGTCGTCGACCACCGAGCCGATGTGATAGAGCGCCCGCCCGTCCTCGCGCACCAGCACCGGGTCGGAGATGTCGCGGCCGTTGAAATGCACCCGGCCGCGGACCTTGTCGTCCCATTCGACCGGCGCATCCGTCATCCTGAAGCGCCAATGCGGCCGGTGCCCTTCCACCTCGAGCCGGGCGCGGTCGGCGTCGGTCAGGGCCAGCGCGGCGCGGTCGTAGAGCGGCGGCAGGCCGCGGGCCAGCAGGCTCTTGCGCTTGAGCTCCAGTTCCTCCGCCGACTCGTAGCAGGGATAGAGCCGGCCGGCCGCCTTCAGCCGGTCCTGCGCCGCCTGGTAGCGGTCGGTGCGGTCGGACTGGCGGGCGAAGCCGTCCCAGCCGAGGCCGAGCCATCGCAGGTCCTGCTCGATCGCCGCAGCGAATTCGGCGCTGCCGCGCTCGGTGTCGGTGTCGTCGAGCCGCAGCAGGAAGCGCCCGCCCGTGGCGCGGGCTGCGAGCCAGCAGACCAGTGCGGTGCGGACATTGCCGACATGCAACAGGCCGGTCGGGCTGGGGGCGAAGCGGGTGATGGTCGGGGCGGTCATGGGCGGGACATAGCACGATCCGGCCGGCAACGGAAAAGGCCCGGAAACCCGGGCCTTTCCCTTGCGGGCGGCGATCACTCCTCGCCGTCGCCGCCACTCTCCGGCCCGCCGCCGGCGGTCATCATGCGGTCGGAGACCAGCCCGGCATTGGCCCGGATCTTGCCCTCGACCGATTTCGCCACTTCGGGGTTGTCGCGCAGGAAGACCTTGGCGTTCTCGCGGCCCTGGCCGATGCGCTGGCCGTCATAGGAGAACCAGGCGCCCGACTTCTCCACCACCCCGGCCTGGACGCCGAGGTCGAGCAGCTCGCCGGTCTTCGAGATGCCCTCGCCATACATGATGTCGAATTCGACGGCGCGGAACGGCGGCGCCATCTTGTTCTTCACCACCTTGACCCGGGTCTGGTTGCCGGTGACGGTCTCGCGGTCCTTGATCGCGCCGATGCGGCGGATGTCGAGCCTGATCGAGGAGTAGAACTTCAGCGCGTTGCCGCCCGTCGTCGTCTCCGGATTGCCGAACATCACGCCGATCTTCAGCCGGATCTGGTTGATGAATACGACCAGGCTGTTGGACTTTGAGATCGAGCCGGTGAGCTTGCGCATCGCCTGGCTCATCAGCCGGGCCTGCAGGCCGGGCTGGTTGTCGCCCATCTCGCCCTCGAGCTCGGCCCGCGGCACCAGCGCCGCCACCGAATCGATGATGATCACGTCGATCGCGCCGGAGCGGACCAGCGTGTCGGTGATCTCCAGCGCCTGTTCGCCGGCATCCGGCTGCGAGATCAGCAGATCGTCGATGTTGACGCCGAGCTTGCGGGCATAGGTCGGGTCGAGCGCATGCTCGGCGTCGATATAGGCGCAGGTGCCGCCGGCCTTCTGCGCCTCGGCCACGGCATGCAGCGCCAGCGTGGTCTTGCCGGAGCTTTCCGGCCCGTAGATCTCGATGATCCGGCCCTTCGGCAGGCCGCCGATGCCGAGCGCGATGTCGAGGCCGAGCGACCCGGTCGAAACCACCTCCGCCTCGACCTGGGGCCGCGCCCCGAGCTTCATCACCGACCCCTTGCCGAAGGCACGTTCGATCTGGGTCAGGGCGGCTTCCAGCGCCTTGGTCTTGTCCATCGGGGCTCTTTCCACAACGCGGAGAGTCGGGG
Source organism: Mycobacterium sp. KBS0706 (assembly GCF_005938675.2). GTDB lineage: Bacteria > Pseudomonadota > Alphaproteobacteria > DSM-16000 > Inquilinaceae > Inquilinus. The sequence goes on from NZ_VCCH02000029.1 coordinate 30,142, forward strand.
TCGACATCACCAGTCCCTTCCAGTTGCATGGCGCCATACGCCGCGTCAATGCAGCTCTTGTACACGTTTTGTTCACACCAGGCAAGAGCCCAGGCACGTGGCCCCTTCCGCGGCCGCTGCTTCGCAAGCAGGATCAATCCGCTTCGGGCTAACAATAGCCCGCATTTCTCAAACCCCTTGCGCCCTGCGTCGCCTTGCGGCGAGACGGATGCGGGGGCGGGACGCGAAAAGCGTAGCGGCACTACGGTCGAGCGGCCCGCGCCCGCAGGCGGCCGCCGCAAGGCGACCCTCCGGGCCAACGTCCCAGGCCGGCAGGGTGCGTCGAGCGGCTTGCCCGATGTGCCCACATCGCGCTGCGCCGCTCTCCTGCCCTGCCGGCCTGGGACGTTGGCGCAGGGCACAAGGGGTTTGAGAAATGCGGGCTTAGCCCGGGAGAACGAACCGATGCCCAAGGACGCCACGCTCGACCGCCACCTCGCCCGCATCCAGCGGGTGATCGACCACATCGCCGCCCATCTCGACGATCCGATCGACCTGGACCGGCTGGCCGAGGTGGCCTGCTTCTCGCCCTACCACTTCCACCGGGCCTACCGGTACCTGCTGGGCGAGACGGTGGCGGACACGGTGCGCCGGTTGCGCCTGCACCGCGCCGCCGGCACCCTGCTGGAGAGCGAGACAGCGGTGGCCCGCATCGCCCGCAAGGCCGGCTATGGCAGCACCGCCGCCTTCAGCCGGGCCTTCGCCGGGCGCTACGGCCGTCCGCCGGGCGCCTATCGCGACACGCGTCGATCGTTCCCCGTCGACTCACCCGAAGGAAAGACAGCCATGCCCGACGTGACCTATCGCACGCTGGCGCCGATCCGAGTCGCCGCCGTCCGCCATATCGGCCCCTATATGGAGGTCGGCCGCAGCTTCGACATCCTGATGTCCTGGGCCCGCGCCCGCCAGCTGCTGCGCCCCGGCGTCCGCAGCCTGGGCCTCTATTACGACGATCCGGCCGCGGTGCCGCCCGCCGAGCTCCGGTCCGACGCCTGCCTGGAGGTGCCGGAGGGCGTCGCCGGCGAGGGCGAGGTCGTCCTCCGCACCGTCGCCGGCGGGCCGCATGCCGTGCTGCGCCACACCGGCCCCTATGCCGAGCTGGAGCGGTCCTATGCCTGGCTGTACCGGACCTGGCTGCCGACCAGCGGCGCCGAGCCGGCGGAAGCGCCGATCTTCGAGGAGTACATCAACGACCCGCGCAGCACGCCCGCCGCGGATCTGATCACCGACATCCACCTGCCGATCCGGGCGGTTCCGGAGGGACGCGGCTGACGAACGCCGAAGGCCGGATCGGGGGATGATCCGGCCTTCCACGCTGGTCCGATCAGACTTCAGAACGGATAGTAGTCGCCGGTCGGCAGCCGGTCCACCGCCAGCGGCAGCGTGGCGTTGGGCTTGCAGGTCACCGCCCGCCGCCAGCTCGGCGCCGCCGCAACGGCGTAGGACCCTGCAGCCATCGGGCCCGGAGCTTCGGCCGAGACCGGGTTCGGGCCGGTCGGCACGTTGATCGTCTCAAACGACGGCACGCGCTGCGGCTGCGGTCCGGCGGCCACCGGGACCGCGGCGAACGGGATGTAGGTGTCGTCCGACTGATCCTCGATCGACGCCCCCTTCGCACGGCGCGCGGCCCGGCGATCGCGCGCCGAGGATACCGGGGCCATCGCCACGATCGGGCCCGGCAGCCGCGCCGCCGCTGCGGGCGGAACGGTGTAAGGCTGCCCCGGCGCGGCCGAGGTGGTTGGCATCATCGCGACCGGAACCGCGGGAGCCAGCGCGACCGGCTGCCCCGGCGCTGCTGCTTCGGCCGGATAGCAGTTCGGCACCGGCAGGCACTGGAAGGTCGCCCCCTTGCGGCCGTCGACCACATCCTCGACCTTGAACACGGCCAGGCGGTTGATCTGGGCGCATTGCGAGTTGGCGTAGATGGCGGCCTGATCCGCACTGTTGATGAAACCCGCGTAGTCGACGCGGGTCTCCTTCGGCGTCACCGGATCGATCCCGCAGCCCGAGATGGCGAGAACGGCGGCGAAAAGCGCAGCGCCACGAAGCATCGAATACCCTCGATCTGAAAGCCCCTCGGCGTCACCCTAGCACGGACACGCAGCGAGGCGGAGATGCGAACAACGCCTTCCATCGAAGATGGGACCGGGCGGCTGACGAGAACACGCCTTTCGGCCGAGACCATAGACCAGAACGGCGCCTCTCGGCGCCGTATTCGGTCAATCGTCGCGGTGGGTGCGTTCCAGCCGCTCGTGGCGCTCCTGCGCCTCGAGGCTGAGGGTCACGGTCGGCCGTGCCTCCAGCCGCTTGACGCCGATCGGCTCGCCCGTCTCCTCGCAGAAGCCGTAGGAGCCGTCCTCGATCCGCCGCATTGCGGAGTCGATCTTGGACAGGAGCTTGCGCTCGCGGTCGCGGATCCTGAGCTCGAGCGAACGATCGGTCTCCGCGGAGGCCCGATCGGTCAGATCCGGCTCCTGGATACCGCCATCCTGCAGGCTGCTCAGGGTCGCGTTGGATTCGGCGAGAAGGTCGGCCCGCCACTTCAGAAGCTTGCGCCGGAAATACTCCAGCATCATCGGATTCATGAAGTCTTCATCATCCGACGGCCGATAATCCGGGGGCAGAAGCATCGCTGTCATCGCAACAACCACTCACTGTCTGACGTGCCGGCCTTCGTCCGAGCCTGGGCGGCGCGGAGTATAGGGAGAGGCTGGACCGGAAACAATCGAAACGATGCGCAGGCCGTAATTTGCAACCTGCTGATTTTGTTGGACTTTTAACGACTGCACAAGAACCGTCGCCCCCGGACGCCGCTTCGCTTCGCAGCATCGGGGTGCCGCAGCGGCCCACCGGATACGGACCGGTCGGCACATTGCGGCATGCGGCGCCCTGATAGCGCCGAACGGGGCGGGAACGCAAGGGGATCAGAGTGTGGCGGAGATCCGACCGGCCATGCGCATGGCGAAAGGACTGCGCCCAAGCGCCTCCCATTGATCCCTCCATCAGTGCAATTCAGCCCCAATCCCACCGTCTTCTGTGCCGAATGACACCCTCAGGCGGGGAGAGGCAATGAAGCTGGAACCGGACGGTCGCAGGCGGCCTACGACGCGTTGCCCAGCGGGTCGGCGCCGCAGGATGCTGCTGCCGATCCTGCCGGCCGGCGCTGCGGCCGGCTGGGTCCCGAAGACGGAGCCGCCCCCGCCGTCGGGCATGGCCCAGGAGGACCGGATGGCCGAGATGCTTCAGGCTCCCATCCCTCCGGGATGGATCCTGGCCAATCGCGGTGCGACGCCGGAAATGATCCTGTCCGAATACGTTCCTGCCGGCCAGACCATGGACCGTTGGACCGGCATGATCGCGGTGATGACCATCGATCGCCGGGCGGTGTCCTCGCTGGCGGTGCTGGCGCAGAGACTGGATCGGAGGTTCCGGTCCGGAGCGGGGTGCGCCGTGGCACCGATGGTGGAGCCAGCGACGGTCCGGTCCGACGGCCCCGCCCCTGCTCCCACAGGAATGTGCCCTGGAAAAGCCAGATCCGGCGCGCGACAGTACGGCGAAACTCGACTCCGGAGCCGATCGTGACCACCGCCTTCACCGCCCTTTCGATCGGCCTGGCCGCCCTTCTCGTACCGCTCGCGGCGACGCAGGCCAATGACACGACCGCGCAGCTCGCCGCCGGTGGCCTGGTGCTGACCAAGACGGCGGACATCGAGATGCGGTCCGAGGACCTGTATGTCTCGGCGAACGAGATCCGGGTCACCTACCGATTCTTCAACCGCGCGGCACAGGACCGGACGGTGACCGTCGCCTTCCCGATGCCGGACGTCACGCTCGACTTCATCGACGGGATGACCGCCGTGCCGCATCCCGGCAACGAGAACTTCCTCGATTTCTCGACCAAGGCCGACGGCAAGCCGGTGGCGACCGAGGTCGAGAACAAGGCCTTCGGCAACGGCGTCGACCAGACGGCGCTGCTGCGCAAGCTGGGCGTGCCGCTATATCCCGATGCCGATTACGACGACCTGACCACGCTGCCGAAGGGGCAGCGAGAGGAGCTGATCGGGCTCGGCCTCGCCGCCGTCAACGAGTACGATTCCGGCAAAGGGTGGGAGCAGCATGTCGTCCCGATGTGGACGCTGAAGACCACCTACCACTTCCAGCAGACCTTCCCGGCCGGGCGCGAGGTGGTGATCGAGCACCGCTACACGCCCGGGACCGGATCGAGCGTCGGCTCGGTGATCGGATCGCCCTATGCCCCCGGCACGCCGGAATACGCGGACGACCTGCGGACCTACTGCATCGACCGGAGCTTCCTTGCAGCGGTCGACCGGGCGAAGGCCAAGGCCGGCCAGGACGGCATGCCGTTCAGCGAGCAGCGGGTCTCCTACATCCTGACGACCGGAGCCAACTGGGCGGCGCCAATCAAGGACTTCCGGCTGGTGGTCGACAAGGGCGACGCCCGGAACCTGGTCAGCTTCTGCGCCGAGGGGGTGAAGAAGATCTCGCCGACCCAATTCGAGGTGCGGAAAACCGACTTTACCCCCAGCGCGGAGCTCGCCGTGCTGATCCTGCGGCCGATCCCGCCCCAATAGAGGTCGCCTACAGCCGCCAGAGCGCGTCGCGCCGTTCCAGCATCTTCCGCCGCTGCTCGGCCGACAGCTTGGGCATGATCTCCAGAATCGTGCCCTGCACCACGCCGCGCAGTTCCTTGAATTCGTCGCTCATCGCCGCCAGCGCCGCCGCCACCTTGTCGGGATCATAGGGCTCGGCCGACAACGCTTCGTTCACCGCCGCGCGCTGCTGGCGAAGCTCGTCCCCGATCGCCTTGCTCTGGGCCCGGCGCTGCTCGAGCAGTTGCGCCAACGTGGTGCGGTCGGGCTCCGGCAGGGTCGCGACGGCCTCGGACAGTGCCGACGGGCCGGATCGCGAATCCGAGCGCCACAGCCAGGTGCCGAGCACGCCGAGCAGCAGGAGGTTGAGCGCCAGCGAGGCGACGAGGGCCCAGCGCCAGGAGCGTGCAGTCACGGCGTTCCTCCGAAGGGCGACGCGTCGTCGGTCAGGGCGTAGCCGAGGGTCGACCAGTCGTCGTCATTGGCCTGCACCGTCGGCACCATGGCGCCGAGATAGATCCCAACCACCAGAGCCGCGGCGAAGGCGACCGCCGGCCGCCAGGACAGGATCTCCGAAATCCAGCGGCGCGGCCGTGGAGCCGTGTCGAGGATGCGGCCGAGCATCGCCGCCGAAGGCGGAGCCACCCGCAGATCGTTGAGAATGGTCGCCACCGCCCGGGCATCGGCCATGGCGGATCGCGCCTCGGCCGAGGTTGCCAGCAGCGCCTCCGCACCGTCCTGATCGGAGGCGGGCCATCGGTCGATCACCGGACCGTGCCGGTCAAGCAGATCGAGGAACCGATCGAGCGTCATCTCGGCCATGTCACACCTCTCCCATCAGATCGGCCCGTTCCGCCGCCAGGGCCTGGCGGAGGGCGCGCCGGCCGCGCGCCAGGAGCGATTCCACCGCCTCGACCCCGACCCCGAGGGCCTCGCCGATCTCGCGATTGCCCTGGCCCTCGTAATGGCTGAGCAGGATCGCCGCGCGTTGCCGCTCTGGCAGCTGGGCCAGAGCCTCGGCGACCCGGCGCGAGACCCGGGCGCGCTGCAGCCCGGTCTCGGCGCCGGCAGCGGGGTCCGGCGGCTCGGGCACCGCGTCGAGTGCGACCGAAGGCTGCCGCCGCAGCCGGTCGATCGACCGGTTGTAGGTGACGCGGGTGAGCCAGGTAGAAACCGTGGCGCTGCCGTCCGGCCGCCAGCGCCCGGCCTCCTTCCACAGCGCCAGGAACGCGTCCTGGGCCACGTCCTCGGCATCGGCGCGGCTGCCCAGCATGCGCTGGGCGAAGGCCAGCAGGCGTCCGAGATGCCGGTCGACCAGGCGGCGGCAGGCGGCGGCGTCTCCCGCCGCCACAGCCGCCACCAAGGCATCGTCGCTCTCGGCCACGCTTCAGTTGCTGTGGTTCTTGAGGTCATCGATCGAAAGAACACCCGTCTTGCCGGTGTCGCGGCGGTCGAAGCGGGCCAGAGCCGGCGCCTCGAACTCGGCCGCAGTCACCTTCCCATCCTTATCGGCATCGAGCTTGTCGAAGCGCTGTTCCAGGCGGGGACGGATTTTCGCGATCATGGCGTCGACATACTGCTCCTTGGTCAGCGCCCCGTCACCCGCCGTGTCGAGCGCCTTGAACCGCGCCTCGGCCCAGGCCAGGACTTCCGTCCGCTCGATCTTGCCGTCCTTGTTGGTGTCGAGCTGGCGGAAGAAGCCGCCGCGCCAACCGCCGCCCGGCGCACCATCCTGCGCGACCGCCATGGCCGTGCCGGCGACGAGGGCGAGCAAAACCGAACCGACAATCCACTTCGTCTTCATGATGCTCTCGACATTGCGCACCGCCATCGGTGCCTTGTGTTCCCTTCACGACGCAGCCCGCCGCTTCCGTCGCAACCCAGACTCGCAGGCGCTTGCGCGACCCCGGAACTTGGCCCACCTCTTGGGGTAGATGCCGTTCCGCAACCGGGCGATGCCATGGCCGACTTCACCTTCCTGGACCGCGACGTCCTGCGCCTGACCGGCGAGGACAGGGCCGCCTTCCTGCAGGGCTTGGTCTCCAACGACATGCGGAAGGTGGCGCCGGACCGCGCCGTCTTCGCCGCGTTTTTGACGCCGCAGGGCAAGTATCTGCACGATTTCCATGTGGTCGCGCTGGGTGATGCCTGGCTGATCGACTGCGAGGCCGGGCGCGGCGCCGACCTGTTCCGGCGGCTGCGGATGTACAAGCTGCGCTCCAAGGTCGAGCTGGCCGACGTCAGCGCCGACTGGGCGGTGGCGGCGATCCTCGGCGAGCCCGGCAACGCCGCCCTGGGCCTGGCGGGCGAACCCGGCGCCGCACGGCCCCTGGCCGACGGCATCGCCCATGTCGACGCCCGCACGGCGGCGCTCGGCGCCCGGGCGCTGCTGCCGAAGGCGACGGCGAAAGCCACGCTGGAGGGCCTTGGCCTCACCGAGACCGGCCCGGAGGCCTGGGACCGGCTGCGCCTGACCCTGGGCGTGCCCGACGGCAGCCGCGACCTGGTGCCGGAGAAGACCGTGCTGCTGGAGGCGAATTACGATTCGCTGAACGCCATCGCCTGGGACAAGGGCTGCTACATGGGCCAGGAGCTGACCGCCCGCACCCGCTACCGCGGCCTGCTGAAGAAGCGGCTGGCGCCGGTGCTGCTGGACGGCCCGGCGCCCGAGCCCGGCACCTTGATCCTGCGCGACGGCCGCGAAGCCGGTGAGATGCGGTCGAGCCGCGACGGCATCGGCCTGGCGCTGCTGCGGCTGGAGGCGCTGGAAGGCGATGCCGGGCCGCTGCTGGCCGGCGAGACGCCGGTCCGGCCGACGGCACCTGCCGGAAAGGCCGCCTGACCTCTACGCGCTGGCGACTCACCCCGGCCGCATGGTTTCCTATCCCGAACGCGGCGCATTATCGCCGCGAGGGAGAGTCCATCATGCGCATCCTTGCTGTCATCGGCCTGCTGCTGTGGGCCGCCGCCGCCGGTGCTGCCGAGCCGGCGCTCGACCTGACCATCGGCGGCGAGACCCGCCATTTCACCCGCGACCAGCTTCTGGCCCGGCCCGACGTCGCCACCATCGAGGTGACGAAGGACGCCATCTATGGCCGCGCCATGACCTATCGCGCCGTGCCGGTGGCAGGTCTGATCGCCGGCCTGACGCCGCCACCCGACACCGTGATCGAGGCGATCGCGACGGACGGTTACGCGGCGCAGCTGCCGGCCGACCAGATCCTCAGCACCGACCCGAAGCTGGTGATCGCCTGGGTGGCGATCGAGCCGGCGGACGCCCCCTGGCCGACCCTGCCGGAGAAGACGGTCAGCGCCGGCACTTTCTACCTGGTGTGGACCGGCGACCAGGCGGCGACGGTGCGCAGCGAGCAATGGCCTTACCAGATGGCCAAGCTGGCGACCCAGCCCTCCCCCGCCGCGCGCTGGCCGGAGCTGGCGGTCGATTCGGCCCTGACGGCGGCCGACCCGATCCGCAGCGGCCAGACGCTGTTCGTCACCCAGTGCCTGGTCTGCCACAAGCTGAACGGCGCCGGATCGGCCGATGTCGGGCCCGACCTGAACCGGCCGATGAACCCGACCGAATATCTGGCGCCGGCGGCGCTGCACGCGCTGATCCGCGACCCGGCCTCGGTGCGTGACTGGCCGGATCGCAAGATGCAGGGCTTCACGCCGGAGCAGATGAGCGACCGCGAGATCGAGCAGGTCATCGCCTATCTTCACCACATGGCCGGGCGGAAGAAGTAGAGAGCCCCTCCCCGTTTCCGCCGGGCCGGATCTGCTTTAGGGTCGGAGCAACGATTCCAGAGGATTCTCCCCGTGAGCACGCTCGACCAGGTCCTGTCGGCGATCGACGCCGGCCTCGATTCCAGCCTCGACCGGCTGATGGCGTTCCTGCGCCAGCCCAGCATCTCGACCGACCCCGCCTACAAGGAGGAGTGCCGCGCCGCCGCCGAGTGGCTGGCCGCCAGCCTGGGCGAGATCGGCTTCGCCGCCGAGGTCCGGCCGACCCCGGGCCATCCGATGGTGGTCGGCCACGCCCCCGGCGCCGGGGCCGGCCCGTCGGTGCTGTTCTACGGCCATTACGACGTGCAGCCGGTCGATCCGCTGGACCTGTGGGACCACCCGCCCTTCGAGCCGCGGATCGAGACCGGCGCCGACGGGGTCAAGCGCATCCACGCCCGCGGCGCCTCGGACGACAAGGGCCAGCTGCTGACCTTCCTCGAGGCCTGCCGCGCCTGGAAGGCGGTCACCGGCTCCCTGCCCCTGCCGATCACCGTGTTCTGCGAGGGCGAGGAAGAATCCGGCAGCCCCAGCCTGAACCCGTTCCTGGAGGCCAACCGCCAGGAGCTGTCGAAGGACATCGCGCTGGTCTGCGACACCGGCATGTGGGACCCGAAGACCCCGGCGATCACCACCAGCCTGCGCGGCATGGTGTATGAGCAGGTGACGATCACCGCGGCAAACCGCGACCTGCATTCCGGCATGTATGGCGGCTCGGCCCGCAACCCGATCCATGTCCTGACCCGGATCCTCGCGGCCCTGCATGACGAGGACGGCCGCATCGCCGTTCCCGGCTTCTATGACGGCGTGCCCGAGACCCCGACCCAGCTGAAGGCGCAGTGGCAGTCGATGGGCTTCGACGAAGCCGCCTTCCTCAGCCAGATCGGCCTGTCGGTGCCGGCCGGGGAGCGCGACCGCACGGCGCTGGAGCGGCTGTGGGCGCGGCCGACCTGCGACGTCAACGGCATCTGGGGCGGCTACACCGGCGAGGGCAGCAAGACCGTGATCGCCTCCAAGGCTTCGGCCAAGGTGTCGTTCCGGCTGGTCGGCGACCAGGATCCGGTCAAGATCCGCGACGCCTTCTACGCCTTCGTCCGCGCCCGCCTGCCGGCGGATTGCACGGCGGAGTTCCATTCCGAGAAGGGCAGCCCGGCGCTGGCGCTGGCGATCGACAGCCCGGCCCTCACCCGCGCCCGGGCCGCGCTGCAGCAGGAATGGGGCCGCCCGGCGGCGCTGGCCGGCTGCGGCGGCTCGATCCCGGTGGTCGGGTCGTTCAAGCGCCTGCTCGACATGGATTCGCTGCTGGTCGGCTTCGCGCTGGAGGACGACCGGGTGCACAGCCCGAACGAGAAATACGACCTGACCAGCTTCCACAAGGGTATCCGCTCCTGGGCGCGGATCCTGGCGGCGCTGGCGGAGAAGTAAGCCTACCCGAGGTGAAAGCTGGCCATGGCGGCGATGCGTCCCCGGTCGCTCGGGTGGCGGTCGCCGCCGCGGCGCATGTGGCGCAGCCGTCGCAGCTCAGGCACCCCGCTTCGGTGCAGATGGTCGAGCATGGCGGCATGGCTGGAGGGCACGGTGATCGTCATCGGTCCCGCCGGCCCGAGGACGGATAGCGCCGCGACCAGGGCCGCAGCGGTGTCCTGGTCCTCGGCCAGGACCGGGCCGATCCGGTCGGGGTGGCGCAGCCCGTAGCCGGCCACCCGCCCGTCGTGGCGGCAAACCATGCCGGCGGGGTGCTCGCGGAACAGCGCCGTGAGCCCGGTGGTGCGGTCGGCACCAAATACCGCCGCATCATAGGCCGCGACCGCCGGCAGGTCGGCTTCCGCCATCGGCGCCAGGCCGGGCACCGGCGGCGCCTCCACCGGCCCTTTCGCCTCCAGCACCACCGAGGCGTCGACATCGACGAAGCCGAGCGTCTCATACAGCGGCGCGCCGGAGGGCGAAGCATCGAGCAGGATGATGCGGTCGGCCGGCACCGGCGCCAGCGCCGTCTCGACGATGCGGCGGCCGAAGCCGCGCCCCTGCATCGCCGGGTCGGTGCCGACGACCCCGAGATAGGCGACCCGGCCATAATCGACCATCGCCGCCCCGGCGCGCAACGCGCCGTCGGCCTCCAGGACATGGATCGCGGCGTTGGGCATGCGCGACAGCCGGGCGATGGTCGGCCCGAAGCGCGGATTGCCGAAAGCCGCGGCCATCAGCACCACCAGCGCCTCGGCCTCCTCCGGCCGCATCCTTCGGCAGATCGGCGTCATCCGATCGCCACCAGCACGGCGCCGCCGCCGATCAGCGCCACGCCGAGCCAGGCGACGCCCGACAGCGTCTCGCCCAGCACGATCGCGCCGAACACCGCCACCAGCACGACGCTGAGCTTGTCGATCGGCGCCACCTGCCCCGCCTGGCCGAGCTTGAGCGCCCGGAAGTAGCAGAGCCACGAGGCCCCGGTCGCCAAGCCGGACAGCACCAGGAAGATCCAGGTCCGGCCGGAGATCGAGGAGGCCGGCTGGAACTGCCCGGTGGCGGCGACGATGCCACCGATCGCCAGCAGGATGACGACGGTGCGGATGAAGGTGGCGAGATCGGAATTGATCGCCTCGATGCCGATCTTGGCGAAGATCGCGGTCAGGGCGGCGAAGATGGCGGAGAGCAGCGCCCAGAGCTGCCAGGAGGAAAGGAGGTCGGATTTCATGCGGGTCGACTCGGCTTTCAGGAGCACCGCGCCACCTTGGCTCCGATCCCGAGCGCAACGGAAGGGGCCGCGGCGATGCGCCTGCCATGCGGCGATGGGCGCGTGATGCTTGCAGCCATGGTGTGGGGTCGCTATTTTCAAAGTATGGACTTTGATAACAGTTCTTCCCGGGAGCCGGCGACGGCGGCGGAGCGGCTGCTCCTGCTGCTGAAGACGCGCGGCGGCCAGAGCGCCGCGGCGCTCGGCGCCGCGCTCGGCACCACCGGGGAGGCGGCGCGGCAGCAGCTGGTCAAGCTGGCCGAAGCCGGGCTGGTGGAGTCGGCGCCGCAGCGCGCCGGGGTCGGCCGGCCGCTCCAGCTCTGGTCCCTCACCGCTGCCGGCCATGCCCGGTTCCCCGACGGCCATGCCGAGATGGTGGCCGGGCTGATTGCCGGCGTCCGGCGCGAGCTGGGCGAGGCGGCCCTCGACCAGCTGATCGCCGCGCGCGAGGCCGAGACCTTTTCCCGCTATACCGACGCGGTGGCGGGCACGGCGACGCTGCGCGACCGGATCGCGGCCCTGGCTGGCCTTCGCACCCGCGAGGGCTACATGGCTGGGTGGGAGGAAGACGAAAACGGCTTCCTTCTGGTCGAGAATCATTGTCCGATCTGCGCCGCGGCGGCCGCCTGCCAGGGCTTCTGCCGCTCCGAGCTCGACTTGTTCCGCCGCGTGCTCGGGCCGGAGGCCCGGGTGGAGCGCACGGAGCACATCCAGGCGGGGGCGCGCCGTTGCGCCTACCGCATCCTTCCACACCCAAGCCGATCAGAAAGTGAGCACCACCATGGCGTTTGAACTTCCCCAGCTGCCCTACTCGCAGAACGCCCTCGCCGAGCGCGGCATGTGCCAGGAGACGCTGGAGCTGCATCACGGCAAGCACCACCAGGCCTATGTCACGGCGCTGAACGGTTTCGTCGAGAAGGATGACTCGCTGAAGGGCAAGTCGCTCGAGGAGATCGTCGCCTTCGCCTATGGCAAGGACAACCTGGCCCCGGTGTTCAACAATGCCGGCCAGCATTGGAATCACATCCTGTTCTGGCAGAACCTGTCGCCGAAGGGCGGCGCCATCCCGGGCGCGCTGGAAAAGAAGATCACCGAGGATCTCGGCGGCGTGCAGGCCTTCAAGGACGCCTTCAAGGCGGCCGCGATCGGCCAGTTCGGCTCCGGCTGGGCCTGGCTCGTGGTCGGCAAGGACGGCAAGCTGAAGATCACCAAGACCCCGAACGGCTCCAACCCGCTCGCCACCGGCGAGGGCAAGGTGCTGCTCGGCCTCGACGTGTGGGAGCACAGCTACTATCTGGACTTCCGCAACCGTCGTCCGGACTACGCCCAGAACTTCCTCGACAAGCTCGCCAATTACGAGTTCGCCGAGGCCCAGCTCAAGGCCGCCTGACGCCGACCCCGCCCGCCAGTCAGGTTTCCTTCAAGGGAATCGGGCTGGCGGGCGCCCCTTTTCCGACGGCCCTCAGGGACAGATCTTGGTCGCGCGTACCTCGCTTCGTTACAACCCGGACCCGCGACACCCGCCGGCGGTGCCCCGCGATCGTTTCGTCGAGGCGCTGACGCGCCTGACGGCGACCATCTGCGTGGTGGCGGCGACGGAGCCCGACGGCACCCGGCACGGCCGCACGGCCACGGCGGTGATGTCGCTGGCGGCCGAGCCGCCGACCATGCTGGTCTCGATCGACCGCAGCAGCGCCATCGCCAGCGTGATCGAGGCCACCGAAGGCTTCTCCGTCGCCATGCTGGCCGAGCATCAGGATGAGGTCGCCGACGCCTTCGCCGGCAAGCTGCCGATCGCCCGCTCCGAGCGCTTCACCCGCGGCATCTGGTCCGCCTGGCCGTCAGGCCGGCCGAAGCTCGAGGGTGCGGTCGCTGTGATCGACTGCCACCTGATTGGCCTGACCGAGGTGTCGACCCACATCCTGTTCGTCGGCCTGGTCACCGAGGTCGAGACCCGCGACGCATCCCCCCTGCTGTGGAGCCTGCGCCGCTACGCCGGCGTCGCCGCGCGCCGAGCCGCGACGCCGGGGGCGGACGAGGACTGACCGCTTTAGGGATCACCGGCCCGATTCGCGCCATCGGGCCGGCTGGCGAATACCAAACCGAGCTCGGGAATCGGTCGCAGCTATTCCCGGAACTTTATGATGCAAATATAGGGGCCGGATATGACATTGCCGGCATCGTCAAATTTGAATGGCCTCTTCGGAAGGAATCCATCCTTCAATGTCACGGTCTTCCGGGTGACACTCTGGCTCACATTGCCGCCGATGCAGGTAAGCGTGCCGTTCGCTACGCTGGTCACGACATCGAAATGGCTGAAGTAAGTATGCTGCTTGCGAGCGGCATCCAGGGCATCTGCAAAGTCGTCGATGTGAAGCACGCGTGTCGAGCCAAAAATATTCCCGAATACGGGCTTCTCGGCGCCGTCCCCGTCCGGTGGCAAGCCATAGAAAACTGCCGGCGGCTTCTTCGCCAGCATGTTTCTGATGGCGGCTCCGACGTAGACCGAATGCGAGGCGCTAAACGGGAAGGACGCCGCTGAGCCGGAGGCGCTGAGCGCCTTCTTCACCACGAATGAAATGAAGGCGGCCGACCAGGCGGTCCGTTTGGCTATGGCCTTCTCGGCTTCCTTCGGCTCGAATTCCGCACCCTCGGTCCAATACTGTTTCAGAATGTCGTGTACATCGTCATCGGTCTCGTGCCGTCCGCCGAATCGAACCAACTCGGTTTCCGCGGCTTTGACCAACTCGGCCTGAAAATCGGCCATCGTCACCCTCCAATAGCAGGCTAAATTCAGGAGTGACCGCAGGATCGTCCAGCGCCCCCGGACGCTATGCCTTCGGGCAGAGGACGCCTTTCAGCGGCTGTTCGCCGGCAAAGTGTCGATACAGAACGACAGGCCGCAACATGATCCGGCAGCGGCGAAGGAGTGTGCTGGGCTTCCACTCGCCGTAGGCATCGAGCTCGCGCTGCACCCTTTCCGTCGGCGTCGACGCCGGCCGCGTGACGGCCTTATTGGCTACCGCTCGCGCCGAGTTTCGGACGCGGACGTTGACCAGCGCCTCCTCGATCCAGCCGTCGCCCTCTGGAACGCGGTCGAGCGACTTGTACCAGTAGTCCCGCATCCAGAGCCCGACGAGCCATTCCTGCGCTGTCCTGGTCCGAAGCGCAGCGCGCATCCAGGTGCGAAAGATGCGCCAATCCCGCGCCTGCAGGGCCGAATTGGCATACTTCGTGCAGTAAGACTTTTTAGGAGGAACATCGAAGTGGTCGAATGGCTCTCCGCTCAGGTCAGTCTGGAATTTTTCGGCAGCGCAGACACCTGCAGCGCGAAGCTCGTCGTAGACGACACCCGGCTTCCGATACTGGACGTCGTCGGCCAAGCGCAGCAGATCAGCGCGGTGCTCCTGCGGCACCAAACCAGAATCGGCGACATAGCGCATGAACTTCTGGAGATCCCCCACATCGGCATGGGAGATCCCAACCCCGCCGATCGCGTAGCTCATCAAGTGCTTGCCTGAATCTTCCCCCGCATCGCTGGCCCAGCCTTTGTCAGCCGGGTCAGGCGGCAAGCCAGACGGGTCGGCGATGCCCCATTCGGCGACCCCCATGGCGAGGGCGAACAGGCCCAGATCGGTCCGTGCCCAGAGTTCCGTGGGCTTATCGCGATAGTTGGTGATGATGGCTTTCACCAGATCTGCCGACAACACCTCTTTGGTGATATTGTCGTCGGCTGCCCCGCTCCATCCCCCTTGCTCAAGAAACTGGGAAAACACCGCTTCAGACCAATTGCCCATTGAAATCTCAGCGCCCATCTATAGTCCTCCACAGAATAATCATTTAGCGACAACGGCATACACCTCCGAATTCATTCCTGAACGGCATATGTATTATCAACAATTATAGATCTAAGCGTTCGAAAGAGAATACGATCACAATTTAACAATGATAACACACAGAGAAGCGCCGAGCCATGCCCTGATCTTCCGTGCCGGCCGCGGACCCATCCCGTCATCAATGCTCGTGCCCGTGGTCATCCCCGGGCAGGTCGAGCTTGAACGCGTCCTTCAGCTCCGAGATCTGGCCCGGCGACAGCAGGCGCGGGTTCACGCCGCGCAGCAGCAGGTGCAGCTTCGCCGTCTCCTCCAGCTCCTCCGTCGCGTAGACCGCGGCCTCCAGGCTCTCCCCCGCCACCACCGGGCCATGATTGGCCAACAGCACGGATGAATATCGGCCGGCCAGGCCGCGGATGGCGTCGGCCACCGCCGGGTCGCCCGGGCGGTAATAGGGCACCAGAGCCGTCGCCCCGACCCGCATCAGGTAATAGGCGGTCAGCGGCGGCAGCACCGCCTTCGGGTCGATGCCCGGCAGCATCGACACCGCGACGGAATGGGTCGAATGCAGATGCACGATGGCGCGGGCCGAGCCGCGCGTCTCGTACAGCGCGCCGTGCAGCGGGATCTCCTTGGTCGGCTTGTCGCCGGACAAGAGCCGACCCTCGGCGTCGAGGCGGGACAGCCGCGCCGGGTCGAGGAAGCCGAGCGAGGCGTTGGTCGGCGTCACCAGCCAGCCGCCATCCTCCAGCCGCAGGCTGATATTGCCGGAGGAGCCGGGGGTCAGCCCGCGCTCGAACAGCGAGCGGCCGAAGCGGCAGATGTCCCCGCGCAGCCTGGTCTCGTCCATGGGTCGGTCCTTCCGAAAGCGGTCAGGCGGTGGCGCCGGTGATGAGCTCGAAGCCGAGATCGACGACGGTCGGCGGCTCGCGGCCGCAGACCAGCTTTGCCCCGACCTCCCCCATCTCCACCCGCGGTGAGCGGATGGTCGAGAGCGGCTGCGGCAGCGCCTGGGCCAGGTCGAGCCCGTTGAAGCCGAACAGCGCCACCCGATCCGGCACGGCGATGCCGCGGGCGAGGCACAGGAAGCAGCCGCCCATCGCCATGTCGTCGTTGGAGAAATAGACCGCGTCGACCCGGTCGCCACCGTCGAGGATGCGGGCCAGCCCCTCCCGCCCCGAGGCGGCGGAGGACCGGCCGGGCAGGATCTCGGTCGCGACCAGGGCCGCGGCGCTTTCCGACAGCGCCTCGCGGAAGCCCTCGAACCGCTTGGCCGCGCGCCGGTCATGGCCGAGATCGTGGCCGACATAGGCCAGGCGCCGGTAGCCGCGCTCGATCAGGTGCCGGGCGCTGGCCCGGCCGACGGCGCGGTTCGACAGGCCGACGACGATGTCGAGGCCGGTGCCGTCGAGATCCATCAGCTCGGCCACCCGGATCCCGGCATTGGCGAGCATGGCCCGGCCGCGGTCGGTGTGCTCCAGCCCGGTGACGATCAGCCCGGCCGGGCGCCAGGCCAGCATCGCCTCGATCAGCCCCTCCTCCCGCTCCGGGTCATAGTCGGTGACGCCGACGACCGGCCGGTACCCCGCGGCGTCGAGCACGTCCTCCGCCCCGCGCAGCACGTCGGGAAAGACGATGTTGGCGAGCGACGGGATGATCACCCCGACCAGGTTCGAGCCGGCGGAGGATAGGGTGCCGGCCAGGCGGTTGGGCACATAGCCGAGGCGCCGCACCACCTCCAGCACCCGCTCGCGCGTCTCCCCGGCCACCGGTCCGCCGCGCAGCACCCGCGACGCGGTGATCTTGCTGACCCCGGCGGCGCGCGCGACATCCGCCAGCGTGATGCCCCTGGGATCGGGCCTTCTCGTGCGCGCCATCAGGACCCTCTGCGTCGACTCGGCCCCCATCATCCCCGCATCCCGGGGCCGAGCGGAAGCCCTCGCACCGCCCGGCCCCGGCCACCTCGCAGCCTCGCCCTTGACGCCGTCGTTAGCTTCGCCCATGACTATTGATACCGATATCATTCTGACGCCGCGAGATCCAAGCCTTTGGCTGGATAGGCTGCGAAACATGAATGATACCGGTGTCAATTGTCCATCACGGACGAACCGAGGGAGGAAGGATGAGCGTCGAAGCCATGCCGTTGCCGCGCGAGGCGGCGGGTACGATCGAGAAGCGGGTCTACCGCAAGGTGTTCTGGCGCATCGTGCCGTTCCTGATGCTGTGCTACGTGGTCGCCTATCTCGACCGCGTGAATGTCGGCTTCGCCAAGCTGCAGATGTCGCAGGACCTCGGCTTCAGCGAGGCGGTGTTCGGCCTGGGCGCGGGCATTTTCTTCGTCGGCTATTTCCTGTTCGAGGTGCCGAGCAACATCATCCTGCACCGGGTCGGCGCCCGGGTCTGGATCGCCCGGATCATGATCACCTGGGGCATCGTCTCCGCCGCCTTCATGTTCGTGCCCTCGGCGCCGTGGTTCTATGCCCTGCGCTTCCTGCTGGGCCTGGCCGAGGCCGGCTTCTACCCCGGCATCATCCTCTATCTGACCACCTGGTACCCGTCGCATCGCCGGGCCAGGATCATCGCCGTGTTCATGGCCGCGATCCCGGTCTCCGGCATCTTCGGCAACCCGCTGTCGGGCTGGATCATGGACGCCTTCCACGAGACGCACGGACTGGCCGGCTGGCAGTGGATGTTCCTGATCGAGGCGGTCCCGGCGGTGCTGATCGGCGTCGCCGTGCTGCTGGTGCTCGACAACAGCGTCCGCGAGGCCAAGTGGCTGACCGAGGAGGAGAAGGCGGTGATCGAGCGCGAGATCGCAGCCGATGCCAAGGGTAAGGACAGCCCCGCCTCGCTCGGCGCCGTGTTCCGCGACGGCCGGGTCTGGCTGTCCTGCTTCATCTACTTCGCCTTCGTCAGCGGCCAGTACGGGCTGACCTTCTGGATGCCGACCCTGGTCAAGGCGACCGGCGTCACCGGCAACCTCAACATCGGCCTGATCAGCGCCATCCCCTTCCTCTGTGCCGTCGTCGCCATGATCCTGTTCGGCCAGAGCGCCGACCGGCGGCGCGAGCGCCGCTGGCACCTGGTGATCCCGGCGGTCATGGGCGCGATCGGCTTCGTCGTCGCGGCGACCGCCACCGACACTGCGGTCGCGATCGCTTTCCTGTCGCTGGCCGCGGCCGGCGTCCTGACCTGCGCGCCGCTGTTCTGGTCGCTGCCCACCGCCTTCCTACACGGCGCCGCCGCCGCGGCCGGCATCGCCATGATCAATTCGATCGGCAACCTGGCCGGCTTCGTCAGCCCCTACGCCATCGGCCTGTTGAAGGACCTGACCGGCAGCACCGAATTCGGCATGTATATGCTGGCGGTGATGCTGGTGCTGGGCGCCGCCGCCGTCCTGACCACCCCCGCGAAGCTCGTCAACCGCTAGGATCCGGACTGGGAGACTCGACAATGACGAAACCGATTGGCCGCGCCGCCGTGATCGGGCTGGGCTCGATGGGGCTGGGCATGGCCCTGTCGCTGCGCCGGGCCGGCTTCGAGGTCGCCGGCTGCGATCTCTCCACCGCCGCGGTCGAGCGCCTGGTCGACGTGGGCGGCACCGGAGCTGCCACCCCGGCCGAGGCCGCCGTGGGTGCCGATATCGTGGTCTCGGTCGTGGTCAACGCGGCCCAGACCGAGTCGGTGCTGTTCGGCGAGGCCGGCTGCGCCGCGGCGATGCCGGAGGGAGCCGTGTTCGTCTCGTCCGCCACCATGGCGCCGGAGGCGGCGCGCAGCATGGCCGAGCGGCTGGAGGCGACCGGCCGGCACTATCTCGACGCCCCGATCAGCGGCGGCGCCCAGCGCGCGGCGGAGGGAGCGCTGACCATCCTTGCGTCCGGCAGCGCCGCCGCCTTTGCCGCCGCCCGGCCGGCGCTCGACGCCATGGCGGCGAAGCTGTACGAGCTCGGCGACGCGCCGGGCACCGGTGCCGCCTTCAAGATGGTGAACCAGCTGCTGGCCGGGGTGCACATCGCCGCTGCCTGCGAGGCGATCGCCTTCGCCGCCCGCCAGGGGCTGGACATCCGCAAGGTCTATGAGGTGATCACCGCCTCGGCCGGCAATTCCTGGATGTTCGAGAACCGGATTCCGCATGTGCTGGACGGCGACTATGCGCCGCGCAGCGCGGTCGACATCTTCACCAAGGATCTCGGTATCGTCATGGACATGGCGCGCAGCGGGAAGTTCCCGGTGCCGGTGGCCGGCGCGGCCCTGCAGATGTTCCTGATGACCGCCGCCGCAGGCATGGGCCGGGACGACGACGCCTCGGTCGCCCGGCTCTACGCCCAGATCGCCGGCCTCGACCTGCCCGGCGCGAAGAAGGAGGGATAGGATCGATGCCGCGCTTCGCCGCCAATCTCAGCATGATGTTCACCGAGTGGGACTTCCTCGACCGCTTCGACGCGGCGGCCGGGGCGGGCTTCACCGCGGTCGAATACCTGTTCCCCTATGAGCATCCGCCCGAGGCGATCGCCGAAAGGCTGTCGCGCAACGGCCTGACCCAGGCGCTGTTCAACCTGCCGCCCGGCGACTGGGCCAGGGGCGAGCGCGGCCTGGCCGCCCTGCCCGAGCGGGCGGACGAGTTCCGCGCGTCGGTCGCCACCGCCCTCGTCTATGCCGAGGCCACCGGCGTCGGCCGCGTCCATATGATGAGCGGCAATGCCGACCCGGCCGACCCGCGGGCGCAGGCAGCCTGGCGCGACGCCACCCGGTTCGCCGCCGAGGCCTTCGCGGCCAAGGGCGTAGACGTGCTGCTGGAGCCGCTGAACACCCGTGACATGCCGGGCTATTTCCTGGGCAGCTTCGACCGCGCCGCGGTGCTGATTGGCGAGCTGGGCCTGCCCAACCTGAAGCTGCAATTCGACTGCTACCACCGGCAGATCCTGCATGGCGACGTGACCATGGCGCTGCGCTCGCTGCTGCCGATCACCGCCCATGTCCAGATCGCCAGCGTCCCCGGCCGGCACGAGCCGGATGTCGAGGAGCTGAACTACCCGTTCCTGTTCCAGGAGTTGGAACGGCTGGGCTATGCCGGCTTCATCGGCTGCGAGTACCGGCCCCGCGCCGGCACGCTCGAAGGGCTGGGCTGGTTCGCGCCCTATGCCAGCCGCGAAGTGTGAGGAGGAAGCGATGACCCTCGTGCTCGGCTGCGTGGCCGACGACTACACCGGCGCCTCCGACCTGGCGAACACCCTGTCCAAGGCCGGGCTGCGCACGGTCCAGACCATCGGCGTGCCGCGCGACGACCTGGAGCTGCCGGCGGTCGACGCCGTGGTGGTGGCGCTGAAGAGCCGGTCGATCCCGGCCGCCGAAGCGGTCGAGCGCAGCCTGGCCGCCGACCGTTGGCTGCGCGGCCGCGGCGCCGGCCATGTGCTGTTCAAGATCTGCTCGACCTTCGATTCGACCGATGCCGGCAACATCGGCCCGGTGACCGATGCGCTGCGAGCCGAAATCGGCGCCGGCCCGGCACTGGTCACCCCCGCCTTCCCGGAGACCGGCCGGACGGTCTATCTCGGCCATCTCTTCGTCGGCACCGTGCCGCTGCATGAAAGCCCGCTGAAGGACCATCCGCTGAACCCGATGCGGGATTCGAACCTGGTCCGCGTGCTGGGCCGGCAAAGCAAGGCGCCAGTCGCCCTGCTGCCCCTGGCCGTGGTGGAGGCCGGGCCGCAGGCCGTGCGCAATGCGGTCGGGCAGCGCGCGGCAGAGGGTGCCGGCGCGATCATCGCCGACGCGGTGCTGGACCGGCATCTGGAGACGCTGGGCGTGGTGGCGCTGGACCAGCCGGTGTCGACCGGGGCCTCCGGCCTTGGCCTCGGCATCGCCCGCGCATTGGTCGCCGCCGGCCGGATCACGGGCACCGGTGCGGACCACGCGCCGGCTCCGATCGGCGGACCGGCCGCGATCCTGGCCGGCAGCTGCTCGCAGGCGACTTTGGGTCAGATCGCGGCGGCGGAGCGGAGCATGCCCGTGCTGCGCCTCGACCCGGAGGCGCTGGCCGGCGATCCCGGCGAGGTCGGGCGAGCCCTCGCCTGGGCCGAGCGGCATCGCGCCGAGGGGCCGGTGCTGATCGCCAGCAGCGCGCCGCCGGAGCAGGTAGCGGCGGTGCAGCGGAAGCTCGGCCGCGACGCCGCCGGCCATGCGATCGAGCAGGCGACGGCGCGGATCGCCCTCGGCCTGGTCGAGGCCGGAATCCGCCGCCTGGTGGTGGCGGGCGGCGAGACCTCCGGCGCCGTGGTCGATGCCCTGGCACTGCCCGCCTTCCGCATCGGCGCCGAGATCGCCCCGGGCGTGCCGGTGCTCCATGCGGTCGGCCGCGAGCCGCCGATGGTGCTGGCCCTGAAATCCGGCAATTTCGGCGGCCCCGACTTCTTCACCGATGCGCTGAGGGCGATGCCGTAGGGCGACGGCTCAGAGAATCACCGGCTCCGGCTCCAGCGCCACGCCGTAGGTGGCGCGGACGTCGCTCTGGATCTGCCGGGCCAGGTCGAGGATCTCCGCCCCCGTGGCGCCGCCGCGATTGACCAGGACCAGGGCCTGCCGGTCATGCACCGCGGCGCGGCCGACTGCCCGCCCCTTCCAGCCGCAGCGGTCGATCAGCCAGCCGGCGGCCAGCTTCACCCTGCCGTCCGGCTGCGGATAGCCGACGATGCCGGGGAAGGACGCAGCCAGATCGTCATACTGGGCACCCGGCACGATCGGGTTCTTGAAGAAGCTGCCGGCATTGCCGATCACCGCCGGGTCGGGCAGCTTCTGCCGCCGCACCGCGACGACCGCGTCGAAGATCTCCGCCGCCGTGACATCGGACCGGTCGGCGAAGACCCGGGCCAGGTCGGGATAGGCCGTCACCGGCGTCCAGGGCCGTGGCAGGCGCAGGGTGACGGCGGTGACGATCCAGCGCTCCGGCTCGCGCTTGAACAGGCTGTCGCGGTAGCTGAAGCGGCAGGCGGCGCGGTCGAGCGTGACGAAGCCGCCGGTCGTAGTGTCGAAGGCGCGCAAGCTCTCGAACCGCTCCTCCAGCTCCACGCCATAGGCGCCGATGTTCTGGATCGGCGCCGCCCCGGCGGTGCCCGGGATCAGCGCCAGGTTCTCCAGCCCCGGCCGGCCCTGGGCGATGGTCCAGGCCACCAGGTCGTGCCAGACCTCCCCGGCCCCCGCCTCGATCAGCACGGCCTCCGCGCTCTCCCCCGCCAGCCGCCGGCCGGGGATGCGCATCAGCAGCGTCAGCCCGTCGAAATCGCCGGTCAGCACCACATTGCTGCCGCCGCCCAGCAGCCGGCGCGGCAGGCCGGCGAAGCGCGGATCCGCCAGCACCGCCGGCAGCTCGGCCTCGTCGCGAATCTCCACGGCGAAGCGGCTGCGCGCGGCGATGCCGAAGCTGTTGGCGGATTGCAGCGGGTGGTCGGTCAGGATCTGGTACATCAGGCAAGCGTGGCGGCTTCGGAAGGAGGCCCTCTCCAGTCTGTCATGCCCGGGCTTGACCCGGGCATGACAGACAATGTCGAGACCCTCTGGATTGCCGGGTCAAGCCCGGCAATGACAAGAAGAAAGTCGTTCGGAAGAGTCTATACGATCTCGTCGATCAGCTTGGCGATCAGCGCCTGGATGAAGCTGTCCCGCCCCTCGGCGGTGCGGACGAAGGCGCCGATGCCGCCGATCACCTGCTGCCGGTAATAGCCTTCGAGCCAGTCGTATTCGTCGAGGATGACCAGCGCGTTGACCGTCACATGGGCCGCCTCCGCCGCATCGCGAGCCAGCGTCGGATCGATCCCGGCGTTGGAGAAGCCGTTCGAGACGATGTCGATGGTCTGGCGCGGGCTGTCGAAGCCGCTGGCCTTGAACAACTCGAGCGCGTCGAGCACGGCGCTGCCGATCGCGGTCGACCCGGCCTCCTGCCCGGCCGGCGCCGCCAGCACCGCCTCGGCGAAGGAATCGGCATCGGCGGCGCCGGCCAGGCGGCGCCAGGGCAGCAACACCTTCAGGCTGCGCGGACCGTCGAAGCGCGCCAGCGTCACCGCGATGCCGCCGCGCGGGCCGGCGGCGATCGCCGCCTTGACCTTCTCGTCGCGGAAGGCGGCGGCGTGGCCGCGCAGCTGGAAGTCGAGCGCGCCGGTGGTGATGCTGGCCGAGGCGTCGACCAGCAGCACGAGCTCGAGATCGACCGGCTCCAGCGCAGGGGCCGCCGGGGGCTGCGGCTCGGGCGCCGGGCTCTGGGCCGCGGCCAGCAGCGGCCGGGCCAGCAGCACGCCGGCGAGCCAGCCCGCGAAGCGTCGCCGCCTCATGGTGCCAGCGTCGCCAGGAAATCGTCGGTGTCGCGCCAGAAGGCGCTGCGGATGTCGTCGCGTTCCATCAGGATCTCGTGCCGGGCGTCCGGATAGACGCTGACCCGGCACTGCGGCAGCAATCGGGCGACCCGCCGGGACGCCGCGTTGTCGACCAGCCGTTCCTGCCCGGCCAGCAGCATCAGCACCGGCGCCCGGATGGACGGCGCCTGCCGCAGGATCGCGGCGGAGGACCGGAAGGCGGCGGCGAGCCAGCCCCAGGTGATGCCGGAGACGCGGTAATCCGGATGGTCGCGGAACCAGTCGGCCTGGATGCGGTTGCGCACCGGGTCGCTGGACAACAGCCGCCGCGGGTCGAGCAGGCGCTGCGCGTCATAGCCGCCCTCGCCCGGGGCGTAGCGGCGGCCGCGGCCGAACGACGCCGCCACCGGCGACAGCAGGCGAGCGACCCGCTGCATCGCGGGCACGGCGATCGGCACGACCATCGGCGCGGTCAGGATTGCGCCTGCCGCCAGGTCCGGCCGGTCTGCCAGCAGGCGCAGCGCCAGGTGCCCGCCCATGGAATGGCCGAGCAGGACCAGCGGCCCCTCCCCTGCCGACCGCACCACCTGGTCGATCAGGAGAGCGGCGTCGCGCACCAGCGGGTCGAAGCTGTCGTAGTGGCCGGTCTCGTCGCCCGTGGGAGTGCGGGACGACAGGCCCTGGCCGCGCCAGTCGAAGCCGAAGACGCGAAAACCGCGGGCGATCAGCTCGCCCGCGGTCTCACGGTACTTCTCGATGAACTCGCTGCGGCCGTTCATGATCAGCACGGTGCCGCGCACCCGCCCCTCCGGCTCCGGCCACGCGCCCCAGCGCAGCCGCGCCCCGTCCGGCGTCGTCAGGACATCCGTGCGGGGCGCGGCGGCCAGGTCCACTACTCGGCCTTGACCTCGGCCTTCAGCGCCGCCTGCGCCGCGGCCAGGCGGGCGATCGGCACCCGGTAGGGCGAGCAGGAGACGTAGTCGAGCCCGACCGATTCGCAGAAATGGATCGAGGCCGGGTCGCCGCCATGCTCGCCGCAGATGCCGAGCTTGATGCCCGAGCGGGTCTTGCGGCCGCGCTCCGCCGCCAGCGACACCAGCTCGCCCACGCCGTCGCGGTCGAGGGTGACGAAGGGATCCTGCTCCAGGATGCCGGCGCGGGTGTAGTCCGGCAGGAAGGTTCCGGCATCGTCGCGGCTGATGCCGAAGGTCGTCTGGGTCAGGTCGTTGGTGCCGAAGGAGAAGAACTCCGCCGTCTCCGCCAGCTCATGCGCCCTGAGCGCGGCGCGCGGCAGCTCGATCATGGTGCCGACCAGGAAGTCGAGCTTGATCCCCTTCTCCTGTTCCACCGCCGCGGCCACCGCCACGATCGCGGCCTTGAGGATGTCGAGCTCCTTCTTCGAGAAGGCGAGCGGGATCATGATTTCCGGCGTCACCGTCTCGCCGGACGCGGCCTTGACCTCGGCCACGGCCTCGAAAATCGCCCGCGCCTGCATCTCGTAGATCTCCGGGAAGGAGATGCCGAGGCGGCAGCCGCGATGGCCGAGCATCGGGTTGCTCTCATGCAGCTGGGCGGTGCGGTGCCGCACCCGGCCGAGATCGACCCCGGCGATCCGGGCGACTTCCTCGAGGTCCTCCTCGGTGCGCGGCAGGAACTCGTGCAGCGGCGGGTCGAGCAGGCGGATGGTGACCGGCAGGCCCTTCATGATGGTGAACAGCTCGACGAAATCCTGGCGCTGCATCGGCAGGATCTCGGCCAGGGCCGCCTTCCGCGCCTCCACCGATTCGGCCACGATCATGCGGCGCACGGCGGTGATGCGGTCGGCTTCGAAGAACATGTGCTCGGTCCGGCACAGGCCGATGCCCTCGGCCCCGAACTTGCGCGCGGTGCGGGCGTCGAGCGGGGTCTCGGCATTGGTGCGGATCTTCATCCGCCGGACTGCGTCGGCCCAGCCCATCAGCTTGGCGAAGTCGCCCGACAGCTCGGGCTGCACGGTCGGCACCTCGCCCTTCATCACCTCGCCGGCGGCGCCGTCGATGGTGATGACGTCGCCGGCCTTGAGCGTGACGCCGCCGACCGAGACGGTCTTCGCCTTGGTGTCGATACGCAGCTCGCCGGCGCCGGAGACGCAGGCCCGGCCCATGCCGCGGGCGACCACCGCCGCGTGGCTGGTCATGCCGCCGCGGGTGGTCAGGATGCCGGCGGCGGCGTGCATGCCATGGATGTCCTCGGGGCTGGTCTCCTCGCGCACCAGGATCACCTTGTCGCCCATCTGGGCCAGGGTCTCGGCCTCATCCGCGGTCAGCACGATCTTGCCCGAGGCCGCGCCGGGCGAGGCCGGCAGGCCCTTGGCGATGACCTCGCGCTTGGCCTTCGGATCCAACGTCGGGTGCAGCAACTGGTCGAGTGCCTGCGGCTCGACCCGGCGCACCGCCTCGCGCTGGTCGATCACGCCGGCCTCGGCCAGCTCGACCGCGATGCGCAGCGCGGCAGCGGCGGTGCGCTTGCCGTTGCGGGTCTGCAGGATGTAGAGCCGGCCCTGCTGGACCGTGAACTCGATGTCCTGCATGTCGCGATAGTGGCTCTCGAGCCGGTCGCGGATGTCGCAGAGCTGCCGGAAGGTCTCCGGCATTGTCTCTTCCATCGACGGCAGGTCGCTGCCGGCCGCCTCGCGCGACACCTTGGTCAGGTTCTGCGGCGTGCGGATGCCGGCGACGACGTCCTCGCCCTGGGCGTTGACCAGGTACTCGCCATAGAAGGCGTTCTCGCCGGTCGACGGGTTGCGGGTGAAGGCGACGCCGGTGGCGCAGTCGTCGCCCATATTGCCGAACACCATGGCCTGGACGGTGACCGCCGTGCCCCAGCTGGCCGGGATGTCGTGCAGGCGGCGATAGGTGATGGCGCGCTGGTTCATCCAGGAGCCGAACACGGCGCCGACCGCGCCCCACAGCTGGTCCTTCGGGTCCTGCGGGAAGGGCTGGCCGAGATCGGTCTGGACCACGCCCTTGTAGCGGTCGACCAGGGTCTTCAGGTCGGCGGCCGTCAGCTCGGTGTCGAGCGACACGCCGCGCTCCCGCTTGATGCCCTCGAGCTCGTCCTCGAAGCGGTAATGCTCCACCCCCAGCACGACGTCGCCATACATCTGGATGAAGCGGCGGTAGCTGTCATAGGCGAAGCGCTCGTCGCCGGTACGGGCGGCGAGGCCGCCGACGGTCTCGTCGTTGAGGCCGAGGTTGAGCACCGTGTCCATCATGCCCGGCATCGAGGCGCGGGCGCCGGAGCGGACCGAGACCAGCAACGGATTCGTCTTGTCGCCGAACTTGGCGCCGACGATCGCCTCGATCTGGCCGAGCGCAGCCTGGACCTGCTCCGTCAGCTCGTCCGGATAGGACCGGTTATGGTCGTAGTAGTACGAGCAGAGTTCGGTGGTGACGGTGAATCCGGGCGGCACCGGCAGCCCCAGAACGCTCATCTCGGCGAGATTGGCCCCCTTTCCGCCAAGCAGGTTGCGCATGTCGGCACGGCCATCCGCCTTGCCGTTCCCGAAGCCGTAGACCCATTTGGTCATGTCGTTCGATTCTCCGCCTTGGCGTTCGTGGGAGATGATTGAGTCGGATCTTAGACCCGAAACGGCGGAAGCGGTACGCCGACCCCGGACCGGGCGTCCGGGCCGGCGACCGGCAGACAGCCGCCTTCCAGAGCCCTTGCGGTCGGAATCATCGTGCCTCCGCCTCGATCCAGCGCAGCGGGAACAACGGTTCGATCCCCGTGCGTGTTCCGTGTCTTGCAGCGCAGCGAGGCGATGAAGTCAAGCCCGGAAAAGCCGCGGAATTCCTCAGAGTTTTATGCTTTTGCAACGCAACATGACGGATTTCGGAGTTGCTAAGGATGAAGATGGAAATCTGCGAGCATTTGATAAGCGGACATAGCGAATAAGGAGAGTTCCGAGACACCGGCATCCCTGTGCCGATGCCACAACATCGATCGCGAAACATGAACGAATCTGTCCAAAATATGGGCAGAGGACAATTCCGCCGATCGTGGTACCGGCCTCGATAACGCGACCGTGTGCCACGCCGTCCTCCAGCCACGGCGTCCACGCCGATAGGGACAGGGGCGCAAAAAAGGCCCTTGTGCGCTTCTAGCCCTCGACCCGCGAGAAGTCGGCGACGTCATTCATGGAGCTCGTCAGATCGTCGAGCAGCGCCAAGCGATTGCGGCGCAAATCGTCAACCGGGTCATTGACCAGCACCCCGTCGAAGAAGGCGTCGACCGCCGGCCGCCAACCGGCCAACGTGGCCATCGCCCCGGCGAAGTCGCCGGCCGCCAGCGCCGCCTTCAGCGGCTGCGCATCGGCCTCCAGACGCTCGAACAGCGCCCGCTCCTCGGCCATGGCGAAGCGGCTGGCATCGACCTCGCCGAAGCCCTCCACCCCGTCCTTCTTGCGCTCGATCCGGCCGATGTTGCCGGCGCGGCGATAGGCGGTCAGGAGATTCGCCCCGTCCTCGCTGCCGAGGAAGGCCGCCAGGGCCTTGACCCGGCCGAGCAGGCGCAGCAGGTCGTCCTCGCCGCCGACGGCGAAGACCGCGTCGATCAGGTCGTGGCGCACGCCCTTCTCGCGCATCGCCACCTTGAGGCGGTCGGCGATGAAGGACAGCAGCTCCTCGACCGCCACAGCCTTGTCCCGCAGCCCGTCGACGCGATAGGCATCCCAGGCCGCGCCGAAGGCGGCGCGCAGCGACAGCGTCACGCCGTTCTCGTCAATCAGCCGGATCACGCCGAGCGCGGCGCGGCGCAGCGCATAGGGGTCGCGGCTGCCCGTCGGCTTCTCGTCGATCGCGAAGAAGCCGGCCAGGGTGTCGAGCTTGTCGGCCAGCGCCACGGCGATCGAGACCGGCGCGGTCGGGCAGCGGTCGCCCGGCCCCACCGGCTTGTAGTGGTCGGCGATCGCCTCGGCGACATCCGGCGCCTCGCCCTGGGCCAGGGCGTAGTAGCGGCCCATCAGCCCCTGCAGCTCCGGGAACTCCCCGACCATGCCAGTGGTCAGGTCGGCCTTGGCCAGCCGCGCGGCCCGGTCCGCCTGCGCCGGGTCGGCGCCAAGTTTCGGTGCCAGCGACCAGGCCAATGCCGCCAAACGCTCGACCTTCTGCGCCACGCTGCCGAGCCTGGCGTGGAAGATGATCGGCTCCAGGTCCTTGATCCGGCTTTCCAGCGGGGTCTTGCGGTCCTGGTCCCAGAAGAACTTGGCGTCGGACAGGCGGGCGCGCAGCACCCGCTCATTGCCGTCGATCACCGTGGCACCGTTGTCGCGCGTTTCGGTGTTGGCGACCACGGCGAAGCGCGCCGCCAGCTTGCCGTCGGCCCCTTCCAAGGCGAAGTAGCGCTGGTGGGTGCGCATCGAGGTGACCAGCACCTCCTCCGGCACCGTCATGAAGGCGTCGTCGATGCGGCCGAGATAGGCCACCGGCCATTCGACCAGCCCCGCCACCTCCTCCAGCAGGCCCGGGTCGTCGCGCAGCGTCAGGCCGGCGGCCTTGGCCTGGCCTTCGACCTGATCGCGGATCAGCGTCTTCCGCTCCTCGCGGTCGAGCACGACATAGGCATCGAGCAGCTTCGCCTTGTAATCGGCAAAGCCGGTGACCGCGATCCGGCCGGGCGCCAGGAAGCGATGGCCGACCGTCGAGCCGACGGCCTGCTTGGCCCCCTCGCCCGAGCCGTCGATGTCCGGCTTGTGCAGGTCGTAGCGGAACGGCACCACTTGGCCGTCGAACAGCGCCAGCACATGGTGCAGCGGGCGCACCCAGCGCACCACCTGCTCTGCCGCACGCATCGACTTCGGCCAGGGCAGGCCGAGGATCGCCTTGCGGATCACCTCCGGCAGCAGGTCGGCGGTCGGGCCGCCGGGGATGGTCAGGCTGGCGAACCAGATCTTGCCCTTCGGCGTGTCGCGCTGCTCGCATTGCTCCAGCGTCAGCCCGGTTGCCTTGAGGAAGCCGTCGATCGCCTGCTGCGGCGCGTCGACCTTCGGCCCCTTGCGCTCCTCGGCCACGTCGGGCCGCACCGCCGGCAGGCCGTCGATCACGAGGGCGAGGCGCCGCGGCGTGACGAAGGCCTCGGCCCGATCGAAGGCCAGGCCGGCGGCCTTCAGCGCGTCGGTGACGAGAGACTTCAGATCCTCCGCGGCCCGCGCCTGCATGCGGGCCGGGATCTCCTCGGAGAAGAGTTCGAGCAGGAATTCAGCCATGTCAGCCCCCCTCAGGCCGCGTCCAGCCAGAGTCGGCAGCAGGCCCGGGCGAGGTCACGCACGCGGCCGATATAGGCGGCGCGCTCGACCACGGAGATCACGCCGCGGGCGTCGAGCAGGTTGAAATTGTGGCCGGCCTTGAGAGCCTGGTCATAGGCCGGCAGCGCCAGGCGGCGCTCCAACAGCGCCTTGCACTCCTGCTCCGCATCCTCGAAGTGCTGCAGCAGGATCGCCGTGTCGGCGTGCTCGAAATTATAGGCCGAGTATTCCCGCTCGGCGCGCAGGAACACCTCGCCGTAGCGCTTGGCGCCCGGCGTCTGCGGGTCGTTGAACGGCAGGTCGTAGACGCTCTTCACGTTCAGCAGGTACATCGCCAGACGCTCAAGCCCGTAGGTCAGCTCGACCGGGACCGGGTCGCATTCGATGCCGCCGACCTGCTGGAAATAGGTGTACTGGGTGACCTCCATGCCGTCGCACCAGACCTCCCAGCCGAGGCCCCAGGCGCCGAGCGTCGGGTTCTCCCAGTCGTCCTCGACGAAGCGGATGTCGTGCAGCGCCGGGTCGATGCCGAGGGCGTAGAGGCTCTGCAGGTACAGATCCTGCGCATCCGCCGGCGCCGGCTTCATCAGCACCTGGAACTGGTAGTAATGCTGCAGCCGGTTCGGGTTCTCGCCGTACCGCCCGTCCTTCGGCCGGCGCGACGGCTGGACATAGGCGACGTTCCACACCCGGTCGGGACCAAGCGAGCGCAACGTCGTCGCAGGATGCGACGTACCGGCGCCGACTTCCATGTCGTAGGGCTGCAGGATCAGGCATCCCTGGGCGGCCCAGAAATTCTGCAGCCGCAGGATGATCTCCTGGAAACTCTTCGGGGGTGGGGCGACCGTCGGCATGTCTCGGCTGGCGCTGGAAAGAGGCCGCGCACCATAGGGCGCCCAGAGGGAGGCTTCAAGCGCGCGGGGCGTCAAACGACCCGAACGATCGGAGGCTGACTCCCAACCCCATCACCCCTCGCAACGATGGCTCAGCCCATCGGCGTGATAGGCGCCGCAGTTCGGGCAGCGGACCAGGTCCTCGGTGCGCTTCTCCGCCTTGCGGGCGCGGTGCTGCTGCGACAGCGCATCGCGGCGCGCCGCCGTCTCGCGGGCGACCCCGACGCGGCGGGCCATGCCCATCAACCAGAATACGCCGACCACGAGAGCGATCGCGACGAGGATCTTGCCGAGCATTGAAGTCCTTACAGCCCGTAGCGGGACCAGTGCAGCCGATCCTCCACCGCGCCGACGGCGCTGTCCACAGCGGCGGCCGCCAGGCTGTCGGCCCGGGTCAGGCGGCGCAGCCACCCGGTCGGCTGCTGCACCAGCTTCAGCCGCACCTTCGGCCCGAACTTGGCGCGCAGCACGGCATGGGGATGGCCGATGCCGTCGGCCAGGCCGAGAGTCCGGCCCTTGGCTCCGGTCCAGAACTCGCCGTTGAACAGGATGGCGTCATCCGCCGTCAGCCGCCCGCCGCGCCGGGCGCGGATATGAGCGATGAAGGCGGCATGGATCTCGCGCTGCAGCTCCTCCAGCTTGGCCACATCCTCCGGCCGCTCCGGCTGGAACGGGTCGAGGATCGACTTGCGCGTGCCGGCGGTGTGCATCCGGCGTTCGACACCAATGCGGGCGATCGCGTCCTGGAAGCCGAAGCCGGCGGAGACCACGCCGATCGAGCCGATGATCGAGCTGTCATCGACCCAGATCTCGTCGCCGGCGCAGGCCAGCCAGTAGCCGCCCGAGGCCGCGACGTCCTCGACGAAGGCGTAGACCGGCACCTTCTTCTCCTCCGCCAGGTCGCGGATGCGGCGCGCGATCAGCGAGGACTGCACCGGCGACCCGCCCGGCGAGTTCACCAGCAGCGCCACCGCGGCCAGGCGCTTGGGGCTGAAGGCGGCGGCGATCGGGCGGGCCAGCTTCTCCATCGACAGGCCCTGAGCCAGGAATCCGCGCCCGCCTCCGATCACGCCGCGCAGCGGCAGAACGGTGACCAGCGGCCCGTCGCCGCGGCCGAGGAAGGGAAGTCGGGACAGGAGGCCCATGATGCGCTCTCGATCGGTTTCCGTCGGCAGGATATGGCCCGCCGGAACGTGATTTCAAAAGGTCCGGCGTCTCAAAGCGCCAGCGGCGCCGCATCGCGCAGCACCGCCTGCGCCGCCGGGGTGTAGCCGCCATCGGCCTCGTGCAGCACCAGCCCGGCCGCCAGCGCCGCGGGCGACCGGCCGCCCCGCCGTGCCTGCACCAGCACCCGCCGCGCCGGCTCTCCGGCCCGGGGCCAGAGCGGGAACACGGTCAGCGAGCCGAAGCTGGGCCGCAGCGCGGCGCAGATCTCGTCGATCCGGTCGGCGCGGTGGACCAGGGTCAGCCAGCCGCGCGGCTTCAGCGCCCCGGCCGCGGCGGCAACCCAGCCGGCGAGGTCCAGCCCGGCCTCGACATTCGCCGCCGCCTTGACCGGATGGGCCGAGGCGCGGCCGCGGCCCGGCGGCAGGAAGGGCGGGTTCATCATCACCCGGTCGAAGGGCGCGCCCGGGATCGGGTCGGCGACGCTGCCCTCGACGATCGCGCAGCGCCCCGCCAGCGCGTTCAGCCCGAGATTCTCGCGGGCCAGCGCCGCCAGGCCGGAGTCGCGCTCGACGCCGGTGACCGAGACTTCCGGACACCGCACGGCGAGGCACAGCAGCGCCGCGCCAACGCCGCAACCGAGATCGGCGACGCGCTCACCGGGCCCGGTCGCCACCGCGGCGGCCAGCAGCACCGGGTCGATCGCGGCGCGGTAGCCGTCCCGCGGCTGCAGCAGGCGGACCCGCCCGTCGAGCAGCCGGTCCTCGCTGGTAGCGTGGTTCGCGGCTCCGGGCCTCGGCCCCTCAGGCATCCGGCAGGCTTTCCCCCGCAGATTGAAGGACATACCGCGCCCTGGCCCAATCCTCCACCGCCACCATCAAGCGGCGCGGCAAGATGCCCAGGCTTCCTTCCAGCACCGATGTGTGCATATCAAGGATGACACTTTCGATGCGCGCATCGGTCAGCAGGGCGGTCAGGAAGGACAGCCGGACCGGGTCATTGGTTCGCAGAAGCTCTTTCACGGGGCCTGTTTCTCGTTTATGCAGCGCACACAAGGGTCATGGTGACACAATCCGGTCCGGATCGCTGCCCCGCTGCACGCCGGTGCCGGAGATCGGAATGTGGATGTTGAGGAGCCGGGCTTGACCGCCAGTCTTGGAGCGACGAGAGCCGAGTCCCTGCCGCCGGAGCCGGCCGCCGACGCCGGCGCGCTCGACCGCCTGACCGCCTTCGTCGCCGAGGATCTGGAGGCGGTGAACGCCCTGATCCTGCAGCGGATGCAGAGCTCGGTCGAGCTGATTCCGCAGTTAGCTGGCTATCTCATCGCCTCGGGCGGCAAGCGCATCCGTCCAGTCCTCACCCTCGCCTCGGCCCGGCTGTGCGGCCATCGTGGCCAGCGCCATATCGGCCTGGCCGCCGCCGTGGAGTTCATCCACACCGCCACGCTGCTGCATGACGACGTGGTCGACGAGAGCGACCTGCGCCGCGGCCAGGCCTCGGCCAATGTCGTGTTCGGCAACCAGGCCAGCGTGCTGGTCGGCGATTTCCTGTTCTCCCGCGCCTTCCAGGTGATGGTCGAGGACGGATCGGTCGACACGTTGCGCATCCTGGCCAACGCCTCGGCCGTGATCGCCGAGGGCGAGGTGCTGCAGCTCTCGGCGGCGCACGACACCGTGACCAGCCGCGACACCTATCTGCGGATCATCCGCGCCAAGACGGCGGAGCTGTTCGCCGCGGCCTGCGAGATCGGCGCCGTGGTGGCCGACCGCAGCGCGGCCGAATGCGCCGCCATGCGCAGCTTCGGCACCGAGCTGGGCATCGCCTTCCAGATCGTCGACGACGTACTGGACTATTCCGCCCGCCAAGCCCGCCTGGGCAAGACCATCGGCGACGATTTCCGCGAGGGCAAGCTCACCCTGCCGGTGATCCTGGCCGTCGAGCGCGGCAGCGAGGAGGAGCGCGGCTTCTGGCGCCGGACCTTGGAGGATGGCGAGCACAGCGAGCAGGATCTCGACCACGCCGTGGCCCTGCTGCAGCGCCACGGTGCCTTGGCCGACAGCATGGCGGCGGCGCGCGTTCACGCCGAGAACGCCATCCGGGCGATCGGCCTCCTGCCCGCCTCGCCGATGCGCAAGGCGCTGGAGGATGTGGTCGATTTCGTGGTCGAGCGGGATTTCTGACGGAACTGCGACACAGGCCTTGCAGCCCTCCGCCAGTCCCGCTATAAGCCCAACCGCCGGTGCGACGGAGTGTAGCTCAGCCTGGTAGAGCGCTACGTTCGGGACGTAGAAGCCGGAGGTTCGAATCCTCTCACTCCGACCATTTCCAACCGGTTCAGACGGCGCCCTCCCGAGGCGCCGTTTCTATTTCTGCATCCTGCCCCGAAGATAAAAGAGGCCGGCCCGGTTGCGGTGCGGGCCGGCCCTGAAGTGGAGCAATGGAGTCAGTCCGGCGAAGCCTTCGCCGGCCACCCCGACCGGGTCGAGGTGGTAAGTCGGACTATCTTTGATCCGGCAGCCTCTCGACACCCCCATATGGGAGGGGCATGTCGGAATTCCGCGACGCGAAATTGCGCGGTTCACGAGGGATTCACGGAGCCGCCGGCTCATCAGTCGTGATGGAACACCTCCGGCATCATCGCCCACCATTCCCCCTCCTCCCGGGTCTCGAAGGGCTCCTGGCAGGGCGAGCACAGCGCCCACCATTCCTGCGTTTTCGAATCGGCCGCCATCCGCGCCATGTCGGCGGCGAAATCCGCGCCGTGATACTCCCAATAGGCGAACAGGATGTTCTCCGGCTGCTTCAGGAAGATTGAGTAGTTGCGGATGTGGCAGGCGCTGATCGTGGCCAGCACCTCCGGCCACACGGCCTGGTGCAGCCGCAGATACTCCGCCACCGTTTCCGGCTTCAGCCGGATGCACATGCCCATGCGCTGCATCGTCCCCTCCTCGGTTCGTCCTCAGCGTCGGGCCCGCCAAGCCACCCGGTCTTGCCGGGTCGCCTCGGCCACCCTGCCGGCGGCATCGCGCAGCCAGGCGGGCTTGCGCGCCGCGAGATCGTCGGCGACGGCGCGGGCCCGCGAGCGGCGGGCCGAATGCAAATTGGCCAGCTCGGCCCCCATCGCGGTCAACAGGCGGCGCAGCAGGCCGGGATCCGCCAGGGCCGGGAAATCGAGCTTGCGGCTATTCGGCGCCAGGCGACGAACGATGATGCCCTTGCGCAGCTGGAGCCAGGGATCGGCGATGCGGAACCGACCGGCCGCGATCTCGCCAAAGCGCGCCTTGCGGTCGCCGCCCCGGACCAGCGACCAGGCCGAGGGCAGCAGCGGCTTGGCCTCGCGCGCCACCGGGCCGCCATGCCAGTCGACGACCGCCACCCAGCGCGGCCGGCCGAGGCTGCCGGTCCCCGCTGTCCGCCGGGCCGTGGCGATCGCCAGATCGGTGTCGGGCATCGCCGCGGCCAGCGCCTCGCGATAGGCGCGCGGCGGAGCGTCCCGCGGCAGGTCTTCCAGCGCCGACCAGAACCGCTCGCGCTCCTCGTCGCTGGCCAGCACCAGGTCGCGCAGCCAGAGATGTCGGCGCTCCAGCACGAAGCCGCCGGGCGCCCGCAGGCCCTCGACATAGCCGCCCAGGATGGCGGCGCAGATCTCGTCGGCCGATACCGAGCGGTCGCGGCCGCGCGCCAGGACGGCGCTGGCGGCCAGGCGGACGAGGTCGAGGGCATAGGGCGTCTCCGCCGCCTCGTCGAAATCGTTCACGCCCCAGATCAGCCGCCCATCGGCGTCCCGCCACAGCCCGAAATTGCCGATATGGGCGTCGCCCACCGCGACGACGCACGGCGTCTCCATCAGGCCGGGGCAGAGCTCATGCGCGGTTTCGGTCCAGCGGAAGCTGGTGGCGCGCAGGAAGAGGAAATCGCTCTCCTCCATCTTGCGATGCTTGCGGTCGAGATCGGCCTGCACGAGTTGGCGGCCGAGTTGCTCCTCGAGCCAGACCTCGTAGCGCTTGACCGACGCGGTGATCGACCCCATGCGGACCCCGGCTTTGCCCGGCCGACATCATAATCGGCCGTGGCCCGCCGTCCACCGGGACGCGCTGTCAGCGGGGGAGCGTCTCGACCGCTTCGACCACCAAGGGGCTGAGCTCGGCGTTCTTCGCCGCCACCTGGGCCCGGATCTGGTCCTTCATCCGCGGTTCCCAGAAATCCTTGATGTGCTTGCGCACGCCGGCCACCGCCTCCTCCTTGGGATAAGCGGCGAAGAAGGAGGCGATCTGGTTCGCCATGCGGGTGATCTTGTCGGCGCTGCCGCTCATGCTTCGACCTTGGCTGGAAGCAGGGGGGAAAAGTCTGTGTAGGCGGTCATGCCGTCGCCGCGGGCGAAGGCGATCAGGGTGACGCCGGCCGCCTTCGCCGTGTCGATCGCCAGCGTCGTCGGCGCCGAGATCGCGACCAGGATCGGGATCCCCGCCGCCGCCGACTTCTGCACCATCTCGAAGCTGCAGCGGCTGGTGATGACGCAGATCCCCTGCCCCGCATCGATGTCGGCGCGGGCCAGGCCCCCGACCAGCTTGTCGAGCGCGTTGTGCCGGCCGACATCCTCGCGCACCAGCCGGATCCGGCCCTCGCGGTCGGCCCAGGCGGCGGCGTGGACGGCGCCGGTGCGGCTGCGGATGTCCTGCAGCCCGTCGAGGTCGCGCAGCGCCCGACGGATCGCCGCCCGCTCCACCTCGATCGGCTTCGGCGCGCGGCGCTTGCGGCCGTGCAGCGTGTCGAGGTCGCTGGTGCCGCAGATGCCGCAGCCGGTGCGGCCAGTGATGGCCCGCACCTTCTGCAGCATCTGCGAGAAGTTCGCGCCGCGCAGCGCCATCCGCACCTCGATGCCGCGCTCCTCGTCGCCCACGACCTCCTCGACCGTCAGGTCGGACGGCGCATCGGCCAGGCCCTCGGTCAGGCTGAAGCCGAGGGCGAAGTCCTCGAGATCGGCCGGCGACGCCATCATCACGGCGTAGGACAGGCCGTTATAGACCAGCGCCACCGGCACCTCGGCCGCGACCACCTCCTCCACCGGCTCGGCCCGGTCGTCCCGGAACAGCCGCCGGGCCGGCAGGCGCAGGTCGGTTGGAGGCAGGGCCATGGCTACTCCGCGGCCTCCTGCGGGCGCTCGATCTGGATCGTCTTCTCGCGCAGCTCGCGATAGCCGATCTGCCAGTCGGACAGGTGGTTCACCCGTCGCACCTGCACCGCCGTCACCTTGTATTCCGGGCAGTTCGTGGCCCAGTCGGAATAGTCGGTGGTGACCACATTGGCGCCGGTCTCGGCGTGGTGGAAGGTGGTGTAGACGACGCCCGGCTGCATCCGGTCGGAGACCTTGGCCCGCAGGCTGGTCTCGCCCGACCGGCTGTGCAGCGCTACCCAATCGCCGTCGCGGATGCCGCGGTTCTCGGCGTCGACCGGATGGATCTCCAGCAGATCCTCCTCATGCCAGGCGACGTTGTCGGTGCGCCGGGTCTGAGCGCCGACATTGTAGTGGCTGAGGATGCGGCCGGTGGTCAGCACCAGCGGGAAGCGCGGGCCCGTGCGCTCCTCGGTCGGCACGAACTCGGTGATCATGAACCGGCCCTTGCCGCGGACGAAATGGTCGATATGCATGATCGGGGTGCCTTCCGGCGCTGCATCGTTGCACGGCCACTGCACCGAGCCCAGCTCGTCCAGCCGCTGGAACGACACGTTCCTGAAGGTCGGCGTGGTCCGGGCGATCTCGTCCATGATCTCGCTCGGATGGCTGTAGCGCATCGGATAGCCCAGCGCCTCCGACAGCAGCATCGTCACCTCCCAGTCGGCGTAGCCGGCCTTGGGCGGGGTGACGCGCCGGACGCGGCTGATCCGCCGCTCGGCATTGGTGAAGGTGCCGTCCTTCTCGAGGAAGGAGGAGCCAGGCAGGAACACATGGGCGTAGCTGGCAGTCTCGTTCAGGAACAGGTCCTGGACGATGACGCATTCCATCGCCGCCAGGCCGGCCGTGACGTGCTTCACGTCGGGGTCGGACTGGGCGATGTCCTCGCCCTGCACATACAGGCCCTTGAACCCGCCCTCGACCGCCGCGTCGAGCATGTTGGGGATGCGCAGGCCCGGCTCGCCGGACAGCGACACCTGCCACAGATCCTCATAGATCTTCCGCACCTCGTCGCCGGCGACATGGCGGTAGCCCGGGAACTCGTGCGGGAAGGACCCCATGTCGCAGGAGCCCTGGACGTTGTTCTGGCCGCGCAGCGGGTTCACGCCGACGCCACGGCGGCCGATGTTGCCGGTCAGCATGGCCAGGTTGGCCATGCCCATGACCATGGTCGAGCCCTGGCTGTGCTCGGTGACGCCGAGGCCGTAATAGATCGCGGCCCGGCCGCCGGTGGCATAGAGCCGCGCCGCCGCCCGCACCTCGGCCGCCGGCACGCCGGTGAGCTCTTCCACCGCCTCCGGCGCATGGCGCGGATCGGCGATGAACTCGGCCCAGCGCGAGAACTCGGCGATGTCGCAGCGCTCGCGGACATAGTCCTCTGCCACCAAGCCCTCGGCCACGATCACATGCGCCAGCGCGTTTACGATGGCGACATTGGTGCCGGGCTTGAGCTGCAGGTGATGGTCGGCCTTGATATGGGCCGACTTGACCAGGTCAATCCGGCGCGGATCGACCACGATCAGCCGGGCGCCCTCGCGCAGCCGGCGCTTCATCCGGCTGCCGAACACCGGGTGGGCGTCGGTCGGGTTGGCGCCGATCACCACCATCACGTCGGTCTCGTCGACGCTGTCGAAATCCTGGGTGCCGGCCGAGGTGCCGAAGGTCTGGCCCAGGCCGTAGCCGGTCGGCGAATGGCAGACCCGGGCGCAGGTGTCGACATTGTTGTTGCCGAAGCCGGCGCGGATCATCTTCTGGACGAGGTAGGTCTCCTCGTTGGTGCAGCGCGACGAGGTGATGCCGCCGATCGAATCGCGGCCATAGGTCGCCTGGATCCGCTTCAGCTCGGAGGCGGCATAGGCGATCGCTTCCTCCCACGACACTTCGCGCCACGGGTCGGTGATCTGCTTCCGGATCATCGGCTTGGTGATCCGGTCCTTGTGGGTGGCATAGCCCCAGGCGAAGCGGCCCTTGACGCAGCTGTGGCCGTGATTGGCCTTGCCATCCTTGTACGGCATCATCCGCACCACCTCGGTGCCCTTCATCTCCGCCTTGAAGGCGCAGCCGACGCCGCAATAGGCGCAGGTGGTCACCACCGAATGCTCCGGCTGGCCGGCCTCGATGATGCTGTTGTCCATCAGCGTCGCGGTCGGGCAGGCCTGGACGCAGGCGCCGCAGGAGACGCACTCGCTCTCCTTGAAGCCGTCATCCTGGCCAGCCGAGACGAAAGAGGCGAAGCCGCGTCCATCGATGGTCAGGGCGAAGGTGCCCTGCACCTCCTCGCAGGCCCGGACGCAGCGCGAGCAGACGATGCACTTGGTCGGGTCGAAGGTGAAATACGGGTTGGAGGTGTCCTTCTCGCCCACCAGATGGTTGGCGCCATCATAGCCGTAGCGCACCTCGCGCAAGCCCACGACGCCGGCCATGTCCTGCAGCTCGCAATCGCCGTTGGCGGCGCAGGTCAGGCAGTCCAGCGGATGGTCGGAGATGTAGAGCTCCATCACGTTCCGGCGCAGCTTCGCCAGCTTCGGCGACTGCGTCCGGACCTTCATCCCCGGCTCGACCGGCGTGGTGCAGGAGGCCGGCGTGCCGCGCCGCCCTTCGATCTCGACGACGCAGAGCCGGCAGGAGCCAAAGGGCTCCAGGCTGTCGGTCGCGCACAGCTTCGGGATCGCGGTCTCGATCTCGGCCGCCGCGCGCATCACCGACGTACCCGCGGGCACGGTCACGGCCTCGCCGTCGATCTCCAGCGTCACCATGCTGGGCGAGATTCGCGCCGGGGTCCCGAAATCCTGTTCCGTCACGAGAGCCATGGGATGGCCTCCTTATTCCGCGGCCTGCGCCGGGGCGGGCGCGCGGTCGAAGTCGTCGGGGAAATGGGTCAGGGCGCTGAGCACCGGATAGGGGGTGAGGCCGCCGAGGGCGCAGAGCGACCCGTCCAGCATGGTCTCGCAGAGGTCTTCGATCAGCGTCAGGTTGCGGCCGAGTTCATGCCCGCCCGTGTCGCGGTTGGCGATGATCTTGTCGATCGTCTCGGCGCCGCGGGTCGACCCGATGCGGCAGGGCGTGCACTTGCCGCAGCTCTCGATCGCGCAGAACTCCATGGCGAAGCGGGCCTGGACGGCGAGGTCGACGCGGTCGTCGAACACCACGACGCCGCCATGGCCCAGCATGCCCTTCTTCGCCGCCATCGACTCGTAGTCGAGCGGCGTGTCCAGCAGGCTCTCCGGGAAATAGGCGCCGAGCGGGCCGCCGACCTGGACGGCGCGGAACGGCCGGCCGCTGGCGGTGCCGCCGCCGAAGCCCTCGATCAGCTCGCGCAGGGTCAGGCCGAAGGCGACCTCGATCAGCCCGCCGCGCCTGACGTTTCCGGCCAGCTGCAGCGGCTGGGTGCCGCGCGACCGGCCGGTGCCGTAATCGGCGTAGAAGGCGGCGCCCTTGTCGAGGATGATCGGCACAGAGGTCAGTGACAGCACGTTGTTGATCACCGTCGGCTTGCCGAACAGGCCCTTCAGCGCCGGCAGTGGCGGCTTCGGCCGGACCATGCCGCGCTTGCCCTCCAGGCTTTCCAGCAGCGAGGTCTCCTCGCCGCAGATATAGGCGCCGGCGCCGACCCGGACCTCGAGGTCGAAGCGCTTGCCGCTGTCCAGCACGCTGGGACCGAGAACGCGGCGCTGATAGGCGATGTCGATCGCCGCGTTCATCGCCGCCACCGCATGCGGATACTCCGAGCGGATGTAGACGAAGCCCTTGGTGGCGCCGGTGGCGATGCCGGCGATAATCATGCCCTCGACCAGCAGGAAGGGGTCGCCTTCCATGATCATGCGGTCGGCGAAGGTGCCGCTGTCGCCCTCATCGGCGTTGCAGACGATGTATTTCCGGTCGGCCTGGGCCTGCAGCACGGTGCGCCACTTGATGCCGGTCGGGAACCCGGCCCCGCCGCGGCCGCGCAGGCCAGACGCCGTGACCGTCTCGACGATCGCCGCCGGCTCCATCGCCAGGGCCGCGCGCAGCCCCTTCAGCCCGTCATGCGCCTCGTAATCGTCCAGGGAAAGCGGGTCGGTGATGCCGCAGCGGGCGAAGGTCAGGCGCTGCTGCTTGGCGAGATAGGGGATCTCTTCGGGCCGGCCATGGCGCAGCGGGTGGTCGCCGCCCTCGGCGAAGCCGGCGGCGAACAGGCCGGGCACGTCCTCGTCCGAGACCGGGCCGTAGCCGATCCGGCCGGCCGGGGTCTCAACCTCGACAAAGGGTTCCAGCCATAGCAGGCCGCGGGAGCCGTTGCGGACCAGCTGCAGCTCGATGCCGCGGGCGGCGGCCTCGGCCCGGATGGCGCGGGCGACGTCGTCGGCGCCGACCGAGATGGCGGCAGCGTCGCGGGGGACGAAGACCTTCATCGCCCGGCCTCCATGGCGTCGACGATGCGGTCGAGGCGCTTGGCATCGATCCGCCCGACCAGCTCGCCATCGGCCATCGCCGCCGGGGCACAGGCGCAGTTGCCGAGGCAGTAGACCGGCTCGACCGTGATCCGGCCGTCCGCCGTGGTCTCGTGCAGGCCAATGTCGAGCCGCCGGCGCAGATGCTCGGCCAGGTCGCGCGCGCCCATCGACTGGCAGGCCTCGGCCTGGCACAGCTTCAGCACATGACGCCCCGCGGGCTCGGCCCGGAAATCATGATAGAAGGTGACGACCCCGTGCACCTCGGCGCGGGACAGGTTCAGCGCGTCGGCCAGCAGCGGCAGCGCCTCGCGCGGCACATGGCCGAAGACCGATTGCAGGTCGTGCAGGATGGGCAACAACGGCCCTTCGGTCGCACCATGCGATGCGATCACGTCACGCGCCACCTCGGCGTCCCAGCCCCGGTGTTCGGGCATCCGTCCCACTCCCTTATCGGGTTCGTTGGACCGGGCGGCCCTTGGCTGCCACCCGATAGATTTAAGGATGGGCGGGTGCGTATACCAGATTCAAATACAAAGCCCGGATGAATTGATAATCTCTGTTTATCAAGGAGCGGGGTGCAGGGGCGTGGCCTGGAGCTCGGCGTCGAGATCGAGCATCCGTGCGGTGTCGAACAGGCCGCGAGCCAAGGGGGATGGCGGGTCGCGGTCCGTCATCACCAGCCCCATCGTGCGGGTGGCCTCGGGCTCGACCAGCCGCAGCGCGCGGGTGCCCGCCGGCACCCCGAACAGATGCAGCAGCGCCCGCGGCATGACGCTGGACCAGAAGCCGCCGCGGACATGCGAGCACAGGTTGATGATGCTGTCGGTCTCGACCGCCGCGCGCGGCGAACAGCCGACGGAGCGGAAGATGCCGTCGATAATTCGCCGGTTCTGCATGGTCGGGGTCAGCAGGCACAGCGGCAGCTCCGCCGCCTCGGCCCAGTGGATGGTCCGGCGCGACGGCGGCGCCTGCTCCGCCGGCATCAGCAGGATGTAGTCCTCCTGGTACAGCGGCAGGCTGCGGACATGGCGCAGCGGCTCGTTGTCGAGATAGGTGACGCCGACATCGATCTCGAAATTCTCCAGCCCGGCCTCAATCTGGATCGAGGTCTGCGACAGCACCGAGACGGTGACCGCCGGATGGGTCTGGGCGAAGGGCGAGGTGATCAGCGACACGATCGGCAGGGCCGAGGGCACCGCGCCGATCCGCAGCCTGCCGGCCAGGCCCTGCTGCAGCATCGCCAGCTCCTGCGCCAGGCCGTCGCGGTCGGCCAGGATCTTCTTGGCCCAGTCCAGCACCAGGGCGCCTTCGCGGGTGAAGCCCTGGAAGCGGTGGCCGCGCTCGACGATCGGCACCTGCAGTTCTTCCTCGAGCTGGCGCAGCGCGGTCGACAGCGCCGGCTGCGACACGCGGCAGGCCTCGGCGGCGCGGGCGAAATGCTTCTCGCGGGCGAGCGCGACGAGGTATTCGAGCTGGCGGATGACCATCGGGCCTCCGAGTGCGGCTTGATAACGCACGGTTATCGGCCGCATCCGCTTCCGCCGCAAGCGGGTCAGCCCGGCGCCGTTTCGATTGGCCCTCCACGACCCGGCCGCTAAGCTGCCGTCCTCCTCACTCGACACAGCGATCCCGTGACGACGACAGCCCTGAGCAGCGACCGCCTGCTCGACCACCCCTCCTTCCTGGTGTTCTGGGGCGCGCGGGTGCTGTCCGCCATCGGCTTCCAGATGTCGGCCGTCGCCATTGGCTGGCTGGCCTATGCCCTGACCGGCAGCGCCTACACGCTGGGGTTGGTCGGGCTGTTCCAGTTCCTGCCGATGGTGGTGCTGACGCTGCTGGTCGGCCATGTCGCCGACCGCTACGACCGCCGCCGGATCGTCCAGATCTGCGTGTTCGTCGAAGGCGCGACGCTGGTGGTGCTGGCCCTCGGCATCCTCGACGGCTGGCTGACCGTGCCCGACATCTTCGCCGCGGTGCTGGTGCTGGGTGCGGCCCGCGCCTTCGAGCAGCCGACCATGGCGGCGCTGCTGCCGGGGGTGGTGCCGCCCGCGGTGCTGCCCCGGGCCCTCGCCGTCTCCTCCTCCGCGATGCAGACGGCGACGATCGTCGGCCCGTCGGTCGGCGGGCTGCTCTACGCCGTCGGAACCACCGTTCCCTTCGCCATCGCCGCCGCCAGCTTCATCGGCGCCTGCGTGCTGATGCTGCTGATGCGG
This sequence comes from Mycobacterium sp. KBS0706, assembly GCF_005938675.2. Lineage (GTDB taxonomy): Bacteria > Pseudomonadota > Alphaproteobacteria > DSM-16000 > Inquilinaceae > Inquilinus. The sequence continues at coordinate 73,636 of NZ_VCCH02000029.1, forward strand.
CTGGAACGCCCGCCGCCGCGGCGCGAGCCGGCGACGCTGCGCTCGGTGTTCTCCGGCATCGCCTTCATCCGCAGCCAGCCGATGATCCTCGGCGCCATCTCGCTCGACATGTTCGCCGTGCTGCTGGGCGGGGCGACGGCGCTGCTGCCGATCTATGCCCACGACATCCTGCAGACCGGCCCCTGGGGCCTGGGCCTGCTGCGCGCCGCTCCGGCCGTCGGGGCGCTGACCATGTCGGTGGTGCTGACCCGGATGCCGCTGGGCCGCGCGGTCGGGCTCAAGATGTTCGCGGCGGTGGTCGTGTTCGGCGCCGCCACCGTGGTCTTCGCCGCCTCCACCAGCCTGGCCTTGTCGCTGGTAGCGCTCGCCGTGCTCGGCGCCGCCGACAATGTCAGCGTGGTGATCCGCAGCTCGCTGGTGCAGCTGCTGACGCCGGACGGGATGCGCGGCCGGGTCAGCGCCGTGAACTCGCTGTTCATCGGCACCTCGAACCAGCTCGGCGAGTTCGAATCCGGCATGGCCGCCGGGCTGCTCGGCGCGGTGCCGGCCGGCATCCTCGGCGGCGTCGGCACCGTCCTGGTCGCGATCCTGTGGATGCGGCTGTTCCCGGCGCTGCGCAAGGCGCAGACCCTGTCAGGCTGATCGCATGATGACCAATCCCGCACCGGCCGGCGTCGCCGAGCTGATCGAATGGCTGTCGGGCGACGAATGCCACGACGCCGCGGGTGCCGCCATGCTGACCGGTCTCGGCCGGCGGCTGCGCACGCTGGGCCTGCCGATCGATCGGCTGAGCCTGTCCCTGCGCACGCTGCACCCGCAGATCCTGGCCCGCACCTTCGCCTGGAGCGAAGGCGAGCCGGTGGAGCAGCGCGACCGCGAGAACGCGATCGAGCACCAGCCCTTCTTCGCCGCCAACCCGATCCGGCGGGCCACCGAGGAGCGGAGCTGGCTGAGCCTGACGACGGTGGGGGAGATCGCCAAGCTGGAGGAGCTGGACTTCTTCCACGGCCGCGGCATCGCGGTGGCGGAGGTGGTGCCGCTGCTGATGGGCCAAGGCCCGGCCAGCGCCGCCGTCTTCGCCACGCGGCGGCCGGAGGGCTTCGGAGCGGACGGCCGCGCCCTGCTGCAGCGCATCGTCCCGGCCCTGCGCAGCGCCTGCGAGGTCCGGCTGCTGCGGCTGACCGAGGCGACGCTGCTCGACACCTATGTCGGCCCGCTCACCGGCCGGCGCATCCTGGAAGGACACATCCGGCGCGGCGATGTCGAGACGCTGAACGCGGCGCTGCTGCTGTGCGACCTGCGTGACTTCACCGTGCTGTCGAACCGGCTGCCGCCGGAGCAGATGCTGGACCGGCTCAACCTCTACTTCGACCAGCTGGTGCCGCCGATCGCCGCCGCCGGCGGCGAGGTGCTGAAGTTCATGGGCGACGCCGTCCTGGCCTTCTTCCACCACGAGGACGGACCGGAGGCCAGCTGCGCCGCGGCCTTCGAGGCGGCCCGCCAGGCCCTGGCCAGCATCCACTCCGTCTCCCAGGCCGGGACGCCGCTGAGCGCCGGCGTGGCGCTGCATCATGGCGAGGTCGCCTATGGCAATATCGGCTCCGGCGGGCGGCTGGATTTCACCGTGATCGGCCGCGACGTCAACCTGCTCAGCCGGATCCAGACCGCCTGCGCCACCACCGGCCAGCCACTGTTGATGTCGCCGCGCTTCGCGGCGCTGCTGGACCGGCCGGGCAGCCGCAGCATCGGCCCGCACCCGCTGAAGGGCTTCGCCGAGCCGCTGGAGCTTTTCGCCTGGGACGCCGCCCAGCCTCTCAGGTGAAGGCGTCGGGCATGCTGTCCTTCTTGCGCCGCATGAAGTCCTGCAGCGCCTCGTCGACCGCGGGGTCGATCGCCGGCGCCTCGTACTCCTCCAGCATGCGCTTCCAGATCTTGTTGGCGCGCTGCGAGGCGTCCTGCCGGCCCTCGGCCTCCCACTGCTCGAACGAGTTGTTGTCGGCGATGGTCGAGCGGTAGAAGGCGGTCTCGAAGTTGCGCTGGGTGTGGTCGCAGCCGAGATAGTGGCTGCCCGGCCCGACCTGGCGGATCGCGTCCATCGCCTGGCCGTTCTCGCTGAGGTCGATGCCCTCGGCCATCACCTGCATCATGCCGAGCTGGTCGGCGTCGAGGATGAACTTCTCATAGGAGCTGACCAGGCCGCCCTCGAGCCAGCCGGCGGCGTGCAGCACGAAGTTGACCCCGCCCAGCATGGTCGGCAGCAGGGTCTGGGCGCTCTCGAACGCCGCCTGCGCGTCGGGGGCCTTGGAGCCGCAGAGCGAGCCGCCGGAGCGGAACGGCACGCCGAGGCGCCGGGCCAGGGCGGCGGCGCCGTACAGCACCAGCGCCGGCTCCGGCGTGCCGAAGGTCGGCGCACCCGACTGCATCGAGATAGAACTGGCGAAGGAGCCGAACACCACCGGCGCGCCGGGGCGGCAAAGCTGCGCCGTGGCCATGCCGGCCAGGCTCTCGGCCAGGGTCTGGGTCAGCACGCCGGCGCTGGTCACCGGCGCCATCGCGCCCGCCAGGATGAAGGGGGTGACGATCACCGCCTGGTTGGCGCGGGCATAGGTCTTCAAGGCGCCCAGCATGGTGCCGTCCCACACCATCGGCGAGTTGGCGTTGATCAGGCTGATCAGCACGCAGTTCTCGTCGACGAACTGCTCGCCGAACACCAGCCGCGCCATGGCGACCGTGTCCTCCGCCCGCTCCGGCGCCGTGACCGAGCCCATGAACGGCTTGTCGGAGTACTTGATGTGGGAATAGACCATGTCGAGATGCCGCTTGTTCACCGGCAGGTCGACGGGCTCGCACACGGTGCCGCCGGAATGGTGCATCGCCGGCGTCATGTAGGCGAGCTTCACGAAGTTGCGGAAATCCTCGATCCGGGCGTAGCGGCGGCCCTCGTCGAGGGTGCGGATGAAGGGCGGGCCATAGACAGGGGCGAAGACGGTGTTGCCGCCGCCGATCTGCACCGTGCGTTCCGGGTTCCGCGCATGCTGGGTGAATTCGCGCGGCGCGGTCGCCTGCACCAGCTGGCGGCACAGGCCGCGCGGGAAGCGGATGCGGGTGCCGCGGACGTCGGCGCCGGCCGCCTTCCACAGCTCCAGCGTCTCCTCGTCGTCGCGGAACTCGAGGCCGATCTCCTCCAGCACCGTGTCGGCGTTGTGCTCGATCAGCTCGAGCCCGTCGGTCTTCAGCACCTCGTAGAGCGGGATCTTGCGCGAGATGTATTTCAGCTGCTGCAGCCCGCCGCCGCGGCGCAGGGCCCGCCGGGCCTCGGCGCCGCCGCGGCTGCGCCGGCCGGACCGGCCGCCGGTGTCCTGGGTATCGTCGGTTGGTGGGGTGGCAGCGTCGGTCATGGCGGGCAGTCCTCCTCGCAGAGTCCCGATGCTACGCTGCGACACCATGCCGACCATCGCGCCTGCGACCCGGCCTCGCCCGGTCACGACACCCGCACGAGCCGCCTTGAACCGGGCCCGCGGCCGGGTTACCTGGAGGGGGCCATGAGCTCCGACCTGCCCCCCATCGTCTCGCCCTGCATCGGCGTCTGCACGCTCGAGGCCGGGACCGGCCTGTGCGCCGGCTGCCTGCGCACGACCGACGAGATCGCGGCCTGGCGCGACGCCGACAACGCCTGGCGGCTGGCCACCCTGCAGCGGCTGAAGGAGCGGCGGCGCGCCCGCGGCCGCACCAGCGCCGCCGACAGCCGGCCGCGCCGGCGCCAGCCGCAGACCGCTTGAGGGATCGCCCCTATGACCACCGTCACCGTCGCCGCCACCCAGACCTTCTGCAGCTGGAACGAGGCCGAGACCCTGGACCGGGTCGAGGCGCTGGTGCGCCAGGCCGCCGGCCGCGGCGCCCAGATCGTGCTGCCGCAGGAGCTGTTCGCCGCCCCCTACTTCTGCCGCGACGAGCTGCAGAAGCACTTCGCCCTGGCCCAGCCGATCGACGGCCATCCGGTGGTGGAGCGGTTCCGCCGGCTGGCGGCGGAGCTGCAGGTGGCGATGCCGGTCAGCGTGTTCGAGCGCGCCAACAACGCCTATTACAACTCGATCGCCATGGTCGATGCCGATGGCAGCGTGCTGGGCGTCTACCGCAAGTCGCACATCCCGGACGGGCCGGGATATGAGGAGAAGTTCTACTTCAACCCCGGCGACACCGGCTTCAAGGTGTGGCAGACCCGCTACGGCAAGGTCGGCTGCGGCATCTGCTGGGACCAGTGGTACCCGGAGACGGCGCGCTGCATGGCGCTGCTGGGGGCCGACGTGCTGCTGTACCCGACCGCGATCGGCAGCGAGCCGCAGGATGGCGGGCTGGACAGCCAGGCGCACTGGACCCGGGTGATGCAGGGCCATGCCGGCGCCAACCTGGTGCCGCTGGTCGCCTCGAACCGCATCGGCACCGAGGAGGGCGAGCGCTTCAGCCAGACCTTCTACGGCTCCTCCTTCATCGCCGGCCCGACCGGCGAGCTGGTGGCCCAGGCGGGGCGGACCGAGGAGGAGGTGCTGGTCGCCCGCTTCGACCTCGACGCCATCCGGGCCCAGCGCGCCAGCTGGGGCCTGTTCCGCGACCGCCGGCCGGAGCTGTATGGCGCGATCCTCACCTATGACGGGTCCACCCGCCCCTCCTGACGTTCGTCCGCGGCGATCTCGGCCAGGACCCAGTCGCGGAAGGCGGTGATCTTCGGCACGTCGCGGCGGCTGTCGAGATAGACGAGGTGGTAGAAGCCCTCGTCGCGGATGCTGAACCGGAAGGGCCGCACCAGCTCGCCGGCGGCGAGCTCGTCGAGGAAGAAGGTCGGGTTGACCAGCGCCACCCCCTGCCCGGCCTGCGCCGCGCGGCCCATCATCTGCTGGTTCTCGAGTTGCAGGCCGCCATTGGACACCGAGTCCGGCACGGCCACGCCGGCGGCGGCGAACCAGCGCTGCCAATAGGCGTCGCCGCCGTCCCAGAACAGCGGCACCCGCAGCAGGTCGCGCGGATCCTTCAGCCCGCCGGCGCGGTCGCGCAGCGCCGGGCTGCACAGGGCGGTGTATTCGATCGGCATCAGCGGGTGGGCGGCCAGGCCGGGCCAGACGCCCATGCCGTGGCGGATGCCGACGTCGCTGTCGCCGCGGGTGAAGTCGACCAGCCTGGTCTTGGTGTCGAGCCGGACGGCGATGCCGGGATGGGCCAGCTGGAACCGGCCGAGCCGCGGCACCAGCCAGTTGGTGGCGAAGGTGTGGATCGAGGTGATCGACAGCAGCCCGCCGGTGTCGTCGCGCGCCGCGGCGAAGGCGCCGGCCAGCCGGGCCAGGGCCTCGGTCACCGCCGGCGCCAGGCGCTCGCCGGTCTCGGTCAGTGCCACCTTGCGGGTCAGGCGCAGGAACAGCGGCGCGCCGACCCGGTCCTCGAGCAGGCGGATCTGGTAGCTGACCGCCGCCTGGGTCATGCCCAGCTCGGCCGCGGCCTTGGTGAAGCTGAGATGGCGCGCCGCCGCCTCGAACACCCGGATGGCCGGCAGCGGCGGCAGGCGCGAGGCTGATCCTTCATCCATAAAGACAGCTTATCCGTTGCTTATCGAGAACGCGTTGGTCGAAGGGGCGGGAAACGCCGATATTCCTCTCATACAACGACCCGGCCCGTCGAACCCATCAGCAGAGCTGATGCGTTCCGGGCCTCCAGGAGACCGAGATGACCAGCATCGTCCAGCGGGCGCCCGTGCGCCCGATCCCCCGGCTTCGCCCTCGGCGCGGCCTCCTCTCCATCCTCCAGGCCACCGCCCGGCGGATGCTGCGCCCGGCCGCCGGCCGGGTGCTCGACCCGAAGTCCCTGTCGGACCAGCTGCGCCGCGACCTCGGTTTTGAACGGAGCTAGAAGCCGAATTTGATAACGGCGCATCCATACAGGAACCGTCATGGCGAGGCGCGCAGCGCCGTGGCCATCCAGGGGGCCGGTGCGAGTGGCCCTGGATGGCCACGCCCCTTCGGGGCTCGCCATGACGATTGAGGGATCGGGGCTTGGCGATCATGCGGCGCTGGCCCCTGGGCCTGCCATCGCCTCCGCCGCCTCGGCCAGGAGCCAGTCGCGGAACAGGGCGATCTTCGGCACGTCGCGGCGGGTCTCGAGATAGACCACGTAATAGGCGCCGTTCTCGCGCAGCAGCGTCGGGAAGGGCTGCACCAGCTGGCCCGCGGCGAGCTCCTCGGCGAAGAACAGCGGGTTGAGCAGCGCCACGCCCTGCCCCGCCTTCGCCACCTGCCCCATCATCTGCTGGGTGTCGAGCCGGAGCCCGTCATCGGCGACCGAGGCCGGCACCGTCTCGCCCGCCGCGGCGAACCAGCGCTGCCACAGGTCGGCATCGTCCCACAAGAGCGGCAGGCGCAGCAGGTCGCGCGGCCGGGCGAGACCGAAGCGGTCGCGCAGCGCCGGGCTGCACAGCGGCGTGCAGTCGACCGGCATCAGGAGATGCGCCGCCAGCCCCGGCCAGACGCCGCGGCCGTAGCGGATGCCGAGATCGTAGTCGCCGCGGGTGAAATCGACATTGGTCTGGCCGGTGTCGACCCGCACCGTGGTGCCGGGATGGGCGGCCTGGAACCGGCCGAGCCGCGGCACCAGCCAGTTCGAGGCCATGGTCAGCACGGTGGTGACCGAGAGCAGCCCGCCGCCGGCGTCGTCGCGCAAGGCGGCGAAGGCCCCGGCCATGCGGGAGAGGGCATCGGTCAGCACCGGCGCCAGGCGCGCCCCGGCCTCGGTCAGCGCCACCTTGCGGGTGAGGCGATGGAACAGCGGCGCGCCGACCCGGTCCTCGAGCAGGCGGATCTGGTAGCTGACCGCCGCCTGGGTCATGCCCAGCTCCGCCGCCGCGCGGGTGAAGCTGAGGTGGCGGGCCGCCGCCTCGAACACCCGGACCGCGGCGAGCGGCGGTAGCTGGAAGCCTGGCTGGGTGTCCATGGGGGCGAGGGTCTACGGGCAGTTCAGGATATGTTCCAGTCTCGCCCGGGACGCGTGGTACTACAAGTCTGACGGCGGTTCTTGCGTCGCGAACCCCCTCCCCCTACCCCCCTCCCGCGAGGGGAGGGGGGACTCAGAAGGTTATCCCTGCCCGCCTCAGTCCAGCGTCTGCAAGGTCTCGCGCATGGTTTCGACCAGGCGGTCGATCTCGGCCTTCTCGATGATGAAGGGCGGCGACAAAGCGACGATGTCGCCGGTGGTGCGGATGCCGACGCCCTTGTGGAAGCACTTGACGAACAGGTCGTAGGCCCGGGCGGTCGGGCGGCCGGCGATCGGCTCCAGCTCCACCGCGCCGATCAGGCCGAGGTTGCGCACGTCGATGACGTGGCGGGTGCCCTTCAGGCTGTGCAGCGCCTGCTCCCAATACGGCGCCAGGTCGGCGACGCGCTCGAACAGCCCCTCCTCGCGGTAGACGTCGAGGGTGGCCAGGCCGGCAGCCATGGCCAGCGGATGGGCCGAGTAGGTGTAGCCGTGGAACAGCTCGATCATGTGCTCCGGCCCGGTCATGAAGGCGTCGTAGATGTGCTTGCGCACGCCGACGGCGCCGGCCGGGACGGCGGCGTTGGTCAGGCCCTTGGCCATGGTCACCATGTCCGGCTGCACGCCGAACCAGTCGGCGGCGAAGTTGCTGCCGAGGCGGCCGAAGCCGGTGATGACCTCGTCGAAGATCAGGAGGATGCCGTGCTTGTCGCAGATCTCGCGCAGCCGCTGCAGGTAGCCCTTGGGCGGCATCAGCACGCCGGTCGACCCCGCCACCGGCTCGACGATCACCGCGGCGATGGTGGAGGCGTCGTGCAGCGCCACCAGCCGCTCCAGGTCGTCGGCCAGCTCGGCGCCGTGCTCCGGCAGGCCGTGGCTCCAGGCGTTGCGCGCCAGGTCGTGGGTGTGGCGGATGTGGTCGACGCCGCTCAGCATGGTGCCGAAGGTGCGGCGGTTGGCGACCATGCCGCCGACCGAGATGCCGCCGAAGCCGACGCCATGATAGCCGCGCTCGCGCCCGATCAGCCGGGTGCGGGTGCCCTGGCCGATCTGGCGCTGATAGGCCAGGGCGATCTTCAGGGCGCTGTCCACCGCCTCGGACCCGCCGCCGGCGGCGAAGAAGACATGATCGAGGTCGCCCGGCAGCAGCTGGGCGACGCGCGAGGCCAGCTCGAACGCCTTGGGGTGGCCCATCTGGAAGGACGGGGCATAGTCCATCTCCGCCGCCTGGTCCTGGATCGCCTGGACGATCTTCGGGTGGCAGTGGCCGGCATTGACGCACCACAGGCCGGCGGTGCCGTCCAGCACCTGGCGGCCGTCGACGGTGGTGTAGTACATGCCCTTGGCCGAGGCGTAGAGCCGCGGCGCCGCCTTGAACGACCGGTTCGCGGTGAACGGCATCCAGAAGGATTCGAGGTTGTTCGGGGCGCGCAGGTCGTCCATGGGAAACTCCGGTCGGCTGTGGAGGGAACCGAACACGCCGGACGGCCGGCGCCGGTCCGCCTCCCGGGAATGAGGGGCCGGAGGGGAGCCTAGGACCGCCGGGATCGCTGGACAAGCGGGCGCGCGCGCCGGACACTGCGAAAACCGTCGGCGGAGGCCACCCCGATGCCGGCGTTCGGGATTTCGAACAGGAAAACACCCATGGCCGCCCCCTCGCCCGACATCGCCGGCGCGGAGTCCCTCTCCTCGGGGAGAGGGAGGGGCCCGGCCGAAGGCCGGGAGGGTGAGGGGGCGGTGCCGCCGGCAGACGATCCGGGCATCGACATCGGCGGTCGGCTGCGGCGGCTGCGCGAGGAGCACGGGCTGAGCCAGCGCGAGCTGGCCCGCCGCGCCGGCGTCTCCAACGCCACCGTCTCGCTGATCGAGCAGAACCGCGCCAGCCCCTCGATCGGCTCGCTGAAGCGGGTGCTGGACGGGCTGCCGCTGAGCCTGGCCGCGTTCTTCGCCCTGCCCGAGGGGCCGGAGGACCCGGTGTTCTTCCCGGCGGCCGAGCTGACCGAGATCGCGGGCAGGGCCGGGGGCCACGCCGCCGGCGGGGAGCTGATCTCCTACCGCCAGGTGGGCTGCGACCTGTCCGGCCGGGCGCTGCAGATCCTGCATGAGCGGCTGGCGCCGGGCGCCGACACCGGCCCGACGGCGCTGAGCCATGCCGGCGAGGAGGGCGGCGTGGTGATCCGCGGCCGGGTGGAGCTGACGGTCGGCCCGCGCCGCCGCATTCTCGGCCCCGGCGACGCCTATTACTTCCAGAGCCGCCTGCCGCACCGCTTCCGCGTGGTCGGCGAGGAGCCGGCGGAGATCGTCTCGGCCTGCACCCCGCCGAGCTTCTGAGAGCGGACCCCGGCACCCGGAGCGAGCCCCCCTTCGTGCCTCTCCCGCGGCGCGGGAGAGGTCGGCCTCGCGCAGCGAGGCCGGGTGAGGGCCGGCACCGGCCCCTCCCCTCGCCCGGACCTGCAAGCGCCTCCAGCCCCTCCCGCAAGCGGAAGAGGCGAAGCACATCGATTGATCGAGAAGAGAGGGCATGGCGCGACCGCGGCGGTGTTCAGCTGCTGTCGGGCTTCGGCGGCCCGGACGGCGAACAGCCGTCTCCGGACTCCGCCGGCGGCTCGGCCCAGCCGTTTCCGGCCGGGGAGGCCGCGGCGACCGGTTCCGTGCTCCCGCCGGGCATGGTGTCGCCGGCATCGGTGTCGGCGACATCGGCCCACCCGCGCGGCAGCCAGCCCGGGTTCGGCGGGCGGCCGATCTTGCGGCAGACCTCGCGCACGAACTCCTCGGGCGACAGCGAGTCGAGCTGCGCGTCCAGGATCTCGTCCTCGACCAGCGTCTCCCGGACCACCTCCCGGACGTGCTCGACATCCTCGGCCACATCGGGCGCCGCGGCCGCCTCGACCACCGCCTCGGTGGCCTGCTCCCGCCGCTGCCGGTGCCGCTCCTCCTCGCCCGAGTCCTTGCGCTTCTTCTTCCGCATCCCGAAGTCGACGCGGATCCGCTCGGTCATCGCGATCGACAGCCGCATCGAGCGGGAGAGGCGCGATTGCATCAGCGCGTAGTCCGGCACATCCGCCCCGCGCGGGGTCTGCTCCTGCTGCCGCACGAGCATACGCTTGGTGCGGTCATCGACCTCGATCATGCTGCGCAGCATGTCCAGCGCCCACCCCGTCCACTTCATGTCGGGATCGGTCGGCTTGACCTCGTCGGAGTCGGATTGCGGGTTGTTCATAGAACGTATCATGAACGAGAATCGCCGGTTAAGGCAATGAACATTGTGTTTCCGTCCGGGAGAGCACGGGCTGGCCGGTTTCCAACGAACCGCCAATATGATATGTACCATTGGTATCTACCCTGATCGGCGACGAGGCCTCCATGGACGACACCGCCATCGCCAAGCTGTTCCAGACCGGCCGCAGCCAGGCCGTGCGCCTGCCCAAGGAGTTCCGCTTCCCGGGCAAGGAGGTCCGCGTCAGGCGGCTCGGGCGCGGCGTGTTGCTGGAGCCGATGGAGCGGAGCGCCGAGGACCTCCAGGCGATCTTCGCCGAACTCGCCCGCTACCGGGACGTGCCCTTCATGGAGGAAGGCCGGCAGCAGCCGCCGATGCCACCGGCCGGCGACGTGTCTCTCGACGAGGAGCCGGGCGACGACGAAGCGGGCGGCGAGCGATCGGCCGGCGAATGATCTGCCTCGACACGAATGTCGTCATTGCCTACTGGAACGGCAGGTCGGCTCGATTGGTCGAGCGGTTCGAGCGCGAGATCGGGAAGGCTCCGCTCGCCCTGCCGGTCGTGACGCTGTTCGAACTGCGCTACGGCATCGCCAAGAGCGCCAGGCGACAGGAGAACACGGATCGGCTGGCGATCTTCCTGCAGCTTCCCATCGATGTCCTGACCTTCGAGCCGGAGGACGCCGAGGAGGCCGGCGACATCCGCGCGGTGCTGGAGCGGGCGGGCACGCCGATCGGCCCCTACGATGTCCTGATCGCGGCCCAGGCGCGCCGACGCGGCGCGGTGCTGGTCACGGCGAGCACCGGGGAGTTCGCGCGGGTGCCGGGGCTGTGGACGGAGGATTGGGCGGCGGGGTGAGCAGCGGTGGACGATGGCCGTCGATGCCGAAGCCGGCCAGGTAGGAGTTGCGGTGAAAAGCGCATCGGATCGAAGGCCGGAGCTTCCCTCGCTCCAGCCGGGCGAGGACGCGAAAGCCCGCCAAGGGTGGGTTGTCACCGCAATAACCAAAAGAAGGATGCGTGGACAGCGGAACACCAGGTAAGGTCGATCCATCCGCCCGATCCCGATAAAGGGATCGTCTCGCTCAGGTCCAAATGCCTCGGTTTTGGTGGGTAAACCACAACCAGACAGCCCGTCAGGAGATCGAAGGGCAGTATCTCTGGTCCCCCAAGACGGGGAGCAAAGGCGCGCGCAATGAATTCTACAACAACATGCGCCGCGCCAACCCCGGCGATGTGGTCCTCTCATTTGCTGATCAGGCGATCCGGTTTGTCGGTCGGGTTGCCGAATTCGCCTTCACCGCGCCGAAACCCACGGAGTTCGGCAACACAGGCGCCAATTGGAGCCACGAAGGTTGGCTCTTACCGGTCTTCTGGACACCCCTCACCCCGCCGGTCCACCCGAAGGCGTTGATCGGAACCTTGGGCCCGCTGCTGCCGTCGAAGTACTCGCCGATCGATCCCATTTCCGGCTCAGGCTTTCAGCACGTGTACCTCGCAGCCATTTCCGAGGCCGCATTCAAGACGGTAGTCGCCGGCGCCACCTTCAAATACGACGCTCTCACGCACGGCGGTGCAAACAGCCTGACCTTCGAGGTGGTCACCGAGCTTCTGGACGATGCCGTTGAGTGCCTCGTCGCGGCCGACCTTCAGCTGGATGACACGGTCAGGAAGAGCGTCATTCTCGCCCGCCGCGGCCAGGGGGAGTTTCGCGCGAAGGTTGAGTCCATCGAACGATCGTGCCGCCTGACGGGGATCACAAATCCCTCCCTGCTGATTGCCAGCCACATCAAGCCGTGGCGTTTGTGCGGCTCAGCCCAAGAACGCCTCGATGGCATGAACGGGCTCATACTCACGCCAGATGCCGATCACCTGTTTGACCGCGGGTTCATCAGCTTTGAGGACAACGGAGAGATTCTTGTCTCTCCGCGCGTGGACCCCACGGATTTGCGCCGCCTTGGTTTTGACCAGTTGGTCTCAGAGCGATTTGGAGTGGCCGAAGCTCCCGCGGTCTGGCGGACCCATGGCTTCGCGGCGCAGCAGAGCAGCTATATGGCCTATCACCGCTCACAGGTGTTCGTCGGCGCCTCTTAGGGAGCGGAGTACTGGCGCCGATCCTGGGGCGCCAACCGGCGATGTCCGACCACCATTCAGACTGAGCGTGATAATCGCACGAAAGGAATTCAGCTGAGCAAAATTTATGACAAGATCTCGAAATTGCTGCATATTCCTACCATTGGAAGAGCTTTGATTTTTTACACCCATTCTGGGGAATAGAGATTTTTCCTCAAAAAGGAGAAGAGCTTTGGAATTACAGAATTTTCTCACAGAGGTTGTGGCAAAATCCACACAAAATCGCTGTTTTTATCATTTTACAGACACGCGAAATTTGCCGTCGATAAGCGCCCACGGTCTACTTTCGATGCAGGAACTCCGCGCTCGTGGGCTAACAGTCTCGGCAACCGGCGGCAATTCATGGAGCTTAGATGCCGATTCGCAGTGCGGGATGGATGCGTATGTCCATCTATGCTTTTTTGACTCCCATCCCATGGAATGG